>NZ_CP114205.1:6372343-7009578 GCF_027497495.1 Streptomyces tubercidicus
CGGTGGCCGCGCGGGGCAGCGCAGCAGAGGAGCTGCCGTACATGACCGAACTGGCCCGTCTGTCGGCCCGGGAACGCCGCCGGATCATCACGGACTTCGTCGAGGACGCCCTCGACGGGGTGGACGCCCCCGCCTACCGCAGCGGCCTGCTGGCCGCCACCCCCGATCTGCCCGACGACCCCACCCCCGAGCAGATGGGCGCCTGGATCGAACTGGCCGCCCTGGTCCGCGAACCGGAACTACGAGCGGCCCTGCGCCGCCTGGCCGAGTACAGCGCGCGGATGACACCTCCAGCGGGGGAGCCGCCCGCCGCCGCGTCGCAGGAGCAAGCCGCCCGCCATGTCGCGGAGTTGATGCGGGTACGCGGCGAGGAGGCCGTCGCGGCCGGCCTCGCCCCGGACTCCCCGGCCGCCGAGCCCGTCATCGCCGAACTGGTCGCCGCCTGGCTCCCCACCCAGACCGGCACCGCCGACCCGCCCACCGAGGACGGCCCGGCGGCCCGCGCACGGCTGCTGGAGCAACTGGAGACCGCCGCCGAGCCGGTCGTCGAGCGCTACTGGCAGCTGCTGTGCACGGTCACCGGCCGCCCCGCCCCACCCCCGCTGGGGCACCGCGGGCACCTGGACCACGGCCGCGCTGCGCGCCCACCCCGGCCCGTACGAGCTGGACCGCTCCGCGTTCGACGGCACCGACCCGGAGCGGGTGATGCGCGCCTACGCCGAGGTGACCCGGGACGTCGCCGCCCTGGTGGCCGCCGTACGGACCGAGGACCTCGCGCTGCCGACCCCGTGCGCGGGGTGGACCGTACGGCAGCTGCTCGGCCACATGGTGTGGGAGAACCTGATGGCCACCTCGATCGCCGAGGGCACCCCGCGCACCGACCACACCGCCGATCACCTCGGCGACGACCACCGCGCGGCCTTCGCGGACTCGGTGGACGCCGCCCGCACGGCCTTCACCGGCAGCGGCATGCTCCACCGCACCTACGGCCCCTACGAGGCGCCCGGCGCGATGATCGTCCAACAGGTCGTGGTCGAACTCCTCGCACACGGCTGGGACTTGGCACGGGCGACCGGCGCACCCACCGGACTGGCGCCGGAGACCGCGGCGGAGACCCTGGCCGCGGCGCGCCGGATCTATGGCGCCGCGCCGCGCACCGAGGGCAGCTCCTTCGCCCCGGAACGCCCCGCTCCGCCCGGCGCGAGCGCCACGGACCGGCTGGCGGCCTTCCTCGGCCGCGACCCGGCCTGACGGCACAGGTCCCCGGGAACGACAGGGGGAGGGCCGGGTGCCGCTCACCCGGTCCTCCCCGCAACTGCCGTGATCTGCCCGGAAGTTACTTCTTCACCGCATCCAGCGCATCGACGATGCCGTAGCCGAAGTGGCTGTTGACATGCTTGGTGCCGGTGCAGGTCGCCTCACCCGTGGGGCAGCCGGGATTGTCGGCCTGCTCCTTGAGGAGCCACTGGATCTCCTGCGGGCTCGCCTTCGGGTGGGCGCTCTTCAGCAGCGCCGCGACACCCGCGACATGCGGGCTGGCCATGGACGTACCGGCCAGGTAGGCCCAGTCGCCGCCCGGCATGGTGGAGAGGATGTTGCCGTTCTTGGCGGGCAGCTCGGGCACCTGCCGCGAGTCACCGCCCGGCGCGGCCACATCGATCTGGCCCAGACCGTAGTTCGAGTAGTACGACTTGAGCTTCTGCACGCCGCTCGCCGCGACCGTCACCGTGCCCGGCAGCTGGGTGGGCACGTCCCAGCAGGTCTTCGGGGTGACGGTGCGCTCCACCGGGGTGGTGTCGTTCGGGCTGGAGTCGTCGGTGAGCTTGGCCGCCGCCAGGTCCATGCCGGAGTTGCCCGCCGCCGCGACATTGATCGCGCCCTTGCGCTGCGCGTAGCTCGCCGCACGGCCGACCGCATCGATGATGGCGGCCTGGTCGGCGTCGTCCTTGCAGTTGAACATCCACGGGTCGACGTAATAGCTGTTGTTGGTGACCTCGACGCCGTGCTCGGCCGCGAAGACGAAGGCGCAGACGACGCTCTCGGCGTAGAAGAGGCTCGTCTCCGGCTCGCTGACCTTGAGGGCGGAGATCTTCACGCCCGGTGCGACACCCGACACCCCGACGCCGTTGCGGGCCGCGGCGATCGTGCCCGCGACATGCGTGCCGTGGTAGTCCTCGTCCGGGTTCCAGGGGCGCCAGGAGCCCTTGGACGTATCGGCCACGCCGCCCACACAGTTGGCGGACTGCTTCGCGGAGAAGTTGGCCTTCAGGTCGGGGTGGGTGTCGTCCACGCCGGTGTCGATGACGGCGACGGTGACCTTCTTGCTGCCCGGGTTCACCTTCGCGGCCTTGTCGGCCTTGATGGCGGACAGGTCCCACTGCAGCGGTTCCAGCGGCTCCTTGCCGTTCGCCTTCGCTGCCTGGCCGGCCGCCTTGAGCTGGGACTTCGGCAGGTCGATCTTCTGCGGCTTGCCGATGTCGGTGGTGCCCTGTGCCTTGAGCGGCGCGGTACGGGTCGCGCCCGCCGACTGCACGCCCGGCACGGTCCGCATGGTGGCGGCGAACTGCGGGTCGGCCGAATGGACGACGATCACGCCTATCTGCTCATGGGCGACGATCACCTTCCCGCCGGCCTCGGCTATCGCCTTCTTGACCTTGCCGGCCGTGGCGTGGCCGGGCGCGGTGTTCACGACGTAGGAGAGCAGCGGGCCGTCGGCCGGGGCCGCGGCGGCCGGGGCGGAGTCCTGGGAGGCGGCGGTGGCCGCGTTCGGCAGGAATCCGAGCGACGCCGTCAGAGCCAGTCCGAGCGGCACGGCCAGCGCCCGCATGCGTCTGGATCGGGGATGTGCCATGGGTACTCCACATCATCCGTGAGACCCCCCACGCGCCGATTTGCGCACGGGCGGGTGCAATGAGAGGTGAAGTTATCGGCGATCACTCGTGGACAGCAATGGAAACGGAAAAAATCGGGGCGAAAACCTGTGAGGAGCCCTGAATTGACAGCGCGTCAGCCATTGCCGCGGCGAGATCTGGACGGTCGTCAAGGCCGCCGGCCGGGGCCGCCGTCACCGCTGCCGCCCTCGCGGGTCACCCGTCGCCGGTCACCCGTCGCCCGTCACCCGTTGCGCCGCAGGGTGCTGATGCTCAGCGGGGGCAGCGCGATCCGCGGACCGTACCAGCGGCGGGCGGCCGCGGCGGCCGGGCGGGGCTCCGACGGGGTGACGGTGAGCGGCGCCGGCAGCCGGACACTGCCGTACGGGCGCCGACGGGGAGCGGGTGGCTGCGGGGCCTGCTGGGGCGGCGGATTCACACCGGGCTCAACGAAGCGCCCCGCGCGCGGTGGCGGTCGGCGCGGGCATTCCTCGGATTCTTCTGGGATTCAACCAACGACACCCTGTCGGATCGGGGGACACGCCTCTACGATGCGTGATCCAGTTCACTTATACGAGCCTTATGGCCGGGCGGGGTGCTCCCGTACGGATCCCGGACCGGTCCCTGGGAACAACCCGCCCCCTCGTGTCAGGAGATCCCGTGAGCGCCGCACCGACCCTCGACCCGGGGACGCATGAGCCGCCCGACTACCTCCAGGTGCAGTCGAGCGCGGAATTCGATGAACTCCGCCGCGCACACCGCTCGTTCGCCTTCCCGCTCACCGTCGCCTTCGTCCTCTGGTACCTCGGCTATGTGCTGCTGTCGAGCTACGCCGGCGGCTTCATGGCCCTCAAGGTCGCCGGCCACCTCAATGTCGCCTTCGTCCTCGGCGTCGCCCAGTTCGTGACGACCTTCCTGATCGCCTGGTGGTACTCCCGGCACGCCGCCGCCAAGCTCGACCCGAAGGCCGAGGCCATCAAGTCCCGCCTGGAGGGCGTCACCCTCCGCAAGGAGGGCGACGTATGAACCTCACCCAGCAGCCGCTGGTGCAGCAGCTCGCGGCCGGTGGTGCGGGCGAGCACCGCGCCCTGATCATCACGCTCTTCGCCGCCTTCGTCGCCGCCACCCTCGGCATCACGGTCTGGGCCGGCCGGCAGACCAAGGGCGCGGAGGACTTCTACGCCGGCGGCCGGCAGTTCACCGGCTTCCAGAACGGCCTGGCCATCTCCGGCGACTACATGTCCGCCGCGTCCTTCCTCGGCATCGCCGGCGCCATCGCCCTCTTCGGCTACGACGGCTTCCTGTACTCCATCGGCTTCCTCGTCGCCTGGCTCGTCGCGCTGCTCCTGGTCGCCGAACCGCTGCGCAACTCCGGCCGGTTCACCATGGGCGACGTCCTCGCCTACCGGATGCGTCAGCGCCCGGTCCGCACGGCCGCCGGGACCTCCACCATCATCGTCTCGATCTTCTATCTGCTGGCCCAGATGGCCGGTGCGGGCGCCCTGGTCACCCTGCTGCTGGGCATCACCAGCGAAGCGGGCAAGATCCTGGTCGTCGTCCTCGTCGGGATCGTGATGATCCTCTACGTCACCATCGGCGGGATGAAGGGCACGACCTGGGTGCAGATGGTCAAGGCGGTGCTGCTGATCGCCGGCACCCTGCTGATCACCTTCCTGGTGGCGCTGAAGTTCCACTTCAACCTCTCCGACCTGCTCGGGGCCGCCGCCGAGAACAGCGGCAAGGGCGCGGCCTTCCTGGAGCCCGGCCTCAAATACGGCGCCACCGCCACCTCGAAGATCGACTTCATCTCGCTGGGCCTCGCCCTCGTCCTGGGCACCGCGGGCCTGCCGCACATCCTCATCCGCTTCTACACGGTCCCCACCGCCAAGGCCGCCCGGAAGTCCGTGAACTGGGCGATCGGCATCATCGGCGTCTTCTACCTGATGACCATCGCGCTGGGCTTCGGCGCCGCGGCCCTGATCAAGCCCGAGACGATCACCGCCTCCAACAAGGCGGGCAATACCGCGGCCCCGCTCCTCGCCGAGGCGATCGGCGGCGGCGCGGGATCGACCGGCGGCGCCATCCTGCTCGCCGTCATCTCCGCGGTCGCCTTCGCCACCATCCTCGCGGTGGTCGCCGGCCTCACCCTCGCCTCGTCCTCGTCCTTCGCGCACGACCTGTACGTCAATGTCCTCCGCAAGGGCAAGGCCACCGAGAAGGAGGAGGTCGGCGCGGCGCGCTGGGCGACCGTCGGCATCGGTGCGGTCGCCATCGTGCTGGGTGTCTTCGCCCGCGGGCTGAACGTCGCCGGCCTGGTGGCGCTCGCCTTCGCGGTCGCCGCCTCCGCCAACCTCCCGACGCTCCTGTACAGCCTGTTCTGGAAGCGCTTCACCACCCGGGGCGCGCTGTGGTCCATCTACGGAGGGCTCGCCTCCTCCGTCTTCCTGGTGCTCTTCTCCCCGGTCGTCTCCGGCAAGGAGACCTCGATGTTCCCCGCAGCGGACTTCGCCTTCTTCCCGCTGGAGAACCCGGGGCTGATCTCCATCCCGCTGGGCTTCCTGCTCGGCTGGCTGGGGTCGCTGCTGTCGAAGGAGGAGCCGGACGCCGCGAAGTACGCCGAGCTGGAGGTCCGCTCGCTGACCGGAACCGGCGCCCACTGACGCGGTCCGGCCGGGCGTCCGCACAGGAGCCGGGCGGGGCGGCGTCGTAGATCTCTACGAGGCCGCCCCGCCTGCCTCGTGCTTCTCCTCCCTGCTCACTGTCACACCCATCGCGTAGGCTCGAAGAGGTACTGATCCACCAAGGAGAGGTACCGAGCCGTCACTCTTGGGGAGGGGGCCCAGTGCTCATCGACACCTATGGCCGTGTGGCCACCGACCTGCGCGTTTCGCTCACCGACCGGTGCAATCTGCGGTGCACGTACTGCATGCCGGAGGAGGGCCTGCAATGGCTCGCCAAGCCCGATCTGCTCACCGACGACGAGATCGTCCGGCTGATCGCCATCGCCGTCCGCGATCTGGGCATCGACGAGGTCCGCTTCACCGGCGGTGAACCCCTCCTCCGCCCCGGCCTGACCGGCATCGTCGAGCGCGTCGCCGCCCTCAGCCCGCGCCCCCAGATGTCGCTGACCACCAACGGCATCGGCCTGCAGCGCACCGCCGCCGCCCTCCGCGACGCCGGCCTGGACCGCGTCAATGTCTCCCTCGACACCCTCCGGCCGGAGGTCTTCCAGGCCCTGACCCGCCGCAAGCGCCACGACGACGTGCTGCGCGGTCTGGAGGCGGCCCACGACGCCGGTCTGACCCCGGTCAAGGTCAACACCGTCCTGATGCCGGGGCTCAATGACGACGAGGCCCCCGACCTGCTGGCCTGGGCGATCGCCCATGGCTACGAGCTCCGCTTCATCGAGCAGATGCCGCTGGACGCCCAGCACGGCTGGAAGCGCGACGGCATGATCACCGCCGGCGATATCCTCACCTCGCTGCGCACCCGCTTCACGCTCACCCCCGAGGGCCAGGAGGAGCGCGGCTCCGCGCCCGCCGAGCGCTGGATCGTCGACGGCGGCCCGCACCGCGTCGGAGTGATCGCCTCGGTCACCCGCCCGTTCTGCCGGGCCTGCGACCGCACCCGGCTGACCGCCGACGGCCAGGTCCGTACGTGCCTGTTCGCCACCGAGGAGACGGATCTGCGGACCGCCCTGCGCTCCGAGGCCCCCGATGACGAGATCGCGCGGATATGGCAGACCGCGATGTGGGGCAAGAAAGCGGGCTCCGGCCTCGACGACCCGTCGTTCCTGCAGCCGGAGCGCCCGATGTCCGCGATCGGCGGCTGAGCCGGTCCGGTCTCAGTGGCCGGCGGCCGACGCCTCCCACTCCGCCAGCGTCACGACATCCTTGAGGAAGCCGCGCACCCCGAGGAACTGCGACAGATGCTCCCGGTGCTCCTCGCACGCCAGCCAGGTCTTGCGCCGGTCCGGCGTGTGCAGCTTCGGGTTGTTCCAGGCCAGCACCCATACGGCCGCGGCACGGCAGCCCTTCGCGGAGCAGATGACGGCGCTGTCGGCGGGGTCCTGGGAATTCGGGGAGATCACGGCCTCAACCCTACGTCCTGGGCACCCGGGCCCGGCCCGGCGATCCCGCTCTCAGGCCCTGCGGACATGACGACGCCGGGCAGCCACGGGGGGAGCCGCCCGGCGTCGGTCTGTCGCTCCGACGGGGGATGCGGAGCGCGTACGCAGTATGTCACGGGGGAAGGTGCCAAGTGCACCGGAACTCCATGATTGATCTGAGCTTTTCTTGAGCTTTGCGGACCGCGCGATGATCAGCCGGGGTCCTGCCGCGGTGCGGAAGCGTCCGCCGCCGGACGCTCCGGAACGGGCTCCGCGGGGGCGTCGGAGGCCCCCGGCGTCAGCATCGGCCTGGTCGGGCCCGCGACAAACGTCTTCGGGAGCGAAGGGGCGTTCTCCCGGCCCGCGTTGGCGATCACGACCGCGATGTACGGGAGCGCCAGCCCCAGTACCAACGTGGCGATGGCCACCGGCCGTTCGATGTTCCACAGCACGACGGTCAGCACCACGGCCACCGTCCGCACCGCCATCGAGATCACATACCGGCGCTGCCGTCCGCGGACGTCCTCGGACAGCCCCTGCCGGGCCCCCGTGATCCGGAAGGTCTGGCCGCTGCTCTGCTTCCGCATCACGCTCCACCACCTGGTCAGTCATGCCGGATTCTCCCCGGTATCCGGTCGGTTTCCACGGTACGCCGCGACTGCGCCGCCTTCGAGACCGGGTCGTGCCACGCCTCGCCCGGGTCGGCCGGGCCACCGTGCGTAGGACCGGCTCCGGCGTGCGCCGTAGTCGATGCGGGGCGACACTGACGGAGCGAACGTCATCCGTCAGCTGCACCGCGCCGCAAGAGGAGTCGACATGACGTGGTTGTGGGCCATCATCGTGGGCCTGGTGCTGGGCCTGATCGCGAAGGCCATCATCCCGGGCAAGCAGCAGATCCCGCTCTGGCTGACCGTGATCTTCGGCATGCTGGGCAGCGTGCTGGGCAACTGGGCGGCCACCGGCCTCGGGGTCGCCGAGACCGGCGGCGTCGACTGGATCCGGCATCTGCTCCAGCTGGCCGGCGCGGTCATCATCGTCGCCATCGGCGACCGCCTCTGGGTCTCCATGCGGGCCCGTAAGAAACAGACGACCTAGGTACGACCCGGGCGGCCGCTGCGCACTCCGCGCACCGGCCGCCCGTACGTCTGCGGTCTAGCGGCCTTCGAGGCCGTCGAGCTGGGCCAGCTTGCGGCCCGCCTTCAGGTACGCCACACCGGGGGAGTCCGCCAGCTTCTCGGCCAGCACCTCACCCAGCGGGCGGGCCGCATCGGCCTCCGCCAGCACCACGGCCTGCTGGCCGCCCTCGCCCTCCACGACCAGCCGCAGCGCGTTCTGCTTGGCCAGCCGCCGCGCCGCCGAGGCGCTCGGGGTGAACTCCAGCACCGTCGTCAGCACGGCCGCCACCGTCTCCGTCCCGTGCGCCGCGACATCGACGGACGGCAGCGACTCCACATCGGCGAACGACTTCTTGGAGAACTGCGCCACGAAACCGGCCCGCGCCGCCATCGCCGCATCGAGCCCGTACAGCGCGGTCACGACCTCGCCCGCGAGCACCTTCTTGAGGTCCATCGGGTGCAGCGAGCGTTCCGCGATCCGGCCCAGGACCAGCGCGATCTCCTCGTCGGTCCACTCCGTCCAGGCCTGCAGGTACGGCTCCATCAGCCGGTCCGGCACCGACATGATCTTGCCGAAGACATCGTCGGCGGGCGCGCTCAGGCCCACGTAATTGCCCTTGGACTTGGACATCTTGGCGCCGGTGCCGTCCGTGCCCTCGATCAGCGGCATGGTCACCACCAGCTGCGGCCGCTGCCCGCGCAGCTCCATCAGCTTGCGGCCCATCTGCAGATTGAGCAGCTGGTCGGAGCCGCCCAGCTCCACATCGCACTCCAGCGCCACCGAGTCCAGGCCCTGCGCGATGGGGTACAGCAGCTCCGTCATGGTCAGACCGGACCCGGCCGCCAGCCGGTTGCGGAAGTCCTCGCGCTGCAGCAGCTGCGAGGCCGGCACCTGCGCGAGCAGCCCGAGCAGCTCCGGGAAGGTGTACGGCGCCAGCCACTCGCTGTTCTGCCGGAAGCTGACCTTCTCGAAGTCGAAGAAAGGCCGGACCTGTTCGCGGTACGTGGCCAGATTCTGCGCGATGTCCTCGTCGGTCAGCGGCGGGCGCTCGGCCGTACGGCCCGACGGGTCGCCGATCTTGGCGGTGAAGTCACCGATGATCAGCGTGACGTCATGGCCCAGCCGCTGGAACCGGCTCAGGATGATCAGCGGAACCGCATGCCCGAGGTGCACATCGGTCGCCGTCGGGTCGATGCCCAGCTTGATGTGCAGCCCCTGGCCGGCTGCCCGGCGCTCCTCGATCCGCTCGGCCAGCTTCTCCACGCCCGGCAGGACCTCGACCGTACGGGCCGCGATCAGCTCGGCCTGCTCCTTGGCGGGCAGGTCCGTCAGGTCGAGAGAGCGCCGGGCACCCGTCTCCTGGAGCAGCTCCTGGACCGTGGCGTCCGAGGAGAGGTCGGCGGAGAGCAGCGTGGTGGCGCGGGCGACGGATTCGCCGAGGCGTGTCATGGCGTTCCTGATCGATCGTGGTTCCCCGAGGGGAGGACAAGCGGACAGTCTATTCGCCCCGTACGACACTCCCGCGCCGCGCGCCCGCCCGGCCCGCCACGACGGGCCGGGCGCGCGCACCCGTGTCACACCCCGCGGCTGACCGAACTCATGTTGAAGTCCGGGACGCGCAGTGCCGGCATCGCGGCGCGGGTGAAGTAGTCGCCCCACTCGCGCGGCAGGGTCCGCTCCGTACGGCCCGCCTCCACCGCCCGGGACAGCAGGTCCACCGGCGACTCGTTGAACCGGAAGTTGTTGACCTCGCCGACCACCTCGCCGTTCTCGACGAGATAGACCCCGTCCCGGGTCAGACCGGTCAGCAGCAGCGTCGCCGGGTCCACCTCGCGGATGTACCACAGGCAGGTCAGCAGCAGTGCCGGACCGTCATGGCCGGTGGCCGCCACCATCTCGTCCAGCGAACGCGAACCACCGCCCTCCAGAAGGAGGTTGTCGATCCCCGGCGCCACCGGGAGGCCGGTCAGCCGGGCACTGTGCCGGGTGGTCAGCAGCCGGTGCAGCTCCCCCTCGCGGATCCAGTCGGTGGCCGTCAGCGGCAGCCCGTTGTCGAAGACCGAGGCATCGTCGCCGGAGGAGTGCGCCAGGACGAACGGGGCGCACTCCAGACCGGGCGCCCGCGGGTCGCTGCGCAGCGTCAGCGGCAGCGCACTGAGCCGCTCGCCCAGCCGGGTGCCCGCCCCGGGCCGCGCCCCGCCGTCCCCCTCTCCCGGCCGGGAGAAGACCGTACGGCCCTCGGCGGCGTCCCGGGCCCCGGACGACCACATCTGATAGATCAGCAGGTCGGCGACGGCGGTCGGCGGCAGCAGCGTCTCGTACCGGCCGGCCGGCAGCTCGATGCGCCGCTCGGCCCAGCCCAGCCGCCGGCTCAGCTCGGTGTCCAGCTCCCGCGGGTCGGCATCGCTGAAGTCGCGGGTCGCCCGGCCGGTCCAGGCGGAGCGGGGTACGGCCGTACCGGAACCCGCCGCCTTGGCGTTCAGCTCCAGCGTCCCGGTGGGCTGGTCGTGCCGCAGCCGCAGCCCGGCCGAGGTGCCCAGATACGACGAGACGACCTCGTGGTGGGCGAAGCCGTACAGCTCCCGGTCGCCGGAGCGGGCCTGCCGGAAGGACTCCCCGAGCGCCGGGGCGAACGCCGCGAACACCTCCGAGGAGGTCTCGGCGGGCGCCTCGGTGAAGTCGGCGGACGCCTTCCCGCCGCCGACCAGCGGCTGTGCGTCCTCGGCGGGCCCGGCCTCCCGGGCGGCCGCCTCGGCGGCCCGGACCAGCGGCTCCAGATCGTCCGCGGTCACCGCCGAGCGCGACACGACACCGGACGCGGTGCCCTGCCCGCCGTCGACGGTCGCCACCACCGTCAGCGTGCGGCCACGGGTGACGCCATTGGTGGTGAGCGCATTGCCCGCCCAGCGCAGATTGGCGCTGGAGTGCTCATCGGCGAGGACCACACAGCCGTCGGCACGGGAGAGCTCCAGGGCCCGCTCGACGATCTCGTGCGGCTTCGTGGTGCGACGGCTCATCGCCCGGCCTCCTGCGCGGTGTTGAGAATGTTCACGCCCTCGAAGAGGGCGGACGGGCAGCCGTGCGAGACGGCGGCGACCTGGCCCGGCTGGGCCTTGCCGCAGTTGAAGGCGCCGCCCAGGACGTAGGTGTCCGGGCCGCCGACCGCGGTCATCGAGCCCCAGAAGTCGGTGGTGGTCGCCTGATAGGCGACGTCCCGCAGCTGCCCGCACAGACGGCCGTTGCGGATCGCATACGCGCGCTGCTGGGTGAACTGGAAGTTGTACCGCTGCATATCGATGGACCAGGAGCGGTCGCCGACGACATAGATGCCGCGCTCCACCCCGGAGATCAGCTCGTCCGTCGACGGCCCGTCCGCCGCCGGCCGCAGGGAGACATTGGCCATCCGCTGGAGCGGCACATGGCCGGGGGAGTCCGCGTACGCGCATCCGTTGGAGCGGGGGAAGCCCGTCAAACCGGCGATGCTGCGGTCGAGTTGATAGCCGACCAGGGTTCCGTCCTTGATCAGGTCCCAGGACTGTGCGGCCACCCCCTCGTCGTCGTAGCCGATCGTCGCGAGCCCGTGTTCGGCGGTCCGGTCGCCCGTCACATTCATCAGCGCGGAGCCGTACGCCAGCTTGCCGAGCTGGTCGAAGGTGGCGAACGAGGTCCCCGCGTACGCCGCCTCGTAGCCCAGCGCCCGGTCCAGCTCGGTGGCGTGCCCGACCGACTCATGGATCGTCAGCCAGAGGTTGGAGGGATCCACCACCAGGTCGTACGCACCGGCCTCGACGGCCGGTGCGCGCATCTTCTCGGCGAGGTGCTCCGGGATACCGGCCAGTTCGCTGTCCCAGTCATAGGAGCCGCCGGTCAGGTACTCCCAGCCGCGCCCCACCGGCGGGGCCAGGGTGCGCATCGAGTCGAAGTCGCCGCTCGCCGGGTCCACCGCGACCGCGGTGAGCTGTGGATGCAGCCGGATGCGCTGCTGGGTGGTGCTGGTGCCATTGGTGTCCGCGTAGAACTTGTTCTCCTGGACGGTCAGCAGCGAGGCGTCCGCATGGGCCACCCCGTCGGCGGCCAGCAGCCGCGCGCTCCAGTCGGCCAGCAGCCCGGTCTTGTCGGCATCCGGGACGTCAAAGGGGTTGATCTCGTACGAGGAGACCCAGGTCCGGTCCGGATGTGCGGGTTCCGCCGCCAGCTCCACCCGCCCACCCGTCGCCCACCGCCGCCCTTCGGCAGAAGTGCTGCGCGCTGCCCCTCCCTCTCCCGCGGCGCGGATCACCTTCGCCGACAGCTTCGCCATCGCCACCGCCTGCGCGGCCACCCGCGCCGCCGCGTCCATCGTCAGATCCACCCCGGAGGCGAACCCCCAGGCCCCGCCGTGCACCACCCGCACCGCATACCCGAGGTCGGTGGTGTCCGAGGTCCCGGACGTACGGGCGTCCCGCAGCCGCCAGGACGCGTTGCGGATCCGCTCCAGGCGGAAGTCCGCATGGTCGGCGCCCAGCGCGCGGGCGCGGGCCAGCGCGGCATCGGCCAGCGCATGCAGCGGCAGCGCCAGGAATGTTTCGTCAACGGCATGGGGTGCAGGCAAGGAGTCCTCCCGTGGTCGGCGCCTGCATCATGCCCTGTGGCGGGCCCGCGGCCCAGAGCGCACCGGGGCGCCGGCCGGGGTGGCGGGGTGCCGGGCCCGGTGCGGCGCGGCCGTCCGGGGCTCGTCAGCGGTCCGGGATTCCGCTGTGGATCCGCCGTACTCCCGCCGTACTCCCACCGCGGTTCTGTGGAGACCCGACAGTGACCGGCGCACGCGCCTGTCCGTGCTCGATTCCCCGGAAGAGCCCCCTGACCGATAGTTTCGTATCGAAACGCTGGACGGACAGGAAACGGAAAGGGTGATCTCTTGAGCCGCTCGGTTCTGGTCACCGGAGGTAACCGCGGCATCGGCCTCGCCATTGCCCGTGCCTTCGCCGAGGCAGGCGACAAGGTCGCCATCACCTACCGCTCGGGCGAGCCCCCCGCGGGATTTTTGGCCGTGAAGTGTGACATCACGGACAACGAGCAGGTCGAGCAGGCGTACAAGGAGATCGAGGAGAAGCAGGGTCCGGTCGAGGTGCTGGTGGCCAACGCCGGCGTCACCCGTGACCAGCTGCTGATGCGGATGTCCGAGGAGGACTTCACCTCGGTCCTGGAGACCAACCTCACCGGCACGTTCCGGGTGGTCAAGCGCGCCAACCGCGCGATGCTGCGGGCCCGCAAGGGCCGGGTCGTGCTGATCTCGTCCGTGGTGGGCCTGATGGGCGCGCCGGGCCAGGCGAACTACGCCGCCTCCAAGGCCGGTCTGGTGGGCTTCGCCCGCTCGCTCGCCCGGGAGCTGGGCAGCCGCAACATCACCGTCAACGTCGTCGCCCCCGGCTTCGTCGACACCGACATGACCCGGGTGCTCACCGACGAGCAGCGTGAGGGCATCGTCAAGCAGGTGCCGCTCGCACGCTATGCACAGCCCGAGGAGATCGCCGCCTCGGTCCGCTTCCTGGCCTCCGACGAGGCCGCGTACATCACCGGAGCCGTCATTCCTGTCGACGGCGGATTGGGCATGGGTCACTGATCAGCATGAGTGGAATCCTTGCAGGCAAGCGCATCCTGGTCACGGGTGTCCTGACCGAGTCGTCGATCGCGTTCCAGGCGGCCAAGGTCGCCCAGAACGAGGGCGCCGAGGTCATTCTCACCGGCTTCGGCCGGCTCTCGCTCGTGGAGCGGATCGCCAAGCGGCTGCCCAAGCCCGCCCCGGTCATCGAGCTGGACGTCACCAACCAGGAGCACCTGGACGGTCTGGCCGACAAGATCCGCGAGCACCAGGGCGAGGGCGCCCGCCTCGACGGCATCGTGCACTCCATCGCCTTCGGTCCGCAGGGCGCCTTCAACTTCCTGGAGGCCGAGTGGTCGGACGTGGGCACCGCGGTCCAGGTCTCGGCGTACTCCTACAAGTCGCTGACAATGGCCTGCCTGCCGCTCATGGAGCACGGCGGCGCGGTCGTCGGCCTCACCTTCGACGCGCAGATCGCCTGGCCGAAGTACGACTGGATGGGCGTGGCCAAGGCGGCGCTGGAGAGCACCAACCGCTACCTGGCGCGTGACCTCGGTCCCAAGGGCGTCCGCTGCAACCTGGTCTCGGCCGGCCCGATCAAGTCGATGGCCGCCAAGTCCATCCCCGGCTTCGAGGAGCTGGCGGACGTGTGGAACCACCGTGCGCCGATCGGCTGGGACCTGGCCGACCCGGAGCCGGCCGGCCGTGGTGTCGTCGGCATGCTGTCCGACTTCTTCCCGCGCACGACCGGCGAGATCGTGCACGTCGACGGCGGCGTGCACATGATGGGCGCCTGACGCCCGCGCTTCCTCCGCCGAGGGGCGCCCGAGGCCCGCGCTTCCTCCATTGAGGGACGCCTGAAGCCCCGAGCTTCCTCCGCTGGCGGGCGCCGCGCCTGGCGCCCCGAGCTTCCTCTGTTGATGGGCGCCGCGTCTGGTGCCCGAGCTTCCTCCGTACTGCCCGTCCCGCTGTGCCGGGGCGGGCAGTACGCATCGCGCCACGGGAATACCACCCCCGCCCACCCCGTTGTGGCCCGCAGGGGGCGCCCGCCTCCCCTACGGGAACCGTTCGACCCCCTCAGGGCCCGGTACGGGTCAGCCCTCAGGCCCCCGGTACGGTCAGTCGGCAGCCGAAGGGGTGCGCGCTCGCCTCGGCCGCGGCCCGGTCGGCGTCGCCCGCGCGGATCGCCTCCACCAGCCGGGCATGGTCCATATATGCCTCGGGCCGCAGCTCCTCGCCCACATCGGCCCGCAGGAAGTCCCGCAGCACGCCCCCGAGGTCGGCGTAGATCTCGGCCAGCACCTCGTTGTGGGAGGCCGACACGATCGCCATGTGCAGGTTCGCATCCGCCTCCACGAAGGTCTCCGCCGCACCGGATTCCCAGGCCCGCTCGCGCCGCTCCAGCAGGGTGTCGATCTGGCGCAGTTCCTGAGGGGTGCGCCGCTCGGCGGCCAGCCGGGCGGCCGATGCCTCCAGGGCGCTGCGCAGCTCGGCGACGTGACCGGGCTCGGCCGCCGCGAACCGGCGGTTCATCACGCCGGCCAGCTCACTGGTGGCCACCACATAGGTGCCCGACCCCTGCCGGATGTCCAGCAGTCCGTTGTGGGCCAGCGCCCGTACGGCCTCACGGACGGTGTTACGGGCCACCCCGAGCTGCTCGACGAGCTCCGGCTCGGTCGGGATGCGGGATCCCATCGGCCACTCGCCGGACGTGATCTGGGCGCGCAGCTGCGCGATCACCTGGTCCGCCAGCGCGGACCGGCGGGGCGAGGTCAGAGGCATGGCTGCACTCCGTGGGGAAGAGGCGGACGGACGGCGGCGGTGCGGCACCCGCCGGACCCTGTCGGTTCCCGGCGCCGCCCGGGACATCAGAGGCTATCGGCATCAACTGGACAGGCATTCATCCCATGATTCTATGATGGGCCCATGGCAGACGACGACCTCGCGACCCTCGGCCCCGCCGCCGGGCCCCGTACGACCTCCAGCGACCGCCCCTCCGACGGTCCGGAACACCCGCAGCCGACCCCCGAAGCAGTCCCCGCGGCGGGGCCGGCCGCTCGCTGGCTGCCGCGGATCGTGATCGCCGGTCTCGTCCTCGCCGCACTCAACCTCCGCCCGGCCATCACCAGCCTCGGCGCCCTCCTGGAGGAGGTCCGTACCGGCCTCGGCATGAGCGGCACCGTCGCCGGGCTGCTGACCTCCGTGCCCGCGCTGTGCTTCGCCGCCTTCGGTATCGCCGCGCCCCGGCTGGCCAGGCGCTTCGGGCCCGGCACGGTCGTCTGCGCCGGTATGGCCGCGATCGCCCTGGGTGTCTTGGTGCGTCCGTACGCGGGCGGCACCGGCGGGTTCCTCGCCGCCAGCGCGCTCGCCCTGGCCGGTATTGCGGTCAGCAATGTCCTGATGCCGGTCGTGATCAAGAGCTGGTTCCCCGCCCGGGTCGGCCCGATGACCGGGCTCTACTCCATGGCGCTGGCCCTGGGTACCTCGCTCGCGGCGGCGGTCACCGTCCCCATGACCGAGGCGCTGGGCGGCAGTTGGCGGACCGGGCTGGCCGTGTGGGGGGTGCTCGCCGCGGTCGCCGTGCTGCCCTGGCTCGTGGTGGTCCGGCAGCGCCGGGCCGCCGCCGGAGCGGCCGGGGCCACCGCGGACCGGTCCGCCGAGAAGCCGGTACGGATCGCCTGCTCGCCGACCGCCTGGGCGCTGGCCGTCTTCTTCGGCCTGCAGGCCACCGGCGCGTACATCACCATGGGCTGGATGCCGCAGATCTTCCGCGACGCCGGGGTCTCGGCAGGCACCGCGGGGGTGCTGCTCGCCGTCACCATGGCGATGGGCGTTCCGCTCTCCTTCGTCCTGCCGCGGCTCGCGACCCGGATGCGGCACCAGGGGCCGCTCGCGGCGCTGCTCGGCCTCTGCGGCCTGGCCGGCTACACGGGTCTGTGGCTGGCACCGGCCGCCGGGGCCTGGGTCTGGGCGCTGCTGATGGGCATCTCCAACTGCGCCTTCCCGCTGGCCCTGACGATGATCGGGATGCGGGCGACCAGCTCCGCCGGTGTCGTCAAGCTCTCGGCCTTCGTCCAGTGCGTCGGCTATCTGATCTCCATCCCCGGACCGCTGCTGGTCGGCACGCTCTACCAGCACAGCGGCGGCTGGGGGCTGCCGATCGCCCTGATGGCCGGGCTCATGGTGCCGCAGATCGCGGTGGGGGTGCTGGCCGGACGGGACCGCCGGATCGAGGACGAGGTGTGAGTGCGACACTGGGGCCATGCCAGTGCTTGAACCGAATCCGCAGGGCGGACAGAAGAAGCTGCTCCTCGTCCTGGGCGCCATGCTCGGCGTGACCGTCCTCGTCGCGATCATCGCGAGTGCCGTCGCGCCATAGGGCGGTGCCCGGCGAGGCCGGAGCCGGGTGCGGGGTGGGGTGAGCCCCACCGTCCCTTAGGGGGCAGGCGTCAGGGGTAAGTGGGTGGCTCCCCTGATAGGCACGGGGCGGCGGTGATCCGTAGCGTCGTGAGTACACCGCAGACAGCGGTGGCGCGTCGCGGTCCGCGGTCGCGCAGCCCGTCGACGCACCTCGGAGGCGATCCGCATGTCCGCCGCGTTCCGCCGGTCACCCGCAGTCAGCACGTCCCGGCTGTGGTCGCGGCTGCCGTGGTGGGCGGCGGCCCTGGCGGTGGTCTTCTTCATAGCCCTGCTGGCGCTGGTCGTGGGCTCTCCCGAGGCGAGCGCCGCGAGCGCCCGGCAGGGCCTGGCTCCGCTGCTGGAACTCCTGGCCGGGCTGCTGCACGGCGCCGTGTGGTGATCGGCCGTGCCGCCTCCCACCCCGGCGGAACGATCGCTTCAACACCCCGCGCCCCGCGCCGCCTTTCGTGCGAAGCTGGGACGCATGAGCGCCGATACACCCCGCCGGATTGTCCTCCTCCGACACGCCAAAGCCGAATGGTCGGACAGCAGCGACCATGAGCGTCCGCTCGCCGGCCGCGGACGCAAGGATGCCCCGGTCGCCGGCCGCTGGCTGGCCGGAGCCGGGATCACCCCTGATCTCACCCTGTGCTCGACCTCCGTGCGCACCCGCGAGACATGGAAGCTCGCCGTCCATGAGCTCCCGCAGCGGCCCAAAACCGTCTATGAGGAGCGGATCTACGAAGCCTCTCTCGGCGAACTCATCGCGCTGCTGAACGAGACCTCCGACGAGGTCAACGACCTGATGCTGGTCGGGCACAACCCCGGTGTGCACGCCCTCGCGGACGCACTATCGGGCGAGGCCGAGGGCGATCTGCTGCCGAAGATGAACCGCAGCGGCTTCCCGACCGCCTCGGTTGCCGTGCTGACCTTCAACGGCTCCTGGAAGTCCGTCGAGCACGGCGTCGGACGGCTGGTCGCGTACTGGACGCCGCACGACTGATCACGGCGCCGCCGCCCGCCCGGTGCGGGCGCGAAGCGGAGACGACGAGGGCCCCGGCAGAAACCTCTCTGCCGGGGCCCTCGGCCGTGCGAGGACGGTTCCCGCCGGGCGGTGCCGGGCGGTCGGGCCTGGCCTGGCCGGTGTCGGAGCAGGGCCGGGTGCCGGAGCGCGGGCCGGGGCGATTCACCCGACGTGGGTGTCCGCCGCCTCCACCTCATCGCGGGTGATGCCCAGCAGATACAGCACGGTGTCCAGGAACGGCACGTTCACCGCGGTGTGCGCCGCCTCCCGCACCACCGGCTTGGCGTTGAAGGCGACACCGAGCCCGGCCGCGTTGAGCATGTCGAGGTCATTGGCGCCGTCCCCGATCGCCACGGTCTGCGCGAGCGGCACCCCGGCCTGCTGCGCGAAGTCCCGCAGCAGCCTGGCCTTGCCGGCCCGGTCCACGATGTCGCCGGTGACCCGCCCGGTGAGCTTGCCGTCGACGATCTCCAGGGTGTTGGCGGAGGCGAAGTCCAGCCCCAGCTCCTCCTTGAGCGCATCGGTGACCTGGGTGAAACCGCCCGAGACGACGCCGACTTGATAGCCGAGCCGCTTGAGGGTCCGTACCAGGGTGCGGGCCCCGGGGGTCAGCCGCACCTCCTTGCGTACGGCCTCGATCACGGACGCGTCGAGCCCGCCGAGCAGCTCGACCCGGGCGTGCAGCGACTGCTCGAAGTCCAGCTCACCGCGCATCGCGGCGGTGGTGACCTCGGCGACCTCGGCCTCACAGCCGGCGTGCGCCGCGAACAGCTCGATGACCTCGTCCTGGATGAGCGTCGAGTCGACGTCCATGACGACCAGCCGCTGCGCCCGGCGCTGCAGCCCGGCCGCCACCACGGCGACATCCACCCCGAGCCGTGCGGCCTCGGGCGCCAGCACACTGCGCAGCGCCTCGGTCGCCGCACCGGAGACCGCGAACTCGACGGCGGTCACCGGATACTTGGCGAGCCGGAAGATGCGGTCGATGTTGCCGCCGGTGGAAGTTATGGCGGCGGCGATCGCGGCGGCCGACTCGGCCGTGAGCGGATGCCCCAGCACGGTGACATGCGAACGTCCGGTGCCGCGCGGACGGTTGTCACCCCGGCCGGAGATGATCTCGGCCTGGAGGTTCAGCGACTCGGCCCAGCCGTGCACGGTGGCTCGCAGGTCGCCTTCGGTGGAGCCGGTGGAGCCCTGGCTGGGGGAGGGGGCGGTGACCAGTGCGCACAGCGTGATGCGTCCCCGGGTCACCACCTGTTCGATGTCCACGACGTCGACGGAGTAGGCAGCCAGGGTGTCGAAGAGGCCGGCCGTGATGCCGGGCCGGTCCTTCCCGAAGATCTTGACGAGGAGGGTCGGTTCGTCATCGCCCGGTACGGCGGTGGCAGGCGGGGTCTGCGATGCGCTCATGGTGCCCTTACGGTAACCGCCGGGCGGCCGATTCCGTACGCGCGTCCGGGGTTCGGACCGGCGCGGCGGCATGCCTCGCGCCCGCACCCGCTGACTCACCGGCCCCGGCCGCCACCGTTGATCGTTATGGACTCGTGTCCGGCCCGCCCCTGGCCGCAGACCGGGGCATCCACCTCGGCGGGCCAACGCCCTTGCCGGGTCGGGCTGTTCGGCGGGCCAACGGTCCACGGCCGCGGCGGGGCACGCCGCCCGCCGGGCATTCGTCCGCTTCCTCCCATCATGCGGCCTCCGGGGCGGACGTGCAGGACGTACGCAGCGGCCGCCGCCGCTCCCCGCGGCACCCGATCCATCCGGAACACCCGGAACATCTGGAACATCCGGAATCCGGTGATCTCGGTCCATAGATGGGCTTCCCGTGCTCCGGGAGGGTTCGGCGGCACCGGCGCGAGTTCCGTGCACCTCGCCTCCTGTCCCGGTTTCCGGTCGGTGGGCCGAGCCTGAAATAGTTCCTCACGATGTTCGCCAACCCTGGACTTCCCATACAGGGCGTCACTCGGGGGACTATGTAATGGGGCGTGGAGTGCCTGAACTCGTACTCGAATTGAACGGTAGAACCTGGACGCTCGACCCGTCCCGGTCCTACAGCGTGGGCCGTGATCCGCAGGGCGACATGGTGCTCGACGACGCCAGGGTCTCCTGGCGGCATGCCACTGTGAGATGGGCCGGCCACGGCTGGATCATCGAAGACCAGGGCAGCACCAACGGCACGTACGTCCAGGGCCGGCGGATCCACCAGATGGAGATCGGCCCCGGCTCGACCGTGCATCTGGGCAATGCCACCGACGGCCCCCGGGTGACCCTCTCGGCCCCGGCCGCCGACGCCTTCAGCGCGCCGCCCGCGAGCGCGCCGCAGCAGCAGGCCGCGCAGGGCTGGCAGGCCCCGCCCGCACAGCAGCCGCCCGCCCAGCAGGGCTGGCAGGCCCCGCCGCAGGCCCAGCAGTCGCCCTACATCCCTCCCCAGCAGGCCCAGCAGCCTCAGCACGCCCAGCCGGCTCAGCAGCCCCAGCAGGCCGTGCCCCCGCAGCAGGCCCGGCCGCCGCAGGAGCGCCCCGCCCAGCAGGCGGGCGGCGCACCGGCCCACGGCGACCGCAGCCCGACCACCTTCCACCGCCTCGACATGGGCCGGGTGATGCGCATCGGCCGTGCGCTGGAGAACGAGCTGGTGGTCTCCGACCTCCAGGTCTCCCGCCACCACGCCGAGTTCCGCGCCACCCCCGACGGCCGCTTCGAGATCCACGACCTCGGCAGCCACAACGGCACCTACATCAACGGCCAGCCGGTCCCCAAGTCCGGTAAGGCGCCGGTCGGCCCGAACGACATCATCGGCGTCGGTCACTCCACCTTCCGGCTGGTCGGCGACCGCCTGGAGGAGTTCGTCGACACCGGCGAGGTCTCCTTCTCGGCCCGCCACCTCACGGTGACCGTCGACGGCGGCAAGCAGATCCTCAAGGACGTCTCCTTCGGCGTCCCGGAGAAGTCGCTGGTCGCGGTCATCGGCCCCTCGGGCTCCGGCAAGTCGACCCTGCTCAAGGCGCTGACCGGCTACCGGCCCGCCAACCAGGGCGATGTCCTCTACGACAACCGGAACCTCTACAAGCAGTTCGCCGAACTGCGCCAGCGCATCGGTCTGGTCCCGCAGGACGACATCCTGCACAAGGAGCTGACCGTCCAGAAGGCCCTCAGGTACGCCGCCAAGCTCCGCTTCCCCGGCGACACCGCGGAGTCCGAGCGCGAGGCCCGGATCAACGAGGTGCTGCGCGAGCTCAAGCTCGACGTCCACAAGGACAAGCGGGTCACCTCGCTCTCCGGTGGTCAGCGCAAGCGGGTGTCGGTGGCCCTGGAGCTGCTGACCAAGCCGTCACTGATCTTCCTGGACGAGCCGACCTCGGGCCTCGACCCGGGCATGGACCGCGATGTCATGCAGCTGCTGCGCGGCCTCGCCGACGACGGCCGTACGGTCCTGGTCGTCACGCACTCGGTGGCCGAACTCGCGCTGTGCGACAAGCTGCTGGTGATGGCCCCGGGCGGCGGTGTGGCCTACTTCGGCCCGCCGGACGAGGCGCTCAACTTCTTCCAGTACGACTCCTGGGCGGATGTCTTCTCGGCGTTCGAGAACTACCGCGACTACGACTGGATGGGGCGCTGGCGCGGCTCCCCGCACTACCAGATGTACGCCGCCGACATCGACGCCGTCGCCCCGCAGTCGGTCAATGTCCAGGTGCCGTCGGCCCGGATACAGAAGTCCCAGAGCTGGGGCTCGCAGCTGTGGACGCTGATGCGCCGCTATGTCTCGGTGCTCGCCTCCGACCGTGGTTTCCTCGGGCTGATGGTGATCCTGCCCGCGGTGCTCGGCATCGTCTCGATGCTGATCCCCAGCGACTTCGGCCTCGGCTACGGTCCGCTGAACCGGCACCGCACCAACCGCGACGCGAGCACGATCATGCTGATCCTCGCGGTCGGGATGTGCTTCTCGGGCGCCGCCAACTCGGTCCGTGAGCTGATCAAGGAGCGCGTCATCTACGAGCGCGAACGGGCCACCGGCCTGTCGCGGTCGGCGTATCTGATGTCCAAGGTGATCGTGCTCGGCGTGGTCACGGCCATCCAGGGCGTGATCATCGCGGCCATCGGTTTCTCGCCCCGGAACCTGCCGGACGAGGGCCTCATCGTGGCGAAGGCCCCGGCGGTCGAGATGGCGCTGGCGATCATCGCGCTCGGTTTCACCTCGATGATGTTCGGCCTGATCATCTCCGCGCTGGTCAAGACCGCCGAGAAGACCATGCCGCTGCTGGTCATGTTCGCCATCGTCCAGGTCGTCTTCACCGGCGTGCTCTTCCAGCTCTTCGACACCCCGGGCGTCGCGCAGTTCGCCTGGCTGATGCCGTCGCGCTGGGCCGTCGCCGCGATGGGCGCGACCGCCGATATGAACACCCTGCTGCCGTGGGAGCCGGGCAACCCGGACGCGCTGTGGAAGCACCAGACCGGTGTCTACGTGATGGACATGATCATCCTGATCACGCTGGGCATCGGACTCGCCTTCGTCGTCGCACGGCTGCTGCGCCGCCACGAGCCGGAGGTCATGCGCAAGTAGCACCGCGCACCGCACGACAAACGCCCGAGGGGCGGCACCCGGATCGGGTGCCGCCCCTCGGCGGTGTGGTGCGTGTCCGTGGACCGCGTGAACCGTCGGCTCAGTACGCCGAGTTGACGTTGTCCATCGAGCCGTAGCGGTCGGCCGCGTAGTTGCAGGCGGCGGTGATGTTGGCGACCGGGTCGTACAGGTTCCAGGAGGTGCCCTCGACGTGGTACGCGTTGAAGGTCGGCTGGATCACCTGGAGCAGGCCCTTGGACGGGGTGCCGTTGATGGCGTTGATGTCCCAGTTGTTGATGGCCATCGGGTTACCGCTGGACTCCCGCATGATGTTGCGGTGGATGCCCTCGTACGAGCCGGGGATGCCCTTCTTGGCCATGATGTCCAGCGACTCGCGGATCCAGCCGTCCAGGTTGTCCGGGTAGACCTTGGCGGCGGGCTTGGCGGCCGGCTTCGGGGCGGCGGCGGGTATCGCGGCGCGCACCTCGGAGCGGCTCGCGGCGGCCTTCGCCGCGCGCGCCTTCTCGGCCTTTGCCTTCGCCGCGGCGGCGGCCTTGGCCTTGGCGGCCTTCTCGGCGGCGGCCTTCTTGGCGGCGGCCTCGGCCTTGCCCTTGGCGGCGGAGTTGTCGGCCTGCTGGGTGATCGTGGCCTGCTGGGTCTTGGCGGCGGTGCCGACCGCGCTGAAGGCAACCGGCTTCACGTTCTCGACGGCGGTGGCCTGGCTCTTGCCCTGATCGGCGTCGGCACCCGGAACGATGCTGAAGACCAGCGCGGCGGCACCGGCGGCTGCGACACCGGCGACGGAGAGCTTGTGGGTCCGGGTCAGGCGGGGGAGACCGGAGATGTTAGGCATGGCGGGACAGACCTTCCGAATGGGGGGAGGTCGCACGGGCCTTGAGCGGGGCGAACGCCGAGTTCCGACCACGGCGCCGAGCGACGAGAGCCATTCTTAGCGGCAGGAAATTGCCCCGGCAAAGGTGTGACGTACGATCCGCGTTAGTGGAACCACGGGGTGGAATATTCCGTCCCGGATAGCAGCACCCCAGCTCACGCCGTATTTATGGTGCCACTACCCCCGCTCGTAAGTGACCTGCGTCCTATGCGCGGCGTCACAGTGCCCAGGGGTTTGTCTCGCCGGACGTAATTGCAAATGCACAGTCTGTATAGGTAAGAACGCGACGGAAAACCGGCCGAGGGACTTTCTGGTCAAATCGGGCACTTCGCGCGGCGTCCACCGAGTCCGGAGCTCAGTCCGGCAGGACGAGATGCAGATCCCCGAACTCATGCCACAGATAGCGCCGCCGCACGGCCGCCGAGTAGGCGCGCCGCAGCAGCTCCCCGTCCGCCGTCCGCGCCGCCACCGCCTCCAGCATCAGCAGATGCGACGCGGTGGGCTCATGCAGCCCCGTGAGCAGGCCGTCCACCGCCCGCACCCCGCGCTCCGGCGTCACCACCAGCTCCGTCCAGCCGGCCGCCGCCCGCACCCGCCCGTCCGCACCGGCCGCCGACTCCAGCGCCCGTACGGCCGTGGTCCCCACCGCCACGATCCGCCCGCCCGGGGTGCCGCGCCCCGCCCGGTGCGGCCGCACCGCCGCTCCGCGCCGCGCCCGTACGGCGTTCACCAGCCACGCCGTGACCGGCGGCACCACGAACCGCTCCGGGTACGGCGGCTCGAACGCCTCCGCCGACGCGACCCCCGTGTGCAGCGACACCGGCGCGAACTGCACCCCCTTGCTCACCAGCCGCGCCACCAGCTCCGCGGTGAACGGCCGGGCGGCGCTCGGCATCTCCGCGCTGCCGCCGGGCCCGTCCACCGCGAACACCGTCTGGTACGCGGCCAGCGGCTGGTCCCGGTCCGTGTAGCCGTAGCGGATCGGCCGCCCGTGCCGCCGCATCAGCTCCGGCACCCTTACGCCCGTCACCCGCGCCCACCACAGCCGTACGCTCCCGGGGTCCACCGGGGCCTCCAGCGTCAGCCGCGCCCCGCCCGGCAGCCGCACCACGGCGCCCGCCGGTCCGCCCGCCCGCGGCCGGGTGCTGCCGTGCCCGTCCGGGCTGCGCAGCTCCACCGCCCAGCGCCCGGCCACCGCCCTCCCCGCCGGGTGCCACCGGTCCGCCCGGGTCGAGAAGTGCACCACCACCGGCTCGCCCCGCCCCCGGCCGTCCCCGACCCGGCCGTCCACCGCTGCCGGCAGCGTCCGTGAGGTGTTCACCACCAGGACGTCCCCGGCCGCCAGCAGATCCGGCAGCTCCCCGAAGTCGTGATGGCCGGCCTCGGCCGCGCCCCGGCTCACCAGCAGCCGTACGGCGTCCCGGCCCAGGCCGGGCCCCCGCTGCTCGGCCGGAATCCGGGCCGACAGCTCGTTCGGGACCCGCAGCAGATCTGCGATCACCGGGAGCTCACTCCGCCGGGCGCGGCCGCCGCCGAGTACCGCCCGCTGGGGGCGGCGCCGTCCAGCAGCCGCAGCAGGCCCGGGACCACCGTCCCGGGCAGCGGGCGCCCCGAGGCGTCGTCGTCCGGGACGGCGGCCGCGTACAGATCGGTCCGCATATCGCCCGGGTCGACCCACCACACCCGCAGCCCCGGTTCCTCCACCGCGAGCACCGCCGACTGCTGGTCCAGCGCCGCCTTTGCCGCCCCGTATCCGCCCCAGGTCGGATAGGGCTCGGCGGCCGCGTCCGAGCTGATGTTGAGAATCGCCCCACCTGTCCCTATATAAGGGGGCGAATCGGACAATCCGGCATTTCGGGCATTCTCGCTATAGGGGTGTGAATCGTATGCCCCGCCATTCCCGTCGGCCCTTCCTGAAAAGGGGCCCTCCCCGCGGCGAACGACTTCCTCATACGACGGCAAATAGGAGGACACACGCAAAAGCGGCAAAGCCTGCTGAATAAGTGCCAGCGGCGCCACCACATTCACCTCCAGCGCCGCCCGCAGCCCGTCCAGCGGCTGCTCCGCCAGCCGCACCAGCGGCTCCGCCCCCAGCACACTCGCGTTGTTCACCAGCAGATCGAGCCCGCCCAGCTCACCGGCCGCCGCCACCAGCGCCGCCCGGTGCCCGCCGTCCGCCACATCCCCGGGCAGCGCCACCACCCGCGCCGCCGTCCCCCGCCCCGCGCCGCGCAGCTTCCGCGCCGCCTCCTCCAGCGGCCCCGCCGACCTGGCGTCCACCACCAGATCCCAGCCCCGCCCGGCCAGCGCCGCGGCCAGCGCCCGGCCCAGCCCCTTCGATGCCCCCGTGATGAGCGCCACCGGCATGATCACGTCCCCTTCCGGCCCGGACCGGGTCCCCGGCCCTCGCCCTCACGGTAGGAACGGCCGCACCCCCCGGACGTCGGCCGCCGGACCGGCCGTGGCCAGGGCATTCGGCCTAGGCCCGGGGGCCTAGACGGCAGCCGCCATCGGACCGATACGGGCTGGTCGCCCCGCCGGTACGGTGAGCCCCATGACCAACGGACCGGGAGCCGGGATCCCCGCGGTGAGCACCGCGATCCTGGCGATGAGCAGGCACCTGGAGGTGCGCGACGTCCTCAAGACGATCGTGGCCTCGGCCCGCGAGCTGCTGGACGCCGAGTACGCCGCCCTGGGAGTGCCCGACGACCACGGCGGCTTCGCCCAGTTCGTGGTGGACGGCGTCAGTGCCGAGCAGTGGAAGGCCATCGGCCCGCTGCCCCGCCAGCACGGCATCCTCGCCGCGATGCTGCACAACGCCACCCCCGAGCGGCTCGCCGACGTCCGCGCCGACCCGCGCTTCGGCGGCTGGCCCGACGCCCACCCCGATATGTCCGACTTCCTCGGCCTGCCGGTCGCCGACGGTGACGAGATCCTCGGCGCGCTCTTCCTGGCCAACAAGCGCTGCCCCAAGCCGGCCGGCGGCTGCGGTTTCACCGAGGAGGACGAGCGGCTGCTCGGGATACTCGCCCAGCACGCCGCCATCGCCCTGACCAACGCCCGCCTCTACGAACGCAGCCGCGAGCTGACCATCGCCGGGGAGCGCGCCCGGCTCGCCCACGAACTGCACGACGCCGTCGCCCAGAAGCTCTTCTCGCTCCGCCTCACCGCCCAGGCCGCCACCGCCCTGGTCGACCGCGACCCGGCGCGCGCCAAGGACGAGCTGCACCAGGTCACCGCGCTGGCCGCGGAGGCCGCCGACGAACTCCGGGCCGCCGTCATCGAACTGCGGCCCGCGGCCCTGGACGAGGACGGCCTGGTCGCCACCCTCCGCTCGCAGGCCCAGGTCCTGGACCGCGCCCACTCCGCACGGGTCACCTTCGCGGCCCACAGCGTCCGGGCACTGCCCGCCGCCCAGGAGGAGGCCGTTCTCCGGGTCGCCCAGGAGGCGCTGCACAACGCCCTGCGGCACTCCGGAGCCAAGACCGTCGAGGTGACCCTGACCCGCGACGGCCAGGGCGCGCTGCTGCGGATCGCCGACGACGGCTGTGGCTTCGACCCCCGCGCGGTCCGCCGGGCCGGCCGTCACCTCGGCCTGGTCTCGATGCACGACCGCGCCGGCGGCGTCGGTGGAAAGCTCACCGTGGAGTCGGAGCCCGGCAAGGGCACCGCTGTCGAGATGGAGGTGCCCGGTGGCTGAGACGGACAAGGACGGCGCGAGGGGCCCCCGGGACGAAGGCGCGCCGCGTCCGGACCGGCGGGCGACGGCCGAGGGGCGGGCCATCCGCGTCCTGCTCGTCGACGATCACCAGGTCGTACGCCGCGGGCTGCGGACGTTCCTGGAGGTCCAGGAGGACATCGAGGTGGTGGGCGAGGCGTCCGACGGGGCCGAGGGCATCGCCGCCGCCGAGGAACTGCGCCCGGACGTGGTCCTGATGGACGTCAAGATGCCCGGCATGGACGGCATCGAGGCGCTCCGCACGCTGCGCGAACGGGACAACCCCGCCCGGGTGCTGATCGTGACGAGCTTCACCGAACAGCGCACCGTCGTCCCGGCGCTGCGCGCGGGCGCGGCCGGCTATGTCTACAAGGACATCGACCCGGAGGCCCTGGCCGGCGCCATCCGCTCCGTCCACGCGGGCCATGTCCTGCTCCAGCCGGAAGTGGCCGGCGCGCTGCTCGCCCAGGAGGAGAACAACGGCGGCCAGGGGCGCGGTACGTCCCTCACCGACCGGGAGCGCGAGGTCCTCGGCCTGATCGCGGACGGCCGCTCCAACCGCGAGATCGCCCGCGCGCTGGTGCTGTCCGAGAAGACCGTCAAGACCCATGTCTCCAACATCCTCATGAAGCTCGACCTTGCCGACCGCACCCAGGCCGCCCTGTGGGCCGTACGGCACGGCATCGGGGCCTGACCGCCGTACGGGAGCACCGCTCCGCCGGGTGCTCCCGTACACCGCTTGCTCCCGCACGCCGCGGTGCTCCTGTGCACCGCGGCGCTCCCGTACAACGACCGCAAGCGGAATGTCGTCTTCAGATCCGAGATTCATACTGTCGTGTAGCTGTAGCCCGTTTGGCGTATCCCTTCCCGGGCCGGGCCGTTGTCCAGTGCAGCCGTGGCGGCTGGCCACGGCAACGGCAACAAGGAGCTACAGAAGTGAAGAACATCAAGCGCGCAATGGCCGTCACGGTGGCGGCGAGCGGTCTCGCCCTCGCGGGCGCCGGCATCGCCTCGGCGCACACCCCGCAGGCGCAGGGCGCCTCGATGGGCTCCCCGGGCATCGTCTCCGGCAACAGCGTCCAGGTCCCGGTGCACGTCCCGGTGAACGCCTGCGGCATCACCGCCACCGTCATCGGTGCGCTCAACCCCACCTTCGGCACCCCCTGCCTCAACCCCTGATCACGGGCCTGCCCGCAGGATCTGCCTGACCCGCGCGGCGCCATGGTCCGCGCGGGTCACCCGGGACCGGCCCGGCTGTCTCAGACCGCGGCTGGTCCCCTCCCTCCGCTCCCCGCCCTTCCGGCTTTTGTGCCCCCACGTGAGGAACACGCCCCCATGAACACCGCCAAGAAGGCCGCTTTCGTCCTTGCCGCCACCGGTATCGCCCTCGGCGCGGCCGCTGGTTCGGCCTTCGCCACCACTGGCGCGCAGGCCGACGGCAGGGCCACCAGCTCCCCCGGCATCGGCTCGGGCAACCAGGTACAGGTGCCCGTCCACGTCCCCGTGAACGCCTCCGGCAACAGCGTCAATGTCGTCGGTGTGCTGAACCCCGCCTTCGGCAACACCAGCTCGAACAACTGAGGTTGTCCGATCTGGGGCGCACGGCTTCGCCTGCCCAGAGGCGTGCGCCCCACTTCGGCCGGGTCCTGGAGTTGACGCCAGGACCTGAGGCCCCGCCGACCACACAAGGGTCGGCGGGGCCCGTCCCGTTCACCCCCGGTTCCGCTCCCGCTCCTCCACCGCGGAGTTGTACGCCGCCACCTGCGCCCGCCGGGCCGTACGCTCCACCGGCCGCAGCGCCTGCGCACGAGCCGCGATCTCCGACGAGCTCACCGCCGCCCCGTGCTCCCGGCCATCGCCACCGGCCTGCTGCGCGATGCCGATGAGCGCACCGACGCGCTGCGCCAGCTCCAGCACCCGCACCGCACGCGGCGGATACCCCGGAGCCAGCACCTGCCGCCCGGCCTCCGCCCGCGCCCGGTACGCCGCCAGCGCCGCCTGCGCCACCGGACCGGACCCGGCCACATCGAGCCGCGAGAGCAGCGCGGTCGCCTCCTGCAGCGCCTCCGCCAGCTCCCGCTCCGCCTCACCCAGCGACGGCACATCGGCCGGCGGTGCCTCCCGCACCGGCAGACAGCGCCAGACCACCTCCACATGCACATCGGGCCCGGCGCCCCCCTCCGGCCCGGCCTCGTACGTCTCCGGAATCAGCCCGAGCCCGGCCCCCGAGGCCAGCACCGCCTCCTCGGCCTCCAGTGCCCGCGCATTGAACTCCGGCGGTCCGCACAGCCCCAGCGGATGGCCGGGCACCGGCAGCGCCACCCGCAGGCCGACCGCCCCCAGCGCCCGCAGCCGCCCCAGCGCGAGCGTCAGCCCGACCGGTGCCGCCTCCCCGGGCAGGCCCTCCACGCGGTGTACCGCATCGTCGTCCGCGATCCGGTGCGCGGCTTCATCAGGTGAGACAAGTCCGGCCAAAAGGGCATTTCCCCATGCTGCCAGTCGTCCTGAACGAGGTTCATCGAGCATGGTCCCCAGCCTAGGGAAGAGCACTGACAGTGAGTGGCGTAGGTTTGCAGGGGGGCTGCGCCTACAGGTGTACGCGACGACCGAGAAGCAATGGGAGACAACGCGCTCATGAGCGATGTGCTGGAGCTGGTGGACGTATCCGTGGTCCGCGAAGGACGGGCTCTGGTGGACCAGGTCTCCTGGTCGGTCAAGGAGGGGGAGCGCTGGGTGATCCTCGGCCCCAACGGGGCGGGCAAGACCACCCTGCTGAACCTCGCCTCCAGCTACCTCTTCCCGAGCTCCGGCAGCGCCTCGATCCTCGGCGAGCAGCTCGGCAAGGTCGACGTCTTCGATCTGCGCCCGCGCATCGGCATGGCCGGTATCGCCCTCGCCGAAAAGCTGCCGCGCAGCCAGACCGTGCTGCAAACCGTCCTCACCGCCGCGTACGGCATGACGGCCAGCTGGCAGGAGAACTACGACGAGATCGACGAGCAGCGCGCCCGCGCCTTCCTCGACCGCCTCGGGATGAACGACTACCTCGACCGGAAGTTCGGCACCCTCTCCGAGGGCGAGCGCAAGCGCACCCTGATCGCCCGCGCGATGATGACCGACCCCGAGCTGCTGCTGCTGGACGAGCCGGCCGCCGGTCTCGACCTCGGCGGCCGTGAGGACCTGGTGCGCCGCCTCGGCCGCCTCGCCCGCGACCCGTACGCCCCCTCCATGATCATGGTCACCCACCATGTCGAGGAGATCGCCCCGGGGTTCACCCACGTCCTGATGATCCGTCAGGGCAAGGTGCTGGCCGCCGGCCCGCTCGAACTCGAACTCACCTCCAGCAACCTCTCGCACTGCTTCGGCCTCCCGCTGATCGTCGAGCGCAACGGCAACGACCGCTGGACGGCACAGGGCCTGCCCCTGACCTGAGCACCCGGCCGCCGCCCGCGGCAAGGACCGCCGAACGCGGCGCGTACTCGCCCCAGCTGACCGATCGTGCCCTGTCCCGGGACGCCGCACCGATCTACCATGAAGCCGTGGATCCATGGGTGTGGTGGCTGATCGCCGCCGTAGGACTGGGCATTCCGCTCGTCGTGACCGCGATGCCCGAATTCGGGATGCTCGCGGTCGGCGCCGTCGCCGGAGCCGTCACCGCGGGCGTCGGCGGCGGCACCGTCCTGCAATTCATCGTGTTCGCCGCCGTATCGGTCGCGCTTATCGCGGTCGTACGCCCCATCGCCAACCGCCATCGCGGCCAGAGCCCCCAACTCGCGTCCGGAGTCGACGCGCTGAAGGGCCGCAGCGCCACGGTCCTGGAGCGGGTCGACGGCGGGGGCGGCGGCCGCATCAAACTCGCCGGCGAGGTCTGGTCCGCCCGCGCCCTCGACGGCAATCAGGTCTACGAGCCCGGCCAGCAGGTCGACGTCGTCGAGATCGAAGGCGCGACCGCTGTCGTCATCTGACCCGAACACGCTGCGCGACGAGCCACGACTCTGAAACACTGATCAACGGCAAGCCGGTCGCCGGCCGGCAGGGACCAGCAACGAAGGGCACGGGAGCCGCTGTGGAACCGATCATCATCGTCCTGATCATTCTGGTGGTGCTCGTGTTCATCGCACTCATCAAAACGATCCAGGTCATCCCACAGGCCAGCGCCGCCATCGTCGAACGCTTCGGCCGCTACACCCGCACCCTCAACGCCGGCCTGAACATCGTCGTCCCGTTCATCGACTCGATCCGCAACCGCATCGACCTCCGTGAGCAGGTCGTGCCGTTCCCGCCGCAGCCGGTGATCACCCAGGACAACCTGGTCGTGAACATCGACACCGTCATCTACTACCAGGTGACCGACGCCCGCGCCGCGACCTACGAGGTCGCCAGTTACATCCAGGCCATCGAGCAGCTCACCGTCACCACCCTGCGGAACATCATCGGCGGGATGGACCTCGAACGGACCCTGACCTCCCGCGAGGAGATCAACGCGGCACTGCGCGGCGTCCTCGACGAGGCCACCGGCAAGTGGGGCATCCGCGTCAACCGCGTCGAGCTGAAGGCCATCGAGCCGCCGACCTCCATCCAGGACTCGATGGAGAAGCAGATGCGCGCCGACCGCGACAAGCGCGCCGCCATCCTCCAGGCCGAAGGTGTCCGGCAGTCCCAGATCCTCACCGCCGAGGGTGAGAAGCAGTCCTCGATCCTGCGCGCCGAGGGTGAGGCCAAGGCCGCGGCCCTGCGCGCCGAGGGTGAGGCCCAGGCGATCCGGGTGGTCTTCGAGTCGATCCACGCCGGAGACCCGGACCAGAAGCTGCTCTCCTACCAGTACCTCCAGATGCTCCCGAAGATCGCCGAGGGCGATGCCAACAAGCTCTGGATCGTGCCGAGCGAGATCGGCGACGCGCTCAAGGGCCTCGGCGGCGCCATCGGCAACTTCAACCCGGCCGGTGGCGGCGGCTCCATCCCCAAGCCCAGCTCGCCGAACCGGGAAGCACCCCCCATCGACTGACAACGCCGGGCCCCTGGTGCATGATCGGGCCGAACCGTACCGATCATGCATGGGGGGATCCGCGTGACCATCTGGGAAGCCGTCGCCGTCTTCGCCGCCGGAATCGGCGCCGGCACGATCAACACCGTCGTCGGCTCCGGCACCCTGATCACCTTTCCGGTGCTGCTCGCCTTCGGCCTGCCACCGGTCACCGCCAACGTGTCCAACACCCTCGGCCTGGTGCCCGGTTCGATAAGCGGCGCCATCGGCTACCGCCGCGAACTCACCGGCCAGCGCAGCCGGATCCTGCGCTTCTCCGCCGCCGCCCTCCTCGGCGGCCTCGGCGGCGCGGTCCTGCTGCTGGCACTGCCCGCCACGGCGTTCGACACCATCGTCCCGGTGCTGATCGCCGTCGCGCTCGTCCTCGTCGTCGCACAGCCCAAGCTCTCCGCGTGGGTCCGCGCCCGGCGCGAGCGCAACGGCACCACCGCCCACCCCGACGGCGGGCCCGCTCTGCTCCTCGGCCTGATGCTGGCCAGTGTCTACGGCGGCTACTTTGGCGCCGCGCAGGGGGTCATCTACGTCTCCCTGATGGGCGTGCTGCTCACGGAGGACCTCCAGCGGATCAACGCCCTCAAGAACATCCTCGCGGCCGTCGTCAACGGCGTCGCGGCGGTCTTCTTCCTCTTCGTCGCCCACTTCGACTGGACCGCCGTCGCCCTGATCGCCCTGGGCTCCACCCTCGGCGGCCAACTCGGCGCGAAGGTCGGCCGACGGCTGCCGCCCACCGCCCTGCGCGGCGTCATCGTCCTCGTCGGCCTGCTGGCCATCGTCCAACTCCTCCTGAAATAGGGGGAGCCGGACGATGGATGCAGCGGGTGCGCGCTACGCCGGTACCGCCAGCCACTCCGGCAGCGCGTCCCGCACCGACACCCCCAGCGTCGACAGCAGCGCATCCGCCGGTGTCGGCTCGAACGGCCGCCGCAGCAGCTGCATCCCCGCCTGCTCGGGCGTACGGTCCGCCTTGCGGTGATTGTCCTCCGCGCACGAGGCGACGGTATTCAGCCAGGTGTCCCCACCGCCGTGCGACCGCGGCACCACATGGTCCACGGTCGTCGCCCGGCGCCCGCAGTACGCGCACCGGTGCTGATCACGCACCAGCACCCCACGCCGCGACCAGGGCGCCCGTTGTCGGAACGGCACCCGGACATATCTGCACAGTCTGATCACCTGTGGCACCGGCACATCCACCGAAGCGGCACGGAGCCGCAGCCCCGGGTGAGCGTGTTCGACGACGGCCTTGTCCTGCATGACCAGTACCACCGCACGCCGCAGCGACACCGTCGACAGCGGCTCGAAGCTCGCGTTGAGCACCAGCGTCTCGCGCATCCCGTCCCACCTCCCGGACCCGCTCCGCCCCCGCGGCGAAGTTGCTCCACTGTGCAGCGGCAGGTATTCCCCGAACAACGCAATTTCCGCATGCCACAAGGGAAATGGCGGACGATCGGCAGATGAAAAAGAGGCGCTCCGGCGGCGCCCCGCACGACGCGGAAAAGCGAGCGCTCCGGGTCCCACCCCCGTGAACTACGTGGGACCCGGAGCGAACGGCAGCCGGCGAGGACACCCGAGACACAAACGGGCTCCGGCGAGCAACGGACGACACACCTGCGCCCCGCCGCTCCCGCCACTGCGGTACCAGCTGCCCGACGCCCTGATGACGGGCGGCGGCACGGACACCACTGTGCGTGGGGGAGCGCCGGGGCGCAACGGAATTACGGCGCTCAGCCCGCCGCGGGAATCTCGTACTCGGCGATCAGCTGAGCCCGCCCGAGAGTGTGGAACCGCAGATTGAAGCCCACCACGGCGGGCGAGGCATCCGCGTCCGGACCGAGCTTCTCCTGGTCCACCGCGTAGACGGTGAACACATAACGGTGCGGGCCGTCCCCGGGCGGCGGCGCCGCGCCACCGAACTCCCGCGTCCCGTAGTCGTTACGGACATGCACGGCGCCCTCGGGCAGCCCCTTCATCTCCCCGGACCCGGCACCGGCCGGCAGCTCCGTCACCGACGCCGGAATGTCGAACAGCGACCAGTGCCAGAAGCCACTGCCCGTCGGCGCGTCCGGGTCGTAGCAGGTGACGGCGTAGCTCTTCGTCCCCGCGGGCGCACCCTCCCACCGCAGCTGCGGCGAACGGTTCCCCTCGGCGAAGACCTGCTCCGGCCGCAGCGTCCCGCCCGGCTCCACCTCCTCGCTCAGCACCGTGAACTCCGGCACCGGCGGATGGAAATCGTGCGGGAGCGGCCGCCGCTTCAGCTCGGACACTGCAACACCTCCTGGTCGCTTGCTGACACCTGTCCGGCCAGGTTAGAGCCAGTTCCGCTTACCGCCGACCTCGGCCAGCCACTGGTTGAGGTATGCCGCCCAGTCGGTCCCCTCGAAGTCGTTCAGCCCCACCGTGAACGACCGGTAGGTGTCCGACCCCTCAGTGAACAGCCCCGGCTTCTTGTCCATCTCCAGGACGACGTCCATCTCCCGGTCGTCCGCCACGAACGACAGCTCGACCTGGTTGAGCCCGCGGTACTGCTGCGGCGCGTGGAACTCGATCTCCTGGTAGAACGGCAGCTGCTGCCGCGTCCCCCGGATGTGGCCCTGCTCCAGGTCAGCGGCCTTGAAACGGAACCCGAGCCGCCCGAACGCGTCCAGCAGCGCCTGCTGCGCCGGCAGCGGGTGCACATTCACCGGGTCGAGATCGCTGGAGTCCACCGCACGGGCGATCGCCAGCTCCGTCGTCACCCCGACGCTCATCCCGTGCAGATGCGTCCCCAGGAACGTGGTGATCGGCGTCTCCCACGGAATCTCCAGCCCGAACGGCACGGTGTGCGCCGCCCCCGCCTGCACGGTGAACTCCCCGCCCAGCTGGACCTTGGTGAACTCGACGTTCCGCTTGTACTCCTCCTCGCCGCTCTCCACCTCGACGCGCGCCTGCAGACCGACCGACAGCCCCTGGATCTCCTGGGCCACCGAACCGCCCTGGATCCGCACCTCACCCTGCACGACCCCACCCGGGACCACGTTCTCCTCGAAGAGCACCGTCTCCACCGACGCGCCCCCGGCGCCCAGGCTCGCCAGCAGCTTCTTGAATCCCATGCTCGTCCTCCCCAGGCGGAACGCCTGTGCTTTGTCCAGCGCGCCGAGATCTCGGCTTGATTCCTACGAACGCGAAACCGCGCAAGCCGGTTCCACGCCACACCTTCCCAACCCCGGCGCCTCCATGACCAGCCGACCTCCACAACGACTCCACTACGCTCGGTCCGCATGACCGACGTACCGGAACGAATGCCGCTCACCCGCGACTTCTTCGACCGCCCCGTCGTGGACGTGGCCCCTGACCTGCTGGGCCGCACCCTCCTCCGCAACACCCCCGACGGCCCGATCACCCTCCGGCTCACCGAGGTCGAGGCGTACGACGGCGAGACCGACCCCGGCTCCCACGCCTACCGCGGCCGCACCGCACGCAACGCCGCCATGTTCGGCCCGCCCGGCCATGCGTACGTCTACTTCATCTACGGGATGTGGTTCAGCCTCAACGTGGTCTGCGGCCCCGAGGGCAAGGCGAGCGCTGTCCTGCTGCGCGCCGGCGAGATCCTCACCGGCACACCCCTGGCCGCCGACCGCCGCCCCAAGGCCCGCAGCGCCAACGAACTGGCGAAGGGCCCGGCCCGCCTGGCCACCGCCCTCGACATCGACCGCACCCTCGACGGCACCGACCTGTGCACCGGCGGCGACGCCCCGCTCTCCCTGCTCGACGGCGACCCGCCGGCCCCCGAGCGGGTACGCAACGGCCCGCGCACCGGCGTCGGCGGAGACGGCGCGGACCACCCCTGGCGCTACTGGATCGCCGACGACCCCACCGTCAGCCCCTACCGCCGTCACGTCCCCCGCCGCCGCGCCACCACCGCTCCTTGACTCTGTGTCGCAAACCGCCTAACGTAGCCCGAGCCGCTGGAGACGGGCAGCGCTATCTGCGCAGACCGCCAGGCGGCGCAACCAACTACTCTCAACGACTCCCTAACGGGTCCTCTTTCGCGTTGCCGAAATTTGACCCCCGCCGACTCGATTATGAGTCGCCAGGGAAAGCCGCTAAAGTAGTAACCACGCCGAAAGGGCAGCAGTAAATAACTGCCCCAGGGTGGACCTCCGACGGAAATCGGAACCGGAATCGAAACGAAGCCGGATCTGTTAAAGTCGGAAAGGCCGAAAAGCGAAAGCGAAGCGGCCGACCCCGCTCCAACAGGGGGCCAGAGACGGAAACAGATCTGGTAAGGTTGGAAACGCGAAGAAGCCGAAAGGCGGAAACGCACCGGCGAAAATCGGAACCGCAAGGATCTGATAGAGTCGGAAACGCAAGACCGAAGGGAAGCGCCCGGAGATCCTGGTGAAACAGGAACAAAGGAAGCGTCCGTTCCTTGAGAACTCAACAGCGTGCCAAAAGTCAACGCCAGATATGTTGATACCCCGTCGACCGGAAACATCCGGGAGATGAGGTTCCTTTGAAAGTCCTGCCGACACCATGTGTGACGGTAGGCAATACACAGCGAGGACGCTGTGAACGACCGGGCCTATTCCGCCTGGTTGTTCCGCTCAACGCGAGTGTCACCCGATTACGGGTAAACATTCACGGAGAGTTTGATCCTGGCTCAGGACGAACGCTGGCGGCGTGCTTAACACATGCAAGTCGAACGATGAACCTCCTTCGGGAGGGGATTAGTGGCGAACGGGTGAGTAACACGTGGGCAATCTGCCCTTCACTCTGGGACAAGCCCTGGAAACGGGGTCTAATACCGGATACGACTACCGACCGCATGGTCTGGTGGTGGAAAGCTCCGGCGGTGAAGGATGAGCCCGCGGCCTATCAGCTTGTTGGTGGGGTGATGGCCTACCAAGGCGACGACGGGTAGCCGGCCTGAGAGGGCGACCGGCCACACTGGGACTGAGACACGGCCCAGACTCCTACGGGAGGCAGCAGTGGGGAATATTGCACAATGGGCGAAAGCCTGATGCAGCGACGCCGCGTGAGGGATGACGGCCTTCGGGTTGTAAACCTCTTTCAGCAGGGAAGAAGCGAGAGTGACGGTACCTGCAGAAGAAGCGCCGGCTAACTACGTGCCAGCAGCCGCGGTAATACGTAGGGCGCAAGCGTTGTCCGGAATTATTGGGCGTAAAGAGCTCGTAGGCGGCTTGTCACGTCGGATGTGAAAGCCCGGGGCTTAACCCCGGGTCTGCATTCGATACGGGCAGGCTAGAGTTCGGTAGGGGAGATCGGAATTCCTGGTGTAGCGGTGAAATGCGCAGATATCAGGAGGAACACCGGTGGCGAAGGCGGATCTCTGGGCCGATACTGACGCTGAGGAGCGAAAGCGTGGGGAGCGAACAGGATTAGATACCCTGGTAGTCCACGCCGTAAACGTTGGGAACTAGGTGTGGGCGACATTCCACGTCGTCCGTGCCGCAGCTAACGCATTAAGTTCCCCGCCTGGGGAGTACGGCCGCAAGGCTAAAACTCAAAGGAATTGACGGGGGCCCGCACAAGCAGCGGAGCATGTGGCTTAATTCGACGCAACGCGAAGAACCTTACCAAGGCTTGACATACACCGGAAAACCCTGGAGACAGGGTCCCCCTTGTGGTCGGTGTACAGGTGGTGCATGGCTGTCGTCAGCTCGTGTCGTGAGATGTTGGGTTAAGTCCCGCAACGAGCGCAACCCTTGTTCTGTGTTGCCAGCATGCCCTTCGGGGTGATGGGGACTCACAGGAGACTGCCGGGGTCAACTCGGAGGAAGGTGGGGACGACGTCAAGTCATCATGCCCCTTATGTCTTGGGCTGCACACGTGCTACAATGGCCGGTACAATGAGCTGCGATACCGCGAGGTGGAGCGAATCTCAAAAAGCCGGTCTCAGTTCGGATTGGGGTCTGCAACTCGACCCCATGAAGTCGGAGTTGCTAGTAATCGCAGATCAGCATTGCTGCGGTGAATACGTTCCCGGGCCTTGTACACACCGCCCGTCACGTCACGAAAGTCGGTAACACCCGAAGCCGGTGGCCCAACCCCTTGTGGGAGGGAATCGTCGAAGGTGGGACTGGCGATTGGGACGAAGTCGTAACAAGGTAGCCGTACCGGAAGGTGCGGCTGGATCACCTCCTTTCTAAGGAGCACTTCTTACCAACTTCGGTTGGTCAGAGGCCAGTACATCAGCGAATGTCTGATGCTGGTTGCTCATGGGTGGAACGTTGACTATTCGGCACACTTGATTGGTTGTCACTAGTACTGCTTCGGCGTGGAACGTGGTGATGGATCGAGTGGGCCGGGCACGTTGTTGGGTATCTGAGGGTACGGACTGTGGTCTGGACCTTCGCGATGCCGGCCCCGGTAAAGCACCAGATGGTGGTGTGTGACGGGTGGCTGGTCGTTGCTTGAGAACTGCACAGTGGACGCGAGCATCTGTGGCCAAGTTTTTAAGGGCGCACGGTGGATGCCTTGGCACCAGGAACCGATGAAGGACGTGGGAGGCCACGATAGGCCCCGGGGAGCTGTCAACCGAGCTTTGATCCGGGGGTGTCCGAATGGGGAAACCCGGCAGTCGTCATGGGCTGTCACCCGCTGCTGAACACATAGGCAGTGTGGAGGGAACGCGGGGAAGTGAAACATCTCAGTACCCGCAGGAAGAGAAAACAACCGTGATTCCGGGAGTAGTGGCGAGCGAAACCGGATGAGGCCAAACCAGTCACGTGTGATACCCGGCAGGGGTTGCGTGGTTGGGGTTGTGGGATCTCTTTTCTGCAGTCTGCCGGCTGTGGGACGAGTCAGAAACCGTTGATGTAGGCGAAGGACATGCGAAAGGTCCGGCGTAGAGGGTAAGACCCCCGTAGCTGAAACATCAGCGGCTCGTTTAAGAGACACCCAAGTAGCACGGGGCCCGAGAAATCCCGTGTGAATCTGGCGGGACCACCCGTTAAGCCTAAATATTCCCTGGTGACCGATAGCGGATAGTACCGTGAGGGAATGGTGAAAAGTACCGCGGGAGCGGAGTGAAATAGTACCTGAAACCGTGTGCCTACAAGCCGTGGGAGCGTCGCACAAGGACTTGTCCTTGTGTCGTGACTGCGTGCCTTTTGAAGAATGAGCCTGCGAGTTTGCGGTATGTTGCGAGGTTAACCCGTGTGGGGAAGCCGTAGCGAAAGCGAGTCCGAAGAGGGCGTTGAGTAGCGTGCCCAAGACCCGAAGCGGAGTGATCTAGCCATGGGCAGGTTGAAGCGGAGGTAAGACTTCGTGGAGGACCGAACCCACCAGGGTTGAAAACCTGGGGGATGACCTGTGGTTAGGGGTGAAAGGCCAATCAAACTCCGTGATAGCTGGTTCTCCCCGAAATGCATTTAGGTGCAGCGTCGTGTGTTTCTTGCCGGAGGTAGAGCACTGGATAGGCGATGGGCCCTACCGGGTTACTGACCTTAGCCAAACTCCGAATGCCGGTAAGTGAGAGCGCGGCAGTGAGACTGTGGGGGATAAGCTCCATGGTCGAGAGGGAAACAGCCCAGAGCATCGACTAAGGCCCCTAAGCGTGTGCTAAGTGGGAAAGGATGTGGAGTCGCAGAGACAACCAGGAGGTTGGCTTAGAAGCAGCCATCCTTGAAAGAGTGCGTAATAGCTCACTGGTCAAGTGATTCCGCGCCGACAATGTAGCGGGGCTCAAGCACACCGCCGAAGTCGTGTCATTGCCACAACAGCCCTAACGGGTGTGGTGATGGGTAGGGGAGCGTCGTGTGCCGGGTGAAGCAGCCGTGGAAACGAGTTGTGGACGGTTCACGAGTGAGAATGCAGGCATGAGTAGCGATACACACGTGGGAAACGTGTGCGCCGATTGACTAAGGGTTCCTGGGTCAAGCTGATCTGCCCAGGGTAAGTCGGGACCTAAGGCGAGGCCGACAGGCGTAGTCGATGGACAACCGGTTGATATTCCGGTACCCGCTTTGAAGCGCCAAACATCGAGCCCATTAATGCTAAGGCCGTGAAGCCGCCCTGATCTCTTCGGAGTTGAGGGGAGTGGTGGAGCCGCTGACCCAAGGTGGTAGTAGGTGAGTGATGGGGTGACGCAGGAAGGTAGTCCAGCCCGGGCGGTGGTTGTCCCGGGGTAAGGGTGTAGGACGCTGTCTAGGCAAATCCGGACAGCATGAAGTCTGAGACCTGATGCCGAGCCGATTGTGGTGAAGTGGATGATCCTATGCTGTCGAGAAAAGCCTCTAGCGAGTTTCATGGCGGCCCGTACCCTAAACCGACTCAGGTGGTCAGGTAGAGAATACCGAGGCGTTCGGGTGAACTATGGTTAAGGAACTCGGCAAAATGCCCCCGTAACTTCGGGAGAAGGGGGGCCATTGCTGGTGATCACTCTTGCAGTGTGAGCTGGTGGTGGCCGCAGAGACCAGCGAGAAGCGACTGTTTACTAAAAACACAGGTCCGTGCGAAGCCGTAAGGCGATGTATACGGACTGACGCCTGCCCGGTGCTGGAACGTTAAGGGGACCGGTTAGTCACATTTCGGTGTGGCGAAGCTGAGAACTTAAGCGCCAGTAAACGGCGGTGGTAACTATAACCATCCTAAGGTAGCGAAATTCCTTGTCGGGTAAGTTCCGACCTGCACGAATGGCGTAACGACTTCTCGACTGTCTCAACCATAGGCCCGGTGAAATTGCATTACGAGTAAAGATGCTCGTTTCGCGCAGCAGGACGGAAAGACCCCGGGACCTTTACTATAGCTTGATATTGGTGTTCGGTTCGGCTTGTGTAGGATAGGTGGGAGACTTTGAAGCGGCCACGCCAGTGGTTGTGGAGTCATTGTTGAAATACCACTCTGGTCGTGCTGGATGTCTAACCTGGGTCCGTGATCCGGATCAGGGACAGTGTCTGGTGGGTAGTTTAACTGGGGCGGTTGCCTCCTAAAGGGTAACGGAGGCGCCCAAAGGTTCCCTCAGCCTGGTTGGCAATCAGGTGTTGAGTGTAAGTGCACAAGGGAGCTTGACTGTGAGACTGACGGGTCGAGCAGGTACGAAAGTAGGGACTAGTGATCCGGCGGTGGCTTGTGGAAGCGCCGTCGCTCAACGGATAAAAGGTACCCCGGGGATAACAGGCTGATCTTCCCCAAGAGTCCATATCGACGGGATGGTTTGGCACCTCGATGTCGGCTCGTCGCATCCTGGGGCTGGAGTCGGTCCCAAGGGTTGGGCTGTTCGCCCATTAAAGCGGTACGCGAGCTGGGTTTAGAACGTCGTGAGACAGTTCGGTCCCTATCCGCTGTGCGCGTAGGAGTCTTGAGAAGGGCTGTCCCTAGTACGAGAGGACCGGGACGGACGAACCTCTGGTGTGCCAGTTGTCCTGCCAAGGGCATGGCTGGTTGGCTACGTTCGGAAAGGATAACCGCTGAAAGCATCTAAGCGGGAAGCCTGCTTCGAGATGAGGGCTCCCACCAACTTGATTGGTTAAGGCTCCCAGTAGACGACTGGGTTGATAGGCCAGATATGGAAGCCTGGTAACGGGTGGAGTTGACTGGTACTAATAGGCCGAGGGCTTGTCCTCAGTTGCTCGCGTCCACTGTGTGGTTCCCGGGTTGCGAACAGTCGCAATCGCTGGTTGAACCAAGTTTCACTTCAATTAACTGAAGAGTGTGCTTGTTCGCTCGAACCCGATAGGGTTTCGGTGGTCATAGCGTTAGGGAAACGCCCGGTTACATTCCGAACCCGGAAGCTAAGCCTTTCAGCGCCGATGGTACTGCAGGGGGGACCCTGTGGGAGAGTAGGACGCCGCCGAACAATCTTTCAGGACCCTTGGTCCCAGCGTTCATGCTGGGACCAAGGGTCCTTTTTGTTTTTATGCCGAAGCGCGCCGAAGTCATCGGTGCGTGAGAATGAATGCAGTACCGAAGACAGGAGTCACGTCGATGTCCACCAACTCTTCCGACGATCGTTCGGAGCGCCGGCCGCAGCGGCGCGACGACGGCGACCGCGGTGGTTTCCGGCGTGACGACCGCGACCGCGGGCCGCGCGGTGACAATCGCGGCGGTGACCGCGGAGGTTATCGGCGTGATGACCGTCGTGATGACCGTCCGTCGGGTGGTGACCGTGGCGGTTACCGCGGTGGTGACCGGCGGGACGATCGCGGTGGTGACCGTGGCGGCTTCCGTAGGGATGACCGTGGGCCGCGTCGTGATGACCGTCCGTCGGGCGGCGATCGGGGTGGCTTCCGCGGAGGCGACCGTCGTGACGACCGGCCGCGTGGGCCTCGTCGCGATGATGAGCGTGGCGGCGGGTTCCGGCGCGATGAGCGGGGTGGAGACCGGCCCGGTTTCCGGCGTGACGATCGTCCGTCGGGTGGTGACCGTGGTGGGTTCCGCGGTGGTGACCGGCGTGATGACCGTGGTGGCGATCGCGGTGGGTTCCGTGGTGGCGAGCGGCGTGATGACCGTGGCGGCGACCGCGGTGGCTTCCGGCGTGACGACCGGCGGGACGACCGTGGTGGCGAGCGTGGTGGGTTCCGCGGTGGCGAGCGGCGCGATGACCGTGGTGGTTTCCGTCGTGATGACCGGCCGTCGGGTGGCGACCGCGGTGGGTTCCGCAGGGACGACCGGCGGGACGATCGCGGTGGCGACCGTGGCGGTTTCCGGCGTGACGATCGTCCGTCGGGTGGTGACCGTGGTGGGTTCCGCGGTGGTGACCGGCGTGATGACCGTGGCGGTGACCGCGGTGGTTTCCGGCGGGATGACCGTCCGTCGGGTGGCGACCGTGGTGGGTTCCGGCGTGACGACCGGCGCGATGATCGTGGTGGCGATCGCGGTGGGTTCCGTAGGGATGACCGTCGGGATGATCGTGGCGGGGACCGTGGTGGTTTCCGGCGTGACGATCGTCCGTCGGGTGGTGACCGTGGTGGGTTCCGCGGTGGCGAGCGGCGTGATGACCGTGGTGGGTTCCGGCGGGATGACCGCGGGCCGCGGCGGGATGACCGGGGTGGGTTCCGTAGGGATGATGAGCGTGGTGGGCGGCGGCCGTATGGCGGGGGCCGGGGGCGGGATGACCGTCGGGACGATCGGCGTGATGACCGGCGGGACCGGGACCGGGAGCCGATCAAGCGGCTGCCGATTCCGGAGGATGTCACCGGTGAGGAGATCGACAAGGATGTGCGGCAGGAGCTGCTGAGCCTGCCGAAGACGCTCGCCGATGATGTCGCCAAGAACCTGGTGATGGTGGCGAAGCTGCTGGACGAGGACCCGGAGAAGGCGTACGGGTACTCGCGGGTGGCGCTGCGGCTGGCGTCCAGGGTCGCGGCGGTGCGGGAGGCCGCGGGTTTCGCGGCGTACGCGGTCGGTAAGTACAGCGAGGCGCTGGCGGAGTTCCGGGCGGCGCGGCGGATGACCGGCAGTGTGGAGCTGTGGCCGGTCATGGCGGATTGCGAGCGGGGTCTCGGCCGTCCGGAGAAGGCGATGGCCATGGCCGGTGAGCCCGAGGTGGCGAAGCTGGACAAGGCCGGCCAGGTCGAGATGCGGCTGGTCGCGGCGGGTGCCCGGCGGGACATGGGCCAGGCGGACGCGGCGGTGGTCACGCTGCAGAGCCCGGAGCTCGCGTCGAGTGCGGTGCACCCGTGGACGGCACGGCTGCGGTACGCGTACGCGGATGCGCTGCTGGCGGTCGGGCGCGAGGACGAGGCGCGCGACTGGTTCGCCCGGGCGCTGGAGGCCGACCAGGGCGGCACGACGGATGCCTCGGACCGGCTCGCCGAGCTGGACGGTGTGGAGTTCACCGACGCGCTGGATGAGGCCGATGAGCTGGACGAGTCCGACGCGCTGGGCGAGTCGGATGAGCCGGCCAAGGCCGATGAGCGGGACGAGGCCGGGGACAGCGGTGTGCAGGGCGAGGCGGGGTCCGCGCAGGACTGAGCCGGCCGTCGGCCCTGTGCTGAGGTGAGGTACGAGGAAGGGCGGGATCCCGGGATGGGGTCCCGCCCTTCGGCGTTGTGGGGAGGTCAGGAGGCCGGTGCGTAGGGGGCGATCGGGTTGCGGAGGGTGCCGATGAGCTGGAGGGCGCCTGCCGGGTCCTGGAGGTCGACCATCTCCTGGTTGTTGCGCAGCTGGAGGCGGTTGAGGCAGGAGAGCGCGAACTCGTCGGTGAAGAGGTCGTATTGCTGGAACTTGTCGGCGAGGTGCGGGTTGGCCGAGCGGTAGTCGGTGACGCAGTCGGCGACCGTGCGCCAGAAGGAGTCCTCGTCGAGGACGCCGTGGTCGTCGAGGGTGCTGCTGAGGAAGCGGAAGAAGCAGTCGAAGACGTCGGTGAAGACGGACAGCAGCTTCTTGTCCTCGGGGACATCGGCGCGGATGCGCTCGACGGCCGGCGGCAGGACCGCGTCGGGGTCCATGACGGCGATCTCCTCGGCGATGTCCTTGAAGATCACGCGGGCCACGGCGCCGTCCTCGATGACCAGGATGGCGTTCTCGCCGTGCGGCATGAAGACCAGGTCGTAGGCGTAGAAGGAGTGGAGTACGGGCGTGAGGTAGGCGTCCAGGTAGCGGCGGAGCCAGGCGGTGGGCTCCAGGCCGGACTCCTCGATGAGGGCGGCGGCGAGGGAGCCGCCGTCGTCGTCGGTGTGCAGGAGGGAGGCCATGGTGGCCAGGCGCTGGCCGGGTTCGAGGGTGGGGACGGGGCTTTCGCGCCACAGGGCGGCCAGCATCTTCCGGTACGGGGAGCCCGTGGCGGTGGCGGCCTCGTACTGGCGGTGGTGGTAGCCGATGGCGGCGCGCTCACGGATGATCGAGAAGCGGGCGGCCCGGAAGGTGTCGTCGGTGTCGATGAGGCGGGCCAGCCAGTCGTTGATGGCCGGGGTGGCCTCCATGTAGGACGCGGACAGGCCGCGCATGAAGCCCATGTTGAGGACGGAGAGCGCCGTCTTGACGTAGTGCTTGTCGGGGCTGGTGGTGTTGAAGAAGGTGCGGATCGACTGCTGCGCCAGGTAGTCGTCGTCGCCGGGGCCCAGGCATACCAGGCGCTGCTGGGCGACTTCGGCGGCGAAGGTGACGGAGAGCTTGTTCCACCACTGCCAGGGGTGGGTGGGGAAGAAGTAGTAGTCGGCGGGGGCGAGGCCGAGGGTGGTGAGGGTGGCGGTGAAGCGGGCTCGGGTCTCGTCGGGGAGTTCGTCGCGGATCAGGGCGTCGTAGTCGAGGCCGGTGCCGGCGGTGAAGGTGGCGTGGTCGCGGTGGGCGGCGAGCCAGATCAGCCGGAGCGGGGCCGCGGTCTCGGGGGCGTAGGCGTGGTACTCGTGGACGCCGAAGCCGAGCCGGCCGTTGTTGGCGACGAAGCAGGGGTGGCCCTCGGTCATACCGGTCTCGATGGCCTGGAACGACGACTTCGCGAGCTCGGCGGCGCCAGGGCGGCCGGCGGCGAGTTTGTAGGCGGTACCGGAGAGGGTGGAGCTGATCTCCTCCAGGTAGACCGGGAGGATCGCGTCGCCGAGCCCCAGGGAGTTACGGAGTTCGAGGAAGAACGCCAGGGCGTCCAGGGGGAGTTCGGCGTCCTCGCGGTGCCGGGTGATGCTGTCGGCGTCGATCTGCCAGTGGTCCAGGGCCCGTCTGCGGGCGGCGAAGCGGTACTCGGTGCTGTCGTCGTCGCTGCGTATCGCGTAGTGGCCGTCCTGCGGGAGGCGCCGGGGGGTGAGCAGCCGCTCATGGGCGAATTCGGCGAGGCCCTTGCGGATCAGCAGCCGGTTGGCGCGGGCCCACAGGTCGGGGGTGAGGTGGGCGACGGCGTCCCGGGCGGAGAGGTGCGGGGTGCCGTCGGAGGGGGCGGTCATCGGTGGTCTCCTCGGGTGGCCAGGAACTGGTCGCGGGTGCAGGTGCTGAGGTAGGCGTCTTTGGCGGGGAGCGAGACGGTGCGCTCGATCTCGAAGCCGACGGCCTTGTTGAGGGCGTGCACGGCGGTGTTGCGCGCGTCGGGCTCGACGACGACGCGGCGGGTGGCCGGGTCGGCGAAGAGCATCTCCATGACGGTGGTGATCACGGCGAGGGTGAAGCCGTGCACGGGGGTGTCGGTGGGTGCCGACAGGAAGTGCATTCCGACGTCGCCCGGTTCGGCGGTGTGGATGCCGACGAGTTCGCGGTGGGCGGGGTCGTAGCGCTCCATGAGGAAGGCCGGGGTGCCGTTGTGCAGGCCGAGGAAGGCGTCGTGGAAGGGGTCGGCGGCTATCCGCGCGAATTCCTGCTCGACGGCGGGGAGGTCGCAGTCCTGCATCAGCCAGAAGGCGGCCTTGGGGTCGGTGACCCAGCGGTGCAGCAGTGCGGCGTCGCCGTGCGGGTCGACCGGGCGGAGCGAGAACTCCCCGAGTGCGGCGTCGGTGCGGGTGAAGAGGGGAGTGGTCATGCCGGGAGCTCCATGGGGTGGTGCGGGCCGGCCGGGGCGGCGAATTCCTGGAAGGCGATGGCCTTTTCGACCGGGTAGTACTCGCGGCCGAGCAGTTCGCGGATGATGCTCGCGTTGCGGTAGGCGGCCATGCCGAGGTCGGGGGTGACGAAGCCGTGGGTGTGCAGCTCGGCGTTCTGCACGAAGATGCCCTGGCCGGTGGTGTCGATGCTGTAGTTGCGCGCCACGTCGTAGCGTCCTGCGTCGTCCCAGACGATGCGGTCGCGGACGGGGGAGAGGAAGTCCGGTACGCGGTAGCGGTAGCCGGTGGCGAGGATCAGGCCCTGGGTGTTGAGGGCGAAGTCCGCGCCCTGTTCCTCCTGGCGCAGGCCCAGGGTGTAGGTGCCGGAGTCCTCGTCGTAACTCGCCGTTTCCAGGGCGGTGTTGGTCAGGAGGCGGGTGTTGACCGGGCCGGCCAGGTTCTTTTGGTAGAGCAGATCGAAGATGTCGTTGATCAGCTCGGAGTCGATGCCCTTGTAGAGGTGCTTCTGGGTGGCGTTGAGGCGGTCGCGGGTGGCCGGCGGGAGGGCGTGGAAGTAGTCCACGTACTCCGGGGAGGTCATCTCCAGGGTGAGCTTGGTGTATTCGAGGGGGAAGAAGCGGGGGGAGCGGGTGGCCCAGGTCAGGCGGTAGCCGTGGCTGTCGATGTCCTGGAGGAGGTCGTAGTAGATCTCGGCCGCGCTCTGGCCGCTGCCGATCAGGGTGATGCTGTCCTTGGCCTGGAGGGACGCCTTGGCGTCGAGGTAGCCGGCGTTGTGCAGCAGGTCGCCGCCCAGGTCACGGCAGGCGTCGGGGATGTGCGGCGGGGTGCCGGTGCCCAGCACGAGCCGGCGGGCGCGGAAGGTGTGGCGTTCGCCGGTGGGCTGCTCGGCGTGGACGGTGTAGAGCTCTTCGCGCGCGTCGTATGCGACGGTGGTGACCTGGTGGGCGAAGCGGATGGAGTCGAGTTTGCCGGCCGCCCAGCGGCAGTAGTCGTTGAACTCGGCGCGCAGCGGATAGAAGTTCTCGCGGATGTAGAACGAGTACAGCCGCCCCGATTCCTTGAGGTAGTTCAGGAACGAGAAGGGGGAGGTGGGGTCGGCGAGGGTGACCAGGTCGGCCAGGAACGGCACCTGGAGGTGGCTGCTGTCCAGCATCATGCCGGGGTGCCAGTCGAAGGACGCCTTGTCGTCCAGGAACAGGCCGTCGAGTCCGTCGATGGGCTCGGTCAGACAGGCCAGGCCCAGGTTGAACGGGCCGAGGCCGATGGCGATGAAGTCGTAAGGGGCGGACACAGAGTCTCCGATGAGGACGGTTCGGCGGGGGAGGGTCAGCGCGCGCTGAGGGCCGGCCGGGGCTGCTCGGCGAGGAAGCTGCCGGCGTGGTCGGCGATCAGATCGAGGACGGTGGCGACGTCCTCCAGCGTGGTCTCCGGGTTGAGCAGGGTGAACTTGAGGTAGTGGCGGCCGTCGACGACGGTGCTCGCCACGATCGCCTCACCGGAGGCGAACAGGGCTTCCCTGGCGTGCAGGTTGACCCGGTCGCTGAGTTCGGGGTCCTGGTCGGTGGTGGGGACGTAGCGGAAGACCAGGGTGCTGAGCTGGGGCTCGACGACGACCTCGAAGCGGGGGTCGTCATGCAGCAGTTTCCAGGCGTCCGCGGCCCGGTCGACGACCTCGTCGAAGAGTTCGCCGACGGCCTGGGCGCCCATGATGCGCAGGGTGAGCCAGAGCTTGAGGGCGTCGAAGCGGCGGGTGGTCTGGATCGACTTGTCGACCTGGTTGGGGATCCGCGCCTCCGCCATGCGGCGGGGGTTGAGGTAGTCCGCGTGGTAGGTGACATGCCGCAGGGTGGCGCGGTCGCGGACCAGGATGGCGCTCGAACTGACCGGCTGGAAGAAGGACTTGTGGTAGTCGACGGTCACCGAGTCGGCGCGCTCGATGCCGGACAGCAGGGCGCGGCGGCGGGAGACCAGCAGCCCACAGCCGTAGGCGGCGTCGACATGCATCCAGGCGCCGTACCCGGCGCACAGTCCGGCGATCTCGGGGAGCGGGTCGATGGAGCCGAAGTCGGTGGTGCCGGCGGTGGCGACGACGGCCATGGGTATCAGGCCGTCGCGGCGGCAGCGGGCCAGTTCGGCGGCGAGCGCGTCGGTGCGCATCCGCTTGGTCTCGTCGCTGGGGACGGCGATGACGGCTTCCGCGCCCATGCCGAGCAGGGTGGCCGACTTGCGGATGCTGAAGTGGCTGCATTCGGAGGTGAGGATGCGCAGCCGGGGCAGTACGTCGGTGAGCCGGGCGTCCGCCGGGGAGCCGTCGCGGGTCAGCTCCTGGCGGCAGGCCTCGTCGCGGGCGAGCAGCATGGCCTGGAGGTTGGACTGGCTGCCGCCGCTGGTGAAGATGCCGTCGGCCGCCTCGCCCAGGCCGATCCGCTCGGCCGTCCAGTCGATCAGCCGGCGCTCGATGAGGGTGCCGCCCGCGCTCTGGTCCCAGGTGTCCAGGGAGGAGTTGACGGCGGAGAGCACGGCCTCGCCGACCAGGGCGGGGATCACCACGGGGCAGTTGAGGTGCGCGAGATACCGCGGGTGGTGGAAGTAGACGGCGTCGCGGAGGTAGACCTCTTCGAGTTCGTCGAGCGCGGCGGCCGCGTCGTGCAGGGGGGCGTCGAGATCCACGCCGGAGACGGTGGGGGTGAGAGCGTCGACGGTGACGCCGGTGAACGGGCGGGTGGTGCCGGCGATTTTGGCGCTGACCCTCGTGACGCTCTCGGTGACCGCGCTCCGGTAGCGCCCGGCCGTGCCGTTGTTGAGCAGATACGCCCGGTTGTCGGCCGGGTCCTCGGCAGAGTGCGCGAGGAGACTCATGAAGATGTCCTCCCTGGTACGGAGTTGACCACGTCCTGCGCAGGGCAGGGCGTACGCAGGGGCAGGGAGACCCCGCCCGGCGACGTAGTGAGGTAAGCCTAACCTAACTAGGTCGCGGGTGGGGCCGGGGCGTGGCCGTACTCCGGGCAGGGGACGGTCAGTTCATGGGGTCGTCCAGGGTGCGCAGGACCAGGCCCGTCGCGGGCTTGGGCCCGAACGAGGTGGATTTCCTCGGCATCGTCACACCCTGCTCGGCGAGCTGGCGGACCGTCTCCTCGGAGGTGGCGCGCATCAGCACGGCCGTACCGCCGTGCCGGGCGGCCTGCTCGACGGCGGCTCCGGTGTGATGCAGATAGCCGATGTCCGACGGGTGGTCAGGGATGTGCCAGACCTCGTCCAGCAGCACGGAGTGCAGCACGGTCGCGTCCAGCTGCCGCCAGGCCCCGGGCCGGTCCCGGCGGATCGTACGGTCCAGCAGACCGGGATCGGGACGGTCCAGGAGATGGAAGGAGTCCGGCCCGCCCGCGAGTACGAAGGCGGTGCCGGGTGTCTCCTCCAGGGCCTCCAGGGCGGCGGACAGCTCGCCCGGGAGTACGCGGGTGCGGAAGGCGCCGGCCAGGTCCGCCAGCGCCTTGGCGGGCGGCAGATGCGGCAGTACCCGGTGGATCGCGCGGACCTGGAGCGGATAGCGGGCGGTGTCCACCAGCAGCACCAGGCCGGAGGCCCAGGGCGAGTCCGCGGTGCCGCCGGGCCGCTGCTCGTACAGCCGCTGGTAGGTCGCCCAGCGGTGGTGGCCGTCGGCGATCAGGGCCTGCCGGTGGGCCAGGTCGTCGTTGACGGCGGTGAGGTCGGCGGGGTCGGTGACCGCCCACAGGCGGTGCGCGAAACCGTCCTCCGTAGTGGTGGCGAGCAGCGGAGTGCCCTCCACCACGCGCTCGATGACCGCGGCGGCGCCGGTCGCGGTGCCCTCACCGCGGTAGGAGAGCAGCAGCGGTTCGAAGTTCGCGGCCGCCGCCCGCATCAGGGCGGCCCGGTCCTCGACCACCTCGGGGATGACGCCCTCGTGCGGCAGCACCGGACCGTCCAGGCGCAGCGCCCCGATCAGCCCGCGCTGCAGCACCTCACCGGAGCGCTGCTCGTACACGTACAGTGCGGGCTCGGCGTCCTGCGTCAGCACGCCCTCGCTGCGCCAGCGGTGCAGGGTGTCGGCGGCCTGGCGGTGGCGGGTGGTGGGGTCCGCGGCGTGCGGGAGGATCAGCCGGACGATGTTGTACGGATCGGCGGTCTCCAAGTGGCGCACGCCGTCCGGCCGGACCACCACGTCGTACGGCGGGGACATCACCGCGGTCAGGCTGCTGACCCGCTCCGGGGCGTATCGCAGTCCGCGGAACGGAAGGAGGCGGAGGCCGTCGGTACTGGTCATTGAAGAATGCTATGCCGCCGGAGGGATGAGGGAAGATCGGGGGACAGCCCGTGCGTGGCTGGAAATATCGGTATGCGCGAAGTGGAGGGCGAGAGTCCCCACGGTGCGGTGAGTGCGCCCCCGAGGGCGACGGTTCCCCGGCGCGATGTGTGGAACGAGGAGCGAGACGGCATGAACGAGCAGGTTCGCAGGCGGCCCGACGGATGCCGGCACGCGCTGAGCGAGGCATATGACACCGCGCTGCTGGATCTGGACGGGGTGGTCTACGCCGGCGGACAGGCCATCGAGCACGCCGTGGCCTCCCTGACGCACGCGCAGAAGGGCGGGATGCATCTCGCCTATGTGACCAACAACGCCGCCCGGACCCCGCAGGCCGTCGCCGACCAGCTGTCCGGTTTTGGTCTGCCGACCGGTCCGGAGGATGTGATCACCTCGGCGCAGGCGGTGGCGCGGATGATCTCCGAACAGGTGCCGCCGGGCGCGCGGGTGCTGACCATCGGCGGCGAGGGGCTGCGGGTGGCGCTGCGCGAGCGCGGTCTGGTCCCGGTCCGCTCCGCCGACGACGATCCGGCCGCCGTGGTGCAGGGCTTCGACCCCTCGTTGGACTGGGAGCGGCTGGCGGAGGCGGCGTACGCGGTGCAGCGCGGGGTGCCCTGGTTCGCGTCCAATACGGATCTGACGATCCCCAAGGAGCGCGGGATCGCCCCCGGCAACGGTGCGCTGGTGGAGATGGTCCGGACCGCCGCGGGCGGCACTCCGCAGGTGGCGGGCAAGCCGCAGCCGCCGATGCACCGGGAGGCGGTGCTGCGCACCGGTGCGCAGCGGCCGCTGGTGATCGGCGACCGGCTCGACACCGACATCGAGGGGGCCTGCAACGGCGGGGTCGACTCCCTGCTGGTGCTCACCGGCGTCACCACCCCCGCCGAGCTGCTGGCCGCCCCGCCGCACCACCGCCCCGCCTACGTGGACGAGGACCTGCGCGGGCTGCTGACGCCGCAGCCGGAGGTGACCGCGGCCGACGGCGGGTTCCGGTGCGGCGGCTGGCGGGCCGAGGCGGCCGGGGACACTCTGCTCGTGGAGGGCGAGGGCACGCCCGTCGACGGGCTGCGGGCGCTGTGCGCGGCGGCCTGGACGGCGGCGGGGGACGGCAGTTACGGGGCGGACACGGGACAGGCGCTGGCGCGGATCGGCAGCTGAGGCGGTGCCCCGGCGCGCGGGGATCAGTCCTCCTGGGGCGCCGGGGCGGCGGCCGTCAGCTCCGCAAGCAGCTCTTCCTCGGAGGCGCCACGGCGCCAGTAGCCGGTGAACTTGACGGCCCTGCGGTCGAACCCGCGCTCGCGGACCAGGTGCCTGCGCACCGCCTTGACGGTGCCGGACTCACCGGCGATCCAGGCGTACGGCGTGCCCTCGGGAAGCTCGGCGGCGCGCAGGGCGTCGAGCACCGGCTCGCTGCCCGCGGCGGTCGCCCCGTCCCGGACGAGCCAGGTGATGTCGGCGTCGGCGAAGGACGACAGCTGCTGCCGGTCGTCCTCGTGCGCGATCTCGATCCAGACCTTGGCCTGGGTGCCGGGGGAGAGCCAGGACAGGATGCCGGCGATGGCGGGCAGCGCCGTCTCGTCGCCGGTGATCAGGATCCAGTCGGTGCCGGACGGCGGCCGGAAGTCGACACCGCCGTTGTCCTCGACGGCCGGGGCGAGGACGGTCAGCCGGTCGCCGGGCCGGGCATGGGCGGCCCAGCGGGAGGCGGGGCCGCCGGCCAGCGGAGAGGCGCCCGGCCCGGCACCGTGCAGCGCGAAGTCGACATCGAACTCCCGGGGCTCATGGCGCTGTTCGCGGATGGTGTACGAGCGCATCACCGCCCGCTCGGCCGGATCCTGCGCCCGCCAGGCGGTGTACCAGCCGTCGCCGGTGTCGTGGAAGACCGGCCGGTCCTGGTGGGGCTGCGGGAGAAAGAGCTTGAAACGCTGGTCACGACCGCCGGAGGCCAGCTCGGCCAGCCGTTCACCGCCGAAGGTGACCCGCACCACGGAGGGGCTCAGCCGTCGGGTCCGTATGACGTGGACGTCGAAGAAGCGGAACGGCGCGGTGGCGGGGGCGGCGGTCGTGGTCATGTGGGGGACCTCCCGGGACGGTACGGGGACTTGGCGGGGACTGTGCGGTCTGGTGGTGCGGTGGCTTTCAGTTCTGCGGTGGCCTTGGGTGGCGCGGGCTTCGAGTGGCGCGCGGGCTACCGGTGGTGCGCGGGCGTTCAGGTGCTGAGGTGCCGAGGTGCTGACGTGCCCGAGGTGCCCGAGGTGCCCGAGGTGCGTGGGTGCCGCGGTGGACCGTGGCGGCCGGGGTGGTGCTGCGGCCGGTGCCCGGCGATCCACCGTGGCCGTATGTCACGTGGCCTTCTTGGCGCCCTCGATGGCCTTGGCGAGCGACTCGATGAGCGGGGCGGCGCCCGCGTAGGAGAAGCGCGGCTCGCTCGACCACGGGGTGATCTGGTCGGCCTTGACGGCGGGCAGCTTGGACCAGGAGGGCTTGGCCGCCAGGTCCTTGGGCTGGAGGGTGGCGGTCCGGTTGTCCAGCAGGAGGACATCCGCCTTGTACTTGTCGGCGTTCTCCCAGCTCAGGCTCTCGAAGTAGCCGCCCTTGTCCAGCTTGTCGGGGACGATCAGATCCACGCCGAGGGACTTGTAGTACATGAGGTCGGCGTTGATGCCGGGGTTGGACGCGTAGAAGAGGTCCGGGCTGCCGGAGCAGGCGAGCACCTTGACCGGGTGGGACTTGGCAGCCTTGCGCAGCGCCTCGGATGCCTTCTCGAAGCGGGCCTTGGCGTCGGTGACCTTCTTGGCCTGGAGGTCGGCGCCGAGCGACTTCGCCAACTCGGCGTAGCGCTCGATGATTTTGAGGAGCGAGACCCGCGACGAGGTGATGGCGACGGTCTTCGCCAGCGGGGTGATCTTGTCCTTGCTGTCGTCCGGTACGAACCACAGCGCGCCCGGCTCGTACATGTTCGTGACCAGCAGATCGGGGCGCAGGGACGCGTACTTCTCGACGTTGAACTGGTTGTAGGCGTTGCCGATGATGGTGACCTTGTCGATGTCCAGGTCACCGGCCTGCGGATCGGCCTTGCCGTTCTTGAGCTTGGTGGGGCCGAAGACGCCGACGATCTGGTCGTCGATCCCGAAGTCGTGCAGTGCGGCGGCGGTGCCGGTGAAGGCGACGATACGCTGCGGGGTGTTCTTGAGGGAGACCTTCTGCTTACGGTCGTCGGTGAAGGACCAAGGGCCGGTGTCGGCGCCCTTGTTGGCACCCTCCGAGCCCTTGCCTCCGCCGCATGCGGCCAGCAGGGCGCCGATGCCGACGGCACCACCCGCGGCCAGGATGCCGCGACGGGACGGAGTGACGTTTCGGGAGGGGCTCATGTTCGGTGCACTTCTCTCTGGGAGGGACCGCGAATCGAATGTGAGGGTAGGCTAACCTAAGTATCGTGTTGGTTGACAGTCCCCCCGAAGCGGCAACGGCTCCGGATTCCGTGACACCCCGGCGGCGCCCTCTCCTGCGCTCCGCGGGGCTGCTGGTCTCCGTCGCCGTACTGGCCGTCATCGTCGTCCTCGGCATCGCCGTCGGCGCGAAACAGATCCCCCTCGACCAGGTGTGGCACGGGGTGTTCCACTACTCCGGCTCCGATACCGACGTGGTCATCCGCGATGTCCGGGTCCCGCGCACCCTGCTCGGCCTGATCGTCGGCGCCGCGCTCGGCCTGGCCGGCACGGTCATGCAGGCGCTGACCCGAAACCCCCTGGCGGACCCCGGAGTTCTCGGCATCAACGCCGGTGCCTCGGCCGCCGTCGTCTCCGCCATCAGCTTCTTCGGCATCACTTCGCTGACCGGCTATGTGTGGTTCGCCTTCGCGGGCGCCGCGGTGGTCAATGTCGCGGTCTACGCCCTCGGCGGCACCCGCGGCGCCACGCCCGTACGGCTCGCCCTGGCCGGCACCGCGCTGACCGCCGTCCTCGTCGGCTACATCAACGCCGTCAATCTGATGGACACCGCGGCGCTGGACAAGATGCGCTTCTGGACGGTGGGTTCGCTGGCCTCGGCCACCCTGCCGACGGTCACCGCGATCGCGCCGTTCCTCGCGGTGGGCGGCGTCCTCGCGCTGCTGATCGCCCGGCCGCTGAACGCCATCGCGCTCGGCGACGACCAGGCGCGGGCGCTGGGCGCCCGGCTGACCCGCACCCGGGTGATGGCGATGCTCGCCGTCACCCTGCTGTGCGGCGGGGCGACCGCCGCCTGTGGCCCGATCGTCTATGTGGGCCTGATGGTTCCGCATGCCGTACGGGCCATCACCGGACCCGATATGCGCTGGATCCTGCCGTACTCCGCGGTGCTCTCGCCGGTCCTGCTGCTCGGCGCGGATGTCCTCGGCCGGGTCGTGGCCCGGCCCGGCGAGCTCCAGGTCGGCATCGTCACGGCCGTCCTCGGCGGACCGGTCTTCATCTATCTCGTACGACGTCGGAGGATGGCCCAGCTGTGAGCGCGACGATGAAGTCCGGGGAGGATGCCGGGGCCGGGGCCGGGGCCGGGAAGGGCCGGGCGGGCGCGGTCCGGCGGGTACGGGCGGTGCGCACCAGGGGCGGCCTCTCGCTGCGTCTGGACCTGCGCGCCGCGGTGGTGGGACTGCTGCTGCTGGCCGTCGCACTGGCCGTTGCCGTCGCGCTCGTCGGTTCCGGCGACTACCCGATGACGCCGGGCGAGGTGCTCGCCTCCCTGACCGGCGGCGGAGACCCCGGCCAGCAGTACATCGTGCAGGAACTGCGGCTGCCGCGGGTGCTGGTGGGCCTGTTGGTCGGCGTCGCGTTCGGGATCTCCGGGGCGGTCTTCCAGACCGTCTCCCGTAACCCGCTGGGCAGTCCGGACGTCCTCGGCTTCGCCCAGGGCTCGTCCGTCGGCGCCCTGATCGCCATCGTCTACTTCCAGGCCGGGGCCTTCGGGGTCGCGGCCGGAGCGGTGGCCGGCGGGGTGGGCACCGGTATCGCCATCTTCCTGCTCGCCTGGAAGCAAGGCATCCACGGCTACCGCTTCGTGCTCGTCGGCATCGGCGCGAGCGCCATGCTCTACGCGATGGTGCTCTTCCTCATGACCAAGGCGAACATCGTCGAGGCGACCCGGGCCACCACCTGGATGACCGGCTCCCTCAACGGCCGTGACTGGGACCAGGTCCAGCCGCTGGCCGCCCTCTGCGCCGTCCTCGTCCCGCTGCTGCTGTTCTACGGGCGGCCGCTGCGCATGCTGGAGATGGGCGATGACGCCGCGTACGCGCTCGGCGTACGGGTCGACCGGGTCCGGATCGTCGTGCTGCTGGCGGCCGTGGTGCTCGTCGCCGCCGCCACCGCGGCGGCCGGGCCGATCTCCTTCGTCGCGCTCACCGCACCCCAGTTGGCCCGCCGGATGACCCTCCCGCGGTGGCTCAAGGGCGGGGGCGGCGCTCCCATGCCCGGTCCCAATCTGGTGCTGTCCGCCCTCATGGGTGCCGTGTTGCTGGTCGCCGCCGACTGGGCGACACAGCGGCTCTTCGGCGCCGACCAGCTGCCGGTGGGCGTGCTCACCGGCGTCCTCGGCGGCGGCTATCTGCTGTGGCTGCTGGCCACGGAGCGCAAGGCGGGGCGGGTATGAGGGAGCGAACGGGGCTGAGCGGCCGGGCGACGGTCCGGCCGGCGGCCGACGACGGTGCGGCCGGCAGCGGGCCGGCCAACAGCAGTGACACGACAACCCCAGGAGTTCCGAAGTGAGCCGTCTTACGGCCGAGAACGTCACCCTCGCCTACGACCAGCGGGTCATCGCCGAGAACCTCTCGGTCGCCATCCCCGACCACTCCTTCACGGTCATCGTCGGCCCGAACGCCTGCGGTAAGTCCACGCTGCTGCGCGCACTCTCGCGGATGCTCAAACCGGCCGGCGGATCGGTCCTGCTCGACGGCGCGGCGATCTCCTCGCTGCCGGCCAAGAAGGTCGCCAGGACGCTCGGACTGCTGCCCCAGTCCTCCATCGCCCCGGACGGGATCACCGTCTCGGATCTGGTGGCCCGCGGCCGCTATCCGCACCAGGGGCTGCTGCGGCAGTGGTCGCCGGAGGACGAGCGGATCGTCGAGGAGTCGATGGCGGCCACCGGCGTCGGCGAGCTGGCCGACCGCTACGTCGACGAACTGTCCGGCGGGCAGCGGCAGCGGGTGTGGATCGCGATGGCACTCGCCCAGCAGACGCCACTGTTCCTGCTGGACGAGCCGACGACCTACCTGGACATCCAGCATCAGATCGAGGTGCTGGACCTGTGCGCGGAACTCCACGAGGAGCAGGGACGCACACTGGTCGCGGTGCTGCACGACCTCAATCACGCGGCCCGTTACGCGACGCACCTCATCGCCATGAAGGACGGCGCGGTCATCGCCGAGGGCGCCCCCGCCGACATCGTCACGGCCGACCTGGTGGAGCAGGTCTTCGGTCTCGGCTGCCAGATCATCGACGACCCGGAGACGGGCACCCCCTTGGTCGTCCCGGCGGCCCGCAAGCGGCGCAATGGCTCGGCAGGGGGGCGGACGTTGGAGGGGACGGCGTCTGCGGAGGGGGAAGATGCCATTGCGGAGGCGGACGGGGCCTCTGTGGGAGTGGAAAAGTCGCCTGTGGACGGGACAGAGGCGTCTGCGGGAGTGGAAAAGTCGCCTGTGGGGACGGAAGCTGTGGGGGCGGAAGAGGCCGCTGCGGGGGTGGGCCGAAGGGGCGGCCGGTAGAGGCAGGGTGCGGGACCGCGGGGCCGTGGGGCCGTGGGGGCCGCGGTCGGCGGAGCGCGGCCGGCGGGCTGCCGCTACAGCAGCGTTCGGAGGCGCAGCAGGTCGCGCAGGCCGGCCTCCAGCTTGACGCGACCGCTGCCCCACGCCTTGGCGAAGTTCAGCTCTCCGTCCACCAGGGCCACCAGGTCGTCCCCGGCCATGGACAGCCGGATATCGGCCTTGTGCGGCGGCGGGCCGGGAACGTGGGTCACCTCCCGGATGGTGCCGTCGGCCAGCCGCCCGACGAAGGTCACATCGAGGTCCGTGATGCGGCAGCTGAGCGAGCGGTCGAACGTGGCGGCCTGCCGGACGCTGCCGTCGGCCGAGGACAGGTTCTGGGCCAGCCGGTCGAGAGCGGCGCGGCACTGGTCGAGGGTTGCCATCCCGGACGACGATACGCCAGGTCGGGGACGTCTCGTTCCTCCTCGACCGGCCTCGCCGAGGTAGCGTCGGGGACATGGAAGAGCCGACATCCGGCCCGGAGCCGGAGGCGACCGCGAAAGCCGCGAAGGCCGCGCCAGGGGAACCTGTGGGTCCCATGGAACCTGGGGATCCCGCGGAACCTGGGGATCCCACGGAAGCCGCAGCGCCCGGAGAGGTCGGGGAGCCCGGGAAGCCTAGGGAGCCCGGGGTGTCCGGAGAAGCCGGAGAAGCCGGGGCGTCCGGGGAGCCCGGGGCGCCCACGGGGACCGGAGAGCTCGCGGCGACCGGGCCGCACGAGGACAGCGGAGACGTGAGCACCGCGGGAGGCCTGCTGTCCGGTTCAGTCGGGCAGGGCGGCGCCGCCGACGCCGAGCCGGGTGGCCAGGGTCAGTCGGACACCGCGGCCGAGCCGGACGGCCACGACCGGCCGGATGCCGCAGCTGATCCCGGCGGCCAGGGGCGGCCGGGCACCGCGGCTGATCCCAGCGGCCAGCACCGGCCGGACACCGCAGCCGACCCGGAGGGCCCCGCCGGGCCGCAGCCGATCGGGGTGGGCGTGACGCCGACCGGCGAGGGCGCGGTGGATGCCGGGCTGCGGCGCCTCGCCGATGCCGACCACCTCCCCGTGAGCGAGCACCGCCAGGTGTACGAGGATGTGCATCGTGGGCTGCGCGATGTGCTGGCCGGTCTCGACCAGCACCCCGGGCCGCCCGCCCCTTCCTCGACGACGCACGACAACAGGAGCTGAACCACAGGTGGCAGGAGTGGCACGACGCCGACTCGACGCGGAGCTGGTGCGCCGCAAGCTGGCCCGTTCCCGTGAGCACGCGAGCCAGCTGATCGCCGCGGGCCGGGTGACCGTCGGCGGGGCGACCGCGTCCAAAGCGGCCACCCAGGTGGAGACCAGCGCCGCCGTGGTCGTCCGCGAGGACGAGAGCGACCCCGACTATGTCTCGCGCGGCGGACACAAGCTCGCCGGTGCGTTCGCCGCCTTCGTCCCGCTCGGCCTGAAGATCGAGGGCCGCCGGGCGCTGGACGCGGGCGCCTCGACCGGTGGCTTCACCGATGTCCTGCTGCGGGCCGGCGCCCGTCATGTCGTGGCCGTCGATGTCGGATACGGACAGCTCGCCTGGTCCCTCCAGAGCGACGAGCGGGTCACCGTGAAGGACCGCACCAACGTACGCGAATTGACCCTGGAACAGATCGACTCGGAGCCCGTCGACCTCGTCGTCGGCGATCTCTCCTTCATCCCGTTGGGGCTCGTCCTGCCCGCACTGGCCCGTTGTGCGGCGCCCGACGCGGATCTGGTGCTGATGGTCAAGCCGCAGTTCGAGGTCGGCAAGGAGCGGCTGGGCAGCGGCGGAGTGGTGCGCAGCGCGGAGCTGCGGGCCGAGGCCGTACGCGCGGTGGCGAGCCGGGCCGCCGAACTGGAATTTGGCGTACTTGGCGTAACTGCGAGCCCACTGCCTGGACCTTCCGGGAATGTCGAGTACTTTCTGTGGCTGCGCGCCGGGGCGCCTGCACTCGACCCGGCGGATGTCGACCGTGCAGTGGCGGAGGGGCCTCGTTGACCACTACCCAGGCAGTTGAAGGCAGCGCAGCACACGAGAACAGCGGAGCTGGGCGGACGGTATTCCTGCTCGCACACACGGGCCGTCCCGCGGCCATCCGCAGCGCCGAACTCGTGGTCCAGGGGCTTCTGCGCAGCGGCATCGGGGTGCGGGTGCTGGCGGAGGAGGCGGCGGATCTGCCGCTGCCGTCGTCGGTGCAGCGCGTCGACTCCGAGCAGTGCGCCGCCGAGGGCTGCGAACTCCTGGTGGTCCTGGGCGGGGACGGCACGCTGCTGCGCGGCGCGGACTTCGCCAGGACGTCCGGGGTCCCGATGCTCGGCGTCAACCTCGGCCGGGTCGGGTTCCTCGCGGAGGCCGAGCGCGATGACCTCGACAAGGTCGTCGACCGGGTCGTCACCCGGGCGTACGAGGTCGAGGAGCGGATGACGCTCGATGTCCTCGTCCGCAACAACGGCAATGTCGTCCACACCGATTGGGCCCTGAACGAGGCGTCGGTGGAGAAGGCCGCGCGGGAGCGGATGCTGGAGGTGGTGACCGAGGTCGACGGCCGGCCCGTCTCGCGCTTCGGCGGCGACGGTGTGGTCTGCGCGACCCCGACCGGTTCGACCGCATACGCCTTCTCGGCCGGCGGGCCGGTGGTCTGGCCCGAGGTCGAGGCCCTGCTGATGGTCCCGATCAGTGCCCACGCCCTGTTCGCCAAGCCGCTGGTCACCTCGCCGCGTTCCGTACTGGCGGTCGAGGTCCAACCCAAGACGCCGCACGGCATTCTGTGGTGCGACGGCCGCCGCAGCGTCGAACTCCCCGCCGGCGCCCGCGTCGAGGTCCGCCGCGGCGCCGTACCCGTACGTCTGGCCCGTCTGCACCATGCCTCCTTCACGGATCGTCTGGTCGCCAAGTTCGCCCTCCCCGTGGCGGGGTGGCGGGGGGCGCCGCAGTAAGGGCTGTCCGGTGCGCCCGCGTGGCCACCGGTTCGGGAGACAGCGGCTTGGGAGACAGTGGGTCGGGAGGAAGCGGGTGCCGATCGCGCGGAGCGTCGCGAAGCCGCGGCGCTGCCGGGCGACGGCCCGTCCCCTCGTCCAGGCGCTCGCGAATATCGACATATGGCTCCGTCCGCGAAGTCGAGTGACGGCCGTGCCCGCCGCGGCGCCGCGGGCCGTCTTCGCCCGGCCCGCGGCGGATGGCAGGGCCTCCGCGCGGGCCGCGATGAGCAGCCTCATCGAAGCGCCGGCACGCGCCACCGCACCCCGCGTGACCACCGCTGACTTGCTGATTGCGGGCCGGTGACCGCACCGCCCCGCATCCCTCGATTCGCTGGACATGAGCACACCTTTCGTTCCGGACTGTGATCAGCGTGACAGCTGAGCGTGATCACGCACCATGCGGAATCCCCCCGTTTTTCGGTGCGGTTTTCCGCAGGGTCGGCGGCAGGAGTGAGGGGAGGCCGTCGCGGGGTGCCCCCTGGACCTCGTAAGGTCGTATCCGTGTTGGAGGAGATGCGGATCCGGTCCCTGGGTGTCATTGACGACGCCGTTGTCGAGCTGTCCCCCGGCTTCACGGCGGTGACCGGCGAGACAGGCGCGGGCAAGACCATGGTCGTCACCAGCCTCGGCCTGCTGCTCGGCGGGCGCGCCGACCCCGCCCTGGTCCGGATCGGCGCCAAATCGGCGGTGGTGGAGGGCAGGATCGGCATCGGTCCCCGGACCCCCGCCGCGGTACGGGCCGAGGAGGCCGGTGCGGAGCTGGACGACGGGGCGCTGTTGATCAGCCGCACGGTCTCCGCGGAGGGCCGTTCACGCGCACACGTGGGAGGCCGTTCCGCACCGGTCGGCCTCCTGGCGGAGTTGGCCGACGACCTGGTCGCCGTACACGGCCAGACCGACCAGCAGGGCCTGCTGCGGCCGGCCCGCCAGCGCCAGGCCCTGGACCGCTACGCCGGAGACACGGTCGCGGTCCCGCTGGCCAAGTACACCGCCGCCCACCGCCGGCTGCGCGCCGTCGCCACCGAGCTGGACGAGCTGACGACACGGGCCCGTGAACGCTCGCAGGAAGCCGATCTGCTGCGCTTCGGCCTCGACGAGATCGCGGCGGCCGAGCCCCAGCCCGGCGAGGACACCGAACTCGCCGCCGAGGCGGAGCGGCTCGGCCACGCCGAGGCACTGGCCTCCGCCGCGACCCTCGCGCACGCCGCGCTGGCCGGCAATCCCGAGGACCCCGAGGGCGTCGACGCCACCACACTGGTCGCCGGCGCCCATCGTGCGCTGGAGGCCGTACGCAGCCACGACCGGGAGCTCGCCGGGCTGGCCGAGCGGATCGGCGAGATCGGCATCCTGATGGCGGACGTGGCGGGCGAGCTGGCCGGATACGCGGACGGCCTGGACGCCGACCCGTTGCGGCTCGCCGCCGTCGAGGAGCGCCGCGCCGCGCTGAACCATCTGACCCGCAAGTACGGCCAGGACATCGCGGCAGTGCTGGCCTGGGCGGAGGAGAGCGCCGCCCGGCTCGCCGAACTGGACGGCGACGACGACCGGATCGGCGAGCTGACCGCCGAGCGGGACGCTCTCCGCGCAGAACTGGGCGAACTGGCACAAACGTTGACCGATGCCCGTACGGCCTCGGCGAAGCGTTTCGCCGAGGCGGTCACCGCCGAACTCGCCGAACTGGCCATGCCGCACGCCCGGGTAACCGTCGAGATCCGCCAGACCGAGGTCGCCGAGGACGCCGACGGCATCGAGGTCGGCGGCCGTACGGTGGCCTACGGACCGGCCGGCGCCGATGAGGTCGAACTCCTTCTGGCCCCCCACCCGGGCGCCCCGCCCCGGCCGATCGCCAAGGGGGCATCCGGCGGTGAGCTCTCCCGGGTGATGCTCGCCGTGGAGGTGGTCTTCGCCGGCTCCGACCCCGTACCGACCTACCTTTTCGACGAGGTCGACGCGGGGGTCGGCGGCAAGGCGGCCGTCGAGGTCGGCAGACGGCTGGCCAGGCTTGCGAAGTCGGCGCAGGTCGTGGTCGTCACGCACCTCCCGCAGGTCGCGGCGTTCGCGGACCGCCAGCTGCTGGTGGCGAAGACGAACGACGGCTCGGTCACCAGAAGCGGCGTCAAGGTCCTGGAAGGCGAGGAGCGGATCCGCGAACTCTCCCGGATGCTGGCCGGCCAGGAGGACTCCGAAACGGCCCGCGCGCATGCCGAGGAGCTGCTGGAGACGGCGCGTACGGGCAACTAGGAAGTTCGCGAGTGCCCGGGGTACCGCCCTTCTCCCGCCTGCCACAGGATGCCGGGCTCGTCGTTCTCCGCGTGACCGGGCTTCGCCCGCCTCTAGGGTGACCCGAGTCGAGCACACAGGGTGCCGGGCGAGGGGAGCGACATGGTGGCGGTGGCAGGCAGTAGGGCGTCGGGGCGAATTTCGGCGCTCCTGGGGGCGGCAGGGGCGACCCGCGCCGCGTACTCGGTGCTCAGGAAGCGGCCGCCGGGCGGTGCCGTCCTGTGGGAGCGGAAGAATTACGCCGGCCGGATCGTGGACCTGCACGCGGGTCTCGCCACGGCCACCGGTACCGCCCTCGCGGCCGCCACCGCACCGGGGCTGCCCGCCCGGACCCGCGCCGCCGGGGCGCTGGCGGTCCTGGCCGCCGGGGCTTGTGGTGCGTACGACGACGTGTTCGGTGCCAGTGATCCACGCCGCGGATTCCGGGCCCACCTCTCTGCCCTGCGGCACAAGGAGGTCACCACTGGGGCGGTGAAGCTGTTCGGGATCGGTGCCGCCGGGCTCGCCGCCGGTACCCTCCTCAAGGAGCGACCGGCCGACAAATTGCTGGCAGGCGTGGTGATCGCGGGCTCGGCACATCTGGTCAATCTCCTGGACGTCCGGCCGGGCCGGGCGGCCGGCGCCGTACTGGCCATCGGCGCACCGGGGTTGCTGCGCCGCGGTCCGGCGGGCGTGCTGTCCGCCGCGCCCATGGGCGCCGTGGCTGCCGTCCTCGGCGACGACGTAGGGGAGCGCACGATGATCGGGGACGCCGGGGCGCACGCCCTCGGTGCGGCGCTCGGTCTCGCCATCGTCACGGGCAACGGCCGCCGGGGCCTGGCCGCGCACGCCGCCGGACTGATCGCCGCCGCAGCGGCAGGAGACCGCGTCAGCCGCGCGGCCGCGGCGTTCTGAGTCTGGATGCATGCCTGTTGAGGGCCGGCCGACGGGGCCGGCCGTGCGCGGGCGCCTCGTGAGAGAGCGCCGCCCGTCGTCCGGAGAAGCGGGCGCCTCGCAGGCGGCCCGGCTGCCTCCCGCCGCGTGCCCTGCGCCCCGGCCGGCTGCGGTCCGTACACGGGAGAAGCCTGGCCCTGCGGCAGCCCTGGCCTCGGCAGGCCCGGCACGGCCTCTGCAGACTCGGCCCAGTGGCCCCGGCCCCGGCACCGCAGGCTCGGCCTAGGAAGGCCCGGCCCGGAAAGCCCGCCCACGGGAGGCTCTTCGGAACGCCTCACCTACACCCGCCCACCCCCCGAAGGGGGGTGGGCGGCGGGGAAAACTTCTACCCATCGCGCGCCTTGCCCCACGGACTGCCCACGGGAACCGCCCACGGACCGGCCACCGGCCGCCCACGGACAGCCCACCGCCCACTGGCTGCCCGCCGGCCGTTCACGCACCGCGCACCGGCCCCTGGCGCCCACCAACCGCTCACTGCTCACCGACCCCCACCGACCGTTCCCGGAGCCCACCAACCCCCCAAGGCCCGCCCACGAACCCACCCCACCGAAATGCCACCGGCGCAGGCCACCCCCCCCCGAGCCGCCACGAGCCAAACCCAGACAAGACAGCTATTCCCGCCAGCGCCCCCTCCCACATCAACGCCCTATCCAGCCAAACACCGAGCCCGCCCCGACCGACGGCGCACGCGCCCTCCACCACCGCGCGAGGCGCACTCCGGGGAGTGGAGTCACCCTCACGAGCCATGAACCCGCGCGGGCGGTTTGTCGCCCATGTGGGTGATCTGGTGGGCGCTGGGGTGAGACTTCCCACCGGAACGGCGGCCGGACGGTGCCGATTTGACCTCGCCGGGCTGGCATCCTGGGCGCGGTGCGAGCCCCGGGTCCGCTCGCCGCGTCCCGCCCGTATGCCGGGCAGGCAGGTGGTGGCCGGACGCGCGCCGCAGCAGAGCGGACCGATCCGCCGGTACGTCCCCACCCGCCCCCGACCCAGGAGCCCGACCACGTGACCAGCACCCCGACCTCGGCGCACGGGCTGTCGCCGCTGCGCACGGTCCAGGTGCTCGGGCACGGCAGCGCCGGCAGCGCGGCACATGTCCGGTCGCTGGCCGAAGGGCTGGTCGCGCGCGGTGTGCGGGTGTCCGTCTGTGCCACGCCGGAGACCGAGGAGGCCTACGACTTCACCGGGGCGGGCGCGCGCTTCGTACAGGTCCCTCCGCGGATGGATCCGGCGAGTGTCGCCGTGCTGCGCAGCGCCTGTTGGGACGCCGACCTCGTCCATGCGCACGGACTGCGGGCCGGACTGCGGGCCTCCATGGCGTTGCGCGGACTCCGCGGTCCACGGGGCGGGCGGCGGGTCCCCCTGGTCATCACCTGGCACACGAAGGCGCACACCGAGGGTGCGCGCGCCGGGGTCGTGCATCTGATGGAGCGGCGGGTGGCACGGGCCGCCGCCGTGGTTCTCGGCGCCTGTTCCGACCTTGTGGACCGGGCGCGCGAGCGGGGCGCCCGTGATGCACGGCTTGCGCCGGTCGCGATTCCGCGCCCCCGGTCCGGCGGCACACCGGACGAGCTGGAGGACCACGACCGCAGGCGCCACAAGGAACGGGCCGAACTGGGCGCGGTCGACCGCCCGTTGCTGCTCGCGGTGGGCCGTCTCGATCCGAACCAGGGCCATGACCTGCTGCTGGACGCGGCGCACGCCTGGTGCGCGCTCGACCCGCAGCCGCTGGTCGCCATCGCGGGGGAGGGCGACCAGCGATCCGCGCTGCAGCGTCGGATCGACAGCGAGCAGCTGCCCGTCCAGTTGCTCGGCCGCCGTGACGACGTGCCCGAACTGCTCGCCGCCGCCGATCTGGTGGTGTTGCCCAGCCGGTGGGAGGCGCGCTCGCTGATCGCCCAGGAGGCACTGCGCGCCGGGGTGCCGCTGGTCGCCACCGACACCGGAGGCACCCGCGAACTGGTCGGCCGGGCCGCGGAACTGGTCCGCTACGGGGACGCCGCCGCCCTGGCCCGTACGGTTCTCGCGCTCCTGGCCGACCCCGCGCGGCGGGACGCGCTCGCCGCGGCGGGCCGCGCCCAGGCGGCCGGCTGGCCCAGCGAGAACGACACCGTCACCCAGGTCCTCAGCGTCTACGACGAGTTGACCCAGCCGATTCAGCCGGTCTAGCCGAGGCGGCGCCGCCAGCCGCCTCGTCTCCGCTCCCCACGCTCCGATCGTTCGACCTCGTCCACCACACAGCCCCTACGGCTTGTCCGTGTGGCGGCGGGCGCGCAGGGCCAGTCGCAGGCCCAGGACGGTCTGCGGGTCGTCCAGGTCCGTGCCGAGCAGCTGCGCGATGCGGGCCAGCCGGTCGTACAGAGTCTGGCGGTTCACATTCAGGTCGCGGGCGGTCTCCGCCTTGCGGCCCGCGCTGGCCAGGTATGCCTCCAGGGTCGGCAGCAGCGGCTGACGGGCGGCACGGTCATGGGCCAGCAGCGGCCCGATGGCGCGCTCAACGAAGTCGGTGAGCACGCCCTGTTCGCCGTGTTCGCGCATCCGCCACAGCAACAGCTCGATATCCAGCCGACGCGCGTCGTACCAGGGCTGTTCCGGCAGGCCCTGGGCCGCGGCGGCCGCCTCCGCCGCGTGCTGCAGGCCGGGCCCCGCCGCCGCCCAGTCACCCGGCGTACCGACGACGACCACCGGGCGGTGCGCGGCCGGCCGGTCCAGGCCCGCGCGGACGACCCCGGCGCGCAGGGCCTCGGCGATCCGATCGGCGAGCGCATCACGTTCCTGGCCCGCGCGCAGCGCCACCAGTATCGGGACCCGGCCCTCCACCGGGCGCACGCCGAGCAGTACGGGCACCCCGGGGGCGGCGAGTTCCTCGCGCAGGGCCTGGGCGAGCAGCGCCCAGCTGCCGGGGGAAGGAAGACCCGCCGGCAGCCGCATCACCACCGGGAAGACGGGGTCGGTGCCGGGGCGGAAGCCCAGCAGCCGGGCCTGTGCGGGGGCCTCGGTCGCGGAGATCCGGCCCTCCGCCAGGTCGGCCAGGAAGTCGCCGCGCCCCCGGGCGGCGAGCACTTCCTCCTGGCGGGACTGGAGCATGACGACCGCGAGCAGATCGGCGGCGCGTTCGCCGACGATCCGGTGCACCGGCGCCAAGGGGGCGTTGACCGGCAGCAGGACGAGACGGGCGCGGACCGCGTCGGGGCCGTGGCCGCCGCCCGGCACATCGACCCGGAGGCCGGTGTCCCGCAGGCCCTCCCAGGCCAGCAGCGGGTCGGCCTCCGCGGGGCCGTCGTCGTCGCCGTCCGGGCCCGCCGCATAGAGCGGGCTGCTGTCGGGGGCCTCCAGACAGAGCGGGTTGCCGGTGAAGACGGCCAGCAGCCGGAGCACCTCGGGGACGCCTCCGCCGCGCAGCAGTACATCCGTGCAGCGCCGCAGGATCTCGTCGGCGCGCCGCAGCAGCGCGTAGTGGCTGTTGATGATCTCGGTGTGGATCGCCTCGGTGACCGTGACGTACGGGACCTCGCGGTGCAGCTGGATCAGCGGCAGCCCGCAGTCCCGTGCGGCGTCGACCAGCGCGGTGGGCAGTGCGGCGAAACGGGAGCCGAGCTCCACGACGAGCGCGGCGATGTCGCGGTCCGCGAGCTTACGGATGAAGGCGCGCTGCTCGGACGGCCGGGCCCCCAGCCCGAGCCCGGTGGTCAGCAGCAGCTCGCCGCCCTTGAGCAGCGAGGCGATATGCGGGACCTCGCCCGCATGCACCCAGCGGACCGCCCGGTCCAGCCGGTCCTCGCCGGCCAGCACCTCCGGCAGACCGCGGCGCAGCGCGGGCAGCTCCAGCGCCCTGCGTACCGTGACCTCGGCTTCGATCTTCGCTTCCTGCCCCATGGCGAGGACGGTACCCGTAGTCGGCGATCCGGAGCTTCGCGGTCCGGATCGCCGTGCCGTATGGCGCCGCGCCTTCTGGGCCTGGGCCATCGTCGAGGTCCTTCGCCACACCGGCATGCGCATCGAGGAGGCGTTGGAGCTCGCCCACCACAGCTTCGTCGCCTACCAGCTGCCCACCACCGGCGAGATCGTGCCGATGCTGCAAGTCGCCCCGTCCAAGCTCGACCAGGAGCGGCTGCTGCTGGTCTCGCCAGAACTCGGCGAGGTGCTGACAGCGATCACCATCGCGTCCGGCGCGGGCAGCAGACCATGCCCCTGGTCGCCGCCTACGACAGTCTGGAACGGCTCTGGAGTGCGCCGATGCCGTTCCTCCTCCAGCGCCGCTGCGGCCCGGAGGACCGAGCGATCCCGCGCAACTACATCTACACCTGCCTCAACGACGCCCTCGCCGCCAGCAGGCTGACCGGGCCCGGCGATGAGCAGCTGCGATACACGCCGCACGACTTCCGGAGAATCTTCGTGACCGACGCCCTACGCTCCGGCCTGCCCCCGCACATCGCCGCCCGCATCTGTGGTCATCGGATGGTCGACACGACTCTCGGCTATGCCGCGATCTATCCCGAGGACGTCATCAACCACCACCGGTCCTTCATCGCCCGCCGCCGGTCACTGCGGCCCAGTGAGGAGTACCGCGAGCCCACCGCGCAGGAATGGCAGGACTTCCTGGCCCACTTCGAGCTGCGGAAGGTCGCTCTGGGCGTCTGTGCACGCGACTTCGGCACCCCCTGTGTCCATGAATACGCCTGCATCCGCTGCCCTGTCCTGCGGCCCGATCCCGAGCAGATGCCCAGATTGGAGGAGATCCACGCGAACCTGCTCGACCGGCTCCAGCAGGCCAAGGAACAAGGCTGGCTCGGCGAGGTCGCCGCGACCGAGGCCGGCCTCGCCGCCGCCGAGCAGAAGCTCGCCGCCATGCGCGACCTCGCGGCCCGGCACACCACCGTCCACCTGGGCATGCCCGATCTTCGTGGCGTCGTCGCGCGCATCGACTCCGAGCAGCGAAACGAGGATGCGAAAGGGCAGGCCCGAGCACTACAACGAGGGGATGACCGTCTTCCTCTGTTCCAAGTGCGGCACCGCGATCACACCGGAACTGGCCGAGCTTGCCGCCATCCGTGACGCCTCAGACGACGAGCGCGACCGGGACAAGGAGACACGCCGGGCGCCTTCCACCGTTCCGCGGGGCCACTACGCGATCGATCCCGAGCCGTGGGGACCTCCCTACGTCGCGCAGGACGATCAGGAGGACCCGAAGCCAGCTCAGTCGCGCGGACCCGTGGTCTGCCGTGAAGAAGGCTTCGTCGTCTCGGCCGGTAGCCGACACACAGTGCTGGTGCACCCTGATGACGCCGCCAGCCTTCAGCCACTGCCCAACTGGGAGAACAGCAGTGGGTGCTGCGGACCGACAGGTGACGAGGGACTCAACCGGGCCTGTCCCTGCGGCGCTCCGGTCGCGACCCTCGCGGCTGACTGTTTCGGGCCCTTCGAACTGCACCTCGACCCCGTCCGGACCTACGCGTTCTCCCAGTAAGACCGCGAAGCGCGCGGACGACGTGCACGACATGCCCGACGGAACCCGTCCACCAACTTCTTCACGACTACTTTCCGTGGTGAACGACGGCCCGCAGGCGGACCCGCCGCCGAGCTGGGCTAGTTCGGATAAGACCAGCTCGGCGCGCTCGGCCTGGTCCTCAACGCCATCGTGCTGTGGACCACGAAGTACATCGACGCCGCCGTCGCCCAGCTTCACGCCGAAGGCCACGAGATCAGAGACGAGGACATCGCCCGCCTGTCGCCGCTCAAGCACCGCAACCTGAACCTGCTCGGCCGCTACAGCTTCACCGCCTCCACCCCGGCCGCCGGCGCCCTGCGCCCGCTGCGCGACCCGGACGCCCCAGAACTGGACGAAGACGACGACGGCGGGCAGGAGTGAGTATCAGGAGCCGATCGGATCAATCCGTGACGGGCAGGCACTCGGCGAGCAGGGCGACGATGTCACGCCAGGCTCGCTGTGCGTGCCGTGGGTGGTAGCCGACGCCGGGACGCACGGTGTGGTCGACCGATGGGTGGTGGAAGGCGTGAAGGGCTCCTCCGTAGACCACGAGGCGCCAGTCGACGCCCGCGGCCTGCATCTCTGCGGTGAACGCCTCCCGTTGCACGGGCGGCATGATGGGGTCTTCCGACCCGACCCCGGCCCATACCGGGCAGCGAATGCGTGCCGCCTCGCCCGGTCGGCCCGTGGTCAGTGCGTTGACTGTCCCAATCGCGCGCAGGTCGACGCCATCGCGACCGAGTTCCAGTGCGACTGCGCCCCCGGTGCCGTAGCCGACGGCGGCGGTCCGGTCGGGGTCGGCCCGTGATTCGGCACGCAACACGTTGAGCGCGGCGTGACCGATTCCTCGCATGCGGTCGGGATCGGCGAGCAGCGGCATGCAACGGGCCAACATTTCCTCTGGGTCGTCCAAATAGCGTCCGCCGTGGAGGTCGAAGGCCAGCGCCACGTACCCCAGCTCGGCCAGAGCCTCGGCCCGCCGGCGCTCGACATCGCTGAGCCCCGTCCCCTCGGGGCCGATCAGGACTGCGGGCCGGCGCTCGGCACCGGCCGGGAGCGCGAGGTATCCGATCATCGTCAGGTTGTCGGCCGGGTATTCGACCGTACGGGTTGTTACCGTCGTCATGCGACTGGACGGTAATGACCGTTGCGCCCGCTCGGGGTGGTGTTCACCGATGGCAGACAGCAGCCTGTCCCGACTACATCACCCGGACGCGTCGTCCGCCTGTCGTCAAACGATCGAATGACGACAGGGGCGGCGTGCGTCCAATGAACCCAGTGATTCCGGGATCTGACGACGGCTCCGATCCCATGAGATCCGATGGCGATTGGCGACAGGGTTAGATGACACCCGAGGTCCGATGCGCCGACAGGAGCGGGGAACAGCGCGGCCAAAATCGTCTACAAGAGACCGACCAGCAGTCGACTGACCGGCAGAACCTCGTCCTGGACGAGGCCGGGATCGAGGACCCGGTGCCCGCACCGCCGTTGACCACCCGGGACACCGTGGCGCGGGAGACGCCGGCGAGTGCCGCGACCGCCTCCAGCGTCGCCGCGGCCGTACGGCTCAGACACCATTCAGCTCCATCGACTCCGTTGCCTCCATTCAACTCCTTCCTGAGCGCGATGACTTGACGGTCTTTCATCGAGTCGGCAGGGTGCACAGCGCAGGACATGAGAGCGCTCTCGGCCCCGACGGCCCCATCGGAATCCTCGCGCCCCTCATCGCACTCCTCACGCCGCCATCGAAGCTCGACGCGCCCCCATCGGCCTCCTCACGCCCCACCGCACCGAGGAGTGAGTGTCATGAGCATGAGAGCCGGGTCCCGGACGCCGGACGGTCTCCGCCCTTCGGTCTCTGCCCCTCGCTCTCCGCCCGCCGCCCCGCCGAGGCCGTACGGGCCGGACCGCGCCCCCCAACGGGCACACCCCCCGCTAACGGGCACACCCCCCACCCCCACGGGCACACCACCCCACAAGGAGCCCCCTCGTGATCACTCGCCGCAGTCTGCTCGGCGGTCTCGCCGCCGGCGCCGCAGCCGCCGCCACCTCCGGATTCGCCCTGGCCGGCCGTGCGTACGGCGCGCCCGCCCCGGCCGCAGCACCCCGCGGGCCCGCCCGTTCCGCCGCCGGAATGCCCCTGCACCTCGTCAACAACTCCGGCGCCTACGCCAACTCCTCGGTCTGGATCTACCTCGTCGGCAATGACGGCACCCGGCAGGTGCACGTCACCCCCGACGGTGAACTCAAGCCCGTGGCCCTGGCCGACAACGGCTCCGACGGCTTCACCGACTACGCCATACCGCTCGCCGCGAGCGGCACCACGACCCTCCAGCTGCCGCAGATGTCCGGCCGGATCTACGCCGCGCTCGGCAGCAAGCTCAAGTTCAAGGCGGTCGAGGACGGCAACGGCAGGGCCGCGCTCGCCTACCCGGCGGGCTGGGTCGCCGGCGACCCCAACTACGACGTGCTGCACGATTGCGCCGAGTTCACTTACAACTCCGGCGGGATGTACTGCAACACCACCATGGTCGACATGTTCAGCGTGCCGCTCGCGCTCCAGCTCTCCGGCGCCAAGGAACAGACCACCGGCACGCTCAAGGACGGCGCCCGCGCCAGGATCTTCGCCGACGTCAAGGCCGCCGAGGGCTTCGACCGGCTGGTCATCGGCGACCGGCGGGTGATCGCCCCTGGTCACGGCCTGGACAGCGGCCTGTTCGCCGGGGACTACTTCGCCCCCGCCGTCGACGAGGCATGGTCCGCCTACGCGGCCAAGGACCTGTCCGTCACCACGAACGCGGGTACCTTCACCGGCCGGGTCCGCGACGGCAAACTCGTCTTCACCGTCCCCGAGGGCCTCAAGGGCGAGCGTGGCGCCCCCACCGGCACGGTCTCCTTCGACAAGCCGTCCACCCGCGATGTCCTCTTCTGCGACGGCACCCTCGCCGCCCCCAATGACGGGACCCGCGGCCCGGTCGCCGCCGTCCTGGGCGCCGCCCTCAACCGCTCCACCCTCACCTCACACACCGCCCAGCCCACCACCGACCCGGCCACCTTCTACGGGGGGCGGCTGACCAACCACTACGCCAAGGCCATGCACGCCGCCACCAAAGACGGCAGGGCCTACGGCTTCGCCTTCGACGACGTCGCCGGCTTCGCCTCCTACATCGAGGACCCCGCCCCGAAGGAACTCACCCTCACCCTGACCCCGTTCTGACAAAGCAACGTGGTGCCACCCACATCCGGGCGGCACCACAGAACGCCGGGCGGTTGGCGCCCCGGAGGGGGCGCTAACCCCCGTAAGCCCCACTAGCCGTAAGCCGCAGCGCCGTGTCGATCAGCGGGACATGGCTGAACGCCTGCGGGAAGTTGCCCACCTGGCGCCGGGCCTTGGGGTCCCACTCCTCGGCGAGCAGGCCCAGGTCGTTGCGGAGCGAGAGCAGCTTCTCGAAGAGTGTGCGGGCCTCGTCGACCCGGCCGATCATCGCGAGGTCGTCGGCGAGCCAGAACGAGCAGGCGAGGAAGGCGCCTTCCTCGCCCTCCAGGCCGTCCACGCCGAGGTCGTCCGCGCCGGATGTCGGGTAGCGCAGCACGAAGCCGTCCTCGGTGGACAGCTCGCGCTGGATCGCCTCGATGGTGCCGATGACGCGCTTGTCGTCCGGCGGCAGGAAGCCCATCTGCGGGATCAGCAGCAGTGAGGCGTCCAGTTCCTGGGAGCCGTAGGACTGGGTGAAGGTGTTGCGCTCCTTGTCGTAACCCTTCTCGCAGACGTCGCGGTGGATGGTCTCGCGCAGGTCCTTCCAGCGTTCCAGCGGGCCGTCGACGTCCCCGGACTCGATCAGCTTGACCGTGCGGTCGACCGCGACCCAGGTCATGACCTTGGAGTGCACGAAGTGCCGACGCGGGCCGCGGACCTCCCAGATGCCCTCGTCCGGCTCGTCCCAGTGCTTCTCCACCCACTGGATCAGCTTGAGCTGGAGCAGCGAGGCGTAGTCGTTGCGGGCCAGGCCCGTCATGTGGGCCAGGTGCAGCGCCTCGGTGACCTCGCCGTAGACATCGAGCTGGAGTTGTCCGGCGGCGCCGTTGCCGACCCGTACGGGGCGGGAGTTCTCGTAGCCGGGAAGCCAGGTGAGCTCGTTCTCGCCCAACTCCCGTTCGCCGGCGATGCCGTACATGATCTGAAGGTTCTCCGGATCGCCGGCCACCGCCCGCAGCAGCCACTCCCGCCAGGCCCGCGCCTCCTCGCGGTAGCCGGTGCGCAGCAGGGAGGACAGCGTGATCGCGGCGTCCCGCAGCCAGGTGAAGCGGTAGTCCCAGTTACGGACGCCGCCCAGGCACTCCGGCAGCGAGGTCGTCGGCGCCGCCACGATCCCGCCGGTCGGCGCGTACGTCAGCGCCTTCAGCGTGATCAGCGAGCGCACCACCGCGTCCCGGTAGGGGCCGTGGTACGTGCAGTGCTCGACCCACTCGCGCCAGAACTCCTCGGTGGCCTCCAGCGACCCCTCCGGGTCGGCCACCGCCGGCGGCTGCTTGTGCGAGGGCTCCCAGCTGATGGTGAACGCGATCCGCTCACCCGGCGAGACGGTGAAGTCGGAGTAGGTCGTCAGGTCCTTGCCGTACGTCTCCGCCTCGGTGTCCAGCCACACCGAATCGGGGCCCGCGACCGCGACCGTACGGTCGTCGATCTTGTGCACCCAGGGCACGACCCAGCCGTACGAGAACCGCATCCGCAGCGCCGAGCGCATCGGGACCCGGCCGCTGACGCCCTCCACGATGCGGATCAGCTGCGGCGCCCCGTCACGGGGCGGCATGAAGTCGATCACGCGGACGGTGCCGCGCGGGGTGTCCCACTCCGATTCCAGGACGAGCGAATCGCCCCGGTAGCGACGGCGGTCGGCCGGCGCGGACCGGCCCCCGGGACCGTTGACCGGCCCCATCCGCCAGAATCCGTGCTCCTCCGTGCCCAGCAGCCCCGCAAAGACCGCCGGGGAGTCGAAGCGGGGCAGGCACAGCCAGTCCACCGTGCCGTCCCGGCACACTAGAGCGGCGGTTTGCATATCGCCGATAAGTGCGTAGTCCTCGATGCGCCCGGCCACGTGCATCTCCCGTCGAACTGGAGTCACGCCCCCCATGGGACGTATGTATTGGTCCGTCCTGCCCATGAAACGTCGCCGAGCAGCGGGACCGGAAATCGGGCTGGGGGCACTCCCCCGGCTACCGCTGGGGGACCCCCACCCAGCGGTAGCTGGGGGAGGGTGGTGCCTTCCCGGACGGCTCGGGTGGTGCCTTCCCGGACGGCTCGTAGCGAGTGTCCGAGCAGGATACGACGCAGGTGGGTGATCCGCGTGACGCTCGCACGGACTGACGTGCTCCGAACGGGTGGCCTCCGTCACGTGACACCGTCACCCCGCCCGTGAGCGCACGGTCGCCGTGTGTGGCCGGACGCGACCATGCCCGGTCGCTGATAGCCTGGTACCCCGTGGACCGGTGGGCACGAGAACCCCCGAACCGCAGCGACGGCACCCCTGAAAACCGGGACGGCGCCGCTTCGCACCTCTCCACCTCGCGACCACGGGAGTTCCCTCTTGGCCATGCCGCCCAAATCCACGACGACCAAGCACCTCTTCGTCACCGGGGGCGTCGCCTCCTCGCTGGGCAAGGGGCTCACCGCCTCCAGCCTGGGTGCTCTCCTCAAGGCGCGCGGTCTGCGGGTCACGATGCAGAAGCTCGACCCGTATCTGAACGTCGACCCCGGAACGATGAACCCGTTCCAGCACGGTGAGGTCTTCGTCACCAACGACGGCGCCGAGACCGACCTGGACATCGGCCACTACGAGCGCTTCCTGGACGTCGACCTCGACGGCTCCGCGAACGTCACCACCGGCCAGGTCTACAACACCGTGATCGCCAAGGAGCGGCGCGGTGAGTACCTCGGCGACACCGTGCAGGTCATCCCGCACATCACCAACGAGATCAAGCACCGCATCCGGCGGATGGCGACCGAGGACGTCGACGTCGTCATCACCGAGGTCGGCGGCACCGTCGGCGACATCGAGTCGCTGCCGTTCCTGGAGACCGTCCGCCAGGTCCGCCACGAGGTCGGCCGGGACAACGTCTTCGTCGTGCACATCTCGCTGCTCCCCTACATCGGCCCGTCCGGTGAGCTGAAGACCAAGCCGACCCAGCACTCGGTCGCGGCGCTGCGCAACATCGGTATCCAGCCCGACGCGATCGTGCTGCGCGCCGACCGCGAGGTGCCGACCGCCATCAAGCGCAAGATCTCGCTGATGTGCGACGTCGACGAGGCCGCGGTGGTCGCCGCGATCGACGCCCCGTCGATCTACGACATCCCCAAGGTGCTGCACACCGAGGGCCTGGACGCCTATGTCGTACGGAAGCTGGACCTCCCGTTCCGCGACGTGAACTGGACCCAGTGGGAGGACCTGCTCGACCGCGTCCACAACCCCGACCACGAGGTCAAGGTCGCGCTGGTCGGCAAGTACATCGACCTGCCCGACGCCTACCTCTCGGTCACCGAGGCGCTGCGGGCCGGCGGCTTCGCGAACAAGACCCGGGTGAAGCTGAAGTGGGTCACCTCCGACGACTGCAAGACCCCGGCCGGCGCCGCCGAGCAGCTCGGGGACTGTGACGCGGTCTGCATCCCCGGCGGCTTCGGCGACCGGGGCGTGGACGGCAAGGTCGGCGCGATCACCTACGCCCGGGAGAACAAGCTCCCGCTGCTCGGCCTGTGCCTGGGCCTGCAGTGCGTGGTCATCGAGGCGGCCCGCAACCTGGCCGGCATCGAGGGCGCGAACTCCACCGAGTTCGACCCGGCCGCGGCCGACCCGGTCATCTCCACGATGGCCGAGCAGATGGACATCGTCGCAGGTGAGGGCGATATGGGCGGCACGATGCGGCTGGGTATGTACCCCGCCAAGCTCGCCGAGGGCTCGATCGTCCGCGAGGTCTACGACGACCAGCCCTACGTCGAGGAGCGCCACCGCCACCGCTACGAGGTCAACAACGCCTACCGCGGTGAGCTGGAGAAGAAGGCCGGGCTGCTGTTCTCCGGCACCTCCCCGGACAACAAGCTCGTCGAGTACGTCGAGTACCCGCGCGAGATCCACCCCTACCTGGTCGCCACCCAGGCACACCCGGAGCTGCGCTCCCGCCCGACCCGTCCGCACCCGCTCTTCGCCGGTCTGGTGAAGGCCGCGGTCGCGCGCAAGACGGGTTCCGCGAAGTAGCGCACACCGCGGCGGATACGGTTGCCGGGGTACGGCCTCTCGCAGGTCGTGCCCCGGTTTCTGCGTTGGCACAGGCACATACAGGAGGACGCGCCATGGCGATCAAGGACACCCCCGAGGAGTGGACGGTCACCGCGACCACGACGCCGTTCACCGGGAACAAGACCAGCGTCCGCACCGACCAGGTCGTCATGCCCGACGGGTCCAGCGTCTCGCGTGACTACCAGGTCCACCCCGGCTCGGTGGCCGTCGTCGCGCTCGACGACGAGGGCCGGGTGCTGGTGCTGCGCCAGTACCGCCACCCCGTACGCCAGAAGCTGTGGGAGATCCCCGCCGGGCTGCTCGACATCCCCGGCGAGAACCCGCTGCACGCGGCACAGCGCGAGCTGTACGAGGAAGCGCACGTCAAGGCCGGGGACTGGCGGGTGCTGACCGACGTCTACACCACGCCCGGCGGCTGCGACGAGGCCGTGCGGATCTTCCTCGCCCGCGATCTGTCCGAGGCGGAGGGCGAGCGCTTCGAGGTCTCCGAGGAGGAGGCCGATATGGAGCTGGCGCGGGTGCCGCAGGACGAGCTGATCCGTGGCGCGCTCGCCGGTGAGCTGCACAACAACTGCCTCGTCGTGGGAGTGCTGGCGCTCGCCGCGGCCCAGGGCGGCGCGGGCCTGGACGCGCTGCGCCCGGCCGACGCGCCCTGGCCGGCCCGCCCCTTCGAGGTCTGAGCCGGGCCCCTTCCCGCCGTACCACGGGCCCGTCGGATGATCCGCCGATCCGATCGGGTGACTCAACCGCCCCGCGCTGCACGAGACGTGACGGGCCGTGAACTACGCTCGGCAGCGTCCGCCCCAGCGGTGGATTCGTACGCGCAGGTGGACGGGAGCGTGAGCCGGTGACGGACCAGGCGGTGGGCGGGGGGCACCTCCCGCCGGAGGCGGCGGAAGCGGCTGCCACGACAGCGCCCGGACCGCGGGCCGCGGCGCCCCGCCAGGCCGGTGCCGCCGCCCGCCCCACCGTCCCCGCGACCGCCGCCGCCCCGTCCACCGGCGGATTCGCCGGGCGGCGCCGCGAACTCAAGGAGCTGCACGCCGATATCGCCCGCGCCGGCCTGGACACCCTCTCCGGCCGCAAGGGCGCCCGCAGCCGGGTGCTGCTGATCGCCGGGCGCCCCGGTTCCGGACGGACGGCCCTGGCCGAGGAGCTGCTGCGGGAGCTGGCCGACGGACATCCCGACGGGGTTCTCCGGGCCACCCTGACCGGCCCGGACGGTGAACCGGCCGACACCGGCCGCACCGCACGTGAGCTGCTGGCCGCGCTCGGCACAGGCGCCCCGCCGGGCGCCCCCGAGGACGAGCTGACCGGACGGCTGCGCGAGGCGCTCGCCGGGCGCCGGGCCCTGCTCTTCCTGGACGACGCCCCCGGCGCCGACCAGGTCGAACCGCTGCTTCCCGACGCCCCGGACTGTCTGGTCGTGGTCGTCTCGCAGGGGCCGCTGACCGGCATTCCGGACGTCCGGCCGTGCGCCCTGGGCGGTCTGGACAGCGCGGCCGGGGTCGCCGTCCTCAGCCGGTATGCCGGACCGACCCGGATCACGGTGGATCCGCGGACCGCCGACCGTGTCGTCGAGGAGTGCGGCGGCCAGCCCGCCGCCCTGGTCCTGGCCGGGGCCTGGCTCGCCGCCCGCCCGATGTCCTCGGTCGCCGATCTGTGCCAGGCGCTGCGGGCCGTACCGCTGCCGCCGGACCTGCCCACCGGGGCCCGGCCGCTGTTCCGCGCCTTCCGCCTCGCCCATGACGCGCTGCCGGCGCCCGCCGCCCGGATGCTGCGGCTGATCACCCTGGCCCCGGGCGGTCTGGTGGACGCGCATATCGCCTCCGCGCTGGCCGGCTGCTCGGTGGCCGTGGCCGCCACGACGCTGAGCGAATGCGCCGCGCTCGGACTGCTGCGGCCCGCCGCCGACGAGGGCGAGGAGGCCCCCGGCGTCCCCGCGCCCGACGCCGCCCTGTATCCCCCGTACCGCCTTCCCGGCTGCCTCTGCCCGCTGGTGCGCGCACTGCTCACGGAGCATGAGCGCCCGGCCGAGATCGAGCTGGCCCGCGCCCGGATGCTGGAGCGGACCGTACGGCTGCTGCAGTCCTGCCGGGCGATGGCGGAGCCGGCCGATTCCCCCGCCCGCCGGAAGACCGCGGGGCTGCCGCGCGCGCTGCGCTTCGGCTCCCGGGACGCCGCCGCGCACTGGCTGCGCATCCGCCGCGGCGCCCTGCTCGACGCCGCAAGGATCGCCGTCGTGGACGGTGAACTCGACACCCTGGACCGGCGGTTGATGGCCGTGCTGACCCGTACGCTGCTGGCCCACCAGGGCGCCGAGGCCGCCGCACCGGACCTCTACGCGCTGCACGGGCTCGTCCTGCGGGTCGCCGAGCGGCGCGGGCTGCCGCGGGAGCGGGCCGCCGCCCTGCTGAACCTCGGCGACCTGGACGGCCAGGCGGGACGGACCACACAGGCGCTCACCCGCTACCGCGGTGCGCTGGAGGCGGCACGCTCGGTGAAGGACCCCCTGGCCACCGGCCGGGCACTGGAGTCGCTGGGCGGCACCTATACCGAGCTGGGCGACTGGCAGCGGGCCGCCGACTGGTACGGCCGGGCCCTGGAGCTGCGGCTCGCCCGCGGTGAGGGCGGGGACGCGGCGCGGCTGCACGGCCGGATCGGCGGCGCGCTCGCGCAGGCGGGCCGGTGGGACGAGGCGCTCAAGGCGTGGCGGGCGGCCGTCGGGGCCTATCGCCGCCTCGGTGAGATGGCCGGCCAGGCGCGGGCGACCGGTGAGGTGGCCCGGGTGCAGGAGTACGCGGGGCGGCCCGAGGAGGCGCTGCGGACCTGTCTGGAAGCCCTGGACATCGCCCGTAAAGCGGGTGGCGGACGGCTGGAGGCGGCCCTGCAGCTGCGGATTGCGGACACCCTCGAACGGCTCGGAGATCCGGCCGCGGCACGGCTCCATCGGGCCGCCGGAGAGCGACTCTTTGGAGATCACCCCGAGTGACCTACGAAATCGGTGGTGCTTCTCGCACAAATTAATGCTTTGCAAGGCTAGACAAGAAGGGCTCCTTCAATAGACTGGCTGGACCGCGTTCGGCGCGGTCAGTTCCGTCATGCGACGCATGAGGGGATAATTCCTTCTGCACCCTCTCTTCCAAGGACCGTGATCGACGTGAAGGTCGGCATCCCCCGCGAGGTCAAGAACAACGAGTTCCGCGTGGCCATCACGCCCGCCGGAGTCCATGAACTCGTCCGCCACGGCCACCAGGTCTTCATCGAGAAGGACGCCGGTCTCGGTTCGTCCATCACGAATGAGGAGTACGTCTCCGCCGGTGCGTCCATCCTGGACACCGCCGACGAGGTCTGGGGCACCGCTGACCTGCTGCTGAAGGTCAAGGAGCCGATTGCGGAGGAGTACCACCGCCTCCGCAAGGACCAGACGCTCTTCACCTACCTGCACCTGGCCGCCTCCAAGGAGTGCACGGACGCGCTGCTGGAGTCCGGCACCACCGCCATCGCCTACGAGACCGTCGAGACGGCCGGCCGCCAGCTGCCGCTGCTCGCCCCGATGTCCGAGGTCGCGGGCCGTATCGCCCCGCAGGTCGGCGCCTACCACCTGATGCGCCAGGCCGGCGGCCGCGGTGTGCTGCCCGGTGGCGTCCCCGGTGTGCACGCGGGCAAGGCCGTCATCATCGGCGGTGGCGTCTCCGGCTGGAACGCCCTGCAGATCGCGGTGGGCCTCGGCTTCCACGTCACCCTGCTGGACAAGGACATCAACAAGCTCCGCGAGGCCGACAAGATCTTCGGCACCAAGGTGCAGACGATCGTCTCCAACGCCTACGAGCTGGAGAAGGCCGTCGTCGAGGCCGACCTCGTCGTCGGTGCGGTCCTCATCCCCGGCGCTAAGGCCCCGAAGCTGGTCACCAACGAGCTCGTCGCCAAGATGAAGCCCGGAAGTGTTCTTGTCGACATCGCGATCGACCAGGGCGGCTGCTTCGAGGACTCCCGTGCCACCACGCACGCCGAGCCGACCTTCCCGGTCCACAACTCGGTCTTCTACTGCGTCGCCAACATGCCCGGCGCGGTGCCGAACACCTCCACCCACGCGCTCACCAACGCCACGCTGCCCTACATCGTGGAGCTGGCGAACCGCGGCTGGGTCGAGGCGCTGCGCCGTGACCCGGCGCTGGCCAAGGGCCTGAACACGCACGACGGCAAGGTCGTCTACGGCCCGGTCGCCGAGGCGCACGGCCTGGAGCACGTCGAACTGCGCACCCTCCTCGGCTGAGACGTCAACCACGGACGTCAACGCCGCACCTCCGGCCGGGCCCTGTCGACAGGGCCCGGCCGGTCGCGTGTGCGACCGGCGGTGCGCCGCGCTCCGGACCACCGGCACTCAACTCGCCGCGAACGTAACCCTTTAACCGATTCGCGCACCCCTGAAACATCGGTCCGATACCGCTTGCGCCCTTGACATCGGGGGGTCCGGTTACCGACACATCGTGCCGGGTCCGGTGGATTGTGTTGCTGCGGACGCCCGACACGCCATAGAGTCGCCAACCGTCGGCATGGTGCCACGCTGACCTATCGATAAAGTTTCCTGGTCACGTCCAAGGAGGTAAGACGACTTGTGAATGAGTCGACATTTACTCCCGGAGATGGACAACCAGGAGTGGTTGCACGGGACCAGGGTCCCTCGGGGCGCGAGGCTGTCGGCTCCGTTGCGGTCCATACCTTCGCAGCCCATCAGAGCATTTCCACGACAGCCCACCAGAGCATGGACGGCCATCACGTGAACGCCATGGCCGGCGACCGGGGCAGTGGAGAACCCGCCCGTCTCGCCGACTACGACGACCTGCCCGAGGGGCACTTCTACGATCCGGACGCGGAGTACGAGCCGGACCCCGAATACGCCGCGACGCTCGCGCCGGACGCCGCGCGCCAGCGCCGCGAACGCGTCGGCCCGACCGGACGCCCGCTCCCTTATTTCCCCATCCCGGGACCGCTGTCCGACCACGGCCCCGCCAAAATCATCGCGATGTGCAACCAGAAGGGCGGGGTCGGCAAGACCACCTCGACCATCAACCTGGGTGCCGCGCTCGCCGAATACGGACGACGGGTGCTGCTCGTCGACTTCGACCCGCAGGGTGCCCTCTCGGTCGGACTCGGCGTCAACCCGATGGAGCTCGATCTGACGGTCTACAACCTGCTCATGGAGCGGGGCATGTCGGCCGACGAGGTGCTGCTCAAGACCGCGGTCCCCAACATGGACCTGCTGCCCAGCAATATCGATTTGTCAGCGGCAGAGGTGCAGTTGGTCAGCGAGGTCGCGCGCGAGTCGACGCTCCAGCGTGCGCTGAAGCCGCTGCTGGCCGACTACGACTACATCGTCATCGACTGCCAGCCCTCCCTCGGCCTGCTCACCGTCAACGCCCTGACGGCGGCTCACAAGGTGATCGTGCCGCTGGAGTGCGAGTTCTTCGCGCTGCGCGGTGTCGCGCTGCTCACCGAGACGATCGAGAAGGTCCAGGAGCGGCTCAACCCCGAGCTGGAGCTGGACGGCATCCTGGCGACGATGTACGACTCCCGCACCGTGCACAGCCGTGAGGTCCTGGCGCGGGTCGTCGAGGCCTTCGACGACCACGTCTACCACACCGTCATCGGCCGTACGGTCCGCTTCCCGGAGACCACCGTCGCGGGTGAGCCGATCACCACGTACGCCTCCAACTCCGTCGGCGCCGCCGCTTATCGTCAGCTCGCCAGGGAGGTGCTCGCCCGGTGTCACGCCGAGTGAGTCTGCCGGGAGCCGACGAACTGTTCCGTACCACCGGGGGAGGGGGGCTGCAGCCCTCCAGCCCCCGCCGCCCGGCGAACGGCTCCCCGGCCAACGGCGAGGCGCCCCGGGTGCCCGCACCGGCCGGCGAGCCCGATCCGGCGGCGGACGGGCCGGAGGCGGCCACCGCGGTACGGCAGCGTCGGCCCGGGGCCGGCGGCTCGGACACCCCGGCGGCGACGGCCGGTGACGGCGGACCGGCCACCCCACCACGGGTGCCCGCCGTCGGCCCCCCGGCCGAGCACAGCGGCCGGGAGACGGACGGCGAGACCGCCAAGGGGCACCGCACCCAGGCGGGCAAGGGCGGCCAGGCCGCTGCCGAGCCGGCTGCCGCGGCCGGACAGACCGGCGGGCAGGGCCGCCGCCGCGGTGGCTCCCGCGGCGCCAACCGCCGCCCCAGCGGCCGGGAACGGCACGACGAGAAGATCACCGTCTATGTCTCCGCCGAGGAGCTCATGGACCTCGAACATGCGCGGCTGGTGCTGCGCGGCGAACACGGCCTCGCCGTCGACCGCGGCCGGATCGTCCGCGAGGCGGTCGCCGTGGTCCTCGCCGACCTGGAGTCGCGTGGCGACGCCAGCATCCTGGTGCGGCGGCTGCGGGGCCGCTGACGCCCGTCTCCCGCGGCCCGTGCCCGGGGCGCGGCCGGTCCGGCACGGCCGGGGCCGCCGCCGTGGTCGCCCGCCCGTGGCGGCCGAGAATTACCGCGCGGCCGCCGCGGTGCGGAAACGTCACGCCGGGTGGGGCGGGATAGCCTGCCTTTTCGGCGGGGTGTCCCGCCCGTGATCAGCCCGTCGCCCCCGGCACGGGACCGCAGCACCCTGGACCGCGATGTCGACGACCAACGATGAACACCCCGCGCGCCGTAGCCGTAGACGCCTTGGGCGGGGGGTGGGTGAGGCGTCGGCCGACGGGACGCCGGTCATGGAGACGCCGGCTATCGGGACGTTGGCCGTCGAGACGCCGGACGAGGCCGCGGTCACGGAGGTGCTGGACGAGCCCGTGGCGCCAGACGTGCCGGAGGCTTCCGGGCCGGCGGAGGAAGCCGCTGCGGGGGAGGGCCCCGTGGCCGCCCCCGCCGAGGTCGGCACCGAGGAGGCAGAGAAGGGCGAGAAGGACGGGAACGGCGACGGCCGCTTCACCCTCCGGCTCGACAACTTCGAGGGGCCCTTCGATCTTCTCCTCCAGCTGATCTCCAAGCACAAGCTGGACGTCACCGAGGTCGCGCTGTCGCAGGTGACGGACGAGTTCATGGCGCACATCCGCGCCATGGGGCCGGACTGGGACCTGGACCAGACCACGGAATTCCTGGTCGTGGCGGCGACGCTGCTGGATCTGAAGGCGGCCCGGCTGCTGCCCGTGGCCGAGGTGGAGGACGAGGCGGACCTCGCGCTCCTGGAAGCCCGCGATCTGCTCTTCGCCCGGTTGCTGCAGTACCGCGCCTACAAACGGATCGCGGACATCTTCAGCGGCCGGCTGGCGGACGAGGCCCGCTGCCACCCCCGTACGGTCGGCCTGGAGCCGCAGCTGGCCGAGCTGCTGCCCGAGGTCGTCATCAGCACCGGCGCGGAGGGCTTCGCCAAGCTGGCGGTCAAGGCGATGCAGCCCAAGGCCCGGCCGCAGGTCTATGTCGACCACATCCACGCCCCGCTGGTGAGCGTGCGGGAGCAGGCCGAGGTGGTGATGGCGCGGCTGCGGGAGGCGGGCGAGTGCGGCTTCCAGGAGCTGTGCGCGGACGCACCGGACACCCTCACCGTCGTGGCGCGCTTCCTGGCCCTGCTGGAGCTCTACCGGGAGCGGGTGGTCGTCCTGGACCAGGACGAGGCCCTGGGGGCGCTCACCGTCCGCTGGACGGGCACGGAGGGGGCCGAGCCGGTGGTCACCGACGAGTTCGACCAGGAACCGGGCCAGCGCGCCGCCACGGCGGCACAGGCAGAGCGAGCAGGAGAGGAGCGGGCATGAGCGGCGAGGCCGGTGCGGAGACGTACGAGATCACGGAGGCCGGTGCGGACGGCACTCCCGACGAGCGGTCCGGGGTGCCGGCCGGGACGTCGGTCGTCGCCGAGCTGGCGCTGAAGCCCGCGCTGGAGGCGGTCCTCATGGTCGTCGACGAGCCCGCGACCGAGGAACACCTGGCCAGGGTGTTGCAGCGGCCCCGCCGCGCGGTCGCGCTCGCGCTGCGCGAGCTGTCCGACGACTACACCCGCCAGGGCCGCGGTTTCGACCTCCGCCTGGTGGCCGGCGGCTGGCGTTTCTACTCCCGTGCCGCGTACGCGGACGCCGTGGAGAGCTTCGTCCTGGACGGGCAGCAGGCCCGGCTGACCCAGGCCGCATTGGAGACTCTGGCCGTGGTCGCGTACCGTCAGCCGGTCAGCCGTTCCCGTGTCTCGGCCGTACGCGGCGTGAACTGTGACGGTGTGATGCGCACACTCCTCCAGCGCGGCCTGGTGGAGGAGGCGGGGACGGAACCTGAAACAGGTGCGATCCTGTACAGGACGACGAATTACTTTCTGGAGCGGATGGGCCTGCGCGGCCTGGACGAGCTCCCTGAGCTCGCACCGTTCCTCCCGGAGGCGGACGCGGTCGAGGGCGATTCCCCGGAAGGTATCCCGTCGTTCGACGTAGACGACAGCGGCGACTCTCAGACGGATCATTGATGCGAAGCAGCGGCAGGAACAACGACAGCGGGCGGGGCAACTACCGCGGCGCGGGTGGGGGCACCTCCCAGCCGAAGGCTGGGGGAAAGAAGGACGACAAGCAGCAGCGGGCCGGCCGTCCCCGTCCGGAAGAGCGCCGCTACGACGTGGGCGGAACCGGCGGCCCCGGCGGCAAGGACGAGCGCGGCGCCAAGAGCGGCGCTCCCAAGAGTGGCGGCAGCCGGGGCGCGGCGGCCCGTGGCGGCGCCAAGGGCGGTCCGCGTACCGGCGCTGCGTCCAAGGGGTCCCGTCCGGGTGCCAAGGGCGGCCCGCAGCGCGGCCGCGGACAGGCGCCCGCGCGGCCACGTGAATACGACGCCCAGGTAGAGGAGCGCAACCGCGCCCGCCACAACAAGCCTCAGATCAAGACCCCCAAGACGTTCGGCGACCAGGAGGGCGAGCGCCTGCAGAAGGTGCTGGCCAGGGCCGGTATGGGCTCCCGCCGGGCCTGCGAGGAGCTGATCGACCAGGCGCGCGTCGAGGTCAACGGCCAGATCGTCATGGAGCAGGGCGTCCGGGTCGACCCGGAGAAGGACGAGATCAAGGTCGACGGCCTGACGGTCGCCACCCAGTCGTACCTCTTCTTCGCGCTCAACAAGCCGGCCGGTGTCGTCTCCACGATGGAGGACCCGGACGGCCGCCAGTGCCTGGGCGACTACGTCACCAACCGTGAGACGCGGCTGTTCCACGTCGGCCGGCTGGACACCGAGACCGAGGGCATCATCCTGCTCACCAACCACGGTGAGCTGGCCCACCGCCTGACGCATCCGCGCTACGGCGTCAAGAAGACCTACCTGGCCGCGATCCAGGGCCCCCTCCCGCGCGACCTGGGCAAGCAGCTCAAGGACGGCATCCAGCTGGAGGACGGCTACGCCCGCGCCGACCACTTCCGCGTCGTCGAGAACACCGGCAAGAACTACCTCGTCGAGGTCACGCTCCACGAAGGCCGCAAGCACATCGTGCGCCGCATGCTCGCCGAGGCGGGCTTCCCGGTCGACAAGCTCGTCCGCACCAGCTTCGGCCCGATCGCCCTGGGCGACCAGAAGTCGGGCTGGCTGCGCCGGATGACCAACACCGAGGTCGGCATGCTGATGCGCGAGGTCGAGCTCTAGTTGCGGTACCAGGGGGGGAGGCCCCCTGGTACCGCAGGGACCTCCGGCGGACCGCACGGCAGGTAAAGACCTTGCGGCGGCGTCGCACCACCCCTTAATGTCATTGTGACATTAAGGGGTGGTTTTTTTGATGGTGTCCACGGGGTCCGCCGCTACCGGCTCGCTGATCGGGCTCGCTCTCGGTGACGCGCTCGGCTTTCCCACAGAGTTCCACGATGTGCCGTCGATCCTGGCCAAGTGCGGCCCGTGGCGGCAGATGGCACTGCCCGATCCCGCCTTCGTCACCGACGACACCCAGATGACGCTTGCGCTGGGCCGCGGGCTGCGCACCGCCATGGGACGCGGCGACCTCACCCCGGCCGGCCTCGTGGGTCCCGTGCGCGAGGAGTACGTGGCCTGGTGGCGCTCGCCCGACAACAACCGGGCACCGGGCGGGACGTGTCTGCGGGCCTGTGAGCTGCTCAGTGACCGGGACCTGCCCTGGGCCCGGGCCGCCCAGATGGGGTCGAAGGGCTGCGGCGCCAATATGCGGGTCGCGCCGATCGGGCTGGCACCGGGGCTGAGCCCCCGGCAGCGCTCCGGCGCCGCGCAGCTGCAGTCCGCGCTGACCCATGGGCACCCCACCGCGCTGGCCGCCAGTGACCTGACCGCCTACGCCGTACGCGCCCTCGCCGACGGCACGCCGCCCGCCGAGCTGCCCGCCCGGCTCCGGGTGTACGCCGAGAACCACCGCACCGTCTACCGGGAGGACTGGCTCGGCGACCTGTGGCGGCGGAGCCAGGACCGGTCCGCGGCGGCCTTCATCGCGCGCGGCTGGGACGAATGCCTCGGTGTCCTGGACCGGCTGGACGCGGCGCTCCGTGCCCCGGACCCGGAGGGCGATCCCTGCCTGGCCACCGGCGACGGCTGGATCGCCGAACAGGCGCTGGCCACCGGCCTGCTGTGCTTCCTGCTCTTCCCCGACGAACCGCTCACCGCACTCCGCCGGGCCGCCTGCACCTCCGGTGACTCCGACTCGATCGCCTGTCTCACCGGCGCCTTCGCGGGTGCCTACCTGGGCGCCGGCGCCTGGCCCGGGGAGTGGGCCTCCCGTATCGAGTACCGCGAGGAGCTGCTGGCACTGGGGGAGGTCTGGGATGCCTGAGAACCCGATAGCGACCGGAGCGGCCACCGAAGCGGGCCCCGGACCGGCTCCCGGAGCGGCCGCCGAGCGGGCGGCCGTCCTCCGCGCGGCCGGGCTGCCCGCCGTCGACCTGGGCGCCGTGGTGGCCGAGCAGGACGATCCGCTGGTCTTCGCGACGGTCTCCGGCGCGCATCTGTACGGCTTCCCGTCCCGGGACTCCGATGTCGACCTGCGCGGCGCGCACCTCCTGCCGGCCGCCGCCCTCCTCGGCCTGCACGAGCCCGAGGAGTCGCGGACCCGGATGTGGGAGCAGGACCGCACCGAGCTGGACCTGGTCTCGCACGACCTGCGCAAGTTCGCCCGGCTTCTGCTGCGCCGCAACGGCTACGTCCTGGAGCAGCTGCTCTCGCCCCTGGTCGTGCACACCACTCCCGTGCACGACGAACTGCTCGCGCTGGTGCCGGACCTGCTCACCGCCCACCACTACCGGGGCTTCGCCGGGACCCAGTGGCGGCTGTTCGAGAAGACCGGCGAGCTGAAGCCGCTGCTGTACACGCTGCGCGTGCTGCTCACCGGCATCCACCTCATGGACAGCGGCCGCGTACAGCCCCATCTGCCCACCCTGGTGGCCGAGTTGGCCGCGCCCGCCTACATACCGGAGCTGATCGCGGCCAAGGAGGAGGCCGAACACGGCGCGGCAGGTGAGGTGGTGGACGCGGAGCGGCTGCGCGCGGATGTCGACGCACTGCACGCCCGGCTCGACGCCGCGCAGGACGCGACGACCCTGCCGGACGCCCCCGGTGCCCACGAGGCGCTGCACGACCTCATCGTCCGGGCCAGGACTGATCGTCCGGGCCGGAGCTGACCGTCAGGGCCGGATCTGACCGTCAGGGCCGGAACTGACCGTCCGGCCAGGACGCATCGTCCGGGACCGGGCCCGCCGGGCCTCAGCCGAGCGCGGAGGCCCGCCGGGCCCGGAACAGGAAGTCGGCCACCCGGCCCCGGTCCGGCTCGGCCGGCAGCGGTGAGCCGGACACCGCGGCCTCCGCCTCCTCGGCCAGCCGCGCCATCCGGCGCTCCACGGTCTCCCAGGCCACCTCACCGCGCCGGACCGCCAGCAGCTCTTCCCGGTCCTGCCCGACGTCCAGCGTGAGCCTGCCGGTACGGAGCAGATCGCGGGAGCAGGTCAGGGTGCGCAGCAGATGCATGGCGTGCTTCCAGCGGGGCGCGCCGTGCTGCCGGACGTCGGCGCGCAGCTGCTTGAGCTGGCTTTTGGCGTAGCCCGCGAACGTGCGGTGGACCTGGCGGGAGAGGAACGCCTCGCGCAGGGTGAGCAGCTCCCGGCCGGTGGCGTCGATGCGCTCCACCAGGGGGGAGTGCAGACACTCCAGGATGGTGGGGTTGGCGCGCAGTGCCAGCTGGCAGAAGCGTTCCAGTTCCCAGGAGAACTCTTCCTCGCGCGGGCCCTCCACATGGGTCGGCGGCTTCTCGAAACCCCAGAAGAGCGGGGTGGGTGCGAGAAATACCCCGCGGCGGTCGGTGTCACTGGTCTCCGTGGCCAGACCGAAGGCGCGCGAGCCCATCACACAGGCGTAGACGGTGTGCTCGGCGACCAGGGAGTGATCTGCGGCGGCTGCGGACATGGCGGCGATTGTCGCTGGCGGGAGGGGGCGGTGTCACCAGGTTTCGGCGGACCGTTCGGCGGGCGGGAGGCGGTACGGCCACCGTCGGTGTACGGGCGGTCGCGGGGCGCGGTACGGGCGGTCGCGGGGCGCGCAGGACAGCGTTCCGCGCCGGCCGGCCCTCCCCGCCGCCGTACGGATTGTCGGTGCGGCTGGTTACGCTGATCAGTGCGCGCGCAGGTGCGTGACGCGGCACATGACGCAGGGGAGCAGCGACGTGGCGGTACGAGCGGTCCGCGGGGCCGTCCAGCTGGAGCGGGACGACGCGGAGCACATGCAGGAGCAGGTCGGCGCGCTGCTCACCGCCGTTCTCGAACGCAATGAGCTGCGCGCGGACGACCTGATCAGCGTGTGGTTCACCGCCACCCCCGATCTGCACAGCGACTTCCCGGCCGCCGCCGCGCGTGCCCTGGGCATCACGGACGTCCCGCTGATCTGCGCCCAGGAGCTGGACATCACCGGCGCCATGGAGCGTGTGGTGCGGGTGCTCGCGCATGTCGAGACGGATCTGTCCAAGGCCGGGATCTCCCATGTCTACCTCGGCGCGGCCGGGGCGCTGCGGAAGGACATCGCGCAGTGAGGACCGCACTCGTCATCGGAACGGGCCTGATCGGCACCTCGGCGGCGCTCGCGCTCCACGCGCGCGGCGTGCAGGTGTTCCTGGAGGACCATGACCAGGCCCAGGCCCTGACCGCCGCCGCGCTGGGCGCGGGCAGCGCCGAGGCCCCGCCGGGGCCGGTCGATCTGGCCATCGTGGCCGTGCCTCCGGCCCATGTCGCGACGGCGCTGGCGGACGCGATGCGGCGCGGCGTGGCCCGTGCCTACATCGACGTCGCCAGCGTCAAGGGCGGACCGCGCCGTGAGCTGGAGGCGATGGGCCGCGATCTGTCCGGCTACCTCGGTACGCATCCGATGGCGGGCAAGGAGCGCTCCGGGCCGCTGGCCGCCACCGCCGACCTCTTCGAGGGCCGCCCCTGGGTGCTCACGCCGACCCGCGACGGCAACACCGAGGTGCTCAATCTCGCGCTGGAGCTGGTCGCGCTGTGCCGGGCCGTCCCGGTGGTGATGGACGCGGACGCGCACGACCGGGCGGTCGCCCTCGTCTCGCACACCCCGCAGCTGCTCTCCAGCCTTGTCGCCGCCCGCCTCAAGGGCGCCGACGAGACCGCCGTACGCCTCTGTGGCCAGGGCATCCGGGATGTGACGCGGATCGCGGCCTCCGACCCCGCGATGTGGATCGACATCCTGTCCGCCAATCCGGGCCCGGTCGCCGATGTGCTGTCCGAGATCGCGGCCGATCTCGACGAGACGGTGCGTTCGCTGCGCGCCCTGGAGTCGGCCGACGACGACAAGCGCGGCGGTGGCGCCCATGGCATCGCGGATGTGCTCCGCCGCGGTAATGCCGGGCGGGAGCGGGTGCCGGGCAAGCACGGCGCCGCCCCGGCCACATACGAGATCGTCGCCGTCTACATCGGCGACCAGCCCGGTGAGCTGGCCCGGATCTTCGCCGACGCCGGCCGGGCCGGGGTCAATATCGAGGATGTCCGCATCGAGCACGCCACGGGTCAGCAGGCGGGCTTCATCCAGCTCATGATCGAGCCGCAGGCGGTGCCGGCGCTGACCGCGGAGCTGCGGGAGCGGGGCTGGTCGATCCGGCAGTGAGACCGTGGACGGCACCGTGCGGGTGAGCCAGTAACCTTGTCCGAGGCCCTTATGGCCCTTGGACCCCCGCCCCGTGTACAAGAAAGGTGTTCGTCACCGTGGAAACCGCCGCTCGGACCGCCCCGGCAGCAGTGATTGTCGCCATCGACGGCCCCGCAGGCACGGGCAAGTCCAGCACGTCCAAGGCTGTCGCCGCCAAGCTGGGCCTCGGCTACCTCGACACCGGAGCCCAGTACCGCGCGATCACCTGGTGGATGCTGTCCAACGGGATCGACGTCAATGACGCGACCGCGGTGGCCGACGCCGCCGCCAAGCCCGTGATCGTCTCCGGCACCGACCCGGCCGCCCCGACCATCACGGTCGACGGCCTGGACGCCGCGGGCCCGATCCGCACCCAGGAGGTCACCGCCGCGGTCAGCGCGGTCAGCGCCGTCCCCGAGGTGCGAACCCTGATCACCGACCTGCAGCGCAGCATCGCCGCCGAGGCCCCCCACGGCATCGTCGTCGAGGGCCGGGACATCGGCATCACGGTCCTGCCCGACGCCGACCTCAAGGTGTTCCTCACCGCCTCCCCCGAGGCGCGGGCGGCCCGCCGCAGCGGCGAGCTCAAGGGCAAGGAGGCCGGTGACCTGGCCGCCACCCGCGAGGCGCTGATCAAGCGGGACGCCGCCGACTCCGGCCGGAAGACCTCCCCGCTGGCCAAGGCGGACGACGCCGTCGAGGTGGACACCACCGAGCTGACGCTGGACCAGGTCATCGAGTGCGTGGTCACCCTCATCGAGGGCGCCGGCGCCGAAAAGGCGGGGCGGGCCGCCCGGTGACCGACAGCGGCAGGGCGCCGAGCGCGGCGGGTGCCGCGGTCGGCCGCCGGATCGGCATCGGCCTGATGTACGGGCTGTGGCGGCCGCGGGTGCTGGGCGCCTGGCGGGTGCCGTCGGCCGGCCCGGTGATCCTCGCCGTCAACCACTCGCACGGCATCGACGGCCCGATGCTGATGGGCACCGCGCCGCGGCCGGTGCACTTCCTGATCAAGAAGGAAGCCTTCGTCGGCCCGCTGGACCCGTTCCTGCGGGGCATCGGGCAGCTGAAGGTGGACCGCGACACCGCCGACCGCAAGGCGATCACCGACGCGCTCGGGGTGCTGGCGGACGGCGGAGTGCTGGGGATCTTCCCCGAAGGCACCCGCGGCGAGGGCGACTTCGCCTCGCTGCGGGCCGGCCTGGCGTACTTCGCGGTGCGCTCCGGCGCCCCGGTGGTGCCGGTGGCGGTGCTCGGCGGCAAGGACCGGCACAGCCGGCTGTCGTCGGCCGTGCCGCCGCTGCGGTCCCGCGTGGACGTCGTCTTCGGCGACGGGTTCCAGGCAGGAGACGGCAGCGGGCGGCGTACCCGTAAGGCGCTCGACGAGGCGACCGTACGTATCCAGGAGCGGCTGACCGCCCACCTGGCGGAGGCCAGGCGCCTGACCGGGCGCTGAACCAGACTTGAGTAGTGGGCCGCGGACGAGCGGCCCACCGATCACGATGATGAACGAGGAACGGACTTCATGAACGACCAGATCCCTACCGGCGACGAGCACGGTGCGCTTGGCGACGCCGAGTACGCGGAGTTCATGGAGCTCGCCGCGGAGGAGGGCTTCGATCTCGACGAGGTCGAAGGTGACATCGCCGCGGCCGGCCACGGTCCGCTGCCCGTCCTCGCCGTCATCGGCCGTCCCAATGTCGGCAAGTCGACCCTGGTGAACCGCATCATCGGCCGCCGGGAAGCGGTCGTCGAGGACAAGCCGGGCGTCACCCGCGATCGCGTCACGTACGAGGCCGACTGGAACGGCCGCCGCTTCAAGGTCGTCGACACCGGCGGCTGGGAGCAGGACGTCCTCGGCATCGACGCCTCCGTCGCGATGCAGGCCGAGTTCGCCATCGAGGCCGCGGACGCGGTCGTCTTCGTCGTCGACGCCAAGGTCGGCGCGACCGACACCGACGAGGCCGTGGTCAAGCTGCTGCGCCGGGCCGGCAAGCCCGTCGTCCTGGTCGCCAACAAGGTCGATGGCCCGTCGGGTGAGGCCGACGCCGCCATGCTGTGGTCGCTGGGCCTCGGCGAGCCGCACCCGGTCTCCGCGCTGCACGGCCGGGGCACCGGCGACATGCTCGACGCCGCGCTGGACGCGCTGCCCGAGGCCCCCGCGCAGACCTTCGGCGCCGCCCTCGGCGGCCCCCGCCGCATCGCGCTGATCGGCCGCCCGAACGTCGGCAAGTCCTCGCTGCTGAACAAGGTCGCCGGCGAGGAGCGGGTGGTCGTCAACGAGATCGCCGGCACCACCCGTGACCCGGTCGACGAGATGATCGAACTGGGCGGCAAGACCTGGAAGTTCGTGGACACCGCCGGTATCCGCCGCCGGGTGCACCTCCAGGAAGGCGCCGACTACTACGCCTCGCTGCGCACCGCGGCGGCCGTCGAGAAGGCCGAGGTCGCCGTCGTCCTGATCGACGCGTCCGAGTCCATCAGCGTCCAGGACCAGCGCATCATCACGATGGCGGTGGAGGCCGGCCGCGCCCTGGTCATCGCCTACAACAAGTGGGACACCCTCGACGAGGAGCGCCGCTTCTACCTGGAGCGGGAGATCGAGCGGGACCTCGTGCAGATCCCCTGGGCGATGCGGGTGAACGTCTCCGCGCGCACCGGCCGCCACATGGAGAAGCTGGTCCCGGCGATCGAGACCGCGCTGGCCGGCTGGGAGACCCGTATCCCCACCGGGCGGCTGAACGCCTTCCTCGGTGAGATCGTCGCCTCCCACCCGCACCCGATCCGCGGCGGCAAGCAGCCCCGCATCCTCTTCGGCACCCAGGCCGGCACCAAGCCGCCGCGCTTCGTGCTGTTCGCCTCCGGCTTCCTGGAGGCGGGTTACCGCCGCTTCGTCGAGCGGCGGCTGCGGGAGGAGTTCGGCTTCGACGGGACGCCGATCCACATCTCCGTACGGGTGCGGGAGAAGCGCAGCAAGAAGAAGTAGCGGCGGCTTCCCGGCCGTACGGACCGATCCCTGTCCGTCTCAGTGTCCGTGCGGCCGGGCGTCCCGCCGTGCCGGGGGCAGCGCCGCCGGGACATGCCCCCGGGGGTGGTAGGGCTGCCGGCTCACGACCTCCCAGTGGCCCGCCGAGCCCGGGGTACGGCTCCAGCTCCCGCGCAGCGACTCCGGGAGCTCCGGCTCGTCCGTACGGTCCCCGGGCAGGGCCCGGAAGCTGCGGCGCCACTCGGCGTACAGCGCGTCATAGATCGGCGTGGCCGACCCCTGGTCCGTGAGGGGCGTCGTCCCGTGGTCGTGCGACGGGCGCATGCCGGGGATCGGGTGAGGGTACGGGGCGCGGGCGGAGGGGTCGTATGCGTGCACGTACGTGCCAACGACCCCGATGGCTGCGGGATGCGGCTTTCCGGTGGAAATGGCTGATCGCGGGGGCATGACCGTCCGGATTGACGGTTCTGCCCCCGCGATCGGGTCCGCCGGGCTGTCAGGTGCCGGCCAGCGGAATCTCCGCGGCGACCAGGGCGCCCTTCGCCGCGGCGTCCTCCAGCGCCTGCCGCATCAGGTCCTCGCGGGGCTGGTGGCCGATGGTGCCGGCGGGCGCGGCGTACAGCACCACGGACCGGGCCTTGTTGGCCGCGGCGCGCCAGCCGTCGGAGACGGCCAGCGGCTGGTGGGCCTGCCACCAGGCGGACTGCTGGCCGGAGTTGCCGGGCTGCAGGACGGCGTGCAGCTTGCCCATGGCCAGCAGCGCGGACCAGCCCGGGTTCGGGCCGGGGAGCTGGTTCATGTCCGTCACCGGGTGGAAGCCCTGCTCCAGGAGCAGCGGGAGGAAGTCGTCGTCCGGGCCGGTCGAGCCGGGACGGGCGATCGGGCCGTCGGGCTCGACCACCAGGGCCGGACGCAGATCGGCCTCGACGAGCACCAGACCGCAGGTGATCCCGAGGGTCGCCTGGCGGGGAGCGGTGGGGGCCGGGATGGCCGGGGAGGGCTCCGATCCGGGGGTGCGGGGGGCGTCGTCCTCTCCGGTGATGGAGCGCACGGCTCCCTGGAGCTGCTCCTCCGAGACCGGGACGACCTGCGAGGGGATACAGGTGGCATGGGCGAACGCGAGCACCGCGGTCTCCTCGCCCACGAACAGGACGGTGCTGGTGCGCTCCTGGTCGCTGTCTCCGGGGGTCCGGCAGGAGGTGCAGTCGTAGCTGCCGGGGGCGTCGCCACCGGCCAGCAGGCGGTCGGCTTCTTCGTCGCCGATCTCGGCGCGAACGTCGTCGCTGACGTCGAGCATGCGCGGCACGGGTGGCTCCTCGATCTCTGTGCGTCTGCCGGGTGGTCTCCCGGCTCGTACAAGGACAACGGGTGACCTGCGGCAGGGGTCACGCGGCGACGGGAACAGAATCGAACCAATCGCCGCACAGCGGAAAATCACGGAAAGCCGGCCCGGAAGCGGTCACTTAACGCCAACTCTTGCGCAGAACTTGGCGCAGTCGGCGGTGTTCCGTACGCCGGACCGGGTGGGACCGGGATGCCGAGGGCGTGGCACGCTGGCCAGAGCAGGGGGGCTGCTTACCGTCACCGGCTATGTCGGACAACTCTTCGGCGCCACGGCGCCTCGTGGGATCCGTCGGGCTGCTCACCGCGGCGGCCGCTGCCCTGCTCCTCGGCCTGCCCGGGAGCGCCGCCGCCGACGGGCCGGACGGCACCGGCAGGGCCGCGCACACCTGCGCCGGTGACCAGTGGCCATGGGGCTGCCTCGCCGAGTGCGAGAGCAGCGGGGACTGGCACATCAACACCGGTAACTCCTTCTATGGCGGGCTGCAGTTCCACCAGCCCACCTGGGAGGCGTTCGGCGGCCTCGCCTTCGCGCGGCGGGCCGACCTCGCCTCCCGTGACGAGCAGATCGAGGTCGCGAAGAAGGTCCAGGCCGCCCAGGGCTGGGGCGCCTGGCCCGAGTGCGCGCAGCGCTACGGGCTGACCCCCAAGAGCCGGACCCATGTCGTACGGCGCGGGGAGACGCTCGGTGAGATCGCGCGCAAGTACCGGGTGAAGGGCGGCTGGCGGGCGCTCTACCAAGCCAACCGGTCGACCATCGGCGGCAACCCGGACCGGCTGTCGGTCGGCATCCGGTTGCGGCTGCCGTAGAAGCCGAGACGTACGACGGGGTCCTTACCTGGCGCGCGCAGGAGGCGGAGGGGTTTCGCGGCGCAAGGGTTCCCGAAAGCGGCTACCGATGAACTAACTCTTTTGGAACAAGTTGGCGCCGGGCCCAACCCGTAACCCCGTCTCGCGGTCCTTCCCTAGAGCAGGGGGCCGCCTCGCACCATCAGGAGGGGAGTGCGAAGTGGCCCCGGGGGAGACCAGCAGACCAGGGGACACGGGGACGGATGCACATCTCATTCCTGATTCACAATGCCTACGGGATCGGGGGGACGATCCGGACCACGTTCAATCTGGCCCGTACGCTCGCCGAACGGCATGACGTCGAGATCGTGTCCGTCCTGCGCCACCGCGACGACCCGGTCTTCGACCTCGGTCCCCGTGTGGCGCTGCGGCATCTCGTGGACCTCCGGGAGAGCGGTCCGGGCGAGGACGGCGCGGATCCCGCGCACGCCCGTCCCGCCAAGGTCTTCCCCGCCGCCGAGGGCCGCTATAGCCAGTACAGCGAGCTCACCGACCGCCGGATCGCCGAGCATCTGCGCCGTACGGAGGCGGACGTGCTGGTCGGCACCCGGCCCGGTCTCAATGTGCACATCGCCCGGCAGGCGCGCCGTGGCCCGGTGCGGATAGGCCAGGAACACCTCACCCTGGACACCCACAACCGGGCGCTCAAGCTGGCGCTGCGCGGCGCCTATCCGCGCCTGGACGCGGTCACCACCGTCACCGAGGCCGATGCCGGCGCCTACCGCCGGACGCTGCGGCTGCCCGGTGTGCGCATAGAGGCGGTGCCCAACAGCGTGCCGGAGCCCGGTCTTGCGCCCGCCGACGGCAGCGGCAAGTGGGTCGTCGCGGCGGGCCGGCTCGCCCGCGTCAAGCGCTATGACGTCCTCATACGCGCCTTTGCCCAGGTCGCCGCCGAGCGCCCCGACTGGAAGCTGCGGATCTACGGCGGCGGCGCCGAGAAGGCCGCCCTGCGCGCCCTGATCGACGAACTCGGCCTGTACAACCACGTCTTCCTGATGGGCCCGGCCAACCCCCTGGAGCCCGAGTGGGCCAAGGGCTCGATCGCCGCGGTCTCCTCCAGCCTGGAGTCCTTCGGGATGACCATCGTCGAGGCCATGCGCTGTGGTCTGCCGGTCGTCGCCACCAACTGCCCACACGGGCCGGGCGAGATCATCGACGACGGGGTGGACGGCAAGCTGGTGCCGGTCGGCAATCCGGAGGCCATGGCCGGATCGCTGCTGAGCCTGATCAACGACGACGCCGCCCGCAAGCGGATGGGCGTCGCCGCGCTCGCCTCGTCGGCGCGCTTCGACCCCGTCACGGTCGCCGGGCGCTATGAGGCGCTCTTCGGGGAGCTGCTCGCCCGCAGGCGCGGCAGCCGATGGCACAGCAGCCTGCATCGCGCCCGCGGAGCCCTGCTCAGCGGTGCCTACGCCACCAAGGACGCGGCCAACGCCGCACTGAGAGGGGTGCGGACGGTATGACGGCGCCGAGCCAGTTGACCTCGAACGAACACGAGACAAAGGAGTCTTCCGCCATCGATCAGGATCCCACGGTTCCGGGGAGACCGGGACCCGACGGCCCCGAGCGGCCGGCCGAACGGGGCGGCGAAGCGGCGCCGGTGGAGCTGCGGGCCGACTGCATCGCGGACTCCGCGGGCGGCCTCACCTTCGATCTGAACGCCCCTCACGACGCCCACACCACCTGGAACGCGGCGCTGGTGCTGCGGCTGCGCGGCGGCGACGGCGCGGACGACGAGGTACGGCTGCCGCTCGGCCCGAACGGCGCCGGGCGGCTGCGCGCCGTCCTGCCCAGCACCGTCGCGCTCGCCGAGGGCCGCTGGAACGCCTACGCCGACCTCGGCGACGGCCGGGACCCGCGGCGCCTGCTGCCCGGCGTCAACGATCTGCGGTCGCTGGTGGACCGCCGGCCGCTGGCGGGCATCGGCCGGCTCGGGGTGCGCATCCCGTACGCGACGAAGTTCGGCAACCTCGCGCTGCGCAGCTGGCTGCGTGGCCCGCACGCCGAGGCCGGTGACATCCTTGTCGCGCCCGACGGCATGACGGTCTCCGGCCGGCTCTACGGTGCCGTCCCGGCCGCCGGGGCCCGTGCGGAGGCCCGTCCGCGCCGCACGGCGTCCCCCGACGGGGCTTCGGCCACCGTCACCGTCCCGCTGACCGTCGAGGGTGCGGACTTCACCTTCACGCTGCCCTATGCGGAGCTGGCCGGCCGGTGGGAGCAGGGCAAGGAGCCCTGGGACCTGTGGCTGCGCCTCGCCGAGGGCGCCCGGCCGGTGCGGATCGCCCGTCTCCTGGACGATGTCGCCGACAAGAAGCAGGTGTTCAGCTACCCGGCGCTGCCGGTGCCGGCCGCCGCGGGAGAGCTCAGGATCGGCCCGTATTACACGCTCGACAACGACCTGGCTCTACGGGTCGCCGGGCCGGACGGGAGCTGACGGAGCGCCGGCCGCGGTCCCGGTCCTGGTCCTGGTCCCGCATTGAGGACAGCGACTGTCCGGGATGACTGCGAAACTCGGGCCATGTTGGAGACCTCGGCACGTCTGCTCCGCCTGCTGTCCCTCTTGCAGGCCCACCGGGAGTGGTCCGGCGCGGAGCTCGCCGGCCGGCTCGATGTCACCCCGCGCACGGTGCGCCGGGACATCGACCGGCTGCGCGAGCTGGGCTACCCCGTCCACTCCACCCCGGGGACGGCCGGCGGCTACCGGCTCGGCGCGGGCGCCGAACTCCCGCCGCTGCTGCTGGACGACGACGAGGCGGTGGCGGTCGCGGTCGGGCTGCGCACCGCCGCGGCCGGTGGTGTCGACGGCATCGAGGAGGTCTCCGTACGGGCGCTGGCGAAGCTGGAGCAGGTGCTGCCGCACCGGCTGCGGCGCCGGGTCGGTGCGCTGACCGCCTTCACCGTGCCGATACCCGACGCGGGCGGCCCAGGAGTGGATCCGCACACCCTCACCGAGCTCGCGCACGCCTGCCGGGACCGTCAGCGGTTCCGCTTCGACTACACCGCCCATGACGGCACGGCCTCCCGCCGCACCGTGGAACCGCTCCGCCTGGTCTGGGCCCGCCGCCACTGGTACCTCGTCGCCTGGGACGCCGACCGCGCGGACTGGCGCACCTACCGAGCCGACCGCCTCACCCCCACTCCGCCGCACGGGCCGCGCTTCACCCCCCGTACGCCACCGGCCGAGGACCTCGCCGCCTATGTCGCCCAGGGCATCTCCACCCGGGTCTACGCGGAGCGGGCCACCGTGCTGCTGCACGCCCCGCTGGAGCGGGCCGCGGAGCGCCTCAGCCCGGCCGCCGGGGTGCTCGAAGCGGTGGACGCGCAGCACTGTCTGCTGCACACCGGGGCGCAGAGCCTGGAGCTGATGGTGCTCCATATCGCGCTGACGGGCTTCGACTTCGAGGTCCGCGAGCCGCCGGAACTGCTCGACGAGGTACGGGAGATCAGGGACCGGCTGGGCCGGGCGCTGGCACCGTCACCGGCTGCTTCCCCACCTCCGGGTGGTGCAGATCGAACGCCGGGGACTCGGAGCGGATCCTCGGCAGGGTCGTGAAGTTGTGCCGGGGCGGCGGTGAGGAGGTCGCCCACTCCAGGGAGCGGCCGAAACCCCATGGGTCGTCCATGGTGATCCGGGCGCCGTAGTGGGTGGTCTTCCAGACGTTGTAGAGGAACGGCAGCGTGGACAGGCCCAGCAGGAAGGAGCCGATGGTGGAGAAGGTGTTCAGGGCCGTGAAGCCGTCGGCGGCCAGATAGTCGGCGTAGCGCCGTGGCATGCCCTCCACGCCCAGCCAGTGCTGGACGAGGAAGGTCATGTGGAAGCCGACGAACAGCGTCCAGAAATGGATCTTTCCCAGCCGTTCGTCGAGCATCTTGCCGGTGAATTTCGGCCACCAGAAGTAGAAGCCCGCGTAGGTGGCGAAGACGACCGTCCCGAAGACGACGTAGTGGAAGTGGCCGACGACGAAGTACGAGTCGGTGACATGGAAGTCCATCGGCGGCGAGGCCAGGATGACGCCGGTCAGGCCGCCGAACAGAAAGCTCACCAGGAACCCGATCGACCAGAGCATCGGCGTCTCGAACGACACCGAGCCCTGCCACATGGTGCCGATCCAGTTGAAGAACTTCACCCCGGTCGGCGCCGCGATCAGGAACGACATGATGGAGAAGAACGGCAGCAGCACCGCCCCGGTCACGAACATATGGTGCGCCCAGACCATCACCGACAGCGCCGTGATGGCCATCGTCGCGCCGATCAGCATGACGTAGCCGAAGATCGGCTTGCGGGAGAAGACCGGGATGATCTCCGTGATGATGCCGAAGAACGGCAGCGCGATGATGTAGACCTCGGGATGGCCGAAGAACCAGAACAGGTGCTGCCACAGCAGCGCCCCGCCCCACTGCGCGTTGAAGACCACCGCCCCGAACTGCCGGTCCGCCTCCAGCACCAGCAGCGCGGCCGCCAGCACCGGGAACGCCATCAGCACCAGGATCGAGGTGAAGAGGATGTTCCAGGTGAACACCGGCATCCGGAACATCGTCATGCCGGGCGCCCGCAGCACGATGATCGTGGTGATGAAGTTGACGGCACCCAGGATGGTGCCGAATCCGGCGAGCGCCAGCCCCATGATCCACATATCGGCGCCGATGCCGGGGGAGCGGACCATCGAGTTGAGCGGGGCGTAGGCCGTCCATCCGAAGGCCGGGCCGCCGAACGGGGTGAGGAAGCTGCCCAGCACGATCAGGCCGCCGAAGAGGAAGAGCCAGTAGGAGAGCATGTTCAGCCGCGGGAAGGCCACATCGGGTGAGCCGATCTGCAGGGGCATGATCTCGTTCGCGAAGCCGGCGAACGCGGGGGTGGCGAACAGCAGCAGCATGATCGTGCCGTGCATGGTCACCGCCTGGTTGAACTGCTCCGCGTTGATGACCTGCAACCCGGGACGGGCCAGCTCGGCCCGCATCACCATCGCCAGCGCGCCGCCCACCAGGAAGAACCCGAACGCGGTGATCAGGTAGAGGTGCCCGATCTTTTTGTGGTCGGTGGTCGTCAGCCAGTCCACCAGCACCGAGCCGGGGTGCCGCGCCCTGGAGGGCCGGGGGGTTGCCCGGTCGGTGTCCGTAACCATCGGCTGCACCTCGTTCGTCGAAGGTGGACTGGGGCCCGGCACATGATGCTCGCGCGGCGGACGCAGAGCGAGAGGGCGCTCCGGTCCGTTCGGTGGGATCCGGCGGTGCGGCGGACGGCGGGGCCGGGGCGGGCGTGAAGCCCGGTAAGCGGGGCGATGGGCGATGTGCGGAAAATGTGTGTGGAGTGTGTTTCCTTGGCTAATTTCCGGACGGCCGATAAAGAGCCCCGGGTAAAGGGAATCCCGAACTTACGGGGGATTGATTTCGGACGGTGCATCGCGTTGACCGGACGGACCGTGTCCCGTTCCGTGTTCGATCAAGGCGGAATTCCGGCCGATTTATTTTCCACCCGGTTGCGCGGTCACCCGGCGCGTATGGGTGACAGAAGTTCCGGCAAACGCCGGAACGTTAGCTGTGACACAAGTGTGACCAATGCCGGACCGGGAAGTCACGGGGGCGTGCGAGGCCCGGCCTTCCACGGACCGTCGCGGGCGCCTACGGTGGCTGTCATGGACGTACCGAACCTCCCTGACAACCCTCAGGACGACATCGAGGCGTATGTCGGCCTCGCCCGGCAGGACGCCGAGGACCAGGCGCGCGAGCGCGGCTGGACCACTGTCCGCTCGCTGCCGCCGGGCGCGATCATCACGATGGAGTACCTGGCCGGACGGCTCAACTTCGAGGTCAAGGACGGCGAGGTGCACCGCACCTGGCAGGGCTGAGCCCGCTGCCGACGACGAAGGCCCCGGCCGCTCCTGAGAGCGGCCGGGGCCTTCGCTGCGGGGTGAGGGTGTGCGTACCGGCCCCGCGGCTCGTGGGGCGTCAGCCGCTCCCGTTGCGGCCGCGCCCGGACGTCGGGCTCAGCGGCGTGGTGCGCGGGACGCGGTCCGCGTGCGGCGGCCGCCGACTGCCCGCCGGGTTGGCCGGAGTGCGCTCCGAGCGGATGGAATACGGGCGCGAGGGGTGGTGCGGCCAGCCGTCCGGGGTGTGCCCGGCGGTGCCGCGGCCGCCCGTTCCGGCCGAGATCGTCTCGCGTACGAGCACCTCGCCGTCGGAGGCGATGCGCTGCCGGGACACCCCAGGAGCCAGCGCACCGGCCGGCAGCGGGCCGCGCAGCGAGTCGGGGCGCAGTCGCAGCCACAGCCGCAGCAGGATGCCCATGAGACGGTCCTCGAACCAGGTGATCGCGGGCTCCAGCCAGGGCATCGCCAGCAGCACCAGCAGCCCCGCGGCCCAGCCCAGCAGCACATCGCTGACCCAGTGCGTACCGAGGTACACAGTGGTCATGCCGACGCCCAGCGCGCCCAGCGCGGCGATCACCGACAGGCTGCGGCGGCGCAGCGAGGTGGTCGCCAGGTAGGCCAGCACACCCCAGGTGACCACCGCGTTCGCGGTGTGACCCGAGGGGAATATGTCGCCCCCGAGCCACATCTCGTTGGCGCCGACCACGGTCGCGTAGTGCGGGCCGAGCCGGCCCATGCCGAGCTTGGCGGCGCCCACGGTGATGTTCAGCAGCAGCAGTGAGGCGCCGAGCACCAGCAGTGGGTGGAGGTTGCGCTGACGCCAGCAGCGCCAGCCCAGCCAGGCCGCCACCGCCACCGCGGTCGGCCCGCGCTGGCCCAGCACCACGAAGTAGTCGAGGAACGCATGGATCTCAGGCCACTGCTTGTACGGCCTGAAGAACATGACTTGCCAGTCGAACGTGACCAGCCATGAAGTGGCCAGCACCCCGACCACGATCGCGAAATACACCGCCAGCGTCCCCCAGAACAGCCACAGGCGGGTCCGGGTCATGTCCGGCGGTCGGACGCGATCGGTGGGGCGCTCCTCCATCTGGTCGAGCTTGTCATCGGTACGCACTCAATCGACGTTACCGCGTGTGATGTAGGTGCTTGGTCAAACTGTGCGCTTTGTAATGACGATGTGATGTGGAATGTGTCTCAATCGGGGCTTCGCCGCAAGGATTTGCAGGGGAATTCCCGGCGATTCTCAATCCCCTCGCGGCATGCGCGTGTCGTCACCCTGAGCGCCTTATCTGCTTTTCCCCTCCGGAGTTTATCGGCTATTCGCTCGCGGGTCGCGTGACGTTTCCCCGCGGAGGCCCTCACGGAAAGGGTTCGGGTGGTTACGGAGAGTGACTTGAGGGTGGAGTCACGGGGGGCCGGAGCCGTTCAGCCAGAACGCCCCGTAGACCGCGGAGCCCGCCGCCGTCGCCCCGATCACCAGCCAGGACCACACCGGGCGCCACCGCGCGAGCCCCGCCGCCAGGGGCAGCAGCAGCGGATAGGCCGGCAGCATCAGCCGTGGCTTGGACCCGAAGTAGCCCTTGGCGGTCAGCGCGAGCAGCAGCACCGTCCCGCAGTAGACCGCCAGCGGGAGCGGCTGGCCCCGGCGCACCCCGTGCACGTAGAGCCAGGCCACCAGCCCGACGCCGACGGCCAGTCCGAGTCCGGCCGCGAACACCGGTCCCGACAGCTGGTCCCAGATGAAGGTGCCGAACGCCAGCCCCCCGTCGAAGCCGTTGCCCCAGCCTCCCTGGACCTCCAGATAGCCGGTGAACGAGCCCTGCCGCGCCCCCACCCACAGGAAGAAACCGCACCAGCCGAGCGGGGCGAGCAGCACACCGGGCAGCATCCCCGGGTGCCGGCGCAGCGCCGCGCGCAGCCGCACCCCGCCGGCCCGCTCCCGCCACAGCGTCACCGCCGCGGTGATCCATACGGCCGCCACCACCGCCGCGCCCACCGGCCGGGTCAGCCCGGCCAGCGAGGCCAGCACCCCGGCCGCCGCCCAGCGCCCGGTCAGCACGGCGTACAGACTCCAGGCCGCGAGGGCGGTGAACAGCGCCTCCGAGTACGCCATCGACTGCACGATCCCGACCGGCACGGCGGCCCACAGCGCCGCGAGCGCGACCCCGGCCCGCCGTCCGTGCAGCCGCTCACCGGTCGCGTACAGCGCCCAGGCCGCGGCCAGCGACGCCGTCCAGGCGACCACCAGCCCGGCATCGGCGGGCGACAGTGGTGAGAGCGCCGACAGGCCGCGCTCCAGCCAGGGCAGCAGCGGGAAGAAGGCCAGGTTGGAGTGCACCTCGCCGTCGGGCAGCACGGTGGTGAAGCCGTAGCCCTGCTCGGCGACCCGGGTGTACCAGAGCGCGTCCCAGCGGGCGCTCAGCAGGGTGTGCCAGTTCTTGCCGTCGGCCGCCGACCAGAGGGCGAGGACGACGATGCCCAGCAGCCGGATCGCCGCATACGCCAGCAGCGCGGGCGCGGCCCGGCCCAGCGCGGCCCGTACGGCGGATCCGTCGTACCGGGTCCGGCCGGGAACGGCGGCGGAGGCAAGATCGTTCATCGGGTCGATTATCCAGGTGGCCGAAGAACGACTGCCGACGGCCGGGTGGGGAACGCACGGCGCTGCGATGAGCGTCTCATCGTGAGGTGAGCCACGCGGCACGCCACGGGACTCGCGTAGTCTGAGCGTCTTAACTCGCCCGTGCCGCCGGTTCGCCCGGGGCGTTTTCGCGCCCTGTTCCGTGGCCGCGAGAGCATGATCTGGAGGTGCTGCATGTCCGGGACGACCGCGTCCGGCAGTGGACGGACGGCTGGTGTTCCCCGGCTTTCAGGTGGCGGTGCGAACCGCTGGACCGTGCTGATCGTGCTCTGCGTCAGCCTGCTTTTCGTCGCGCTGGACACCACGATCCTGTATGTCGCCGTGCCCTCGGTCACCGAGGACCTGCGGCCGGGACCGGTCGAGCTTCTCTGGATCGTCGATGTCTATCCGCTGATCGCGGCCTCGCTGCTGATCCTCTTCGGCACTCTCGGCGACCGCGTCGGCCGCCGCCGCATCCTCCTCCTCGGCTACGGCCTCTTCGGTCTGGCCTCGGCCGCCGCCGCGCTCGCGCCCAATCCGCAGATCCTGATGGTGGCCCGCGCCCTGCTCGGCATCGGCGGCGCCATGATCATGCCGGCCACGCTGTCGATCCTGCGGCAGGTCTTCCCCGACCGCCGGGAGCGCGCGGTCGCCATCGGCGTGTGGAGCGCGGTGGCCGCGGTCGGTGCCGCGGTCGGCCCGGTCCTCGGCGGCTTCCTCGTCGAGAACTTCTGGTGGGGCTCGGTCTTCCTCATCAACATCCCGATGATGGCCGCGATGCTGCTGATAGGGCGGTGGCTGCTGCCGGAGTCGCGCGGTGAGCGCAACGGCCCCTGGGACGTGATCGGCGCGATCGTCGCGGCGCTCGGTGTGCTGGGCATCGTCCTCGGTGTGAAGCGGATCGGCAGCGGTACGGCCGTGGTCGGCCCGACCACGCTGCTGCCCATCGTCCTGGGCGTGCTGCTGCTGGTCCTCTTCGTCCGACGCCAGCGCCGCCGCAAGGACCCGCTGATCGATGTGCGGCTCTTCGCCAGGCCCGCGTTCGGCACCTCCGTCGGCTGCATCGTGCTGGCCATGCTCGCCCTGGTGGGGCTTCAGCTGATCGCCGTTCAGTACCTCCAGCTGGTCCTCGGGCTGAGCCCGCTGCAGACCGGGCTGCGGATGCTGCCGCTGGTCTTCGCCGCGATGGCCGCCGGCCTCACCGGCTCGAAGATGCTGCAGGCCCTGGGTCCGCGCGCGATGGTCTCCCTCGGCTTCGTGCTGACCGCCGTCGCGGTGCTCTGTCTGACCGCGATGAGCAGTCAGGACCGCCCCTGGCTGCTGTCGCTGGGCTTTGTGCTGCTCGGATTCGGTTTCCAGTCCACGCTGTTCGGGGCCTACGAGTCGATGCTCAGCGAGGCCCCCGCTGAACAGTCCGGCGGCGCCGCCGCGATCGGGGAGACCTCCTACCAGCTCGGCGCCGGTATCGGCGTCGCCCTGCTCGGCAGCGTCATGAACGCCGCCTACGCCCCGGGTCTGAACCACGTCGACGGCGTCCCCGCGCGGGCCTCCGCCGCGGCGGCACACTCCCTCGGCGAGGCGTACAAGGTCGCCGCCGGTCTGGGCGACGCCTCCCGCGCCGCCCTGCGGGAGGCCGCCCGTGACTCCTTCGTCCGCGGACTGCACGTCACCCTCATCGCCAGCGCCGTGCTGCTGCTGGTCGGCGCGGGGATCGCACTGCGGCTGCCGCGCCGCGCGGCGGATTCCACGGAGCGGGCCGAGGCGGACGGGGAGCCTGCGCCCGGTGAGGGCACCGGCGCGGCCGGCCGCGGCAGCAGCGAGCCCGCCCCGGCGAGCTCCGGCCGCTGACCCCCGGCGGTCTTCTCGGGCGTCCTGCCCCGCCGCGCGGCGGTGACCCTTGCCGCGCGGCACCGCGGACCGTACCGTCGGAAGCGCACATAACTAACACTGCTAGTTTTTCGCGCTGATCCGCCGGAGGCCCCGCCATGTCCGCACAGCCGCCCTCGAAGTCCGCAGCGTCCTCGGCACTTCCGCCGTTCGACCCCAGGGACCCCCTGGGCCTCGACGATCTGCTGACCGACGAGGACCGCGCCGTACGGGACACCGTCCGCCGGTGGGCCGCCGACCGTGTGCTGCCGCAGATCGCCGACTGGTACGAGCGCGGCGAACTCCCCGGCATCCGCGAACTCGCCCGTGAACTCGGCTCCCTCGGCGCCCTCGGGATGTCGCTGACCGGCTACGGCTGCGCGGGCGCCGGCGCCGTCCAGTACGGCCTGGCCTGTCTGGAGCTGGAGGCCGCCGACTCCGGTATCCGCTCGCTGGTCTCCGTCCAGGGCTCGCTTGCCATGTACGCGATCTGGCGCTTCGGCTCCGAGGAGCAGAAGCAGCAGTGGCTGCCGCGGATGGCGGCCGGCGAGATCATCGGCTGCTTCGGGCTGACCGAGCCGGACCACGGCTCGGACCCCGCCGCGATGCGGACGTACGCCAAGCGCGACGGCGGGGACTGGGTGCTGAGCGGGCGCAAGATGTGGATCACCAATGGCTCGGTCGCCGGTGTCGCGGTCGTCTGGGCCCAGACGGACGACGGCATCCGCGGCTTCGTGGTGCCCACCGACAGCCCCGGTTTCTCGGCCCCCGAGATCACCCATAAGTGGTCCCTGCGTGCGTCGGTGACCAGCGAACTCGTCATGGACGAGGTGCGGCTGCCGGCCGACGCGGTGCTCCCGGAGGTCACCGGACTGCGCGGCCCGCTGGGCTGTCTCAGCCACGCCCGCTACGGCATCGTCTGGGGCTCCATGGGCGCCGCGCGCGCCAGCTTCGAGGCGGCGCTGGACTACGCGAAGACCCGGGAGCAGTTCGGCAAGCCGATCGGCGGCTTCCAGCTCACCCAGGCCAAGCTCGCCGACATGGCGGTCGAACTGCACAAGGGGATCCTGCTGGCCCACCATCTGGGGCAGCGGATGGACGCGGGGCGGCTGCGCCCCGAGCAGATCAGCTTCGGCAAGCTGAACAACGTACGGGAGGCGATCGAGATCTGCCGCACGGCCCGGACGATCCTCGGTGCCAACGGGATCTCGCTGGAGTACCCCGTCATGCGGCATGCGACCAACCTGGAATCGGTGCTCACCTACGAGGGCACCGTCGAGATGCACCAGCTGGTGCTGGGCAAGGCGCTCACCGGTCTCGACGCCTTCCGGTGAGCGGCCGGGCCCGTGGAACGGGCCGCTGCCTCACCCGGGGGCCGGCGCCGGTGGCTGCCGCCGCGGGCCCCCGGACCCCGGCCGGACACCCGAGGACCGTGCTCAACTCTGGTTGAAGAAGCCGCCGTTGCGGTGGGCGCGGGCCTCGCCGCTGACCACCATGTAGTCGGCCGGGGTCAGCAGGAACACCCGGGTGGCGACCCGCTCGATCGAACCGCGCAGACCGAAGGTCAGGCCGGCCGCGAAGTCCACCACCCGCTTGGCGTCGTCGGACTCCATGGCCGTCAGATTGACGATCACAGGGACGCCGTCCCGGAACAGTTCGCCGATGCCGCGGGCGTCCCGGAAGCTCTCCGGGGAGACCGTGGCGATACGGGTGCCCTGGTCCTGGGCGGTCTCGTCGGCCACTCGGACCCGGGGGTCGGTGACCCAGGGGCTGTCGCCCGAGTCACCGGCATCGGGTCCCTCGGCGTAGTCGTCGTCGTAGTAGCGCTCGTCATCACTGTCGTCGACGAGGCCAAGCCAGGCACTCGCCTTGCGCACCGATCCCATTGACGCCTCCTCTCACCCGCGGTCTCTGCGTGTCCGCCCCTATCGTCGTTCATGAGGCGGAGGGTGTGCCAAGTGGATAGCCGCCGCACGGGGGGTTCGTGACACATCTGGTGCAAAGAGGGTGGCGCAGCATCAGCTTACGCGCCCCGCAAGGAAACTGACAGTACGACGAACATCACGGTGGGTACTCTATCGGGTGACGGGGGTCGGTGGAGCCCAGAAAACGGAGCGGACCCTCGGGTCGGTTCATGCACGGGACCAGGGCAAATGCCAAGGGCCTCGGCGGAGGGTCACGGGATAGCCCGATGATCGGGAGACTGGCCCATCGGAGGGGTGTTGACGCGGCGGCGGATTCCGACCTGTGTCCACCGGACCTGCTTCCCTCGAAAGTTGCCCGAACCGATTGTCCGACGAGGGCGGCCGGATCCCGGGGTTCCGGGCGGGACGCGCGCCCCCCGCCGGGGTGTCGAGCACATCATTTGCGCCACGTTCCACCGCGCCCCCGGATCCCGTCGCACGCGGCGCCCCGCGCACCGCGGGCGGGGGAGCGGAACCGCATCGTCCATCGATCCGTCCCACCCGCGACCGAGGGGGTCAGCGCCGCCCCGGCAGCCGTCAACGTGGCTGCCGGGGCGGAGTTCTGGGGGCGGTGCCGGGATTACGGCCGGGTGTCCGGCGCGAGACATCCGTGCGGACCTCTTGCGCTGCGGGGGTGGTGCGCCCGACACTCCGCTCAGCGCTTGTCAGGGGCACGCCGAAAATGAACGTGCGGATTCCTGTGTGCCCTTCGGCTGCGCCTCACGGGCCGCCCCTCGCGGCCCCCGATCTCCCCTCGGAGGAATCAGTGAGGAACGAGCGCACCACCCCCCGCAGTGGCGTAGCGAGACGCACCCGGCTGATCGCCGTGGCGTCCGGACTGGTGGCCGTCGGCGCCATCGCCATCCCGACCGCCAGCGCGCAGAACCCCGCCCCCGCACAGAAGTTCAGCGCCGCCCAGCTCACCGCCGCCGGTCAGGCGGTCCGTGCCGCGGATGTCCCGGGCACCGCATGGCGGGTCGACAGTGCGACCGGCACCCTGGTCGTCACCGCCGACCGCACGGTCTCCCGGGCCGGGATCGCCAGGATCGAGCGGGCCGCGGGCAGCAATGCCGAGGCGGTCCGCATCGACCGCATCGCGGGCACCTTCCGCAAGTTCATCTCCGGCGGCGACGCCATCTACGCACCCAGCTGGCGCTGCTCACTCGGCTTCAATGTCCGCAGCGGCAGCACCTATTACTTCCTGACCGCCGGTCACTGCACCGACGGCAACCCGCCCTGGTACACCAACTCCTCGCACACCACGAGCATCGGCCCGACCGCCGGCTCCAGCTTCCCCGGCAACGACTACGGCCTGGTGAAGTACACCAACTCCGCCGTGGCCCACGCCGGCACGGTCGGCAGCCAGGACATCACCAGCGCCGGTACCCCCAGCGTCGGCCAGTCGGTCACCCGCCGGGGTTCCACCACCGGCACCCACAGCGGCAAGGTCACCGCACTGAACGCCACCGTCAACTACGGCGGCGGCGACATCGTCTCCGGCCTCATCCAGACCACGGTCTGCGCCGAGCCCGGCGACAGCGGTGGTCCCCTCTACTCCGGGACCAAGGCGCTCGGCCTCACCTCCGGGGGCAGCGGTGACTGCACCTCCGGCGGCACCACGTTCTTCCAGCCGGTCACCGAGGCGCTGAGCGCGTACGGCGTGAGCGTCTACTGACGCCGCCCGGCTGAGCCCGTACCGGCCCGGGATCGCGCGGCCCGGGTCCGTACGGCGCCCTCACTGCGCAGCACGGAACGCCGGACCGGCTCCGGCGGTACGACGGCCCCCGTCCGCCGGCGGACGGGGGCCCCAGCTGTGTCCGCCACGGGCCTCGCCCACCTTCCCGGGCCGGGCATACCATGGAAAGAAGCGCGATTCGGACACGTGCGGCACATCTTCAGGGAGCCGTGATGGTCGAAGAACTGGTGGCGGCCGGGGTGGCGCTGGCCTCCGTGGGCACGGTGTATCTCCTGGCGGCGGCGCGGGTGGTCAAGCAGTACGAACGTGGGGTCGTGCTGCGGCTGGGGCGGCTGGCCTCCGAGGTGCGCGGGCCCGGGTTCACCATGATCGTTCCGGTCATCGACCGGATGCGTAAGGTCAATATGCAGATCGTCACGATGCCGGTGCCCGCCCAGGAGGGCATCACCCGCGACAACGTCACGGTGCGGGTCGACGCGGTCGTCTATTTCAAGGTCGTGGACGCCGCCGACGCGGTCATCCGGGTCGAGGACTACCGCTTCGCGGTCTCGCAGATGGCGCAGACCTCGCTGCGCTCGATCATCGGCAAGAGCGAGCTGGACGATCTGCTGTCGAACCGCGAGAAGCTCAATCAGGGCCTGGAGCTGATGATGGACAGCCCGGCCATCGGCTGGGGAGTGACCGTCGACCGGGTGGAGATCAAGGATGTCTCGCTGCCGGAGACGATGAAGCGGTCGATGGCCCGCCAGGCGGAGGCGACCCGTGACCGGCGCGCCCGCGTGATCAACGCCGACGCCGAGCTGCAGGCGTCGAAGAAGCTGGCCGAGGCGGCCGCGGCGATGTCCGACCAGCCCGCGGCGCTGCAACTGCGACTGCTGCAGACCGTGGTGGCGGTGGCCGCCGAGAAGAATTCCACGCTCGTCCTGCCGTTCCCGGTCGAGCTGCTGCGCTTCCTGGAGCGCTCCGGGCTGCAGGCCCAGGCGCAGACCGCGGCGGCCGAAGCGGAGCGGGACGGCGCCGCCCAGCGGCCGGCCGCCCCGGAGGCGCCCCGGGAGCCGCGTACGGCCGTCGAGCACGGTGCGGAGAGCGGTCTGCCGCCGGAGCTGACGGACCTCCCGCCGGTGGAGGATCTTCCGTAGTCGAGCGCCATTTGTCCCCCTTCATGGGGTTATCCAGGGCGATTTGAGTTGCCCAGGGGGCGGTTCCCGGCCGGTGTTTTCCGGCCAGCTATAGTCCTCACACGTTGCCGTCCGCCGAGCGCTCCGCGTGCCTGCTGACATCTGCACCCGGCACGAGGTGTGCGGATGTCGGTGTGTCCTTCGTGTGGCGAATTGGTGAACTCCCGTATGGAAGACCGGAACTCGGTCTTGTGCGCGAGTGAGGCGGATGGTGATACTCGGCTCCACCTTGGCATGGACGCGACTCCCTAATGCGCCGCTCCTCGGGGCGGACCCGTGCCAGTCCTGATCCCTCACTCTCCGGGCCCGGACAACTCCCCACGGTTTCCTGGCTCATCCCCCCACGGGAGGCACTGAGTTGAAGCACCGACGCATACCCAACCGGCGCGTCGTCATAGCGGGCGCGGGTGCGCTCGCCCTCGCCGCGACCGCCACCGTCACCCTCGCCAACGCCAACGCGTCCACGACTCCCGAACCCCGCCCCTCCCTCGCCAAGCTGACCTCCGCAGCGGCGAACAAGCTCGCCTCCCAGCTCAAGACGGACACCGCCGGTGCCTTCTACGACGCCAAGGCCAAGAAGCTGGTGGTCAACGTCGTGGACAAGGCCGCCGCCAAGGCCGTACGGGCGAAGGGGGCGGAAGCGAGACTCGTCCAGCACACCTTCGCCCAGCTCGACTCGGCCCGGCAGACGCTGAAGTCGAAGGCGACCATCCCCGGCACGTCCTGGGGGATCGACCCGCGGAGCAACAAGGTCGTGGTGACCGCCGACCGCACGGTCAAGGGCAGCAAGCTGGACCGGCTCACCAAGGTCGCCAAGAGCCTGGGCAGCAAGGTCGAGGTCCGCCACAGCAAGGGCGAGTTCAAACCGTTCATCGGCGGCGGCGACGCGATCTGGGGCAGCGGTGCCCGTTGCTCGCTCGGCTTCAACGTCGTCAAGGACGGCCAGCCGCACTTCCTCACGGCCGGACACTGCGGCAACGAGATCAAGAGCTGGTCCGACAAGCAGGGCGGCTCGGCGATCGCCACCACCGAGGACTCCAAGTTCCCCGGCGACGACTACTCGCTCGCCAAGTACACCGGCGACACCCCGCACCCGAGCGAGGTCGACCTCTACAACGGCGGCACCCAGAAGATCACCAAGGCCGCGGAGGCCACCGTCGGTGAGAAGGTGCAGCGCAGCGGCAGCACCACCCAGGTGCACGACGGCACGGTCAAGGCGCTCAACGCCAGCGTCAACTACCAGGAGGGCACGGTCGAGGGTCTGATCCAGACCGATGTCTGCGCCGAGCCCGGCGACAGCGGTGGCGCGCTCTTCGACGGGGAGTCCGCCCTCGGGCTCACCTCCGGCGGCAGCGGCGACTGCTCCAACGGCGGCGAAACCTTCTTCCAGCCGGTCACCGAGGCCCTGAAGGCCTACGGCGCGGAAATCGGCTGACCGCAGGCACACCCCGCACCAGCTCGGCGCACGGTGCCGGGCCCCGGATCCGCTCGTCGCCCGGGGACCGGCACCGTCCCGCGTCGCTCAGCCACCGGTGCCCGCGGCCGCGCTCCGGCCGTCGCCCGGCCCGAACGCCGCCAGTGCCTCCTCGGCCGAACACCGGGCCCGGACATAGGTATCCGCCCATGTGGCCGCCGACGGAGCGTCCGATTCCCGGGCGATCCGGGCGCACGCCGCCTCATGATCGAAGGCCGTATGCCGCAGTGTCACCGCTCCGCCGCCCGGCCCCAGCAGCGCCCAGTGGGCGCCCGGCCGGCCGTACGGCATCCCGACGCTCCCCGGATTGACCACCAGCCGTCCGTGAGTGAACCGGACGAACGGCATATGGGTGTGCCCGCAGACCACCGTCCGTACGGCATCGGGCACCCCCGCCAGCACCTCCGCCCAGCGCTCGGGCCGGGAGTCGACCAGCGCGATCTCGGTGTCGTCGCGCGGGGTGGCGTGGCAGAAGAGGACCGGGCCGAGCCCGGCCACGCCCAGCGTCACGGTGGCGGGCAGCGATCCCAGGAAGTCCAGGTCGTCCGGGCCGAGTTGACCGGCCGCCCAGGCGTCCATCGGATCCCCGGGCTCGTTCCCCGGCCGGGCGGCGGCCATCTCGCGGTCGGCGTTGCCGCTGATCCATACCGCGCGGTCGCCGAGGGCGCGCAGCCGTGCCAGGGTCTGGCGGGGGAGCGGCCCGGCGAGCAGATCACCGGTCAGCACGATGCGGTCGGCGGCGCGGACGTCCGGCTCGGCGAGTACCGCCTCCAGTGCCGGCAGCACGGCGTGGATGTCGGAGAGCACGGCGACGCCCGTGCTGTGCGGGCGAACGGAGTCCGGGTCAGGGGCGCGAGTGTCCATGCGCCGAGCCCAGGCACCGTCACGGCCCCACAGCATGCGAGATCCCCGGGCACCGCGTCCGGTGCCCGGGGAGTTGGACCGGTGGTCCGGTCAGAAGTCGAAGACCGAGCCGATGCCGTCGGTCATCGCGCAGGAGTTGGCGAAGGTGTAGCTGTACGAGACCCGCTTGCCCTGCCACACGCCGTCGGCGGTGACCACGAAGGGGTTCCACTCCTTGGTGCAGAGCCGGTCCGACGCGGCAGTGGTCACCGCGTTGAAGTCACCGGCCACCGCACGCAGTTGGGCACAGGCGGCTTTCGGGTTCGGGTGGCTGCCGGTCGCTCCCGGCATACAGCTGAGCGTCACGGCGCGCTGCACCGTGGCGGTCGCGCGGCTTTCGCCCTGGCCGGCCGTCAGCACCAGTGCCGTCGGGGCATAGAGCCCGCCGGTCCGCGTGGGCTGCTGCGCCGGTGCGGCGACGGCCTGCGCGGTGGTGGCGAGCGTGCCCAGGACCAGTGCCGCGCCGAGCGCGACCGCCCCAGTGATGTACCGCATGACGAACACTCCCTTGCTCGAAGGTGCAGATACCGGACGGGAGTCTGGCCCAACCGCACCCCGAAAGCACCCCGAGCGTGCAAGGAGCGATCGCTTTGAGTCGTTAGATGAAAGCTGAGAGTAATGGCGCGAACCGGCCGGGGCGGTAGGCGGGCGGCCGGGGCGAAGCTGTGTGCGGCCAGCGGGGATGCCCGCCCTGGCATGCCCCGGGCAAGCGCCGCTCGGCCACGGAACGAAGGGATCCGGCCGCCGACCGGTCGTTCGGGCGGGTTTCGATCTCCGGCGATTGGCCGAAGAGGAGGGCCGGAGGGGCCCTCCGGGCAGCCCGGGGCTCCCGACGAGGTAAGAACCGGCCGCCCGCCGGTCGCCTTACCGGCCCGGCTCCCCCTCATTTGCCCGCCCGTTCACTCCGTACGCCCCGCCATTTCCGGCAGCCCCGCCGTCAGCGCCCGCATGGTCCGCACCACCAGTTCGGCGGGGCCCTGCGGCCCGTCCGGTGCTCCGTCCCCCGCCGCCCACTCCTCCACCGCGACCCGCATCGCGGTGTTCGCGGCGGCCGCGGCCAGCCGCACCGCCGACGGGTCCGCACCGGTCAGCCGCGCCAGGACCGGTCGCAGCGCCTCCTCGGTGTCGTGGTGCACCCGGTGCCAGACCGCGCGCAGTGCCGGATCGCCCGGCATCGCCCGCAGCAGCCCGCGGGTCCAGCGCAGCGCCTCGGCGGCCGGTGCGTCGGCGGGGGACAGGGCCCGGTGGGCCGCCCGCTCCAGCACCTCGCGTACGGGGAGGGCGTCCGGGCCCGTCGGCGGCGTGGCCAGATCGTCGATCCACTCCTGCACCCCGTTGGCGAGCAGCGGCACCACCGCGTCCTCCTTGGCGCGGAAGTAGCGGTAGAAGGTGCGCAGCGCGACCCCTGAGGTGTGGGCGATCTCCTCGGCGGTGACGGCGGCGCCGCGCTCCGTGAACAGGGCCGCCGCAGTGCGCGCGATCTCCAGCTGGGTCTCCGCCTTGCGCCGCTCGGTGAGCGAGGGGCGGGGCGGCGGGGTGGAGCGGGGCGCGGTCGGCATGCGCGTCAGTTTACGGACCGGGGTGCCAGAGCGGCATGGCAGGCGAAAGTGGCATGACGTGCCATTTGCGGGTTAGCGTGCCCGGGTACCTCACGAACGGAGCTGGGCCATGCAGCGCTTTGACGGACGCCGCGCACTGATCACCGGAGCCGGCTCGGGCATCGGCCAGGCCACGGTCCACTGGATCCTCGCCGAGGGCGGCCGGGTGGTGGCGGCGGACATCGATGCCGCGGGGCTGCGGATCACCGCCGACCGTGCCGCCGCCGAGGGCACCGATGACCGGCTGGAGACCGTGGTGCTGGACGTGGCCGACGAGGCGGCGGTCCGTACGGGCGTCGCCGCCGCGGTGGCGAGCCTCGGCGGTCTGGACGTCCTGGTCAACGCGGCCGGTATTCTGCGCGCCGCGCACACCCATGAGACCGGCCTGGACCTCTTCAACCAGGTCCTCACGATCAATCTGACCGGCACCTTCCTGATGATCCGTGAGTCGCTGCCCGCCCTCCTGGAGGGCGAGGCGCCGGTCGTGGTCAACTTCAGCTCCACCTCGGCCTCGTTCGCGCACCCGTACATGTCGGCATACGCGGCGAGCAAGGGCGGAATCCAGTCGATGACGCATGCCATCGCGAGCGAGTACAGCAAGCAGGGGCTGCGCGCGGTGTGTGTGGCGCCGGGCTCCATCGCCAGCGGCATGACCAGCGGCCCGGTGCCGGGACTGCCCGAGGACGCCGATATGACGCTGTTCACCAAGCTCTTCCCGGCCATCGGGGAAGGCTTCGCCGGTCCGGAGACGGTCGCCGGTGTCATCGCGATGCTCGCCTCGCGGGACGGCGCGTTCATCACCGGCACGGAGATCCGGATCGACGGCGGCACGCATATGTGAGCCACGGGGCAGTGGGCGGCTTCGGGCCGTCGCCTTTGGGTCGTCGCCTTTGGCGTCGATGTGGAGGCCAAACGGCACTCAGCGAGATGGACGGGCTAGGCCGCCCGTTTGGTCTGAACGTCTTCGGCTGTCAGGGCCTTGCCGCCGATTGCCCAGGCGCCGCTGGGAGTCTCGGTGATGACGACATGTGTCACCGGTCGCAGTGCTTCGCCTTCGACGGCGATCACTGCCTCGGAGACCTCTTCGACCATCTTCTGCTTCTCTTCGGGGGTGAATACCCCTGCGATCACCTTGATGTCGATGAAGGGCATCGGATGCCTCCCATGTGATGGTGAGATCCGGCCGTCATGCCGCGGTGTGGGCTTGGCGTAATCGGCTCCGGCCGTCGTCGGGCCGACCCGGTTCACCGTCGAGCCGTAACGCTGAGGTCAACCGCTGCTCGCGCTGGCATGTTTCTCTCAGTGTCGCAGATCGGCTCCGGTGACGTACGGGAGCGCGGAACCAGCCGCGAGGGGCCGTTCGCTTCCCGCACCGAGGCCCCACGCCCCGCCGTACCTCAAGCCTGCCCGGTCTCGAACCGGCTCACCTTCCCGTCCTCCACCGTGAACCGCCAGCGTGTCCGCATCTCGCCCCAGGTGTCGTTGCGGTAGTCCGCGACGAGGGCGAGTCCGCCGTCCGATTCGGACCGTACCTCCAGGTGTCCGCGGGTCGCGAAGATCTCCCGGTCGCACCATTCGCGCAGATCCCGGTCGGACCCGTCGTCGGACATCGTGGCGTCAGGGGTGAGGGCGTCGTAGAACGCCTGCTCGTCGTGGTGGTTGAGGGCCGTGACCAGGGCACGGACCGCGGGGTGGGACAGCCGGTTGGCGGGGAGGGTCATGAGGGGGGCGCGCCCTTCTTGCGGATGATCGACAGAGCCAGGGTGAGCAGGGTGCCGCCCACCGCCCAGGCGGCGGGCACCAGGAGCGGCCCTGTGTTCCCACATCTTCCGGTTGGTGGCGGAGAGGCGCAGGTCGGTGGGGCTGATCGGTGGAGCGGTGAGCGGACCTCCCGGGATGTGTTCGTACGAATGTTCGATGGGCGGGTTATGGTGGAGAGGAGGAACGGGGGACGCAAGGTCAGCCGGGGGGCGGATGAGGTGCAGGAGGTGCGGATGCCCGGGTTCACGCATCTGCACACCGCTTCGGGGTTCTCCCTGCGCTACGGCGCCTCCCACCCGGAGCGGCTCGCCGAGCGCGCCGCCGAGCGCGGAATGGACGCCCTCGCGCTGACCGACCGGGACGGGCTCTCCGGGGCCGTACGGTTCGCCAAGGCCGCGGCCGAGGCCGGTATCCGTCCGCTGTTCGGCAGTGAACTCGCCGTGGCGGAGCGGGAGTCGGCGCCCACGCCCACCGCGCGCCGCCGCACCCCGGTGCGCGGCGGCGCCTTCCTCGACGAGTCCGCCGCCCGCGCCGTCTTCCTGGCCCGCGACGGAGCGGCCGGCTGGGCCGCCCTGTGCCGGCTGGTCTCCGCCGCCCACGCCGGGCAGGGGGAGCAGCCCGTCCTCCCGTGGAGCGCCCTGGAGGCCGCCACGGACGGACTGACCGTGCTGCTCGGGCCGGACTCCGAGGTCGGCCGGGCGCTGGCCGCCGGCCGCCCGGACCGCGCTGCGAAGCTGATCGCCCCCTGGCGCGAGCTGTACGGCGAGGCGCTGCGCCTGGAGGTCGTCGACCACGGCCGGCCCGGCAGCGGCCCCGGCTCCCCGCGGCTGGCCGCCCGTACCCTCGGCTTCGCCGTCGACCAGGGCCTGCGCGCCGTGCTGACCAACGCGGTCCGCTATGCCGACCCCGGTCAGGGTCCGGTCGCCGATGTCCTGGACTCCGCCCGCCGTCTGGTGCCGGTGGACCGGCACCGGCCCGAGGCCCGGGACAGCGGGGAGCGCTGGCTCAAGGACGGCGCCACGATGCGCCACACCGCCGAGCGGATCGCCGAGGCGGCCGGTTTCCGGCGCGACCTGGCTCACCGGCTGCTCGCCATGACCGAGGAGGCCGCCGGGGAGTGCCTGGTCGACCCGCAGGACGACATCGGGCTCGGCCGTGTCCACTTCCCCGAGCCGCGGCTGGTCGGCGCCGGGCACCGCACCGCCGCCCGCGTACTGCGCTCGCACTGCGCCGCCGGGATGGTGCTGCGCGGCTACGACCACGACCGCACACGCTGGGCGCGGCTGCATGACGAGCTGCGCACGATCGAACGGCTCGGCTACCCCTCGTACTTCCTGACGGTCGCTCAGGTCGTGGACGACATACGGAAGATGGGCATCCGGGTCGCGGCCCGCGGGTCCGGTGCCGGATCCCTGGTCAACCACCTCCTGGGTATCGCACACGCCGATCCGGTCGAGCACGGGCTGCTGATGGAGCGCTTCCTGTCCGAGCGGCGGGCGGCGCTGCCGGACATCGATATCGACGTCGAATCCGCCCGCCGGCTGGAGGTCTACCGCGCGATCTTCGACCGGTTCGGCGCGGAGCGGGTCGCCACGGTCTCGATGCCCGAGACCTATCGCGTACGGCACGCCGTACGGGACGTGGGCGCCGCGCTGGGCATGGACCCGGCGCGGGTGGACCGGCTGGCCAAGGCCTTCCCGCACATCCGCGCCCGGGACGCGCGGGCGGCGCTGGCCGAGCTGCCGGAGCTGCGCGGGGTGCGGGAGGCCGGCGGTGAGCAGCTGTGGCCGCTGGTCGAGGCGCTGGACGCGCTGCCGCGCGGTATCGCCATGCACCCGTGCGGGGTGCTGCTCTCCGACGCCACGCTGCTGGACCGTACGCCCGTCGTCCCGACCAGCGGTGAAGGCTTCGCGATGTCCCAGTTCGACAAGGACGACGTGGAGGACCTGGGGCTGCTCAAGCTCGATGTGCTGGGTGTGCGGATGCAGTCCGCGATGGCGCATGCGGTCGCCGAGATCGGCCGGGCCACGGGGCGCCGGATCGATCTCGACGACCCCGCACAGGTGCCGCCCGGGGATCCGGCCACCTATGACCTGATCCGTTCGACCGAGACGCTCGGCTGCTTCCAGATCGAGTCACCGGGGCAGCGTGACCTGGTCGGGCGGCTCCAGCCGGCCACCTTCCACGATCTGGTGGTCGATATCTCGCTGTTCCGGCCGGGGCCGGTCGCCGCCGACATGGTGCGGCCCTTCATCGAGGCCCGGCACGGTCGCAAGGCGGTCCGCTATCCGCACCCCGACCTGGAGGAGCCGCTGCGCGAGACCTACGGGGTGGTGGTGTTCCACGAGCAGATCATCGAGCTGCTGCGGATCATGACGGGCTGCGCCCGGGACGAGGCCGACGAGAAGCGGCGGGCGCTGTCGCATCCGGAGCTCCAGGGCCGGGTGCGTGCCTGGTTCGCGCAGCGCGCCGAGCGGCGCGGATACGCCCCCGAGGTGATCGCGCGGACTTGGGAGATCGTCGAGGCGTTCGGTTCGTACGGCTTCTGCAAGGCGCATGCGGTGGCCTTCGCGGTGCCCACGTACCAGTCCGCCTGGCTCAAGGCGCATCACCCCGCGGCCTTCTACGCCGGGCTGCTCACCCATGACCCGGGGATGTATCCGAAGCGGCTGCTGCTCGCGGATGCGCGGCGGCGCGGGGTGCCGGTGCTGCCGCTGGATGTGAACCGGTCGGCGGTCGCTCACCGAATCGAACTGGTGTCTGGTGTGGGGGTCCGTGGCGACGGGCCGGGGGACCGCTCCGCGGTCTGGGGGCTGCGGCTCGCGCTCTGTGATGTGCACGGGATGAGTGAGGCCGTGGCGCGGCGGATCGAGGCCGGGCAGCCCTACCGCTCGCTGCAGGACCTGTGGCAGCGGGCCAGGCCGGACCGCCCGGTGGCCGAACGCCTCGCCCGGGTGGGCGCGTTGGACGCCTTCGGGGCGAACCGGCGGGATCTGCTGCTGTATATCGCCGAGCTGCACCACCGCGGACGGCAGGCGCCCGGCGGCCAGCTGACGCTGCCCGGCCGGACCCTCGACGGTGCGGGCCCGGAGCCGGTCGATCCGGTCGAGCCGGCCGGGCTGCCCGACCTCAGCGAGGTCGAACGGCTCAGCGCCGAGCTGGGCGTCCTCGGCATGGACACCTCCCGCCATCTGATGGCCGACCACCGGGAGTTCCTCGCCGAGCTGGGCGCACTGCCGGCCCGGCTGCTGCGCGATGCCCGGCACGGCGAGACGGTGCTGGTCGCCGGGGCCAAGGCGGCCACCCAGACGCCGCCGATCCGCTCCGGCCGCCGGGTCATCTTCACCACCCTGGACGACAGCACGGGGCTGGTCGACTGCGCCTTCTTCGACGACAGTCATGCGGCCTGTGCGCATACGGTCTTCCACTCCTGGCTGCTGCTGGTGCGCGGTACGGTCCAGCGCCGCGGTCCGCGCAGCCTCAGCGTGGTCGGCGCCGCCGCCTGGAACCTCGCCGAGCTGGCCGAACTGCGCCGCGAGGGCGGGCTGGAGGCGGTCGCCGCCCGGCTCGCGGACGTCCCGGCGGCGGAGCCGGACGCGCCGGTGGCGGAGCCGGACGCGTCGGCCGCGGAGCCGGGCCAGGGACCCGGCAGGGAGTCCGGGACGGACCGGGAGCAGCCCGAACCGGCCGCCGCACCCGGCCGCACCATCCGGCTGACGACCGGCTACGAGATGCACCCGTGGGCCGATCTCCAGCCGCCCGGTGAACGCGCCGCCACCGGCCGGAAGTTGTGGCACTCCAGCCCGGGGAGCGCGGGATGACCCCCGTGCCGAGGCCGCCCGCCACACCGCCGGACCCGCCCGGTGCGGGCGCCGGCGTCACGGGACCGGCGGACGCCGCGCTCCCCGCCGTGCGGCAGCCGGGCATGCTCCACATACGGTTCCGGACCACCGACGGCACCCCCCTGAGCGCCGGGTGTTTCGAGCAACTGCTGGGTCTGCTGGCGCAGTTCACCCCGGTGATCGAGGCGCTGCCGCCGGACGCCGCGCTGGCGGATGTGCGCGGTGCGCTGCGCTACTTCGAACGGGACGCGGCGGGCATCGCCGAACTGGTACGGCTGCGCGCACTGGCCTGGCACGGCGTACGGTGCACGATCGGCATCGGCGCCAACCCGCTGCTCGCCCGGATGGCGGCCCAGGGCGCGGCACCGGGAGAGATCCGGGCGGTCCCCGATGACGCCGGAACCGTCGCCGCGTTCCTCGACCGCCGGCCGGTCTCGGCGCTGCACGGCGTCGGCCCGGCGACCGCGCGCGCCCTGTCCGCGTACGGACTCGACAGCGTCGGCCGGATCGCCGCCGCGCCGCCCGCGACGCTCCAGCGGATCCTCGGCGCCAGGACGGGCCGGATCGTGTACGAGCGGGCCCGCGGTATCGACCCGACGCCGGTGACGCCCAACGCGGCGGCCCGCTCGATGGGTGCCGAACACCGCTTCGTCCACGACGAGTTGGACCCCGCCAGGCGCCGCCGGGCGCTGCTCTCGCTCGCCGACGGCCTCGGGGCCCGGATGCGCGCGAGCGGGCAGGCGGCCCGCGCGCTCACCCTCACCGTCCGCTATGCCGACCGCTCCACCACGACCCGCACCCGGCGGCTGGACGGGCCGACCGCGCACGGGCCCGCGCTGACCGAGGCGGCCTATGCGCTGCATGCCGCGCTCGGGCTGCAGCGGGCGCGAGTACGGTCCGTGGCGCTGCGCGCGGAGGATCTGTGCCGCGCCGAACGCGCCGTGCGGCAGCTGACCTTCGACCCGTCCGACGACAAGGCACACCGCATCGAGGCCGCCGTCGACCGCGCACGGGCACGCTTCGGAACCGGGAGCATACGGCCCGCGGCGACCCTCGGCCGGACCGGCCGAAACCCTCCGCCCGGCCGGGCGGAGGCCGGCCCGGCGGCTCAGCCGTAGAGCCGCTCCGCGTACTGGGGGCCGTAGTGCCGCTCCAGCTCCTCCAGGGGTATCTCCGGGGCTTCCAGGCCCTTGACCATCCGGGCCCGGGAGGGCAGTGCGTCGGGCTGCCAGGTCTCCGGCTTCCACAGCGCCGAGCGCAGGAACGCCTTGGAGCAGTGGTAGAAGATCTCCTCGACCTCCACCAGGAGCGCCAGCCGCGGGCGGTGGCCCTTGACGGTCAGCGCGTCGAAGAACGGGGCGTCGCGCAGCAGCCGGGCGCGGCCGTTGATGCGCAGGGTGTCACCGCGCCCCGGGAGGAAGTAGTTGAGCCCGACATGCGGATTGGCGAGGACGTTCATCCAGCCGTCCACGCGCTTGTTGCCGGGGCGGTCCGGGATCACGAGGGTGGTGTCGTCCAGGACATGGGTGAAGCCCGCGGGGTCGCCCTTGGGGGAGGCATCGCACCGGCCCTGCGCGTCCGCGGTGGCAATCACACAGAACGGCGAGCGGGCCAGCCACTGGCGGTCGAGGTCCTGCAGCCGGTAGCGGGTCTTGTGCGCCGCATGGGAGCTGGGCTCGCCGACCAGCTCACGCAGCTCCGCCGCCGAGTCGATCTCCACGATCCCGGTCAGATCCGCCGTCCCGGCCGTTTCCATCGGTCTTCCCCCTCATGTCACGTCCATGGTCAAGCTGTTGACGACTTTACGGGACGGCTCTGACATCGGACCCGGGCGGGACGGACGGGGGAGCCCCAGGCACAGAAACGGCGCGCCGCACCCCGGGCGTCCGGTGAGGGTTATGTGCTGCTTCCTTCACCGTCACACCGCTGGTCCACCGTGCTTACCCGGCCGTAACTTTACTTGCCAGTCAACTGCGTTGGCCCTTGCGATCCGGATCGCGTGAACGGCTCACCGAGCACTTCGGAGTCCCCTCGCCCCGCAAGGAGCATCGTATGAAGCTGCGCTGGTCAAGAACGCTCACCCTGCTCCCCGCCCTCGCCCTGGCCCTCGGCGCCACCACCGTCCCCGCTGCCGCCGCCCGCCCGTCGTCCGCCACTACTCCGGCCGGGGACGCGGCGCACCGCACCGCCGTCAGCAGCGGCTGGAACAACTACTCCTGCAAGCCCTCCGCCGCCCACCCGCGGCCGGTGATCCTGGTGCACGGCACCCTCGGCAACTCCGTCGACAACTGGCTGGGCCTCGCGCCCTACTTGGTGGCCCGCGGCTACTGCGTCTTCTCCCTGGACTACGGCCAGCTGCCCGGCGTCCCGTTCTTCCACGGCCTGGGTCCGGTCGACGCGTCCGCCCGGCAGCTCGCCGCGTACGTCGACCGGGTGCTGGCCGCCACCGGCACCGACAAGGCCGATCTGGTCGGCCACTCACAGGGCGGCATGATGTCGCGGGTGTACCTGAAGTTCTATGGCGGCGCGGACAAGGTGAACGCGCTGGTCGGGCTGGCCCCCGACAACCACGGCACCGATCTGAACGGTCTGACCCGGCTGCTCGACCACTTCCCCGGCGCCAAGAAGTACCTGCACGAGCTGACCCCCGGGCTGACCGACCAGATCGCCGGCTCCGACCTCCTCAACCGCCTCAACGAGGGCGGTGACACGCTCCCCGGGGTGCGCTACACCGTGATCGCGACCAGGTACGACGAGATCGTCACCCCCTACCGGAGCGCGTTCCTCGACGGACCCGGCGTGCGCAATGTGGTGGTCCAGGACCTGTGCGGGCTCGACCTCTCCGAGCATGTGGCCATCGGGCTCATCGACCGCGTGGCCTTCCACGAGGCGGCCAACGCCCTTGACCCGGCCCACGCCACCCCGACGACCTGCCTGCCGGGCTGACCGGGAGCCGGTCCGGCCCGCCACTACAGGGGGCCGGGCCACGCTCCGTACAGGGGTGAGGTGCAGCCGCCGGCCAGTGGGGTCGTGAGGTTCAGTCGATGGCCAGCAGGGCGTCGGTGCACTGCTCCGCCAGGTCCTCGGCGTGCGGGGGCAGCGGGGTGCCGCCGCGCAGATGGCGGCGGACCAGCGACAGCGGGAGGTCGACGGCGGCGAGCGTCACCCGGTCGAAGCCCTCCCGGCCGTGCAGCCCCAGGGCCCCCGTGAGCGCCGCCAGGGCGGCCCGTACCCGCATGTTCCCCTCTTCCGCGCGGAGCAGATGCTCGTCCGACCAGTGGTCCCGTCCGAACTCCTGGGCCCCGTACAGGAGCAGTGCGGCCTCCGCCGGGTGGGCGCGGCTCCACGCCACGATGTGCCGGGCGGCCGCGCGGCCCCCGGCGCGCGGGTCGTCCGATGATTCGAGGGCCTCGAAGTAGCCCGCCTGGAAGCCCTCGACGGTACGCAGCCACACCTCGGCGAGCAGCGCCGTGCGCCCGGCGAAACGGTGGTAGAGCGAGCCACTGGGCGCGCCGACGGCGGCCGCGACCGCGGACATGGTCACACCCGAGGGCCCGGTCTCGGCCGCCAGCCGTACGGCGGCGTCCAGGAGCTGCGCGGTGTCGAACCGGGGTGGCCTGGCCATGTTCTAGAGGGTACTCTCCACTATATTGGAGATGCCCCTCTAGAACGGGTGTGGCGCCGCTTCACCGGCTGACCCGCCGCAGTGTCAGAAAACCGAAGGCGGCGCAGGCGAGCGCCGCCGGGATCAGCAGCAGCCACCCGGAGAAGACCAGCACGGCCGCCGTCAGCAGGGCGCTCGCGCATCCGCCGCACCACAGGGGAGTGCGGCGCGGCAGCAGCACCAGCGCGGCGGCCAGGCCGGCGAGGGTCACCGCCGCCAGACAGGTGGCGGTGGCCCTCATCAGGAGATCCAGATCGGCGCCGCCGAAGCCCGCCGCCGCGGCCACCAGCACGGCCGCCCCGCCGAGCACCGCCAGCGACCGCCGCGGCACCTCACCCGGCGCACCGCCCTTGGCCAGCGCGCGCGGCGCCGCCCCGTCCCGGGCGAGCGCCGCACCGAGCCGGGAGGCCCCGGCCAGATACGAGTTGACCGCGCCAAAGCTCAGAAACAGCGCCGCCACGGCGGCCACGGGGCGGGCGGCGCCGCCCACGCTCCGGGCGAGCAACTCCGTCAGCGGGGTGTCGGTACCGGCCGCGGCCGGGCCCAGCGCACCGATCGTGGTCACCGCGAGCCCCAGGTAGAGCACGGTGATGACGGCGAGCGTACGGCGCGTCACCCGCGGCAGATCCCGCCCGGGATCGGCGAACTCGCCCGACAGATGGCTGGCCGCCTCCCAGCCGGCGAACGCGAAGAACAGCACCCCGGCCGCCGACCCGACCGAGGACCAGCCGCCGGGCAGGAACGGGGTGAAATGGCCGGCGGACACCTGCGGCGCGGCGGCCAGCACCGTGCCCAGCAGCACCACCGCCAGCAGCCCGCCGAGCAGCAGCTGCATCCGGCCCGACATCCGCAGCCCCACCGCGTTGGAGACCAGCGCCACCGCCAGCACCGCCCCGGCCACGACGGCGGCGCCCGTACCGCCCCAACCGGCCGCGTCGGCCACGTACTTCCCGCCGATCCAGGCCGCCGAGACCACGCCGATCGGCACCGCCCCGTAGAACCACCACCCCACCATGGCCGCCGCCCGCGGTCCGATCGCCCGGTGCACATAGGTGGCCACGCCCCCGCCGTCGGGGAACCGCGCGCCGAGCGCCGCGAAGGAGGCGGCCACCGGTATGCACAGGGCGAGCAGGAGCACCCAGGCCAGGAGCGAGGCGGGGCCGGCCGCGGCGGCGGCGAGGGACGGCAGCGTCAGGACGCCGGGGCCGAGGACGGCCCCGGCGCACAGCGCGGTACCGCTGCCCACGCCCAGCCGCCGTACATCCGGTCGTACGGATGCCGGAAGGGATGTCTGTTGTACGGTCACAGTCGCTGAACGTAACCGTTGGATTGATCAAATTGGCTTCACGCCGAACATAATTCGGGAGCTGCGGCACCATGGGGCTCATGGACGACATTGATTCGGCGATTGTCCGCGAACTGCAGCGCGATGCACGGCAGACCAACCGCGACCTGGCCCGACGGCTGAACATCGCGCCCTCCACCTGCCTGGAGCGGGTCCGTGCGCTGCGCGCCCGGGGAGTGATCACCGGCTATCGCGCGACCGTGGACCTGCGCGCCCTCAACCGCCCCGTACAGGCGCTGCTCACGGTCCGTATCCGCCCGATGAACCGCGAGGTCATCGAGCGCTTCAAGGCATTTCTGACGTCGCTGCCCGAGGTGCTCAGCGTCTATGTCGTCGCGGGCGGGGACGACTTCCTCGTCCATGTCGCCGTCCCGGATGTCGACCGGCTGCACGCGCTCCTCATGGACCAGGTCTTCAAGCGGCGGGAAGTCGTCGACTGCCGGAGTTCGGTCATCTACCAGCATGTCGCCAACGACATCATCGAGGCGCTGCCGCCGAACGGTTCATGACAGGGCGCCGCCGCCCCCGGGGGTGGGAGGGGCGGCGGCGCTTCCTGGACGGCCGGGGCTGCCGGGCTCAGCCGCGGTGCCGGGCGGCCCTGCGGCGGGTGGTGGTGAACAGGACCCCGGCGCCCAGGGCGAGCACGGCGGCGCCGCTGACGGCGAGCGGGGCCGTGGAGCTGTCGCCACCGGTTTCGGCCAGCCGCTGACCCTCTACCGGACGGGAACCGCCGTTGGCGTGCGGGGCGTTGGCCTCCGAAGCGCTGGCGGCCGCCGGGGCGTGGGCGTCCGCCGACCGGACGGTGCCCGTGTGGCCGCCGTTGTGGGCAGCGCCCGTGTGGCCGGCGCCGCCGCCGTGGTCGTGGTGGCCCGTGCCCACCGACGACTTGGCGGCGCCCGCCGCGATCTGGGCGTCGGTCGGCGCGGAGGCGGCCGGCGCGGACTTGGCGACGGTGCCGCCGGACTTCTTGCCGAAGACGACGTCCGAGCAGGTGTAGAACGCCTCCGGGCTGTCCGACCGCTGCCAGACGCTGTAGATCAGGTGGTGCCCGGACCGCGCCGGCACCTTCGCGTCGAAGACGTACTCCCCGTTGGTGAGCTTCGGGTTGACCTTCGCGAACGGCTTCGACTCCAGGTCGGACCACTTCAGCGGCTTCTTCGGGTCATAGCCCGCCTTGGTGATGTACAGCTCGAAGTACCCCGCGTGGGGCGCGGTGGCCTTGTAGTGGAAGGTGTGGCTGCCCGCCCGCATCCGGGACGACGGCCAGTCGGCGCGGGGCAGGTCCAGGCCCTTGTACTCGGCGTTGTTGGCGCTGCACAGCTTGCCGTCCGGGATGCGGGTCCTGGACCGGCCGCCCGCCTCGCCGTCCCGTACCCCGTTCCAGTCGTAGAGCGCCTGGGCCCCGCCGGTCTGTACGGCGGCCTTGCACGCCGCCGACCGCGGGCTCTCGGGGCCCTCCGCGTAGCACGCCGACACCCGGCTCACCGGGTCCGTCATCGAACCGTGGGCGGCGGCCGGGCTCGCGGTGAGCGCGGTGAGCGCGAGCGGGGCGATACCGACCAGTGCGATCCCGGTGGCCTTGCGACGAACGGTCATCGTGGGGGTCTCCTTCATCAAGTGCGTTGAGTGCGTTGAGTGCATGCGGCGGGGGAGCGGTGGGGGGCCGGGGCACCGTCGGCGCCGCCCCCGGTGACCGGCGCCGACGGTTCGTGACCCGCCTTGCGAGCAGCACGCTAGCCGCGCTGAACAGCGGATTTGCGGGCTGAAGGGCGATCCTGGAGATCCTTAGGGTCCCGTTAAGGGACGGCTAAGCGGGGGCTCATACAGGCGGGGAGGAAACGGGCATCGACGGGTCACAGTCCTTGCCCGCGGCGGGAGTTGCCGTCAGTGGCCTTCGGTGCCGGTGCCGGTGGCACGGGTCGGGTCGCCGGTGTCGTCGAGGGCGTCGAGGGCGTCGAGCAGGGCGTCCGTGTCGGCCACCGGTACGGCGCCGCCCACCGACCGGAGCGGCTGTTCGGCCCAGATGATCTTTCCCTGGGAGGTGTAGCGGGTGCCCCAGCGCTCGGCGTACCGGGCGATGAGGAACAGCCCGCGGCCGCCCTCGTCGGTGGTCCGCGCATGGCGGAGGTGCGGTGAGGTGCTGCTGCTGTCGGACACCTCGCAGATCAGTGCCCGTGCCCGGATCATCCGCAGGCTGACCGGCCCGGAGGCGTGCCGGATGGCGTTGGTGACCAGCTCGCTGACGATCAGCTCGGTGGAGAAGGCGAGCTCCTCCAGGCTCCACTCCGCCAGCCGGCCGGCGGCGGATCTGCGGGCCTGGCCGACCGCGGACGGATCGGCGGGGACCTCCCAGGTCGCCAGCTGGGCCGGTGCCAGGGCCCGGGTACGTGCCAGCAGCAACGCCACGTCATCGACGGGCCGGCCGCCCGGCAGACCGCCGATCACGGTGTCGCAGAGCTCCTCCAGCGGGGCCCGCGCATCGGCCAGCGCGGTGCGCAGCCTGGCGATCCCGCCGTCGAGATCGAGGGCCTTCCCCAGCAGCAGCCCGTTGGTGTAGAGGGCCAGCAGACTGCCTTCGGGCAACGGCAGTTCGACGGATTCGAAGGGCATCCCGCCCAGTCCCAGCGGCGGTCCGGTCGGCAGCTCCAGCAGCCGGCCCCGGCCCGCGGGGCTGATGAGCAGCGGTGCGGGGTGGCCGGCGCGGGCGAGCGTGCAGCGGCAGCCGACCGGGTCGTAGACCGCGTACAGGCAGGTGGCTCCGATGACCCCGTCGTCCGCGTTCGTGTCGTGGCCGACCCGGTTGACCATGTCGTCCAGGTGCGCCAGCACCTCTTCCGGGGACAGATCCAGGTCGGCGAGCGCCTGCACCGCGGCCCGCAGCCGCCCCATGGTGGCCGCGGCGTGCACACCGTGGCCGACGACGTCGCCGACCACCAGCGCGACCCGGGCGCCGGACAGCGGGATCACATCGAACCAGTCGCCGCCGACGCCGCTGAGCGGATCGGCCGGCAGATAGCGGTAGGCCGCCTCCACCGCGCACTGCTCGGGCAGGTCGTGCGGCAGCAGGCTGTGCTGGAGGGTGAGTGCGGTGTTGTGCTCGCGGGTGTATCTGCGGGCGTTGTCGATGGAGATCGCGGCGCGGGTGACGAATTCCTCGGCGAGGACCAGGTCGTCGGGCTGGAACGGCCCGGTGTGCTGCCAGCGGGCGAACGCGGCCGCCCCCAGGAAGGCGCCCCGCGCCCGGAGCGGCACCACCATCAGCGAATGAAAGCCCAGCTCCCGCAGGTGCGCCGCCCGGACCGGGTCCTCGGCCGCCCAGGCGCCGTCGGCCAGATCCAGCGTCTGGAACAGCGCGGAATCGCCCTCGACAAGACTCAGCACGACGGGCGCCGACGGGGGATAGGCGGCCGCGTCCCCGACCGCCACCACCGCCTCGGGGCAGCCCTCGCGTACGGACTGCTGGCCCGCCCTGCGCATGGTCACCAGATCCGCGGCATCGACCGGGTCGGGTGATGGCTCCTCCCCGGAGAGCAGCGCATCGAGCAGGTCGACGGTGACGAAGTCGGCGAGGTCCGGAACCGCCGCATCGGCGAGCTCCTGCGCGGTCTGCCAGACGTCCAGGGAGTTGCCGATGCGCTCGGCGGCCCGGTTCAGCAGCGCCATCCGCTGCCGCGCCCGGTAACTTTCCGTGACGTCGAGTACCATGTAGCAGATGCCCAGCACCTGACCGGCCTCGTCCTCCAGACGAAAGAACGAGGTGGAGTAGGCGTGCTCCCGCAGCGGATCGGACTCCGGGTTTCCCAGGTACTCATAGCCGACCGACGGGGTGCCGGTGCTCAGTACCTTGCGCATCTCCGACTCGATGCCCTCCACGTCGAGGCCCGGCTGGATCTCCCCCAGCCGCTTGCCGAGGCGCTGCTCGCGGCTGGTGCCGCCCATCTCCTCCAAGGCGTCGTTCAGCCACACGTACTGGAGGTCGGCGTTCACCATGGCCACGCCGATCGGCGACATGCCCAAAATGCCCTCCAGGAACGACCGGCTCGCTCCTGACCAGGGCGTCTGGGTCATCTCGGCGGCGAGGACGAGACGTATGGAGTGTTTCTCGGCAACCATCAGCGGCAGGACCCGGAACTCCAGGTCGAGCCGATGGCCGTCCTTGTGCCGTACGGCCTCCAGCCCGCTCCAGCCCTCCGCCGCCGCCAGCCGGGACTCCCACCTGCTGTCCCGCGACGCCCCGGAGGCCACGCCCGCGAACAGCTCCGCGAGGGGTTTGCCGACGGCCTCGGACACCTGGTAGCCGAGCAGCCGCTCGGCGCCCTTCGTCCAGCCCCGCGCCAGCCCCGCGCGATCGGCCATCACCACGGCCGTCCGCGTGAGGTCGAAGACGTCGTCTCCGGAGAGACGGCCGCTCTGGGAGGCACACATATGACCGGTCCAATGCCGGTCCCCACATGCGACGGGCGCTCTTTCGGGGTGGCGCCGCCGCACTCGACCGGCCTTTTCCACGGTACCCCCACACGCTGTCCCGGCGCTCTCCCCGAGGCCCGCCACCGGGCCGTGCAGCGCGCCCGGACACCGCGTCCGGGCCCGTTGTCAGTGGGTGCTGCCACCATCGGCACATGAGCTTCGACGCGCCCGCCGATCCCTCCCGTCGACCCGCGACCGCCCCTCTCAACCCACCGCTGCCGACTGCCGACGACGCCTACTGGGAAGCGGCCGCCGCCTCCTTCGACGACGAGCCCGACCACGGCCTGCGCGACCCCGCCGTCCGCTCCGCCTGGGCCGCCCGGCTGCGCTCCTGGCTGCCGTCCGGGCCCGCCACCGTCCTCGACCTGGGCTGCGGCACCGGAAGCCTCTCCCTGCTCGCCGCCGAGCAGGGCCATCGCGTCACGGGCATCGACCGCTCCGCGCGGATGATCGCGCGGGCGCGCAGCAAGCTCGCGGGCCGCGATGCCGCGTTCCTGGTCGGTGACGCCGCCGAACCACCCGTGGGGGAGCGGCGGTTCGATGCCGTCCTGGTGCGCCATGTGGTGTGGGCCCTGCCCGATCCCGCGGCGGCGCTGCGCCGCTGGGCCGGTCTGCTCACCCCCGGTGGCCGGCTGGTGCTGGTGGAGGGCCGCTGGGGCGAGGCCGACCCGATCGGTCTCACGGCCGCCCAACTCACCGCCCTCGTGGAGCCGTTGGCGGCGCGCATACGAGTGGAGAGCCTGGCGCACGATCCGGCGCTGTGGGGCAAGGAGGTGGCCGACGAGCGGTATGCGCTGATCGCCGACCTGCCCCGTCGGCACACCGAAGTGGTCGATGTCCATCTGGTGTTGCGCCGCGGCGACGAGGTGCTGCTCGCCCGCCGGTCCGGCACCGGCTATGCGGACGGTCTGCTGAACGTCCCCTCGGGCCACGCGGAGGACGGTGAGGATGTCAGGGCGGCGATGATCCGGGAGGCCGCGGAGGAGACCGGTCTGCGGCTGGCGCCGGAGGACCTGAGGGTCGCGCTCGTGATGCAGCACTGCGCCCCGCCCCCGGCGCGTCCCCGGATCGGCTGGTTCTTCGAGGTGGCATACGGCGCGGGCGGCGAGCCGTGGAACCGCGAGCCGGACAAATGCGCGGAGTTGGCGTGGTTCCCGCTGGATTCGCTGCCGGACGACATGGTCGCGTACAGCCGCGCAGGACTGGGGGGGCTGCGTGCGGGGCACCGCTTCCTGCTGCACTGGCACCGGCCCGGCGATGCGATCGCTTACGACCCGTCGGGCGCCGGGCGCGCGGTGGTGCTGGACGGGCCGGGGGTGACGGGGTGACGGGGTGATGCGGCTCGGGTCGGGGCCGGCGGGGTGAAGTGGCGAGCATGGGCCGGATGATGCGGCGAGTGCGGGCGGGGCGAAGTGGCGAGCGCGGACGGGATGAACGGAGGACAGGGTCATTGCCGCTCCTTTCCCTCTCCGCGGGCCGCGCTTTGCCGCCGCTTTTCCGTAATGCGGCGGTTGCGTGGCCCGTTCCGGGCGCTCCGGGGCGGTTTGAGTGGCTGTTACATCTATCCGGGCGTACGGTGCCTGCCGCAGGCCGCCGCCTGGATGCGGCGGCCCCGGAAGGAGGAGCCGCCAGCATGTGCGGAATCACCGGATGGATCTCCTACGACCACGACCTCACCAAGCAGCGCGCCACGCTTGAGGCGATGACCGCCACCATGGCCTGCCGCGGCCCGGACGCGGCAGGACACTGGCTCGACACCCACGCCGCGCTCGGCCACCGCCGGCTCGCCGTCATCGACCCCGACGGCGGCAAACAGCCCATGACCGCCACCCACGAGGGCCGCACCCTGCTCGTCCTCACGTACAGCGGCGAGGTGTACAACTACCGCGAACTCCGCGCCGAACTGGAGAAGTTGGGCCACGCCTTCCGTACCCGGAGCGACACCGAAGTGGTGCTGCGCGCCTACCTCCAATGGGGCGAGGAATTCGCCGAGCGCCTCAACGGCATGTACGCCTTCGCGCTCTGGGACCCACGCAACCGGCAACTCCTGCTGATACGCGACCGGATGGGTATCAAGCCGCTCTACTACTACCCCACCCCCGACGGGGTGCTGTTCGGCTCCGAGCCCAAGGCGATCCTCGCCCACCCCTCCGTACACCCCACCGTCGACGCCGAGGGCCTCGCCGAGCTCATCACCTTCACCAAGACCCCGGGCCACGCCGTCTACAAGGGCATGCACGAGGTACGCCCCGGCCATCTCGTCCGGGTCGGCCGCGGCGGAGTGACCGTCAAGCGCTACTGGGCCCTCACGGCCCGCGAGCACACCGACGACCTCGGCACCACCGTCGCGCATATCCGCGCCCTGCTCGATGACATCGTGGACCGGCAGCTGATCGCCGATGTCCCGCTGTGCACCCTGCTCTCCGGCGGCCTGGACTCCTCCGCCCTCACCGCGCTCGCCGCCCGCGCACTGGACGCCCAGGGCCGCGGCCCGGTCCGCTCGTTCGCCGTCGACTTCACCGGCCACACCGAGAACTTCACCCCCGACGATCTGCGCGGCACCCCCGACGGGCCGTACGCCCACGCCCTGGCCGAACACGTCGGCTCCGAGCACCGCGACATCGTCCTGGACACCGCCGCCCTGACGGACCCCGGCCACCGCGCCGCGGTGCTCGCCGCCCGCGATCTTCCCAACGGCTTCGGCGACGGCGACACCTCCCTCTACCTGCTGTTCAAGGCCGTCCGCGAGCAATCCACGGTCGCGCTGTCCGGCGAGTCGGCGGACGAGGTCTTCGGCGGCTACCGCTGGTTCCACGACCCCGAAGCCGTGCACGCCGACACCTTCCCCTGGATCGCGGCCGGCCTCTCCGGCCGGTTCGCCGGGGACGGCGGCACCCGCGAGGCGCTGCTGGACCGCGGTTTACTGGCCAAGCTCGACCTGCCCGGATACACGTCAGGCCGCTACCGCGAGGCGCTCGCCGAAGTGCCCTTCCTCGACAGCGACACCGGCCTCCAGCGGCGGATGCGCGAGATCAGCTATCTGCATCTGACCCGCTTCGTACAGATCCTGCTCGACCGCAAGGACCGGGCCAGTATGGCCGTCGGCCTGGAGGTACGCGTCCCGTTCTGCGACCACCGCCTCGTCGACTATGTCTTCAACACCCCCTGGTCGATGAAGACCTTCGACGGTCGGGAGAAGTCGCTGCTGCGCGCCGCCACCCGCGAGGTGCTGCCCGATGTGGTGGCCGACCGGGTCAAGTCCCCCTACCCCAGCACCCAGGATCCGCGCTACCACGAGGCGCTGCGTGGCGAACTGACCGAGCTGGCTGCCGACCGCACCGCCCCCGTCCGGCCGCTGCTGGACTCCGGCGCCCTCGCGGAGGCCACCGCCGACGGTGCGAGTCCCGGCATCCGCCCCGGCGCCGAACTGATCCTCGGCATGAACGCCTGGCTGCGGACGTCGGGCACCACCCTGGAGCTCTGACCCTTCCCGAAGGGTGACCCTTCCCGAGGTCTGTCCTCCCGGCCGACACCTCCCGAGAGGGCAGACCTCCCCTCACCGCGGGCGCTCCTGGCGCACAATGGATGCGACAAACACGCGCACCGACGGGTACGCGTACGCGCACGCATCCCGGGGCCGGACCCCAGGGGTACGCGCCGTCGCGCATCCGCCTGCCCCACCACCAGCACCAGGAGCGCCACCGTGTCCCCGCAGACCTTGATCCTCACCATCGATCCGGCCGCGGCCGCCGCACCGTTCGAGCAGGTACGCACCCAGATCGCGGACCAGGCCAGGGACGGCGGCCTCCCGGTCGGCTACAAACTCCCCACCGTCCGCGGCCTCGCCGAAGAGCTCGGCCTGGCCGCCAACACCGTCGCCAAGGCGTACCGCGCCCTGGAGACCGACGGCGTGATCGAGACCCGTGGCCGCAACGGCAGCTTCATCGCGGCGGCCGGGGAGGCCGCGGACAAGGAAGCCGCCGCGGCCGCCGAGACCTACGCCCGCCGCGCCCAGCGCCTCGGCCTGGACCATCCTGCCGCCCTCGCCGCCGTCGAGAACGCCCTGCGCGCCACCTACGGAACCGACACCTGACCGCACCGGGCGCGGCGGCCTGACCGCGCCGTGCCCGCCTGGCCGACACCGGACCGCCGCCCCTCCAGCCGCCGCCACGCCCACCCCCACACCCACCCCCACTCCACTTCGCGATAGGAACCACATGCCCAGCAAGCAGGCGCTCGTCCGCCGTCCCGGTCCCCGCCTCGCCGAGGGGCTGGTCACCCATATCGAGCGGCGCCCGGTGGACCCCGCCCTCGCCCTGCGCCAGTGGGAGTCCTACGTCCAGGTGCTCCGCGACCACGGCTGGCACACCACCGAGGTCGCCCCCGCCGACGACTGCCCCGACGCGGTCTTCGTCGAGGACACCATGGTCATGTTCCGCAATGTCGCACTGCTCGCCCGCCCCGGCGCCGGACAGCGCCGCCCCGAGATACCGGACGCCCGCACCGCCGTCGAGGCCCTCGGCTGCTCCGTCAACGAGATCCGCGCGCCGGGCACCCTGGACGGCGGCGACATCCTCAAGGTCGGCGACACCGTCTACGTCGGCCGCGGCGGCCGCACCAACGCCGAAGGAGTGCGCCAACTCCGCGCCGCCTTCGAACCGTTGGGCGCCCGCGTGGTCGCCGTACCGGTGAGCCGGGTCCTGCATCTCAAATCCGCCGTGACCGCCCTCCCGGACGGCACCGTCATCGGCCATCCGCCCCTGGTGGACGACCCCGCCGCCTTCTCCCGCTTCCTGCCCGTCCCCGAGGAGTCCGGCGCCCATGTCGTACTGCTCGGCGGCGGCAAGCTGCTGATGGCCGCCTCCGCCCCCAAGAGCGCGGAGCTCTTCGCCGACCTGGGATATCAGCCGGTCGTCGTGGACATCAGCGAGTTCGAGAAGCTGGAGGGCTGTGTGACCTGCCTGTCCGTCCGGCTGCGCGAGCTGTATGCATGACGGGGCATCATCCCCCGGCACCTCGTGCGCCTGCCCGGACCGCACAGCCGACGGTGCCTATCGTGGCGCCATGAGCAACCTCGAACTCAGACCCGCGCCCGGCCTGTGCGGCGGCACCGGCCGCACGGGCCCGGTCCGCGACGTCCAGCCCGGCAAGCAGGTACCCCTCGGCGAGAGCACGGTCGTCCGCAGACTGCTGCCGAACCTGGGCCGACGCATGGTCGGCGCCTGGTGCTTCGTCGACCACTATGGCCCCGACGACATCGCCGCCGAGCCCGGCATGCAGGTGCCGCCGCACCCGCACATGGGCCTGCAAACCGTCAGCTGGCTGCACGAGGGCGAGGTGCTGCACCGCGACAGCCTCGGCAGTCTGCAGACCGTACGGCCACGGGAACTCGGCCTGATGACGTCCGGCCGGGCCATCGCCCACTCCGAGGAATCACCGCACGGCCATGGCCCGTTCCTGCACGGCGCCCAGCTCTGGGTGGCGCTCCCCGGCGCACACCGCGACACCGCCCCGGCCTTCGAGCACCACACCGACCTGCCGGTGCTCAACGGCGGCGGACTCTCCGCCACCGTCCTCCTCGGCGAACTGGACGGCGCCACCTCACCCGGCACCACCTACTCCCCACTGGTCGGCGCCGACCTCACCCTCACCGCCGGCACGGACACCCGCCTGCCCGTCGACCCCGACTTCGAGTACGCGGCCCTCACCATCTCCGGCGAGAGCGAGGTCGACGGCGTCCGGCTGGCCCCCGGAAGCCTCCTCTACCTCGGCTGCGGCCGCAGCGAACTGCCCCTGCGCGCCGACACCGACAGCAGCCTGATGCTCCTCGGCGGCGAACCTTTCGAGGAGGAGCTCGTCATGTGGTGGAACTTCGTGGGCCGTTCCCAACAGGACATCGAGGAGGCCCGTACGGACTGGATGACGGGCTCCCGCTTCGGCACCGTCCACGGCTACGACGGCGACCGGCTCGCCGCCCCGGAACTCCCCCCGGGGGCCCTGAAGCCGCGGGGGAGGGCGCGGTGAGATGAGGGGTGAAGGGCGGACGGCCGAGGGAAAGAGCGCGGGCCCGGAGCTGGTGCTCCGGGCCCGCGCGAGATCATCCCTCGTCCGCTGATCCGGTATCGGATACCGGATCGGACACGGGGATCAGCGGTTGGTCCACAGGACCCATGACCAGCCGTTCGCGCACTGGAATTCGTCCCAGTGGTGGCGCTGGACGCCCTCCTGCCCGGCCTCCAGGCATCCTCCGCGGGTCCAGTACTTGTCACGCAGCACCCAGCCGGGGGGCGCGTCGGCCTGGGCCCGGGCGACCTGCTGCGGCGTCTGGGCAGGTGCCGCTGAGGCCTGGGTGGTGCCCATGCCGACGGTCCCCGCGAGCGCGAGGGCCGCGAGAAGGCCGGCGGTAATGCGATGACGCCTCATGTTCTTCCCCCTGGTGTTGGCGGTTCTGATGACTCTTCAGAGTGTGGTGGTCGCAGCTTTGCTGCCACAAGGAAACCGCAATTCCATAGCAGCCGGGATTGATGCACGATGGGTTATGGGGGGGCTGACAGGAGGGCATCGAACAGGGGGCGAAATAGTCCTGCGCGGTACCCGATCGAGCCAGCTGATCGCCTAACCGGCCGGCCAGCCAAGGGGGATGGCTCTCGCGATCTTTCGCATCAGGGCGACATGGGGACGATCGCGATTTCTGGCGAACCAGGTGAGAGCCATCGTGCACGGTGGCGCGTCCACCAGATCTCGATAGACGGTTCCCGGACGCGGGTAGAAGTCGCGAGCCGAGGCGGGGAGGAAGCCGATGGCCTGCTTTCGTGCGATCGCCTGCAGCACGCCCTCGACGTCGATGGCCAACGGGCCGAATCGGATGGGAATTCCGTTGGGGCGTGGGTCGATGGCCCAGAAGTCCCGCCACTCCTGGGGCGACTCCGGTGGCATGGTGACCATGGTGCGATCGGAGAGGTCGGCCAGGGAGAGTCGTTCCTGGACGGCGAGTGGATCGTCGTCCGGCAGGCAGACCAGGCGAGGCTCTTCGGTCAGCTGGTGGGCCTGGATGCCGGAGGGTGCGGGCGGGCGGAGGAAGGCCACGTCCACCTCGCCACTCGCGAGCGCCTCGTACTGATTGATGAAGTTGAGGCTGCGCATCTCGATCGCCAAATGCGGCCGGTGCTTGTGCAGTTCGTCGAGGATGAAGCGGGTGTGGGGCATCGCCGGCTCGGCGGCGAGTGTGCCGACCACGATGCGTCCGGAATTCTCACGGGATTGCACCTCGGCGACATGGCGCAGGTCGGCCATGGCTTCCGTGACGGCACGAGCCTGTGGCAACAGGGCTTGCCCGGACGGGGTGAGTTCTACGGCACGACTGGTGCGTTCGACCAGTCGGATACCCAACCTCCGCTCCAGAACGCCGATTTGCTTGCTGAATGCCGGCTGCGACATGAAGAGCCTGGAGGCGGCCCTGCCGAAATGTAACTCCTTGGCCAATATCAGGAACAGACGAAGTTGGTGGACGCTCGGCTCGGAGCCGCCTCCGTTCGAACGGGTGCGCGAGCGGAATGCCTCGTCGTCTGCTGTCATGGAGAAAAGCTATCGCCGGATGAACATCGGTTCCATATCGCCTTTCCTCGTTCGCGCACCGTTCCTCCCGGCCGCTGCGCACCACTCACCCGCACCTCACAGATACAACCCCGCATCCGCCCCCGAGTCCTGGGACGGGACCTGCGCGGGGCGGGTGCCGCGGCGCAGTGCGTACAGTTCGGCGAGCGAGGCGCCCTCGCGGCCGATGCCCTGGTCCGTGCCGAGCCAGTGGGTGGCTTCGGTGCGGGTCAGTGGGCCGACTTCGATGCGGGCCAGGCAGCGGCCGGGGCGGACCACGGCGGGGTGCATCCGTTCCAGGTCCTCGTTGGTGGTGACGCCTACCAGGACGTTGCGGCCCTGGCCCAGGAGGCCGTCCGTCAGATTGAGCAGACGTGACAGGGCCTGGCCCGCGGCGTGTTTGGCCTCGCCGCGGATCAGTTCGTCGCAGTCCTCCAGGAGGAGTAGCCGCCAGCGGCCCTTGCCGGTGCTGTCGTCCTCGCCGATGGCGATGTCCATCAGATAGCCGACGTCGTTGAACAGCCGCTCCGGGTCCAGGACGCAGTCCACCTGGCACCAGTCGCGCCAGGAGCGGGCGAGGGTGCGCAGTGCGGAGGTCTTGCCCGTGCCGGGCGGGCCGTGCAGCAACAGCAGGCGGCCGGAGATCTCCTCGGGCGCCACCTTCATCAGCTGGTCCATCGCCTCGGCCACCGGCGCCGTGTAGTTGGGGCGGATCTCGTCCCAGGTGCCCGCCGAGATCTGGCGGGAGGTGCGGTGCGGTCCGCGGCGCGGGGAGAAGTACCAGAAGCCCATCGGGACGTTCTCCGGCTGTGGCTCCGGTTCGTCCTCCGCCCCGTCCGCGGCCTGCCCCAGCACCTTCTCGGCCAGCTCGTCGGTGACGGCGGTGACCGTCACATCGGCGCCGCGGTTCCAGCGGGAGACCAGCAGGGTGAAGCCCTCGCCCTCGGCGAGCAGGGCGCTGCGGTCCTCGTCCTTCGCCGAGCGCAGGATCCGGGCGCCCGGAGGTAGCAGGGTCAGCCCCGCCCGGACCCGGTCCATGGACCGGCTGCGGGAGTACGGCTGCTCTCCCTGGGCGAACCGGCCCAGGAAGAGCGCATCGACGACATCGGCGGGCGAATCGCTGTCGTCCATGGTCAGCCGGAGCGGAAGGGACTCCTCGGCGGCGGACGGCTGGACGTGATCGGCACACATGCGGCCATGATCCGTCACGGCGGGCCGGCACGTACACGGATTATCCCGGCGATTCCCCGGAGGCGGGGGTGGCGGCGGAGGGCTGGGCCCCCGGGAGGCCGGGGTGGTGACGGGTCGCCCACAGACGGCGCAATGACGGTTCGCCGGGCGCGCCGTCCGGAGACTTGGGTGGACGTGCCGCGAGGTGAGGTGCCCGCCGGAAGGAGCCGCGTCCGTGGAGCCGCCGAGCGGTACCCCCCTGACGGTGGTCATGGTCTGTCTGACCCTGGCCACCGGGATCCTCGACGCCGTCAGTTTTCTGGCGCTCGGTCAGGTCTTCACCGCCACCCAGACCGGCAATCTGCTCTTCCTCGGCTTCGGTATCGCCGGGCAGGGCGGGCTCCCCGTATTGACGACGGTGATTTCGCTCGGCTCCTTCGTGCTGGGCGCGGGCATCGGGGCGCGGATGGAGTCGATGCTGGCAGCACGGGAGCGCCAGTGGTTCCCGGTGGGGTTGACCGTGGAGGCGGCGCTGCTGCTCTCCGCCGCGGCGGCGGCCTGGGAGTCGGGTCCGGTCCCGGGGCTGCCGCCGGGCCGGCGCGGTCTCGTCATCGGCCTGATGGCGGTGGCGATGGGCATGCGCAATGTCACCGCCATGCGGGCCGCGCCGCCCGACCTGACCACGACCGTGGAGACCCGGGCGATGACGGCCCTGGTCAGCGCGTCGCCGTTGGGGCGCGATACGCGGCTGGGGTACGGCAGCCATGCCGCCGGCCGCCGGCTGCTCTCGATCGCCTCGATGTTCGCCGGCGCTCTCCTCGGGGCCGGGCTGCTTGCGCTGGGGACCCGACCGACGCTGGTGCTCCTGCTGGTGGCCGTATTCGTCGCGGCCACCGCCTTCCTCGTGCCCGGCCTCGCCCGCCGTCGTCATCCGACCGAGGAGTGAGGCGGCGCGAGGGGTGGTGCCGAGGACCCGTCAAGGGCCGTGCGGGGCGGGAGTGCGGACCGGGGCCCGTCCCCGGGGCGTCGGTATGTCGCGCGGGCCGGGGCAATGACATGGCGGCGAACATCCCCTCACATCGGCAGATTTGCCGTGAACCGCAGACAACTTTTGGCATGGACACTTCCGGCACCCCGTGAGTCTTGCTACGACAGATAGGGCAGAGCCCCTGCTAAGGGAGGTTCCATGAGACTGTCCCGATATGCGGCCTTGACGTCCGCCTTCTTCGTCACCACGGCGCTCGCGCTCACCGGCGCGAGCGCCGCCGCGTCCGCCCAACTCCCCGCCGCCACCGGCTATGTTGCCCTCGGCGACTCCTACTCCTCCGGTGTCGGAGCCGGCAGCTACGACAGTGCCAGCGGCTCCTGCAAGCGCAGCACCAAGTCCTACCCCGCCCTCTGGGCCGCCGCGCACTCCCCCTCTTCCTTCCGGTTCACCGCCTGTTCGGGCGCCCGAACGAGTGATGTTCTCAGCAGTCAGCTCACCCCGCTCAACAGCTCCACCGGCCTGGTGAGCATCAGCATCGGCGGCAATGACGCCGGATTCGCCGACACCATGACGACCTGTGCGCTCCAGGGTGAGAGCGCCTGTCTGGCCCGCGTCGCCCAGGCCAGGACCTTCATCGACAGCACCCTGCCCGGCCGGCTCGACGGGGTGTACGACGCGATCTCCCGGAAGGCCCCGGCCGCGCATGTGGTGGTCCTGGGCTATCCGCGCTTCTACAAGCTCAGCGGAAGCTGTATCGCCGGTCTCTCCGAGAAGTCCCGGGCCGCGATCAACGCCGCCGCCGACCACATCAACGGCGTCACCGCCAAGCGGGCCGCCGACCACGGCTTCACCTTCGCCGATGTCAACGCCACCTTCTCCGGCCATGAACTGTGCTCCGGCAGTGCCTGGCTGCACAGCGTGACCTTCCCCGTCCTGGAGTCCTACCACCCCACCGCCGCCGGCCAGTCCGGCGGCTATCTGCCGGTGTTCGCCTCCGCTGCGTGACGACCCGTACGCCGGACGCCCGGGGAGAGGCCGTGATCCCGGTCTCTCCTTGTGCGTTCCGGCGGCCCGTCAGGAGCCCCGCACCACCCGCGCCAACAGCCGATGGTTGCTCAACTCGCCCTGATCCGCGCCGTGTACGTGACATTCCGTATGGTGTTCGTCAATGTCCGAGCGAGGCAGGTGAATCCGGTGACCGGCCTGCACGCGTGTCCTCCAAGAGAGATAGGGTTACCCTGCCCGGGGCCGGGTGCCCTCATAGGGTGGGGAGAGTCATGGAACAGATAACAGTGCGTAGCAGGGCGCGAGTCCCTGCCATCACATGCGGGAGCGGCGCATCCAGTGCGCGTCTCGACCGCCATCTCGCGGTGCTGGGTGGTCCTGCCATCCCGCATCGAGAGGTGGAGGGTGCGACGTCACTGATGCAGGAGCTCACCGCGCGCGATCACTCGCGTACGAGGAATGGCCGTGGCGCCAGGGTGTCGCTGTTCGCACCGCTGCGCAGGCTGCGGCGCTCGCTGTTCGGCGGGCACGGCTGACCCGTTTCTGAAAGCGGCCTCTCGGGCGATCACACCGTCCCGGCGCGGCACCGCGGTCCGGTCACTCACCAGGCCGGGGCGCTCCCGGTACGCCGGTGTGCTCGCCGGGGCGGAACCCTCGCCCCGAGGTGCCGTGAACCGCTCACTTCTTCGCCCGGCCCCGTCCCCCACCCGGCCGGTTGCAGCACTCCCCACCACCCGTCGCTCGTGCTGCGACGGGTGGTTTGCCGTGTAGGGCTCGCGGCTCCCGGCTCCCGGCTCGCGGCGGGCCGCGCTCAGATACTTCCGGCGCTCACAGCAGCGCGAACTGCCCTTCCGGCCCCTCCTCGTGGTGATCGAGCACGGAGGCCGGGCGGTGCGCGGAGACCGGCGCCGGAAGGATACCGGCCGCCCGGAGCTCACCCGCCGTCAGCTGCCCGGCGGCCGCAGTCCGGCACCTCAACTCCTCGCACTCGACTCGGAGTTCGTCCATCAAGGCCAGTACGGTGATCAGCTCCAGCAGCTCCGAGGTCCACTCCTGGGGCCAGCGGGTGGGACGCAGCGCGGCCAGTGAACCGGCCTCGGGGGGCTCCGCGCCGGCACCGGTGCGCTCGGCGTACCACGCCTCCAGGACCCGGACGCCGCCCGCGTGGAAGTCCCAGGCGCCCGGCGGCACCGGCGAGATCCGGCCGCTGCCGAGGAGCAGCGCCTCCTCCTCCGGGTCGTAGCCGAGAGCCTCGGGCAGTCCGTGCTCGGGGAGCGCGGCGCGCACGTACGGGCGCCGCCCGCCCGGCATACGGGGCCGCTCGCCCGCCTGTCCGCCGTCTGCTCCGTGCGCATAGGCACCCCGGGTGCCGAGCCACAGCAGCCGTGCGCCCAGTGCGACGCCCCGGTCCCACAGCTCCGGTTCGGTGGTGAGCGGGACCGCGCAGCCGTCGGGGGAGTGGTGGGCGCTCGCGGCGAGCCAGGCGAGCAGGTCCGCCGGGCCCGCCGGGCGGTCCAGGCGCCGGCCGAGCAGGGCGAGCAGGCCCGGGGCGATATTCGGCTCCCGCCCGCCGGGCCGACGGTAGAGGGGGTGGATCCGTCCGGGGCGGCCGGCCGGTGACCGGCCGTCCGGCAGCAGCGCCGAGCAGAGCACGGCGGGGCCGGGCTGCTGCGGCACCTGCCCCCACTCGACCGCGAACAGCTGCTGCGCGTCCGCGACCCGCCACAGCTCCGGGCGGGCGCCGTCGATCAGCCGGTGATCGGGCAGCAGCCACTGCTGGTCGAACGGTCCGTGCAGGATCCGCACCGGTTCCGGGCACGGGCCGCTCGCCCGGTACAGCCGCCCCGTCGGGGTGGCCTGGCCCGGCAGCTGGCCGACGGCGGAGTGCAGCGACCGGGCCCGGGACGGCCGGAACAGCCGCTCACGCTCCGCCGCGTCCTCGGCGGCCACCAGCGCCGCCCAACGGGCCCGCAGCGTGCCCGGATCCGGCGCCCGCACCCAGGACCGCCCGAGCCGCAACGGCGCCACGGACCACGGCATGAGCTCGGACAGCCGTGGCACGTCCTGCTTCGCGGTCACGCGAGGCCCCTCCCGAACCGTTCGGTCGACCCTGGCATGGTATCCACTCCCACGTTTCGCTGCGCTTTGCCTTTTTCCCCACGTTTTTGTCCGTCTCGCCGTGTGGGTTTCTCGCCGTTGCGCCTGCGGCGGGCGGGTGGTTGTTGGGTGCGGTGACGGTCCTCCGGGGCCTGGTGTGTGGACTGCTTCGCTTTACGTCCACACACCAGGCCCCTCCGGCCCGTCCCCTCCCGTTGGGGGAGTGAGTGCAGGTGGGTGGGGGCGGGCGTCCGTAGGACGTTTCTCTCCTGCTTCGCGCGAGGAGTGGTGGACCACCGGCGTGCAGTCCCACCAGGGTTTTTCCACCCACTCCACGGGAGGTGACGGGCCGGAGGGGTAGGGGTGTGGGACGTAAAGCGAAGCAGTCCCACCCCCCTGCCCCGGAGGCCCGTCACCGCACCCGACAGCCCCGCGCAGCGGACCGGCCCGCCGCAGGCGCAACGGCGGGTGCACCGCGAAGCGGGCAACAAACGGCGAGCTACCACCACGGCGGGAAGGCCGAAAACGTGGGAAGCTACGCGTCAAGCGTCACCGTGAAGGAAAAGCGATCCCCCCGATAATGAATCCGCGCGACATCGACCGCGCGCCCGTCCTCGTCGTAGCTCACGCCCGTGTAATGCAGGATCGGGCTGAGCAGCGGGATGTCCAGGAGGCGGGCGGTTTCCGGGTCGGCCAGCCGGGCCTCGACGGTGTCCGTGATCCGGCTGATGCGGACGCCGACCGCGTTCCGTAGCACCTTCGTCATCGGCCAGCGCAGCAGATCCGCCGGGTCGATCGCCGCGGCGATGTCGGGGTGGACGTAGTTCCACGCGTGGTTGGTCGGCTCGCCGGTCTCCTCGTCGCTGCGCAGTCGGCGGAAGGCAGTCACTTCCGTCAACTCCGGGTAGAACTCCGCCAGTTCGGGCGGGAGCGCGGTGGGGCCGTGCTCCAGCAGCTCGGTGCGCATCCCGGACTGCTGGGCCACGATCGCGTCCACGGAACCCAGCAGCCGCACCGGTGCACCGCGTTGGGCGCTCGGTTCGATGAAGGTGCCGCGGCGCCGGTGCCGGCTGATCAGGCCCTCCGTCTCCAGCTCCTTGAGGGCTTGGCGCATGGTCAGCACGCTGACGCCGTAGTGCACGGCGAGCGCGTCCTCGGTGGGCAGCCGTAGCGGCGCCTCCGGGGAGCGGCCCAGTATGGAGGCGCGCAACGACTGCGAGACCTGATACCAGAGCGGCAGTTTGCGGTTCAGGGCGAGCGAGTCGGGAGCGAAGGTGGTCACGAGGCGTTCCCCGGTGTCACGGGCGGAAGTGGCGCTGGAGACCCTGCCATACGTCGTCGTAGCCGCGCTGCAGATGGCCGGCGTCCCGGGCCTGTTCGGTGAGGGTCAGCGGCCAGCGGGTCTCGAACATGAAGGCCAGGCCGTCGTCGATCTTCTGCGGTGCCAGCTCGGCGGCGCTCGCCTTCTCGAAGGTCTCCTGGTCGGGGCCGTGCGCCGACATCATGTTGTGCAGCGAGCCGCCGCCGGGCACGAAGCCCTCGGCCTTGGCGTCGTAGGCCCCTTCGATCAGGCCCATGTACTCGGTCATCACATTGCGGTGGAAATACGGCGGCCGGAAGGTGTCCTCGCCGACCAGCCAGCGCGGCGCGAAGACCACGAAGTCCACGCCCGCCAGCCCCGGGGTGTCGGAGGGGGAGGTGAGCACGGTGAAGATGGACGGGTCGGGGTGGTCGTAGCTGATCGAGCCGATGACATTGAAGCGGCGCAGGTCGTAGACGTAGGGGACGTGGTTGCCGTGCCAGGCGACGACGTCCAGGGGGGAGTGGTCGTAGGTGGCCGTCCAGAGGTTGCCGCAGAACTTGTTGACGACCTCGACGGGGCCCTCGACGTCCTCGTAGGCGGCGATCGGGGCACGGAAGTCCCTGGCGTTGGCCAGGCCGTTGGCGCCGATCGGGCCGAGGTCGGGGAGCTGGAAGGGCCGGCCGTAGTTCTCGCAGACATAGCCGCGGGCGGTGGCGTCCAGCAGCTCGACGCGGAAGCGGACGCCGCGCGGGATCAGCGCCACCTCGCCCGGTGCGGCGTGCAGCAGGCCGAGTTCGGTGCGCAGCAGCAGCCCGCCCTGTTCCGGCACGATCAGCAGCTCGCCGTCCGCGTTGCCGAACACCCGCCGGTCCATGGAGGTGTTGGCGTAGTAGAGGTGGACGGCCATACCGGTGCGCTGGGTGGCGTCGCCGTTGCCGCCCAGGGTCCACAGGCCGTCCAGGAAGTCGGCCGGGCCGGTGGGCTCGGGCAGCGGGTTCCAGCGCAGCCGGTTGGGGTCGGGGGCGCAGTCGGTGAACGGCGCCGAGCGGACGGCGTGCTGTTCGGCCCGGACGTAGGGGGGATGCGCGGCCGAGGGGCGGATGCGGTAGAGCCAGGAGCGGTGGTTGTGGTCGCGGGGTTCGGTGAACGCGGAGCCGCTGAGCTGCTCGGCATACAGGCCGAGCGGGGCGCGCTGGGGGGAGTTGCGGCCCAGCGGCAGTGCGCCCGGGACGGCCTCCGAGCTGTGCTCGTTGCCGAAGCCGGTGTGGTACGCCAGCCCCTCGGCCGTCTTCCTCGCCTGCTCGTTGCCCGTGCCTGCCATCGCGTGCTCCCGCCGCTCAAGGAATCCTATGCAGGACCTTAGGATTGCGGTGAGGGGGCGTCAATGGACAGTCCCGGCCGCGTCGGCCGGATCGCTGCGCCCGTGCACCGCCGGCCCGGCGGCGGGCAGGATGGTCGGGTGCAGCAGCCGCCCCCACGCCCCGACCCGACTCCCCGACCGGCCCCCACGCCCCGACCCGACTCCCCGACCGGCCCCCACTCCCCGACCGGACCCGCCGTCCCGACCGGACCTGCCGTCTCACCCCCTCCGCCGCGCCCCCGTCCAGCAGCGCCGCGCCCCCGCTGCTGGCCCTCTTCGCCGGGCCGCTCGGGCTGGACGCCGCCGACGAACGGCTGCGCACCGCCTTCCTGGTCGGCGTCGAGACGGCCGATGCGCTGCTCCAGCTCGCCTTCCGTACGGATCCGGCCGGTGACCCGGCGCTCGTCGCCGAGACCAAGCTGCTGCTGCGGGCCTATCTGGCGCGCTATCTGGACGGGGCGGGCGCCGGGGAGGAGTGAGAGCCGGCGGCGGGCGGTGCCGGTCCGGTGTGCCGGTTCTGCGCATGCCCGTCCGGTGAGATCCCTATTGACCTGGGGTTTTGCTCGTATTGCTCGCGCGTCAAGACCTTGTTAACAAAACTTTGCGGGACCTACCGTCACCTGAACCGCCACCCCCGGCAGATGTTCAAGGGCGAACGTGAGGTAACCCCCAATGCTGACAATCCTCGGATTTGTCATGATCGCCGCCTTCCTGGCGCTGATCATGATGAAGAAGATGTCACCGATGGCCGCGCTGGTGCTGATTCCCGCGCTGTTCTGCGTCCTGGTCGGACAGGGCGCGCACCTGGGCGACTACGTCCTCAAGGGCATCGGTGACCTGGCCCCCACTGCCGCGATGCTGATGTTCGCCATCATCTACTTCGGGGTGATGATCGACGTCGGTCTCTTCGACCCGATCGTCCGCGGCATCCTCAAGTTCTGCAAGGCCGACCCGGTGCGGGTGGTGGTCGGCACGGCGCTGCTCGCCGCGATCGTCTCGCTCGACGGCGACGGCTCCACCACCTTCATGATCACTGTCTCGGCGCTCTACCCGCTCTACAAGCGGCTGAAGATGAGCCTCGTGGTGATGACCGGTGTCGCCGCCACCGCCAACGGCGTGATGAACACCCTTCCCTGGGGCGGCCCCACGGCCCGCGCGGCCACCGCGCTCAAGCTCGACGCCGGGGACATCTTCGTCCCGATGATCCCCGCCCTGGCCGTCGGCCTGGTCGCGGTCTTCGCCCTCGCGTATGTCCTCGGCCGGCGTGAGCGCAAGCGGCTCGGTGTCCTGACGCTCGGCGACACCGGGCTGGTGACCGAGGCCGTGCCCGAGAAGGAGACCGAAGAGGTCCTGGTCGGCGCGGGCTCCGGCGGCACCGGCCGCACCCCGGCCGATGCGCGGCCCACCACCGGCGGCGCGGGCACCGGCTCCGACGATGAGCCGGCCACCGGCTCTGATGACGCCCCGGCCACCGGCTCCGAAGTGCAGGCCGGCGATGACGACGGCCTCCAGGTGCTGGACCCGCAGCGCGCCACCCTGCGCCCCAAGCTGTACTGGTTCAACGCCGCGCTCACCCTCGCGCTGCTCACCCTGCTGATCCTCCAGGTTCTGCCGATCCCGGTCCTTTTCCTCCTGGGCGCGGCCCTCGCCCTCACCGTCAACTTCCCGCACATGAAGGACCAGAAGGCCCGGGTCGCCGCGCACGCCGAGAACGTGCTCAACGTCTCCGGCATGGTCTTCGCCGCCGCCGTCTTCACCGGCGTGCTCACCGGCACCGGCATGGTCGAGCACATGGCGCGCTGGCTGGTCAGCGGCATCCCCGACGCGCTCGGCCCGCACATGGGCATCGTCACCGGAATCCTCAGCATCCCGCTGACCTACTTCATGTCCAACGACGGCTTCTACTTCGGCATCGTCCCGATCCTCGCCGAGGCCGGCGCCGCCCACGGGGTCGCGCCCATCGAGATCGCCCGCGCCTCCCTCGTCGGACAGGCCCTGCACATGTCCAGCCCGCTGGTCCCCGCCGTCTACGTCCTCGTCGGCATGGCCAAGGTCGAGTTCGGCGACCACACCAAGTTCACCGTCAAATGGGCCGCACTGACCTCCCTGGTGGTCCTGTGCGCCGGTGTGCTCTTCGGCATCATCTGAGGCGCGCGCCCGGCATGACCGCCACCAACACCCGGAGGCCCGGCAGGGGATGGCTGCTGCGCCTGGTCCTCACCTTCTCCTTCGCGCAGGGAGCGGTGAGCATGGCCAGGCCGGCCGTCTCCTACCGGGCCCTCGCTCTGGGCGCCGACGAGCGTGCCGTTGGCGTGATCACGGCCGTCTACGCCCTGCTGCCGCTGCTCGTCGCCGTCCCGCTCGGCCGCCGTACCGACCAGGGCCGCTGTGCCCCGCTGCTGGTGGCAGGGGTGGCGCTGATCAGCGGCGGGTGCGCGCTCAGCGGGCTGGCCGGATCGCTGCCCGCGATGGCCGCCTGGAGCGGGGTGATGGGACTGGGGCACCTCTGCTTCGTCATCGGCGCCCAGTCGATCGTCGCCCGCCGCAGCGCGCCCGAGGACCGCGACCGCAACTTCGGCCACTTCACCATCGGCGCCTCCCTCGGCCAGCTGATCGGCCCGGTCGCCGCCGGGCTCGTCATCTCCGAACACGACGGCCGGATGGCTCCGACGAGCGCCACCGCCCTGCTGGTCTCCGGCGCCGTCGCCGCCGTCTCGTACGCCTCCCTCTGGCGCCTCGAACAGCGCGCCCGCACCGTCCCGTCCGGCGCCCCGGCCCCGGCTGCCGGACCCCCGGTCCCGGTCCGCGGCATCCTGCGGACCCGGGGCGTACCGTCCGGCATCTTCATGAGCCTGGCCGTGCTCTCGGCGACCGACGTCCTTACCGCCTACCTCCCCGTCATCGGCGAGGACCGCGCCATCGCCCCCACCACCATCGGCCTGCTGCTCAGCCTGCGGGCCGCGGCCACCATCGCCTGCCGACTGGTGATGACGCCGATGATCCGCTGGCTGGGGCGCACCGCGCTGATGGCCGCCAGCTGTGCGTCGGCCGGTGTGCTGTGCGGCGGTCTGGTGCTGCCGGTGCCGGTGTGGGCGCTGGCCGCGATGCTGCTCGCCCTCGGCTTCTGTCTCGGCGTCGGCCAGCCGCTGTCGATGACGACGGTCGTACAGGCCGCCCCCGAACGTGCCCGCAGTACGGCGCTGGCGCTCCGCCTGACCGGCAACCGCCTCGGCCAGGTCGCCGCCCCGGCCGGTGCGGGCCTCCTCGCCGGTGTCGCGGGCACGGCCGCGCCCTTCGCGCTGCTCGGCGGGCTGTTGGTGGCCTCCGCCGTGATGGCGGCCCGTACGGGACGGGGGCGGGGAGGTGGCACCGCAGGCAGGGGCAGTTCATGGTTCAGCCGCCGCCGTCCCCGCCGTCGCATCCGTCGATGTCGTCATCACACCCGTCCACCTCGCCCGGAGAGACGGTGTTCAGGCGCCACAGGACGAGGCCCGTGCCGTTGCGCACCGTGTCGACGCGGGCCGTGAACGGGCCGCCCGGAGGGATGTTGAACTGATCGGCCTCACGGTCCCCGCAGCCGATTCCGTAAGCCTGCTCCGCGTCGCCGCGCGTCAGTGTGAGGGTGAGTTCCTCAACGCCCCTGGTGTCGCAGGTGATGTCGAGGCGGTACCACCGCTTCCCCGGCGCCCGGAACGTCTTGTGGACTCCGCTCGCGATATGCGCGGACCCGGAGTCGGCGCGTCGCGGATCGCTGCCGTCGTTGTCATAGGCGTCCAAAGCCCGTTCCGCGCGTTGCATGGCATCGTCGGGCTCCCAGGGCCTGCCGCTGTCCGGCGCTGAGGTCTTCTGCGCTCCCTGTTCCGGCGTCTCCTTTTTCGCATCGTCGGCGCAGCCGGACAGGAGTAAGGCTGCGGCGGCGCCGAGCGGGGCGAGGTGGCGTAAGAGGTGGCGTAAGCGGTGCGGGGGCATAGGAACCTCGGATGTATATGTTTGCGGAGTCGGTACCAAAGGGGCGGGCGAAGTGCGGGTCGGCCCCTCGTGGTGACCGTCACCCCGGTGTGGGGCGGGGAGCTCTGGCGGCAGAAAACTACCGTCGCTAGTTTGGGGATGACCAGTAGCCGGCGCGAGAGGACCACGACGTGAAGCAGCACGACGCGATGTACATCGACGGAAGCTGGCGGCCCGCCGAGGGCGACGGGACGATCGAGGTCGTCAACCCGGCTGACGGGCGGGTGATCGCGACCGTCCCGGCCGGCTCCGCGCAGGACGTGGACGTCGCCGTGCGGGCTGCCCGTGCCGCCCTGCCGGGCTGGGCCGCCACCCCGCCGGGGGAGCGGGCGGACCGGCTGGCCGCGCTGCACGGCCAACTCGTCGCCCGCGCCGGAGAAGTGGCCGAGACGGTCACCGCCGAGCTCGGCTCGCCGCTCGCCTTCAGTACGGCGGTGCACGCCGGGGTGCCGGTCGCGGTCTGCGGCTCGTACGCCGAACTGGCCCGTACGTACGCCTTCGAGGAGACCATCGGCAACTCCACCGTGCTGCACGAACCGGTCGGTGTGGTCGGCGCGATCACGCCCTGGAACTATCCGCTCCACCAGATCGTCGCCAAGGTCGCCCCGGCGCTCGCGGCCGGCTGCACGGTGGTGCTCAAGCCCGCCGAGGACACCCCGCTGGTCGCCCAGCTGTTCGCGGAGTGCGTCGACGCGGCCGGGATACCCGCGGGTGTCTTCAACCTCGTCACCGGCCTCGGCCCGGTCGCCGGGCAGGCGCTCGCCGAGCACGAGGGGGTCGATCTGGTCTCCTTCACCGGCTCGACGGCCGTCGGCAAGCGGATCGGTGCGCTCGCGGGCGCCGCGGTCAAGCGGGTGGCGCTGGAGCTGGGCGGCAAGTCCGCCAATGTCATCCTGCCCGGCGCCGACCTGGGGAAGGCCGTCGCGGTCGGTGTCGCCAATGTCATGGCCAACTCCGGTCAGACCTGTAGCGCCTGGACCCGGATGCTGGTCCACCGGGATCACTACGCCGAGGCGGTGGAGCTGGCGACGGCGGCCGCCGCGAAGTACGTACCCGGCGAGAGGATCGGCCCGTTGGTCAACGCCACCCAGCGGGACCGGGTGCGCGGCTATATCGAGCAGGGCGTCGCCGAGGGGGCACGGGTGGTCGCGGGCGGCCCGGAGGCACCCGTCCCCGGGGTGGGCTACTACGTCGCACCGACCGTCTTCGCGGACGTCACCCCGGAGATGACCATCGCCCAGGAGGAGATCTTCGGGCCCGTCCTGTCGATCCTGGCGTACGAGGACGAGGACGACGCCGCCCGGATCGCCAACGACACCGTCTACGGCCTGGCCGGTGGGGTCTGGGCGGCCGACGAGGCCACGGCGGTCGCCTTCGCCCGCCGTCTGCACACCGGGCAGGTCGACATCAACGGCGGCCGCTTCAACCCCCTCGCCCCGTTCGGCGGTTACAAGCAGTCCGGCATCGGCCGCGAGCTGGGCCCGCACGGACTGACCGAATACCTGCAGACCAAGTCCCTGCAGTTCTGATCCGACCGGCCCGGCGGGGGCGGCCGCCGCCCCCGCCCTTTCCCCCGCCCGCCGCCCTGTGCACCGAGGAGTCCCTGTGGTCCGCGCCGCCGTACTGCCCGCCGTCAACGCCCCCTTGCAGATCACCGAGATCGAGCTGCCCGAGCCGGGCCCCGGCCAGGTCCGTATCCGGCTCGCCGCCGCCGGGGTCTGCCACTCCGATCTGTCCCTGTCCAACGGCACGCTGCGCCAGCCCGCCCCGGCCGTCCTCGGGCACGAGGGCGCGGGCACCGTCACCGCGGTCGGCCCGGACGTGACCACGGTGGCCCCCGGCGACCAGGTCGTCCTCAACTGGGCGCCCTCCTGCGGCGACTGCCACTTCTGCGGACTGGCCGAGCCCTGGCTGTGCGCCCACTCCGGCCTCGCCGCGAACGCCCCGTACGCCAAGCGGGCCGACGACGCCACCGAGCTCTACCCCGGCCTGGGCACCGCCGTGTTCGCCGAGGAGACCGTGGTCTCCGCACGGGCCGCGCTGCCGCTGCCCGAGGGGGTGCCGCTCGCCGATGCCGCGCTGCTCGGCTGCGCGGTGCTCACCGGATGGGGCGCGGTGCACCACAGCGCCCGGGTGCGTACGGGGGAGTCGGTCGTGGTCTTCGGCGTGGGCGGGGTGGGCCTGGCCACGCTGCAGGCGGCGCGGATCGCGGGCGCCGGTCCGATCGTGGCCGTGGATGTCTCGCCGGAGAAGGAGGAGCTGGCCCGCTCGGCAGGGGCCACCGAATTCGTGGTGGCGGGCGACGACACCGCAAAGCGCATCCGCAAGCTCACCGGCGGACTGGGTGCCGATGTCGCCGTGGAGTGCGTGGGCCGCGCCGACACCATCCGTACGGCCTGGTCGTCGACCCGCCGCGGCGGCCGGACCACGGTCGTCGGCATCGGCGGCCAGGACCAGCAGGTCTCCTTCTCCGCCCTGGAACTCTTCTACTTCGGCCGCACCCTCTCCGGCTGCGTCTACGGCAACACCGACCCGCCCGCGACCTCCCGCTCATCGCCCGCCACATCCGCTCCGGTGCCTTCGACCTCTCCACCCTGGTCACCGACCGGATCGCCCTCGACGGCATCCCTGCGGCCTTCGACGCGATGCTGGCGGGGAAGGGGGGACGGGCGTTGGTGGTGTTCTAGGGGGCTGGCATCCCGGGCATCCCGTCCGGCCAAGGGCTGAAGCCCGCCAAGCGCTGACGCCCGCAGCCGCCCGCCCCGCCCCGCGCCGCGGTCACCGGCCGTCCGGCGGGGCGAGTTCCGGGTGCTGCAGTGCCAGCCCGTCCACCAGTGCCCGCAGCCCCGTCTCGAAGGCGCCCTCGTCCACCTGGCGTTGATGCTCCGCCAGCAGATGGGCCTGGCCCAGGTGAGGGTAGTCGGTGGGGTCGTAGGCGCTCGGGTCGTCGACGAAACCACGGGCGAACGAGCCGAGTGCGGAGCCGGCCACGAAGTAGCGGACCATGGCGCAGACCCTGGTGGCCTGGGCGGGGGGCCAGCCCGCCTCGACCATCCCGCCGAACGCCGCGTCGGCCATCTTCAGGCCGGCCGGGCGGCGGCCGGGGCCCTGGGCGAGGAACGGCACGATCTGCGGATGGGCGGCGAGCGCCGCGCGGTAGGAGCGGGCCCAGTCGAGCAGCCCGGCGCGCCAGTCCGTGCCCGATGCGAACGTCGACACATCGACCTCGGCGATGACCGTGTCGGCCACCGCGTCGAGGATCTCGTCCTTGGTCGTGAAGTGGTTGTAGAGCGACGGCCCGCTGACGCCCAGCTCCGCCGCCAGACGCCGGGTGGAGAGCGCCTGCAGCCCCTCGGCGTCGATGAGCGCCAGCGCCGTGGAGACGATGCGTTCGCGGCTCAGAAGGGGCTTGCGGGGTCGGGCCATGCCGCACATAGTAGAGGCTGCCGAGCGGAAACTAGCAGTGCTAATTAACTGTTCTCGTCCACAAGGGGCCCGAGATGAATCTGGAGCTCAGCGCGGAGCAGACCGCGGTACGGCAGCTCGCCAAGGACTTCACCGAGCGCGAGATCGCCCCGTATGCCACCGCCTGGGACCGCGCGGAACAGGTCGACCGCGGCATCGTGAAGAAGCTCGGCGACCTCGGCTTCCTCGGGCTCACCGTCCCGGAGGAGTACGGCGGCTCGGGCGGCGACCACGTCTCCTACGCCCTGGTCACCGAGGAGCTGGGCCGCGGCGACTCCTCCGTACGCGGCATCGTCTCGGTCTCCCTGGGGCTGGTGGCGAAGACCCTCGCGGCATGGGGCGACGAGGAACAGAAGCGGGCGTGGCTGCCGCGGCTCACCTCCGGCGAGGCGGTCGGCTGCTTCGGCCTGACGGAGCCGGGCACCGGCTCGGACGCGGCGAACCTCGCCACCCGCGCGGTCCGTGACGGGGACCGCTATGTCCTCGACGGCACCAAGATGTTCATCACCAACGGGACCTGGGCCGATCTGGTGCTGCTCTTCGCCCGCACCGGCGGCGCCCCCGGCCACCAGGGCATCAGCGCCTTCCTCGTACCGGCCGACAGCCCCGGTCTGGAGCGCCGGGAGATCCACGGGAAGCTGGGGCTGCGCGGCCAGGCCACCGCGGAGCTGGTCCTGGACGGCGTACGGGTCCCGGCGGCCGCGATGCTGGGTCCGGAGGGCAAGGGCTTCTCGGTCGCGATGTCCGCGCTCGCCAAGGGCCGGATGTCGGTCGCGGCCGGCTGTGTGGGCATCGCCCAGGCCGCCCTGGACGCCGCGCTCGGCTACGCGGGCGAGCGCGAGCAGTTCGGCAAGCCCATCGCCCGGCATCAGCTGGTCCAGGAGCTGATCAGCGATATCTCCGTGGATGTGGCGGCCGCGCGGCTGCTGACCTGGCGGGTCGCCGATCTGATCGACCGCGGCGAGCCGTTCGCCACCGAGGCGTCGCAGGCCAAGCTGTTCGCCTCCGAGGCCGCGGTCCGCTCCGCCAACAACGCCCTGCAGGTGTTCGGCGGCTATGGCTATATCGACGAGTACCCGGTCGGCAAGTTGCTCCGGGACGCACGGGTGATGACCCTGTACGAGGGCACCAGCCAGATACAGAAGCTGGTCATCGGGCGGGCGCTGACGGGGGTCTCCGCCTTCTGATCCGTCTCTGCTCCGCTTCTGACCCGCCCGTACGGCGCGTACGCTCACGGCGAGGCCCCCGGACCCCCGCCGCGCCCTAAGCGCTTGCTCAGCGGCGCGATATGGTGTTCGATCCGTCAGAGGAGGGTCCCTGGCGGGTCGAGGAGCGGGGTGCGCGATGGGTGCGGCGGCGGAGCGGGCCAAAGAGGAGAACGAGGAATGGGCCGGGGTGACCCCGGACGCCGCGCGACGGCTGGTCAGCGCCGCCGTGCAGGCCTTCGCCGAACGCGGCTACCACGCCACCACCACCCGTGACATCGCCGGCCGCGCCGGTATGAGCCCGGCCGCCCTCTACATCCACTACAAGACCAAGGAAGAGCTGCTCTACCGCATCAGCGGCATCGGCCACGAAAAGGCGCTGCGCATCATGGGCGCCGCCGCCGAGGCCGGGGGCAGCGCCTCCGAGCGGCTCCGCGACGCCGTCCGCACCTTCGCCCGCTGGCACGCGGAGCACCACACCACCGCCCGGGTCATCCAGTACGAACTCCAGGCGCTGAGCCCCGGCCACTACACCGAGATCGCCGGACTGCGCCGCCGGACCGACCGGTTGCTGCGGCAGATCATCCAGGACGGCGCGGACAGCGGGGAGTTCCGGGCCGACGATGTGCCGGGCACGACCCTCGCGGTGCTGTCGCTGTGTGTGGACGTCGCCCGCTGGTTCACCGCGGACGGCCCGCGCACCCCGGACGAGGTCGGCACCCTCTATGCCGACCTCGTGCTGCGCATGGTGGGTGCGCCGACGGCGTAGCGCGGGCCATGGCGGGCCCGCGCGTACCGCCTACAGGGCCCGCGCGCCCCGCCTGCAGGGCTTGCGCGTACCGCCTACAGATAGAAGCGGCTGACCGTCTCCGCGACGCAGACCGGCTTGTCGCCGCCCTCGCGTTCGACCGTCACGACCGTGGTGAGCTGGACGCCGCCGGATACCTCGGTCACCTCCGCGATCCTGGCCGTGGCGCGCAGCCGCGAGCCGACCGGCACGGTGGCGGGGAAGCGGACCTTGTTGGTGCCGTAGTTGATGCCCATCTTGACGTTGTCGACCCGCATCAGCTGCGGGACGAGGGCGGGCAGCAGCGACAGCGTCAGATAGCCGTGCGCGATGGTCGTGCCGAACGGGCCGTCCGCGGCCCTCTCCTGGTCCACATGGATCCACTGGTGATCGCCGGTGGCCTCGGCGAACAGATCGATCCGCTTCTGGTCGATCTCCAGCCAGTCGCTGGTGCCCAGCTCCTCGCCGACCGCGGCCCGCAGTTCGTCGAGCGATCCAAACACTCGGGGCTCTGCCATCTTCCGTCTGCCTCCTCGGGGTCCGTCCGCCGTCGGCGCGCATCGGCCGAACGCTTACTAAGCGCTTGCTCAGAATGCGGGTGCGGGCATCCGCTGTCAATGGCCGGACGATCTAGCGTCTCCGGCGGGGCGCCGCGGGCCCACCGGGGCCGACCGGGGGCCGTCGGGGCCTCCCGGACAGGCTCTAATGTGGAAAGGTGCCCCAGCTTCCGTACAAGGTCCATGAACTCTCCGTCGGCCAGCTCTCCGCGCGCAGTGGCGCCGCGGTGTCCGCGCTGCACTTCTACGAGTCCAAGGGGCTGATCAGCAGCACCCGGACGGCGGGCAACCAGCGCCGCTACAGCCGTGACGCGCTGCGCCGGGTCGCCTTCGTGCGGGCGGCGCAGCGGGTCGGCATCCCGCTCGCGGTGATCCGCGACGCGCTGGCGGAACTGCCCGACGAGCGCACCCCCAACCGCGCCGACTGGGCCCGGCTCTCCGAGGTCTGGCGCTCCGAGCTGGACGAACGGATCAGCCAACTCGTCGAGCTGCGTGACCGGTTGACCGACTGCATCGGCTGCGGCTGCCTCTCGCTGGAGACCTGCGCACTGTCCAATCCGTACGACAGCCTCGGCGAGCAGGGGCCCGGTGCGCGGCGGCTGCGGGTCGACCGGAGGACCAAGGACCCGGAGGGGGAGCAGGGGCCCGGCGGCGAGAGCTGAGCGCGGCGGCGCGCTCGCCCCGGGGCGGGACGAGCGCGCGTGCTTCGGTCTGTGTCACCACATGGGCGGGGTGCGCCCGGCCCAGGGGCGGGCCTGCTCCAGCTGTGCCGACAGCGCGATCAGGGTGGCCTCGTCGCCGTACCGGCCGGCCAGCATGACGCCGATCGGCAGACCCTCGGCGTTCCACTGGACCGGGACGTTCACCGCGGGCTGGCCGGTGGCGTTGTAGACCGCGGTGAACGGGCTGAACGCGCCGATCGCGGCGAACTCGGCCTGGGGGTCGGCGTCATTGCGCAGCGCGCCGACCTCGGCGGGCGGTGCGGCCAGGGTCGGCGAGAGGATCACGTCATAGCCGCCGGGCGGCATCAGCCCGTCGGCCAGGGACTGGGAGAGCATCCGGAAGGCGTACATCGAGCGGGCGAAGTCCGTACCGGAGACCTCGGCGCCGCGGTCGCGCAGATAGCGGGTGAGCGGCATCAGCAGCTCCTCGCCCTCCGGCGGTACGGGGCGGCTGGCGGCCAGCACGGACCAGACGCGGGTGAAAGCGAGCAGGATGCCGTCGTCTGCGGGCAGCGACAACTCCTCGACCTCGTGGCCGAGTCCGGTCAGCAGGGCGGCGGTGTCGGTGGTGGCGGTGCGGCAGTCGGCGTGGACCTCGGTGCCCGGGACCGGCGCCTCGGTGAGGCAGGCGATCCGCAGCCGTCCCGGGGCGCGGCGGGCGTGCTCGGCGAAGGTCTCCCCGGGCGGCAGTGCCGGCGCCGCGAACGGGTCGCCGGGCATCGCCCCCGCCAGGACGTCCAGCAGGGTGGCCGCATCGGCGACCGTACGGGCCAGCGGGCCGGAGGTGGCCAGGCCCGAGATGTCGTGCAGCAGCGGGCCGCCGCTGATCCGGCCGCGGCTGGGCTTGATGCCGAAGAGCCCGCAGACCGAGGCCGGTATCCGGATCGAGCCGCCGCCGTCGGTGGCGTGCGCGACGGGCGCCAGACCGGCCGCCACGGCCGCGGCCGCCCCGCCGCTGGAACCGCCCGCCGAACGCGCCAGGTCCCACGGGGTGCGGGCGGGCGGGGCCAGCTCGTTCTCGGTGTAGCAAGGCAGCCCGAATTCGGGGGTGTTGGTCTTGCCGAGCAGAATCGTGCCGCCCGCCCGGAGCTTGCCCACCACATGGTCGTCGACGGTCGGCACATGGTCGGCCAGCGCCCGCGAACCCATCGTGCAGCGCACCCCCGCGACCTGGTTGAGGTCCTTCACCGGCACGGGGACGCCGTGCAGCGGCGGGAGTTCCCGGCCCTCGCGGCGGGCCGCGGTGGCCTCGCTCTCCGCGTCCGTGGCCTGCTTGCGGGCGAGGTCGGGGGTACGGGTGAGGAAGGCGCCGAGTGTGTCGTCGAGCCGCTCGATCCGCGCGAGATAGTGCTCGGTGAGTTCCACGGGGGAGAACTCCCCGGACCGGATTCCCTGGGCCTGTTCGAGCGCGGTCAGATCGTGCAGGTCGGCCATGGACGTCCACCCTCTCCTACGGGCGCCCGCGCGGCCCTGGTGCCGTACGGGCAGGAGGGCCGACGTCCGCCGGGCGCGCTGCCGGTGGGGGTGGTCAGCCCGTGGACAGTTGTTTCAGGTCGCGGGCCGGTTCGTAAAGGCCATGGGGAACGAGGCCCGGTGGCCTTATGGACAGGGAACCGGGCGCCTCCCGGCAGGCGGAGGCGCCCGGTCGTCGCGCGGTGCCGGTCAGGCCGCCGCGAACGCGCCCGCGGCGTGGACCCGGTCCGCGGCGGTCAGCGCCTCAGGGGCCAGCACGGACACCGGGGCCAGTACCCCGCACTGGCTGCAGGCCGGCCCGGTCGCCGGGGAGCCGGCGGAGTCCGGGAGCCAGGCGAAGCGGGTGCCGCCGCACACCGGGCAGTCGCGGCGGGGCCGCCCGGCCTCCATCGCCGCGATCATGCGGTGCAGCACCACCGCGAGACGGGCCGCGGGGTGCCGTTGCGGTGACTCGCACGGCACGATGTCGCAGCCGCCCCAGGTCCGGCGGTGCCACTCGTGGAGGGCGCCGGGCTGGCGGATGCCGTCGTGCTTCTCCTTGCGGCGCCGGGCGGCGAACTCCTCTTCGTACGCGAGCCAGAGAGTACGGGCCTCCTCCAGCTCGGCGAGCGCGGCCATCAGCCGCTCCGGATCGGGATCGCGGTCCTGGGTCGCGATACCGGCCCGGGTGCACAGATGGTGCCAGGTCGCCCGGTGCCCGTAAGGGGCGAAGCGTTCAAGGCACTTGCGCAGGGCGGTGCGTCGCTGGGTCGCGACGAGTCGTGGATTGCGGACCTGTTCTGCGAGGGCTCTGAAACCGGCCATTTCATCCCACCTCCGTGGGGAGGACCCGACTGGACGGGGATGTGACGTAGCCGATCACCACCTGGATCCATCGAACTTTCGTGCGGTTTTGCGGGCGGTGTTCCGAGGTGGTGTCGCGGCGTCGGACCGAACTCCGGGGGCGGGGCCAAGAGTTGACTGTTGTTCATCTTCCGGCCCGGGGTAACCGCCGGTAACATCCCGCCCACCTTCCCCACGCTCTCACGAGCCGGGCCCCACCGAGGAGCAGGAATGCGACGACGTACCGGAAGGCTCAGGACCGCCGCCGCGGCTGCCCTGTTCGCCTTGGGTGCCACGCTCTTGGCACCGCCCCCCACCGCGGCCGCCGCGCCGCCGGACGCCCACGACTACTGCGAGGGCCGGTGCGGCGACATCCTGCCGCCCGGCGCCACCGGCAACGCCACCCTGGCGGAGATCCTCGGCAACAAGCTGTTCGGCACCCACCCCGAGCACTCCACCGACCAACTCGGCCCGTACGGCGCGCTGGCGAGCGGCTATCAGTCGCTCACCGACGACACCCTCGGCTCGTTCTTCAACGACGCCTCCTTCGGCGTGCCCGCCGACCAGGTCGGCAAGGTCACCACGCCCCGCGACGACGTCACCATCACCCGCGACAAGAAGACCGGCGTCCCGCACATCAAGGGCACCACCCGCTACGGCACCGAATACGGCGCGGGTTACGCCGCGGGCCAGGACCGGCTCTGGCTGATGGACCTCTTCCGCCACATCGGCCGCGGCGAACTGACCTCCTTCGCCGGCGGCGCGCTCGCCAACCAGGGCCTGGAGCAGCAGTTCTGGCCGCAGGCGCCGTACACCGAGGAGGATCTGAAGGCCCAGGTCGAGCGCATCCGGGACACCAACGGCGAGCGCGGCAAGCTGGCCATGCAGGACGCCCAGGCCTATGTCGACGGGATCAACGCCTACCGCGAACAGTCCAAGAACGGCCGCTACTTCCCCGGCGAGTACGTGCTCACCGGCCATGTCGACGCCATCACCAACGCCGGTGAGATCCAGCCCTTCAAACTCACCGACCTGATAGCCCTGGCCTCCGTCGTCGGCGGACTCTTCGGCAACGGCGGGGGCGGCGAGGTCCCCTCGGCCCTGGCGCTGCTCTCCGCCCAGCAGAAGTACGGCGTCGAGAAGGGCACCGAGGTCTGGGAGTCCTTCCGGGAGCGCAACGACCCCGAGGCCGCCAAGACCCTGCACGACGGCAGCAGCTTCCCGTACGCCGTCAAACCGGCCAAGGCCAAGGGCATGGCGCTGCCGGACCCGGGCTCGGTCACCCCCGAACCCCTGGTCTTCGACCGCACCGGCGCGGCCGCCGCCAAGAGCGGGACGCCGCCCCGGGACCCGGTCAAGGCCCCCAAGAAGTACAAGAAGCTGGAGGGCCTCTTCAAGGACGGGGTGCTGCCCAAGGGCAGCTTCGACCCCACCCAGCACCGCGGGATGTCCAACGCCCTGCTGGTCTCCGGCAAGCACTCCGCCAGCGGCCACCCGGTCGCCGTGTTCGGCCCGCAGACCGGCTACTTCGCGCCCCAGCTGCTGATGCTCCAGGAGATCCAGGGGCCCGGCATCAGCGCCCGCGGCGCCTCCTTCGCGGGCGTCGGGATGTACGTCCAGCTCGGCCGCGGCCAGGACTACTCCTGGAGCGCCACCTCCGCAGGACAGGACATCACCGACACCTTCGCGGTCGAACTGTGCAACGCCGACGGCTCCAAGCCCACCAAGGACTCCACCTCCTACCGCTACCGCGGCGCCTGCGTCCCCATGGAGAAGCTGGAGCGCACCAACTCCTGGAAGCCCACCATCGCCGACCCCACAGCGGCCGGCTCCTACCGGATGCAGGTCTTCCGGACCAAGTACGGAACCGTCACCCACCGCGCCACCCGCGACGGCAAACCCGTCGCCTACACCGCGCAGCGCTCCACCTACCGCCACGAGGCCGACTCGATCATCGGCTTCCAGATGTTCAACGACCCGTCCTATGTACGGGACGCCAAGACGTTCCAGCAGGCCGCCGAGCACATCGGCTACGCCTTCAACTGGTTCTACGCCGACTCCCGCGACATCGCGTACTACAACAGCGGCCTGAACCCGGTCCGCAACCCGGATGTCGATCCGTCGCTGCCCGTCCAGGCGGACGACGCCTACGAGTGGAAGGGCTACGACCCCGCCACCAACACCACCGACTACACCCCGCCCGCCCAGCACCCGCAGTCCGTCAACCAGGACTACTACATCTCCTGGAACAACAAGCAGGCCAAGGACTACGACTCGGCGGGCTACGGCAACGGCTCGGTGCACCGCGGCAATCTGCTGGACGACCGGGTGCGCGCGCTGACGAAGGACGGCGGGGTGACCCGGGCGTCGCTGACCCGCGCCATGGGGGAGGCCGCCGTCACCGATCTGCGCGGTGAGGACGTGCTGCCCGAACTCCTGCGCGTCCTCAACAGCAAGCCGGTCACCGACCCGAAGCTGAAGACCGCGGTCCAGCAGCTGGACGCCTGGCGCAAGGACGGCGCCCAGCGCCGGGAGACCGCCGCGGGCTCGCACACGTACCCCCACCCCGACGCGGTACGCCTGATGGACGCCTGGTGGCCGCTGATGACGGAGGCCGTCTTCAAGCCGGGCCTCGGCGGCGACCTCTACGACGCGCTGCGCGCCAACCTCGGCATCGACGAATCACCGTCGGCCGGCCACGGCCCGACCGGGGCGCACGCCGGATCGGCGTTCCAGTACGGCTGGTGGAGCTACGTGGACAAGGATCTGCGCTCGGTGCTCGGCGACAAGGTGTCGGGCCCGCTCGGCCGCCAGTACTGCGGCAACGGTGAACTGTCCGCCTGCCGCGACACCCTGCTGGCCACCCTCCAGCAGGCGAGCGGCAAGACCGCCGAGCAGGTCTACCCCGGCGACGACAACTGCAAGGCCGGCGACCAGTGGTGCTCGGACGCGATCATCCACCGCGCGGTGGGCGGCCTGACCCACGCCACCATCAGCTGGCAGAACCGGCCGACCTATCAGCAGGTGGTGGAGTTCCCGACCCACCGGTAGACGGAGCACGGCACGGCGAGGGCCCCGGGGCGGCTGACCCCGGGGCCCTCGCCGTGCACGCCGGGCGCCCCCGCACTCCAACTCCCCTCCCCAGCACCCCGACTGCCCTCGGAGCGGCACGACCCCCGGGGTTAGACTGGTGGGTTCTGAACTTCACGGGAGGGGAAAGCGAGGCATGGCCTTGTCAGGTCCGCAGCAGTACCCGACGGAGCTGCTGGATACCACCATGGACCAGCTGCGCACACTGATCGTCGTCCATGAGGCGGGTACCGCGCTGGGCGCCGCCCGCCGGCTGGGCCGCGAACAGTCCAGCGTGCAGAAACAACTGGACACCATGAACCGCACCTTCGCCGCGCTGTGCGGCGAGGAACTCGTCCTCAAGCAGGGGCGGGGGAGGGACGCCCTCTTCACCGCCACCGGGGAGGCGCTGGTCGATCTCGCGCGCCGCACACTGGGTGAGTGGACGGACGGCGTGCACGACGCCCGCCGCCGCCTCGGCCGCACCCTGTCCGTCGGCACCACCCGCTACACCCTCGGCTTCCTGCTGGACGCGGTGGAACGGGTCACCGAGGACTATGAGCGCGACGATGTCGATCTGAAGGTCACCCATGTCCGCACCGGCGACCTCTTCACCAAACTGCGCTCCAAGGAACTCGACCTGGTCTGCGGCAGCGTCGTCGTCACCGAGGCCGACGAGGCGGAACTGCTGGCGCCGTACGAGGTCATGGAATGGCGGCGCAGCGGCCTCTCCCTGCTGACGAACCTGCCTCCGGAGCGGCTCCCCGGCACCTCCTTCGCCGCCCGTGACCTGCCCCGGCTGCCGCTGGTCATCTCGGCCCGCGGTCTGATCGGCCGCTTCCTCACCGCCTGGTACGGCCCCGACTACCGGCAGCGGCTCTCCGTCGCCGCCGAGATCGAGGCCGCGCACTACGGCTTCGAGCTGCTGCGGTCAGGGGTGGTGAGCGGCGCGATGCTGGTCACCCGCGGCATCGGGGAGGCCGCGGCGAACGGCCGCCTCCCGGAGGCCGGCGGCCTGCGCACCCTGGAACTCGTCGGTGACGTGGGCCCCCGCACCGAAGTCCTGGTAGGCGTCTTCACCCGCAGCGGCGAACGCGCCTCCTACGCCCCCGCCCACCCCCTCAACCTCCTCTGGGACGCCCTCTCCCGCGAGAGCGGCCGGTGGTGGCTGAGTTCGTGAGGGCGGGGGCGCTGCCGCCTCAGGCCAGCTCCCGCTCCCGGGTCTCCGGCAGTGCCAGCACACACAGCAGCGAGACGACCGCCATCGCGCTGACGTACCAGCCCACCGAGGCGGAGCCGTATGCCGACTGGAGGCGGGTGGCGACCAGAGGGGACACCGCGCCGCCCAGGACGCCGCCCAGGTTGTAGGCCAGTGAGGCGCCCGAGTAGCGGACCCGCGCGCTGAACAGCTCCGGCAGATAGGCGCCCATCGGGCCGTACACCACACCCATGCAGAACAGCGCGCCGCCGACACCGAGGGCGATCAGCACCGGCTGTCCGGTGTCCAGCAGCGGGAAGAGCAGCAGGCCCCAGACCGCGGCGAGGACGCTGCCCGCGAGGATCAGCTTGCGGCGGCCGGCGCCGTCGGAGCGGGTGGCGGCGAGCCAGGTGCCGGCCGCCAGGAAGAGGCAGGCGATGAGGGAGAGCCCCAGCATCGTGTTGCGGGAGATGCCGAGGGGGCCGGTGGCGTAGGAGAGACAGTAGGTCGTCGCGGTGTAGAAGAGGCCATACGTGACGATCATCCCGCCCGCGCCCAGCAGCAGTTCGCGCGGATGCCGACGCAGCACCTCGACGGTGGGGACCTTGCTCGCCTCCTGGGCGTCCAGCACCTTCGCGAACACCGGCGTCTCACTGATCTTCAGCCGTACGAACAGCCCCACGCCGACCAGCAGGAACGACAGCAGGAACGGCACCCGCCAGCCCCACGAGCGGAACGCCGCGTCATCGAGCGCGGACGACAGCAGCCAGAACACCCCGGTCGCCGCGAAGAACCCGACGGACGGGCCGAGTTGGGGGAACGCCGCATACAGCCCGCGGCGGCCGCGCGGTGCGTGCTCGACCGCGAGCAGCGCGGCGCCGCCCCACTCCCCGCCCAGCCCGATGCCCTGGAGGAAGCGCAGCGCGATCAGCAGCAGCGGCGCCCAGAGGCCCCAGGTGCCGTACCCCGGGAGCAGTCCGACGCACGCCGTCGACAGCCCCATCAGCAGCAGCGAGGCGACCAGCACGGACTTACGGCCCACCCGGTCGCCGAAGTGGCCGAAAACCACCGAGCCGAGCGGCCGCGCGGCGAACGCCACCGCATAGGTGGAGAAGGACGCGAGGGTGGCGTTGACCGGGGCGAGCGTCGGGAAGAACGCCTGATTGAGGACGAGCGCCGCGGCCGTCCCGTAGATATAGAAGTCATAGAACTCGATGGCGGTACCGATGAACGAGGCCACCGCCACCCGGCGCAGGCTCTCCCCGCTGCCGTCCGCCCCGTCCGCCCCGCCCGTCTTCGCGGGAGCCGCTGCCGGTGTCTGTGCTGCTGTCGCGTCACTACTCACCAGCGCACTTTCCGGGGCGACGGAGGTTTCGGTCAAGAGGCCACATGGCCTGTCCCGGGTGCTGAGACCGGGACAGGCCGGGGTGGCACCGCGCCCAACTCCCTTGAGGGGGCTTGCAGAAGGATCTTCGTGTGGCACGGTGAAGCCCGAAGGCGAAGGAGGTCACCCATCAGTCAGGTCCACACCCGCCGCGAGCACGCCGTCGCGGCGATCAGCCGAGGACTGGGCGCCGTACCCGCTCCCGGGCTCGTCATCGGCGGCGTGCTCGGCCTGCAGTGCGGGGCCGCGCTCGCCACCCGGCTCTACCCCGCTGTCGGCCCGGCGGGAGTGGTGACCCTGCGCCTTTGTCTCGCCGCGGTGATGCTGACCGCTCTGTGGCGGCCGGGACCGCGGTGGGACCGGAGCACCCTCGGGATCGCGGCCGCCGCCGGGACCTTGCTCGCCGTGCACCACCTCAGCTACTACGAAGCGGTCGAGCGTCTCCCGCTGGGGGCGGCCACCACCATGGAGTTCCTCGGCCCGTTCGCCATCGCGCTGTTCGGCTCGCGCCGGGCCACCGATCTGCTGTGGGCATGCCTGGCCGCCGCCGGCGTCGTGCTGCTCAGCCGTTCCGGCATCCCCCTCAATGCCGCGGGGCTCGCCTGCGGCGCCCTCGCCGGGTGCTGCTGGGGTGGCTACATCCTCGTCGGCAAACGCCTCGCCGCACGCGTCCCCGATGGGCGTGGCCTCGCGCTTGCCGTCATCTGGGGAGCCCTGCTGAGCCTGCCGTACGGCCTCGCACAAGCGGGCACCCGGCTACTGGACCCCGCCGTGCTCGCCCTCGCCGCCGTCGTCGCCGTACTCTCCAGCGTGCTGCCCTACACCTTCCACCTCGAAGCCCTCCGCCGGGTGCCACCCCGCGTCTTCGGCGTCCTGACCAGCCTTGAACCCGCCGTCGGAGCCCTCATCGGGCTCTTCCTCCTCGGTCAGCACCTCGCGGTCCCGCAGTGGGCCGGGGTGACCGCGGTGGCCCTCGCCGCCATCGGCGCCACCCGCACCCCCAGCCGCGCCCCGAAGGCGGACACGTCCGAAAGGCCGAGCGCCAAGCCGGCCGATCTGACGGCCCGTACTTCTCCCGAGTAGCCAAGGACTGGCCCGCACGCAAGGGCTCCTAGAGGTACCGCAGATACCTCCGCCGCACCGTCCGGAAGCGCTTCAGGCCCTGCTGCCAGGCGGCCACGATCTCGTCCGGTCCGGCGCCCGCGTCGATCATTGTCCGTACCGTCGACGAGCCGGTCAGGCGGTCGATGCCGTGGTCCGGGCGCCAGGCGAAGCCGGGCCAGACCCGTTTCGCGGTCACCAGGAGAGCGATGCCGGTGCGTACCGGGTCGAAGGCCGCGCGGTCGTGGACGTGCAGTTGGACGCCGCCGATCGTCTTGCCCTGGAACTTGGAGAAGGTGGGGGCGAAGTACGCCTCCCTGAAGTGGACGCCGGGCAGGGCCAGTTCGGTGGCGGCCGCGGCCCAGCGCCGGTCGATGCCGTCGGCGCCCAGCAGCTCGAAGGGGCGGGTGGTGCCGCGCCCCTCGGAGAGGTTGGTGCCCTCGAAGAGGCAGGTGCCGGAGTAGACCAGGGCGGTGTCGGGGGTGGGCATGTTGGGGCTCGGGGGGACCCAGGGCAGCCCGGTGGCGTCGTAGAAGTCGGTGCGCCGCCAGCCGGTCATGCGGACCGTTTCCAGCTCCACCGGGCGCCCGGCGGCCTGTGGGACGAACTCGCCGTTGAACAGCAGCGCCAGCTCCGCGACGGTCATCCCGTGCGCCTGCGCGACCGGCTCCCGGCCGATGAACGAGGCATACGCCTTGTCGAGCACCGGGCCGGTGGCCGAGCGGCCGGTGACCGGGTTCGGGCGGTCGAGGACCAGGAAGCGCTTGCCGGCCAGGACCGCCGCCACCATGCAGTCGTACAGCGTCCAGATATAGGTGTAGAAGCGGGCGCCGACGTCCTGGATGTCGAAGACGACGGTGTCCACGCCGGAGGCGGTGAAGATGTCGGCGAGGGCCTTGCCGTTCTTGTTGTAGGTGTCGTAGACCGGCAGTCCGGTGGCCGGGTCGTCGTAACGGCCCTCGGAGCCGCCGGCCTGTGCGGTGCCCCGGAAGCCGTGCTCGGGGCCGAAGACGGCGGTCAGCCGCACCCGGTCGTCGGCGTGCATCACATCCACGATGTGCCGTACGTCGTGCGTGACGCCGGTGGGGTTGGTGACGATGCCGACCCGCTGGCCGTCCAGGAGGCGGTAGCCGTCGGCGGCCAGCCGGTCGAAGCCGGTGTGCACCCGCCGCCCGCCGCCGGGCGCCGGCTGCGCGGCACGGGCGGGTCCGGTCCCCGCGGCCAGGGCCGCCCCGGCCGCTCCGGTAGCCGCCAGCCGCCCGAGCAGTACGCGTCGCGACAGAGCCATCCGCACACCTCCGTGATCAGGAATCAACCCGTACGTGCCGTGCGCACGCTAGCGGGGCCGCGGACATCCCGGAACAGGCCGGGCCGAGGCGGACGGGACTCTTCCGTCCGGACATACCGACTGGTTAGTCTGCCGTCAGCCGATCCGACGTGACCGAGGGAGACCGAGCGTGGCAGCCGTACGGGACAAGACCGTTGTCGTGACCGGGGCGGGCGGGGGGATCGGTGCGGCGCTGGCCCGCCGGTTCGCCGCCGAGGGCGCCCGGGTCGTGGTCAACGATCTGGACGAGGCCAAGGCGCGGCGGACCGCCGGGGAGATCGGGGCGGTCGCGGTCGCCGGGGACGCCTCCGCCGTCGTCCCGGCCGCGCGCGAGGCGCTCGGCGGCGGTATCGACATCTTCTGCGCCAACGCCGGGGTCGGCACCGGCGGCGGGCCCGGGGCGCCCGAGGAGGACTGGGCGCTGGCCTGGGACGTCAATGTCATGGCACATGTCCGGGCCGCGCGGGAGCTGGTGCCGGAGTGGCTGGAGCGCGGCAGCGGGCGCTTCATCTCCACGGTGTCCGCCGCCGGTCTGCTCACCATGGTCGACGCCGCCCCGTACAGCGTCACCAAGCACGGTGCCTACGCCTTCGCCGAATGGCTCTCGCTGACCTACCGCCACCGCGGCATCGACGTCCACGCCATCTGCCCCCAGGGCGTACGCACCGACATGCTGGCCGCCACCGGGACCGCCGGGGACCTCGTGCTCACCCCGACCGCCGTGGAGCCCGAGGACGTCGCCGAGGCGCTCTTCGCGGCCATGGCGGAGGGCCGCTTCCTGGTCCTGCCGCACCCGGAGGTCGCGGACTACTACACCGCGCGCGCCACCGAACCCGACCGCTGGCTCGGCGGGATGAACCACCTCCAGCAGAAGCTGGAGCAGGCCGAGGGCCGTTCCTAGAGGGCCCCACCGCACCCCAGCCGTTTCCCCGCAGGGATGATCGGGCGATCAGGAAGAAAGGGCCGCACCTCGATGACCTCCTACCAGGACAAGCCGTGGCTGGCACAGCTCACCGACGCCCAGCGCGCCCCCGTCCAGCCGCCGCCTTCGACGCTGCACGCCTTCCGGGCCGCGGTGCGCCGGGCCCCCGGCCGTACGGCCCTCGCCTACTTCGACGGCCGGCTGTCCTACGCCGAGACCGATGCGCTCTCCGACGGCATCGCCGACCGTCTCGCCGGCCGCGGCTTCCGGCGCGGCGACCGGGCCGCGGTCATGCTGCAGAACACCCCGCACTTCGTGCTCGCCGTGCTCGGCGTGTGGAAGGCGGGCGGGGTGGTGGTGCCCGTCAACCCCATGTACAAGTCCGCCGAGATGCGGCACATCCTGGACGACGCCGAGGTCACCGCCGTGATCTGCGCCGACCGCACCTGGGACGGCTTTCTGCGGGTCACCGCCGCCGAGGCGCCGTCCGTACGGATCGTGCTCACCGCCCATGAACGGGATCTGCAGACCCGCGACGACCGGCGGGTGCTGCACGGTGAGCGGGTCGGGCCGCTGCACGGTGCCGAGGATTTGCTGACCGTGGCGCGCACCCCCGGCCGGATACGGGTGGCTCCCGCCGACCCCGGACTCACCGCCGACGACCTCGCGCTGATCAGCTACACCTCCGGCACCAGCGGGACCCCCAAGGGCGCCACCAACACCCACGGCAACATCACCTATAACGCCGAACGCCAGCGCATCGGTCTGGCCCTCCCCGACGGCGCCACCTACTTCGCGCTCGCCCCCCTCTTCCACATCACCGGCATGGTCTGCCAACTGGCGGCCTGTATCGCCAACCAGGGCACCCTGGTGCTGGCCTACCGCTTCGAGGCGGGCGTCGTCCTGGACGCCTTCCTGGAGCACCGCCCCGCCTATACGGTCGGCCCTTCGACCGCCTATATGGCGCTGATGGCGCACCCCGAGGTCACCCGCGACCACTTCGCGTCCTTCCGGACCATGTCCTCCGGCGGTGCGCCGCTGCCGCCCGCCCTCGTCGAGAAGTTCCGTACCGGTTTCGGGCCGTATGTCCACAACGGTTACGGGCTGACCGAGTGCACCGCGCCCTGTGCCAGCGTCCCGCCGGGCAGGGAGGCGCCGGTCGACAAGGTCTCCGGCACGCTCGCCGTCGGTGTGCCCGGACCCGACACCGTGGTCCGGATCATCGGTGAGGACGGCCGGGACCTGCCGTTCGGTGAGCCGGGCGAGATCGCGGTGCGCGGCCCCCAGGTCGTCCCCGGCTACTGGCGCCGCCCCGACGCCACCGCCGAGGGCTTCCCGGACGGTGAGCTGCGGACCGGCGATATCGGCTTCATGGACCGCGACGGCTGGCTCTATGTCGTCGACCGCAAGAAGGACATGATCAACGCGTCCGGTTTCAAGGTGTGGCCCCGCGAGGTCGAGGACGTGCTCTACGGCCACCCCGCGGTGCGCGAGGCGGCGGTGGTCGGGGTGCCCGACGCCTACCGCGGCGAGTCGGTGAAGGCGTATGTCAGCCTGCGGCCCGGCGCCTCCGCGGAACCCGCCGAGCTGGCCGCCTACTGCAAGGAACGGCTGGCGGCGTACAAATATCCCCGCGCGGTGGAGATCCTGGCCGAGCTTCCGAAGACCACGAGTGGCAAGATCCTCCGACGGGAGCTGCGCCACCGCGCATGACGAGAGCACGAAGGACAGGTGAGGGCGATGGCCGGCACGAAGGACGGCAACGGCAACGGCGCTGCGAAGCCGGTGGCCCAGCGGCTGCTGGCCACCGCCACCAGGCTCTTCGCCGAGCAGGGCTACGACCGCACCTCCGTCCAGGAGATCGTCGACGCGGCGGGTGTGACCAAGGGCGCCCTCTACCACTACTTCGGCTCCAAGGACGATCTGCTGCATGAGGTCTACGGCCGGGTGCTGCGGCTCCAGCAGGAGCGGCTGGACCACTTCGCGGACGCCGACGCGCCGGTGCAGCAGCGGCTGCGGGACGCCGCCGCCGATGTGGTCGTCACCACCATCGAGAACCTCGACGACACCAAGATCTTCTTCCGCTCGATGCACCACCTCGGTCCGGAGAAGGACAAGCAGGTACGCGCCGAGCGGCGGCGCTACCACGAGCGCTTCCGGGCGCTGATCGAGGAGGGCCAGCGCAGCGGTGTGTTCGCCGCGGACATCCCCGCCGACCTCGTCGTGGACTACCACTTCGGCTCCGTGCACCACCTGGGCACCTGGTACCGCGAGGACGGGCCGCTCAGCCCGCAGCAGGTCGCCGACCACCTCGCCGAGCTGCTGCTGCGGGCCCTGCGGCCCTGAGCCGGAGGGGCGTGCGGCTGCCCCCCCCGCACCCCGCGGCGGGCCGTCACCGCACCTCCTGGTATTTGTTGGATTACGAGCAAGGGCAGTGGGCATGCGCCCCGGGTCGTGGAGACTCCGGAGGCGGTCGCACTCAGGGGCTGTCCACATCCGCCATCCGTAACCTAGGGTATGGATAGTACTGCTATCTATCGAGTGGGTGCCCTTTGCCTGAAGTGACACTTTTTCTCCGGGAGTACGCACGGACGAGCCGGGAGGTCGGGGCGATCGCCCCCAGCGGCCCCCGGCTCGGCAGGGCCCTGACCCGCTATGTGATCCCCAGCCCCGGCACCGCTCGCGCCGTCCTGGAGGTGGGGCCGGGCACCGGGGCGGTGACCCGCCATATCGCCGGCTCGCTCGGCCGGCACGACACCCTCGATCTGGTCGAGGCCAATCCGCGCTTCGTCGAGCTGCTGCACGGCGCCTACGGCAGCGACCCGCGGCTCCAGTTCCGCACCGGCCTGGTGCAGGACCATGACCTCGGCAGCTACGACACCATCGTCTGCGGTCTGCCGTTCGCGAACTTCGACGCCCCGACGACCGCGGACATCTTCGACCGGCTGCTCGGCGCCCTGCGGCCCGGCGGCACGCTGTCCTTCTTCGGGTACGTGGGCGGGGCCACCATGCGCCGCACGTTCACCGGGCGGGCGGCGCGCGAACACGTCCTGGACGGGCAGAACACCCTGCGCCGCATACTGGACCGGCACACCTTCCGTACGGAACTGGTGCTGGGCAATCTGCCGCCGGCCCGGGTGCATCACCTGGCGCCGGTCAGCGCCCCCGTCCAACCGGCCTGACGCGTCCGCACCCACCCGCAGACGTCCCCCGGGCGATGCCGGACAGGCATCACCGCATCGCCCGTAGGAGCCCGAGCGCCGCACCCGTCCTCCGGGTGCGGCGCTCGGCTCCGTCCCACGGCGGCCGGCCGGTTCCGGTTCCGGCCGCCTCGTATTTCCACTACGTGCCTGCCATGGGCTTGAAGAACACCCTGGTCCAGGAGTGGGTCTCAGCGGCTCCGTCCGGTGCGGTGCCGCCGCAGCTCACCCTGACCTGGCAGGCCAGGTTTTCGACAGGTCGTACCTCATCGTGCACATCAAGCCACTGTCCAAAACGCGGGGGTTAGGGTTCGCTTCGTGCACGTACTTCTGGTGGAAGACGACGAGCCGGTCGCCCAGTCGCTCCGACGTGGCCTGCAGCGGTACGGCTTCGAGGTGGAATGGGTCGGCACGGGCGGGGCGGCACTGGCCTACGAGGGACCGTACGACGTCGTACTCCTCGACCTCGGCCTGCCCGACACCGACGGCCTCGACGTCTGCAAGGCCCTCCGCGACCGCGGTGACGTACCGATCATCGTGATCAGTGCGCGGAGCGACGAGACGGACCGGGTGGTCGGCCTGGAGCTGGGCGCCGACGACTATGTCTCCAAGCCCTTCGGCGTGCGGGAAGTCATCGCGCGCGTAAGGGCGGTGATGCGGCGGACGCAACCGCGCACCCCCGGCGGCCCGGCGGCCGGCCCTGACCGTTATGGGCCGCGCCTGACCATCGACCGCAAGGCCGCGCGCGTACGACTGGACGGCGTGGAGGTCTCGCTCGCGCCCAAGGAGTACGACCTGCTCGCCTTCCTCACCGAGGAGCCGGGCGCGCTGATGTCACGCGAGCAGATCATGGAGGCAGTCTGGGACGCCAATTGGTTCGGGCCGACGAAGACGCTCGACGTTCATGTGGCCGCGATACGTCGGAAGCTGGTGGGGGCCATCACCGTCGAGGCGGTACGGGGGGTCGGCTTCCGGCTCATCGTCGACGAGCACGGCGGCAAGGGCGGCGGCAACTCCTCATGATCCGCCAGCTCGTCCGCAGCTACGTACTGCTCGTAGCGGTCGCCGTCGCCCTGTTCACCGTTCCGGTGGCCTTCACGCTCACCGCCCAGCTGCGGGACGACACCCGGCTGTCCGTCCACCGTGAGGCCACCACCATGGCGCTGTTGCTGGGCAACGGCAACGACGCCTCGTGCCAGGCACTGGAGGAGATGGCCAAGGCGTACGGCGACGAGACGCCCGGCGAGGTTCAGGTGGCCGCCCCCAGGAAGTGCGCGGCGGATCTGCCCCGGCCGGAACGGGACGCGGCACTGACCAAGGCCCTGGAGGACGGCGCCGCCACGACCGACTGGGGCTCCTCCTTCATCTGGGGGCCGCAGCTGGTGATCACCGTCCCCGCACATGAGCGCGCGGCGGGCGGCGACAACGACAAGGGCGCGGTCGTCGGCGCCGTGCGGATCGTGTACTCGACCAGCAACCTCACCCACCGGCTGTGGACGATCTGGGGCTTCCGGGCGGCGCTGGCCGTCATCGTCCTGGCGACGGCGGCCGGAATCGGCGTGATCGCCGCCCGCCGGCTGACCCGTCCCCTGCGCCAGCTCAACGACATGGCCAGCAAGTTCAGCGACGGCGACCTGACCGCCCGTTCCCCTGTGACCGGCCCTCAGGAGACACAAACCCTGGCGCGCACGCTCAACCAGGGCGCGGAACGTCTCGACACCCTGATCGGCGCGCAGCGCATCTTCGTGGCAGACGCGTCCCATCAGCTCAGGACCCCTCTGACAGCGCTGCGGCTCTCGCTGGACAACATCGCGGACGGTGTGGACGACGAGTTCGTCAAGGAGGACGTGGAGCAGGCGACGGCCGAGGTGGTCCGGATGAGCCGCCTGGTCAACGGCCTGCTGGTGCTGGCGCGGGCGGAGGCGAAGGTGACGGCGGTGGAGCCGCTCTCGCTCCGGGACGTGATCGAGGAGCGTTTCTCGGTATGGCGGCCGGCCGCCGACGAGCGCGGAGTCACCATCGCGCTCAAGGGGGATGCCGACGACCGGCTGCTGGTGTTGGTCAGCCCTGGCCACCTGGACCAGGTCCTGGACAACGTGTTTTCCAACGCCCTGGAGGTCTCACCGGACGGCGGGACGATCACCGTGCGGGTCGATCGCCGGGGCAACGAGGTGGAGCTGTTGGTGTTGGACGAGGGCCCCGGCATGTCCGATGCCGAGAAGTCCCGCGCCTTCGACCGCTTCTGGCGCGGCCAGGGCCTCACCGGGCGCGTCGGCTCCGGTCTCGGTCTCGCCGTGATCAAACAACTGGTGACGGACGACGGCGGAACCGTGAGCCTGCGGGACGCGCCCGGGGGCGGGCTGTGCTTGGCAATCAGCTTGCGGGCGGCAGCACAGAGGAGTGGTGGTTGACGATCAACCACTTGCCGTCCCGCTTCTCGTACTCGTAGGTGTAGCGGGCCTCGACGGTGCGGCACTTGCCGGTCTTCGCGTCGGTGAGGTGGAACTTGTAGATGCCTGCGTCGATCGCCGAGTTCTCGTCGAGGACGTTGATGATGCTACGGACCTTCTCGCCCTTCGGCTTGCTCTCCGTGAAGTGCTCGAAGTAGTCGACGATCCCGGCACGGTCGGTGCGGATCTCCGGGGAAGCGGTGGGCAGGAGCACCGCATCCTCCGCGTACCGCGCGGCGACCTTCTCCGGGTCGTTGGTCTGCAGGGCCTCGTTCCATCCGTCGAAGAGCGCGGCGATCTGCTCCTTGGCAGGCTTGGCGGGCTTGGCGGGCTTGGCGGGCTGGGCGTACGCCTTGGCATCGCCGCCGGAGGTGGCCGCGCTGACTCCCACGGTCCCCACGGCAGTGGTGACGAGGACGCCGGCGGTGACGAGGGCGGTGCGTATGCGGGTCTTACGGGACATCGCAACTCCAGTGCGGTGGGGGTGGGTTACTCCGCTCGCTTCCTCTGCGGCGGGAGTGACTCCACATTCGCGGAGCGCTGGTTAGCGGTGAGCCAAGGGACGTACAGGAGGCGGACAGGACACACCCAATTCACGCTGGGCGACTCATACGTCACGCCCCAAGAGCCGCACCAGCGGCCCGCTTTTGCCGCCCTGACGCTGACAGAGTCGAAGGCGCCCTACAGATACCGCTTCAACTCCCGGCGGGCCAGCGACCGCTGGTGCACCTCGTCCGGGCCGTCCGCCAGTTGCAGCGTACGGGCCCCGGCCCACAGCTCGGCCAGCGGGAAGTCCTGGCTGACACCGCCCGCACCGTGCAGCTGCACCGCCTTGTCGAGGATGTCCACGACGGTGCGCGGGGTGGCGATCTTGATGGCCTGGATCTCGGTGTGCGCGCCCTTGTTGCCGACGGTGTCCATCAGCCAGGCCGTCTTCAGCACCAGCAGCCGCAGCTGCTCCACCGCCACCCGGGCGTCCGCGATCCACTCCTGCACCACGCCCTGCTGCGCCAGCGGCTTGCCGAACGCCGTACGGCTCACCGCCCGGCGGCACATCAGCTCGATGGCGCGCTCGGCCATCCCGATCAGCCGCATGCAGTGGTGGATACGGCCGGGGCCCAGCCGGGCCTGGGCGATGCCGAAGCCGCCGCCCTCCTCGCCGATCAGATTGCTCGCCGGCACCCGTACGTCATGGAAGACCACCTCGGCGTGGCCGCCGTGCCAGTGGTCCTCGAAGCCGTAGACCTGCATGGCCCGCTTGACCTCCAGGCCCGGGGTGTCGCGCGGCACCAGGATCATCGACTGCTGGCGGCGCAGGTCAGGGCCGTCCGGATCGGTCTTGCCCATCACGATGAAGATCTGGCACAGCGGATTCATCGCGCCGGAGATGTACCACTTACGGCCGTTGATGACGTAGTCGTCGCCATCACGGTCGATCCGGGTCTCGATGTTGGTGGCGTCCGACGAGGCCACCTCCGGCTCGGTCATCGCGAACGCCGACCGGATCTCGCCCGCCAGCAGCGGCTCCAGCCACTGCTTCTGCTGTGCCGCGGTGCCGAACTGCGCCAGCACCTCCATATTGCCGGTGTCCGGCGCCGCACAGTTCAGCGCGGTGGGCGCCAACTGCGGGCTGCGGCCGGTGATTTCGGCCAGCGGCGCGTACTGGAGGTTCGTCAGCCCGGCGCCGTGCTCCGCGTCGGGCAGGCTGTGCTCGTCCACAAAGAACAGGTTCCACAGTCCCTGCTTACGGGCCTCGGCCTTCAGCTCCGACACGACCGGCGGGGTGTCCCACGGCGAGGCGAGCGCGGCCCGCTGCTCATGGGAGGTCTGCTCGGCCGGATAGACATGCTCGTCCATGAACGTCAGGAGCTTGTCGCGCAGCTCCTCGGTGCGGGCGTCGAATGCGAAGTCCATGGGTGCCTCAGCCTTCCTTGAGGGTGGTGAGTCCGCGGTCGATGAAGACGGGGACGAGTTCGCCGATCCGGTCGAATCCGGCGCCGACGGTCTGGCCGAGCGTGAAGCGGTAGTGGATGCCTTCGAGGATCACGGCGAGCTTGAACCAGGCGAAGGCCGTGTACCAGGCGATGGCGGAGGTGTCCCGGCCGGACCGGGCGGCATAGCGCTCGATCAGCTCGGCGGGGGTGGGGTGCCCGGGGGCGCCGCTGGTGGTGCTCACCGGTGACTCGGGCAGGTCCAGGTCCGTGCTGTACATCACCAGCAGGCCGAGGTCGGTCAGCGGGTCGCCGAGCGTGGACATCTCCCAGTCCAGGACGGCCTTGAGGCCGTCATCCGCGCCGATCAGGACGTTGTCGAGGCGGTAGTCACCGTGGATGACGGATGGGGCGGGGGAGGTGGGCAGCGCCCGGCCCAGCGCCTCGTGCAGCTCGTCGATCCCGGCCAGCTCGCGGTTCTTCGACGCGGTCAACTGCTTGCCCCAGCGCCGCAGCTGGCGCTCCAGGAAACCGTCGGGCCGGCCGAAGTCGCCGAGCCCGACCGCCTCCGGGTCCACCGCGTGCAGCTCCACCAGCGTGTCGACCAGCGACAGCACCACGGCGCGGGTGCGCTCCGGGCCGAGCGGGGCGAGCTGCGCGGCGGTGCGGTACGGGGTCCCTTCGACCAGCTCCATCACGTAGAAGGGCGCGCCGACGACCGACTCGTCCTCGCACAGCAGCAGCGTCTCCGGCACCGGGACCGGCGTCGGATGCAGCGCACTGATCACCCGATGCTCGCGCCGCATGTCGTGGGCGGTGGCCAGCACATGGCCGAGCGGCGGCCGGCGGACGACCCAGGAGGCGGTGCCGTCGGTGACGCGGTAGGTGAGGTTGGACCGCCCGCCCTCGATCAGCCGCGCGCGCAGCGGGCCGCCGGCCAGCCCCGGCCGCTCCCGGTCCAGATGCGCACGCAATCGTGTGAGGTCGAGGCCGGGAGGGTCCTCCCGGTCCTGGTCCTGCGGGGGAGGGGTGCCCTTGCTCATCGTGCTCCTCCGTACGGAGTGGAGTGGACGGTCCAACGGTCGCTGGCACGATCATGCCGACTAGTCGGTATGGAGTCCAGTGCCGGAGCGTGGGGCATCCGTCACGCGGGGGTTTCCGCCGTACCGGCAGCCCCGCCCCCGGCCCTGCCCCCGCCCCGGCTCAGGCGTGACCGGCCCTCGCTCAGGCGTGACAGGCCATCGGGACCCCGCCGTTCAGCACGGTCATATCGCCGAATCCGGCGAACGGGTCGAGCGGGACGCCCGGGGCGGCGCCCGCCAGTTCCGCGTAGGCCCGGTGCAGATTGGCCACCAGCCGCTCGCTCTCGGCCAGCTCGGCGAACGGGCCGAGATCCGCCCCCTGGGCCGTCTCCAGCGGGGTGCGCCCGGCCGCCCGGCCCTCCTCCGCCAGCTCCCCGACGAACCGCAGATAGCGCTCGATCCCGTCGTACACCTCGGGGCCGGTCACCGGACCGTGCCCGGGGACGACGGTGACCGCGTCCAGGGCCCGCAGTGTCTGTACGGCGCGCAGCGAACCGGACAGCGACCCCATGAAGACGAACGGGGTGCCGCCGTGGAAGACCAGATCACCGGCGAAGACGATGCGTTCCCGGGGCAGCCAGACGATGGTGTCGCCGGTGGTGTGGGCGACGCCCGGGTGGATCAGCCGCACCTCGGTGTCCCCGACATGCACGGTCAGCTCGTCGGTGTAGGTGACCTCCGGCGGGGTGAGGCGGATGTCGCCGTACTCCACCTCCGGCCAGACGGCGTGCAGTTGATGCCCGGCGGCCAGCAGTTCGCGGCGGCAGGAGGCGTGTCCGATCACCGTCGCCTCCGGGGCGAAGACCCCGTTGCCGTAGGTGTGGTCGCCGTGGTGGTGGGTGTTGACGACGGTGCGGGGAGCGGGTGCGCCGCTCTCGGCGATCCGTTGGCGCAGCAGGCGCGCCCGGCGCTCGGTGGCGGCGGTGTCCACGACCAGGGTGGCGTCCCCGTCGGTGACGAAACCCGCGTTGTTCAGGCACCAGCCGCCGTCCGGCTGGATGAACGCATGGACACCGGCGGCGAGTTCGGTGAGATAGGGCTCGGGGATGGAGGGTTCGGCGGCGGGCGGCGGGCCCGCGGGGGAGGCGGCGCCGGGTGGCTCTGTGGTGTCCGGCCCGGTCGCGCCGGGGCCGGTGGCCGGTGTCGCCGACGGTGCGGTGGAGTTCCGTGCCGTCTTGCCGTGTGCCGTCGCGTCGTCCATGCGGGTGCGCCCTTCGTCCGATGGCCCGTCACTCCAGGGTGCCGGGCCGGGGCGGGACCCGCCCGGGGAGCGCGGGGGTCGTGTCACGGTACCTCCGCGCCGCCAACGGGGGCGTCCTGCCCCGGCGTCAGTGCCCCGGCCGCACCAGGATCAGCCCGCCGCACAGCGCCAGCGCCAGGGTGCAGCCGACCAGCAGCAGGGCGGTGCGCGGGGGCAGACCCGGCGGGCGGCCGGTGCCCATTGCCTGCATCCGGCGGTGGGCAAGTGCCACGAAGGCCGCCCACAGCAGCCCCATCAGCACCGCCAGAATCACCTCGACCGGTCCCGGGGCATCGCTCCGCAGCAGCTGGCGGCCGGCCAGTACCGCCATCGCGGTGGCCGACAGCGTGGTGCGCCGCCACGCCAGCCGGGTCCGCTCCGGCTGCAGCCCGGGGTCCCGGTCGGGAGCCGGACGCGGCGCTCCCGCGCCCGGCAGTGGTCCGTCCGCCATCGGCTAGTCGGTCCGGCCCAGCAGCACCAGCACGACCATCGCCACCGCCAGGACGCCGACGCCCAGCGCCAGCGCGGTGGGGAAGCGGGTGACCGGCAGATCCTCCCCGCGCCGCATCGCGCGCTCACAGCGCACCCAGTGGTTGACCGCCCGCAGCGCACACAGCGCACCGCCCACCAGCAGCACGACGGTGAAGATCAGCCGCAGCCCCTCGTGCAGCCGCGGCAGGAACTGGTCCACCGCGAACCCGCCACCGACCAGTGCCAGTCCCGTCCGCAGCCAGGCGAGAAAGGTGCGCTCATTGGCGAGCGAGAAGCGGTAGTCGGGGGTCGTCCCCTCCTCGCCGACCCGCGCGGGCGAGAACCACAGCCGTACGGCCGCACCGGCCGACCGCAGCCCCTCGGCGAGGATCATGGCCGAAACCACCCGGGCTTCCGGCCCGCCCCGTATGCCGGTGCCATCAGTACTCTCCCGCTTCCCGCCGGGCCAGCAGCTGCCGGTACGCGGCCATCCCGTCCGGCGTCCACGGCCACTCGTCGAGCCGCCGGATCAGCTCCTCCTCGGTGAGGAACGCGGACCAGTCGATCTCCGATTCCTGCGGGGCGACCGGCAGTGTGCAGCGCACCTGGTAGACCGCGGACCACCAGGTGTGCTCGGCCGTCTCGTAGAGGAACTTGAACAGCGGCTCGGGCGGCGCCAGCCCCTGTACGCCCAGCTCCTCCTCGGCCTCGCGCAGCGCCGCCTGGTCGTAGGTCTCGCCGGTGCCGACGACCCCGCCCACGAACATGTCGTAGTGCGAGGGGAAGACCAGCTTCTGCGGGGTACGGCGGTGCACGAAGATGCGGTCCTCGGCGTCCCGGACCAGGACGAAGGCGCTGCGGGTGCGCATCCTGCGGGCGTAGCTCTCGCCGCGTGGGGCCTGCCCCACGACCTGATCGTTCTCATCGACGATGTCGAGGATCTCGTCCGCGTTGAGCGGTTGCTGATCGGTCATGGAGCCATGCAATCACCGCCGGCGACAGGCGCACCCGCCGGGGCCGGGAGTGCCGTCGCGGGCAGCCGGGGGAGCGGGACGCGAGGAAGGCCCGGACGGGGGAGCGCCACTGGGCCGGATGGGGGAGCGGCAGCCGCGGGGAACGGCCCGCCACTCCGCCGTGACGGAGGGCCCGCCTCAGCGCGGTTCCAGCTCCCGGGCGTTCTCCCGATGCCCGGCGCCCGGCGGCATCGCCGGATGGTTGCCGATCAGCACGATGCCCGCCACGACCGCCACGATCCCGATCACTTCCCAGGCCAGCGCCCCGGGCGTCACCCGCAGCTGGTCGCCGAGGAACCCCACCCCGCAGAGGATCCCGGCCAGCGGCTGGGCGGCGGTCAGCGCGGGCAGCGACAGCCGCAGCGGCGCCGACTCGAAGGCGCTCTGCACGAACACCAGGGCCAGCACCCCGAGCACGACGATGGCGTACGGCTGCCAGCTGGTGAGCAGCCCCGACCAGCCACCGGCCCCGAAGCGCTCCCCGCTGATCCGGGTCAGCGCGTCCTGCAGCCCGTAGATCAGCCCCGCGGCGACGCCCAGCAGCGCGGCCTCCAGGCTCACATGCACCCGCTCCCGCTTGGCGACCGCCGCCAGCAGCAGGGCGGTGCCCAGCACCAGGCCCATGATCAGCCACTGCCACATCGGGTCGGCGTTGCTGCGCCCGCCCTCGGGCTGACCGGCCACGATGAAGGCCGTGACGCCGCCCGCCAGCAGCCACAGCCCGGCCCAGCCGCTCCGGCCGAGCCGCTGCCGGGTCAGCCGCCGGGACAGCGCCATCGCGAACAGCAGATTCGTCGCCAGCAGGGGCTCCACGAGGGTGATGTCGCCCATCCCGAGCGCCACCGCGCCGAGCGCCATCCCGACCACCATCAGACCGATACCGGCCACCCACAGCGGCATCCGTACCAGATCGAGCAGCAGCCGCAGGGAGAGGAAGTCCTTCATCGGGGCGTGTTGCGCCGCGGCCTGCTGAAACACGAAACCGAGTCCCAGACAGCAGGCCGCTCCAAGGGCGAGCAATATCACCGTCACGTCGCACCTCGTATCGCGCCGGGTGGGGGGATGCGCCTGAGGATAGTCATCCGGCGTCGGGCGTGGCGTGGCCCTGGTCACCCCCATTCTCCCGCGTGCCCCGGTGTACCACCCGGTAACTCCATGGTTGACGCGGCAGTCGGGTGCGCTGAGGATCGTTCCACCCACTGCGGCCGGGGCGCCCGGCGTGCCCCGTTGAGGAGAAGCAGAGATGGCGTACGACGCTGATGTGATCGTGATCGGAGCGGGGCTCGCGGGCCTGGCGGCCACGGCGGAGCTGGTGGACGCGGGACGCAAGGTGATCCTGCTGGACCAGGAGCCCGCGCAGTCCCTCGGCGGGCAGGCCCACTGGTCCTTCGGCGGTCTCTTCCTGGTCGACTCCCCCGAGCAGCGCCGGCTGCGGATCCGCGACAGCCATGCGCTGGCCTGGCAGGACTGGCTGGGCACGGCCGGTTTTGACCGGCCGGAGGACCACTGGCCGCGCAAATGGGCCGAGGCGTATGTCGACTTCGCGGCCGGGGAGAAGCGCTCCTGGCTGCACCGGCAGGGCGTACGGCTGTTCCCCGTCGTCGGCTGGGCCGAGCGCGGCGGCTACGACGCGACCGGGCACGGCAACTCCGTCCCCCGCTTCCACATCACCTGGGGCACCGGGCCCGGCCTGGTCGCCCCGTTCGAGCGCCGGGTACGGGCCGGGGCCGCCCGCGGCCTGGTGGACCTGCGCTTCCGCCACCGGGTGACCGGGCTGTCGCGCAGCGCGGGGAGCGTGGACACGGTCAGCGGCGAGATCCTGGAGCCGTCGGACGCCGAGCGTGGCCGGCCCAGCAGCCGCGAGGTGGCCGGTGCCTTCGAGCTCCGGGCCCAGGCCGTGATCGTCACCTCGGGCGGGATCGGCGGCAATCACGAGCTGGTCCGCGCCAACTGGCCGGAGCGGCTCGGCACGCCCCCGCGGCGGATGCTGTCCGGCGTCCCGGCGCATGTGGACGGCAAGATGCTGGGCATCGCCGAGGCGGCCGGTGGCCGGATCATCAACCGTGACCGGATGTGGCACTACACCGAGGGCATCGACAACTGGAACCCCATCTGGCCGCTGCACGGCATCCGGATCCTGTCCGGCCCGTCCCCGCTGTGGCTGGACGCCCGCGGCAAACGGCTGCCGGTGCCGCTGTTCCCCGGCTTCGACACCCTCGGCACGCTGGAGCACATCACGCGGACCGGCCATGATCACACCTGGTTCGTGCTCACCCAGAAGATCATCGAGAAGGAGTTCACCCTCTCCGGCTCCGAGCAGAACCCGGATCTGACCGGAAAGAGCATCCGTGAGGTGCTGGGCCGGGCCAGGGCCGGTGCGCCCGGCCCGGTGCGGGCCTTCATGGACCACGGCGCGGACTTCATCGTCGAGCGGTCGCTGACGGATCTGGTCCGGCGGATGAACGAGCTGACCGGGGAGCCGCTGATCGCGGAGGACGCGCTGCGCGGCGAGATCGTCGCACGCGACCGCGAGATCGCGCACTCCTTCACCAAGGACCTCCAGGTGACGGCCATACGCGGGGCCCGTAAGTACCTGGGCGACCGGCTGATCCGCACCGCCGCCCCGCACCGGCTGCTCGACCCCAAGGCGGGCCCGCTGATCGCCGTACGGCTGCACATCCTCACCCGCAAGACGCTCGGCGGCCTGGAGACCGACCTCTCCTCGCGGGTGCTGGCCGACGGCGGCGCTCCGCTGCCTGGTGTGTACGCGGCGGGCGAGGCGGCCGGGTTCGGCGGTGGCGGGGTGCACGGCTACCGCTCGCTGGAGGGCACCTTCCTCGGCGGCTGCCTCTTCTCCGGACGTACGGCGGGGCGGGCGGCGGCGCGTGCGGTGTCCTGACGGGCGGCGGCGGGAGCGGGGGGACGGGAGGGGCCGCGGAGGGATCGGGGCGGGGCCGTGGAGGGGGCCGCGGAGGGGCAGGCCCCGGGCCGGTTCCGTTGGCCAGTCCGCTCAATTCCGTGATACGGAAGGGGGGTTGGCGGATCCAGCCATTCCCCTTCCCGTCTTGACGCGGAGCTCTCCGTAGCGCTTTGCTTTGCGTGATGACTGGTGCGGACCAAGTCATTACTCTCTGTAGAGGGCGCGCGGATCCGGTCCCACCCCACTGAGGACGACTCAGGGGGTAGTTCGGGGCCGGTGTGGCGCGTCATGGAGCCCCTGACCCGTGATGTCGATTTCCCCATACCCGTCCCCACCGCCGCCGCTCAGACCCGCCCGCGGGCTGCGCGGCCCGGTCCTCGCCCCGGCCCTGGACGACTCGCCACTGGCCATCGCCGCCGACGCGCTGGCGCTCGGCCAATGGGCCCGGGTGCGTACCCTGCTCGCCGAGACAGGCGAGGACTGGGATCTGCGCGGACACCGGTTAACCGTGCTGGCCACCGCGCCCGACAGCGCCGCCTGGGCCGGCGACTGGCGGCTCGCCGAACCGGACAGCGGCGACGCCGCCACCCTCCTGGCCCTCGCCACCGTCCGGCTCGCCCTGCACGGCGCGAGCAGCACCGAGGCCGCGGCCCGAGCCTGTGCCGCCGCCGCCCGGATGCTGCCCGACGACCCCACCCCCTGGCTCGGCGCGCTGATCCTCGCCCGCCGCACCGGCACCCCGGAAGCCCGCGACCACGCCTTCCAGCAGATCCGCGCCCGGCACCGCGACCACCACCACGCACACCACCTGATGACGGCGGCCCTGGCCGAACAACGGCCCGGCGCCCGCGACGACCCCCGGCACCCGGCTCACACCTTCGCCGCCCGCGCCGCGGCCCGCGCCCCCGCCGACTCGCCGCTCGCCCTCCTCCCCGTCGTGGCCCACACCGAGCGCTACCGCGTACTGGCCGCCGCGGGCCGGGCACCCCGTACGGACCGCGACCACTGGTCCACCCGGCGCGCCCACCAGATCCTGCGGGACGCCTTCGACTGGTGGCTGGAATGGGGCGGCGAGGACCACCCCCGCGGCAAGGTCGATCTCAACTTCCTCGCCCATGCCACCTTCCACGAGGGGCGGATGGCCGAGGCCGCCGCGCTCTTCCAGCGCATCGGCCCGCACCCCACCCGCGCCCCGTGGTCGTACGCGGGCCGCGACGCCGACGGCGCGTTCCGGGCCGCACGGGACACCGCCCTCCGCCGGGCCGGGGACACCACCGCACCGGGTCCCCGGGGACGACGATGACGAAAGTCTGACGCCGGGGCCCGGACGCTGGCCCCGGCGCCCGCCCGGTGCTCGAATCGAGCCATGACCAGGGACAGAAAACCGGCCGGCGCGGCGGGCGGCGGTGCGGACGGGCAGGGCACCCCCGTGGGCCGCCGGGTGGTGCTCGGCATGCTCGCGGCGGGCGCCGCGGGGGTCGCCACGGCACCCTTCCTCCAGCGCGCCTTCGACAGCACCCTCGGCGCCGCCGCACAGAAGGACCCCACCGGCCTGTCCGGCCTGCTCCCGGGCGGCGGCGGCTTCCGCTACTACTCGGTGACCGGATCCGTACCGGAGAAAGACGGACACAGCTACCGCCTCACGGTCGACGGCCTGGTGCGCCACCGCACCAGCTACCGCCTTGCCGATCTGCGCGGACTGCCGCAGACCCGGCTCGTGCGCGATGTCCAGTGCGTGACCGGCTGGCGGGTGCCCGGCACGCCCTTCGAAGGCGTCCGCCTCTCCGCCCTGCTGGACGCCGCGGGCGTCCGCCCCGAGGCCAAGGCCGTCCGCTTCACCTGCTTCGACGGCGCCTACAGCGAATCACTCACCCTCGAACAGGCCCGCCGCGACGACGTCCTGGTCGCCCTGCGGATGCAGGACAAACCGCTCGCCCACGCGCACGGCGGCCCCGTACGCCTCTATGTCGCGCCCATGTACTTCTACAAGTCGGCGAAGTGGCTCTCCGGCATCACCGTCACCGGCGATGTCGAGCCCGGATACTGGGAGAACCGCGGATATGACATCGACGCCTGGGTCGGCCGGTCGAACGGACGCGACGATGTCCCCACGACCTGACCGCCCCACCGGGCCCGCCGACGAGCGGCCCCGCGTCGCCCGCTTCACCCGCGCCGAGCACCGGGTACACCAGGCCACCGCCACCCTGATGGTCCTTTGCGTCCTCACGGCAGGCTGTCTCTACCTCCCGTTCCTGGCCGAACTCGTCGGCCGCCGCGCCCTGATGGTCACCCTTCACGAGTGGTCCGGGATCCTGCTGCCTGTGCCCCTGCTGCTGGGCCTCGGCTCCCGCGCACTGCGCGCCGACCTCACCCGCCTCAACCGCTACGGCCCGCACGACCGCCAGTGGCTGCGGGCCGCAATCCGCCGCCGGGGCGGCCGCCCGGCCGGAAAGTTCAACGCCGGCCAGAAGCTCTACGCCGCCTGGATCGCCGGTGCGGTCCTCGTGATGCTCGGCACCGGCCTGCTGATGTGGTTCACCGGCCTCGCACCCCTGGCGTGGCGGACCGGCGCCACCTTCGTCCATGACTGGCTCGCGCTCGCCGTGGTCCTGGTGATCGCCGGTCACGTCTGGAAGGCGTTCGGCGACCCCGAGTCCCGCCGCGGTCTGCGCACCGGGTCGGTCGATGCGCAATGGGCCCGGCGCGAGCATCCGTTGTGGGAGCACGAGAGCAACGCCCCGTAGTAATGCGACAGTTGCCGAGACTCCTTTGCAGAGAACCCTGTGCAGAGGAGTCTCTGCAACTCTAGGCTGTCGCCCATGAGCGAAGCCCCCGAGCGGAATCCGTCGCGGCAGCCGCAGCCGCAGCCCTCGCCCTCGCCGCAGCCCTCCACCGCCCCTCCCGTGCGCCGTATGGACGCCCGCAGTCTGCGCGGTCTGGCCCACCCCTTGCGGATGCGCATCCTGGACCTGCTGACCCTCGACGGCCCGGACACCGCCACCGGACTCGGCCGGCGCCTCGGCGAGAACACCGGCACGGTCAGCTGGCATCTGCGCCACCTCGCCGACCACGGCTTCATCGAGGAGGAGACCGGCCGCGGCACCCGGCGCGAGCGCTGGTGGCGCGCGGTGCGGGTGTCCCGCCGCCTCGACACCAACGACTTCCGCGACGACCCCGACAGCCGGGGCGCCCTGTCGGTCTATCTGCACGAAACCGTCCACCGGGACTTCGATCAGGTCACCGGCTACCTCGCCGAGGACTGGGGCCCGGAGTGGCGCGACGCCGGGACCCTCTCCCGGTGGGCGGACCTCCGTCTGACGTCAGAGCAACTCGCTTCGCTGAACGCCGAGTTGGAGTCGGTCGTGCTCCGGCACCGGGAAGCGGCGGCCCGGGGCGGGGCGGCCCGGGGCGGGGCGGCGCCGGAGGCCGAGGAGACCCGGCCCGTGATCGTCCAGCTGCAGTCCTTCCCCCGCAAGGAACGGGACGAGCGGTGAGCGGACTCCTGCGCCGCCACCGCGACTTCCGGTTGTTGTGGTGCGGCGAGACGGCCGGGAAGTTCGGGACCGCGGTCAGCGGGGTGGCGATGCCGCTGGTGGCGGTCTCCACGCTGCACGCCGCCACCTTCGAGGTCGGGCTGATCAGCGCCTGCGGCTGGCTGCCCTGGCTGCTGATCGGCCTCCCGGTCGGGGTGTGGGTGGACCGCCTGCGCCGCCGTCCGCTGATGCTGGCCGCCGCGGGGTTCTCGATGGTGCTCTTCGCCGCCGTACCCGTGCTGGCCGGGGCGGGCAGGCTCACGCTCGGTCTGCTGATCGCCGTGGCCCTGCTGACCGGCGCCGCGGCCGTGGTCTTCCAGACCGCGTACAGCGCCTACCTCCCCACCCTGCTCGCCCCGGCCGACCAGGCCGAGGGCAACGCCAAGCTGCACGGCAGCGCCTCCGCGGCACAGATCGCCGGGCAGGGCGCGAGCGGACTCATCGCCCAATTGGCGGGCGCCGTCAACGGGTTGTTCGCCCATGCCGCCACCTTCCTCGTCGCGCTGCTGTGCCTGCTCGGCATCCGGCACCGCGAACCCCGCCCGGCGGCCCGGGAGGGCACCCCGCGGTCGCTGACCGGCGAGGTCGCCGAGGGGCTGCGGCTGGTCGCCGGTGACCGGTGGTTCCGTACGCTGACGCTCTTCGGCGCCGCCTCCAACCTCGCGCTGATGGGGTACCAGTCCCTCACGGCGGTCTTCCTGGTCCGCGAGGTCGGTCTGGCGCCCGGCGCGGTCGGCGGGCTGCTGGCCATGGCGAGTACGGGCGGGATCGCGGGCGCCTTCGTGGTACGCCGTACCGCCGGCCGGCTCGGCACCGCCCGCGCCATGCTGCTCTTCGAACTCGGTGTCCCCAGCGCGGCGTTGCTCATCCCGCTGACCTCGCAGGGCGCCGGGGCGCTGCTCTACGTGGCGGGCAGTTTCGGGGTCAGCGCGGGCGTGGTGGCCGGAAACATCCTCAAGGCGGGCTTCCAGCAGGGCTACTGCCCGCCGCCGCTGCTCGGCCGACTGGTCGCCAGCAGCGCGTTCCTCAACTACGGCACGCTGCCGCTGGGTGCGCTGCTCGGCGGCACGCTGGGCTCCGCCCTGGGCGTGCGCACCGCAATGTGGATCATGACGGCCGGGGTGCCGCTGGCCGCCCTGATCCTGCTCTTCTCGCCGGTCCGGAGGGTCCGCGACCTGCCGGTGCGTCCGGTGGAGGCCGAGGAGGTGCGTGGGGCGGCGGGGCGGGACGAGACGTCGGCGCACTCCTGAGGCAGGCAGGCCACGGAGGCGCGCCCCTGAGGTACGCGGGGTGGCGCGCCGCCGAGGCCGGTCGGGCGGGTTCATATGGTCACGCCGCCGAGGCCGCCGAGGCCGCCGAAGCCGCCGAGGCCGCCCGGCCGCTCACGCCCCCGGCGCCTCCGCCGCCGGCAGTTCGACCTCGAAGCGGCAGCCCGCCCCGGTGTTCCGTACCGTCGCCCGGCCCTCATGGGCCGCCACGATGCCGCGGACGATCGCCAGCCCCAGCCCGGCGCCACCCTGCCCGTCCGCACGCGGAGTGCGTGCCGCACCACCGCGCCAGCCGGTGTCGAAGACCCGCGGCAGATCCTCCGGCGGGATGCCGCCGCAGCCGTCCTCGACCGCGAGCACCACCCACCCCTTCTCGTGCCGGGCGCTGACCGCGACGGTGCCGTCGGCGGGCGTCGCGCGGATCGCGTTGACCAGCAGATTGCCCAGGACCCGGGTGATCTGCTGGGCGTCCACCCGCACCGGCAGCGGGACCACCCCGCCGTCCACCAGCCGCACCCCGCTTGCCCGCGCCAGCGGCCCGGCCCCGGCGAGGGCCTCGTCCACCAGGTCGTACGCCGACACCCGCGACAGCGTCAGGGTCAGCGCCCCGGCCTGGATACGGGACAGTTCGAAGAGGTCGTCGACCATCGCGGCCAGCCGGTCCACCTCGATCCGCATCCGTGCGTGATAGCGCGCGGTGTCCTCGGCGACCCCGTCCTCCAGCGCCTCGGCCATCGCCCGCAGCCCGGCGAGCGGGGTGCGCAGATCGTGCGAGATCCCGGCGATCAGCTCGCGCCGGGAGGCGTCCAGCGCCCGTTCCCGCTCCCGTGCCTCGGCCAGTCGTCCGCTGGTCTCCTCCAACGCCCTTGACAGAGCGGCCAGTTCGGCCGTCGGCGGTTCGGCGGGCGCCACGAAGCCGCCCTCGCTGCCGACCGTACGGGCCGAGCGCGCCAGCTCCCGGCTGCCCGCCGCGATCCGCCGCCCGAAGAGCAGCGCCGCCGCCAGCGACACCACCCCGGAGACGGCCACCACGGCCATCACCACACCCAGGTCGTGCCCGGACAGAAACATCGCCTGGGCGACCGCCACCGTCCCCGCCGCCATCGCGGCGACCGCCAGCGCCGCCACCGCGAACAGCGACAGCGCGACCGAGCGGCGCCGCAACGCCCGTACCGCGGGCGCGGCGAGCAGTCCCGCCAGCGCCGCGCCCAGCGCCGCCAGTGCCACGATGACCAGGAAGTCCGTCATGGGCGCAGGCCACCTCCCGCCAGCGGCCCGCCTCCCGCCGGCGGCCCGTCCTCCGGCTGTGGCTCGTCCGCCACGGGGTCGAAGCGGTATCCGGCGCCCCAGACCGTCATCACCAGCCGTGGCGCGGCCGGATCCGCCTCGATCTTCTCGCGCAGCCGCCGCACATGCACCGTCACCGTCGACAGGTCGCCGATCTCCCAGCCCCACACCTGCTGGAGCAGCTCCTCCCGGGAGAAGACCCGCCCCGGGTGCCGCATGAAGTGCAGCAGTAGATCGAACTCCCGGCTCGTCAGGGTCAGTTCGCGGCCCGCCCGGATCGCGCGCCGGCCGCCCGGGTCCGCGCTCAGGTCGCCGACTCGCAGGATCTGCGCCGGGGCGGCGGCCGGCGGCGCGGCCTCGGCCCGGCGCAGTACGGACCCGATGCGCAGCACCAGCTCCCGCGGACTGAAGGGCTTGGTCACATAGTCGTCGGCGCCCAACTCCAGCCCGGCGATACGGTCCGCCTCCTCGCCGCGCGCGGTGAGCATCACCACCGGCACCGAAGGCCCCTCCTCGCGGCGACGCAGCCTGCGGCACACCTCCAGACCGTCCAGTCCCGGCAGCATCAGGTCCAGCACGATCAGATGCGGGCGGAAGGACGCGGCGCGGTCCAGGGCGGCGAAGCCGTCGGCGGCGTGGTCGGTCGCGTATCCGGCCCGGGAGAGATAGCCGGTGACGACCTCGGCGACGGTCGGATCGTCCTCGACGACCAGCACACGGCGGGGCGCTGCGGACGGGGACGGCGGGTGGGGCGTGGTTCGGTGCACGGGATCAGCGTGCCATCGCGGCGAGGTCCGCGGCACCGAAGGCGACCGAGAACCGCTTGCACCACACCACGGCGCTGTGGAACCGGGACAGATCGGTCCCGGGGGCGACCGCGTAGTTCTGGTTGCCCTCGTTGCCCTTGAGCTTGCCCAGCTCCACGGCCCCGTCCCCGAGCCCCTTCCCGACCTCGGCGGCGCTGCGGGTCGACAGATAGACGCGTACGTCCGGGCCCTCGGAGGTCTTGAGGTCCTCCAGGCGCAGCACCCGTGAGCCGTCGGCGAGCCCGAGAGTGCGGGCCGTGCCGCTGGTGTCGTGCTCGTGGGAGACGAAGCGGCCCCGGGCCAGCTCCTTGTCGCCCGTGCCCATCTTGGCGGCAGGGGCGGAGGCCGCGGGCTTGGCCGAGGGCAGTGACTCGTTCACGGTGGTGGTGGTGAACGCCCGCCACGGCTGGAAGAGGTAGAGCGCGAACGCCGCGAGCAGGGCCAGGACCACGAGGGCCGGGATGACGGTGCGGCGGGTCAGTGAGATCTTCATGCCCACAGAAAACCCTGGTGAGCGCCCGTCGCGCGCGCTGCGGACGGGTTCCGTAAGGCTCCGGTAATCAGTACGGGGGCGGGGTACCGGGCGGGGCGGGCCGGACGGCGCCAGCGATGCCTGCCCCTTCAGCCCTCCAGCGCCTCGCGCACCCGCCGCGACACCGTGAAGGCGTACAGGTCCAGCACCCCCGGCGGCTCGGCCAGCCCCGGCCCGCCCGCGCGGATCCACGCCGCGATGTCCGCGAGCGCGTCGTCGTCGTTGACCAGCCCCAGCCATACGGGCCGCCCGCCCGCCTTCCGCCCCGCGGCGGACGGCTGGACCACGACCACATTCGCCTGATCGCAGACGTCCAGACACTCGGAGGCCCGCACCTGCGCCGTACCTCCCAGCGCCGCGCGCAGCGTGGGTATCTGCGCCCTGTGGTCGACGCCCGGGATCTTGGACGCATCGCCGCAGCAGCAGCCGCGGCACACGGTGACCCGGCACGGGGTCGAGGGGGCGTTCCGTCGGGCAGGCTCATTGATCACCGATTCATGCTACGTGGGCCGTTGCGGCGCCCGACGGGGGGAGGGAAGCCCGTCCGCCCGGATAGAAACCAGCCGCATCGGGTAGAAATCAGCCGCATCGGATAGATATCCGGCATGCCCCTGCCCGAATCCCGCCCCCCTCAGCCGCCCGGTGCCGCGCCGGAGCGCGCCATCCCCGGCCCGGCCGGGCTTCCCGTGCTCGGCTCGATGCTCGACCTCCGGCGCGACTCCCTCGGCACCTTCACGGCCGCCCAGCGCGAACACGGCGATGTGGTCCGTCTGGAGGCCGGGCCGCCCGGCCTGCGCAGCGTGTTCCACGCGGTCTTCGCGCCCGACGGCGTGCAGCAGATCCTCGCCTCCCAGGCCGCCAACTTCCGTAAGGACCACCCGCTCTACGAGGAGGTCCGGCAGTCCTTCGGCAACGGCCTGCTGACCAGCCAGGACGCCGACTACCTGCGCCAGCGGCGGCTGGTGCAGCCGCTGTTCACCAAGCGCCGGGTGGACGGCTATGCCTCGGCGGTGACCACCGAGGCCACCGGCCTCGCCGACCGCTGGCGGAGCGCGGACGGCCACACCGTGGACCTGGTCCCCGAGATGAACCGCCTGCCGTATCTGACGCAGGCGCTCAAGGAGTCCATGCGGCTGTATCCGCCCGCGCCGGTCATCAGCCGCCGGGCGGTGGCGGCCACCGAGATCGGCGGATTCCGCATCCCGGCCGGTGCCGATGTGGTCGTCGCGCCCTGGGTCACGCACCGCCACCCGGACCTGTGGGCGGACCCGGAGCGCTTCGATCCGCAACGCTTCGCGCCGGAGCGGGAGGCGGAGCGGCACCGCTACGCCTGGTTCCCGTTCGGCGGCGGGCCGCGCTCCTGTATCGGGCAGCACTTCTCGATGCTGGAGTCCGTGCTGGCGCTGGCCGTGCTGCTGCGCACGTATGAACTCGACGCCGTGGACGAGGAGGTGCCGGTCTCCGCCGGTATCACCCTCCAGGCGACCGGCCCGGCACGGGTACGGCTGCGGCCACGCGCCGGGGCGGGGGAGTAGCCCCCGGGACGCCGTCCGCAGCGGAGGATAAACGCAACAAAAAATGCGTTTGCTTTTCGGTGGCGTCCCCCGTACCGTCATCACCGTTCCTGTTGCCGCCGATCGGAGAAGGCCGTTGCTCGTCTGAGGTCTTGAGACACCGCGCCCGCGAGCGGTGATGTCGCCCTGCGCTTCCGGTATCCGGAGCGGCACATCATGCCTCGCGCGGCCCGTCCGCGACCTCGGCGTACGCACACGGCGTACCCGGTGCAGCCCGGCGTTCCGACGCGGTGTCTCCCAGCGCAGTCCGCATTCACCTCACCCGCGCCCAGGAGACCCGTATGTCTACGTCCCATACCTCCACGTCCGCCGCATCCATCGTCTGTACCGGCCTCGGCTTCGCCTGGCCCGACGGCAGCCCCGTCCTGGAGGACTTCCAGCTGGCCGTCGGCCCCGGCCGCACGGGCCTGATCGGCCTCAACGGGGCCGGAAAGTCCACCCTGTTGAAGCTGATCGCGGGCGAACTCCCCCCGACCGCCGGGAGCGTCAAGGTCGCCGGCGAGGTCGGCTACCTCCCCCAGCACGCCCCGCTCGACACCGCCCTACGGGTCGACCAGGCGCTCGGGATCGCCACCGCGCGCGCCGCGCTGCACGCCATCGAAGGCGGCGACGCGAGCGAGGAGCACTTCACCGCCCTCGGCGACGACTGGGACGTCGAGGAGCGCGCCCGCGCCACCCTCGACCAGCTCGGACTGCCCGGCATCGACCTCGACCGCACCATCGGCGAGGTCTCCGGCGGCGAGTCCGTACTGCTGCGGCTGGCGGCCCTGCTGCTGCGCCGGCCGGACGTCCTGCTGCTCGACGAGCCCACCAACAACCTCGACCGGGCGGCCCGGCAGCGGCTGTACCACGCGGTCGCCGGCTGGTCCGGCGTGCTCGTCGTGGTCAGCCACGACCGCGAACTCCTCGAACGCGTCGACCGGATCGCCGACCTCCGCGACGGTGAGGTCCACTGGTACGGCGGCAACTTCAGCGCCTACGAACGGGCCCTGGCCGTCGAACAGGAAGCGGCCGAGCGGATGCTGCGGGTCGCCGAGGCCGACGTACAGCGCCAGAAGCGCGAACTGTCCGATGCCCAGATCAAGTTGGCCCGCCGGGTCCGCTACGGCAACAAGATGAGCGCCAACAAGCGCGAGCCCAAGATCGTCATGAACGAGCGCAAGAGGGAGGCACAGGTATCGGCGGGCAAGCACCGCATCCTGCACACCGAACGCCTCAAGGAGGCCAGGGACCGGCTCGACGAGGCCGCCGAGGCGGTCCGCGACGACGACGAGATCCGCATCGACCTGCCGCACACCGCCGTGCCCCCGGGTCGCACCGTCCTCACCCTCCACGGCCTGCGCACCCGTTACGGCGTGCACGCCGATCTGGAGCTGCGCGGCCCCGAACGGATCGCACTGACCGGCCACAACGGCTCCGGCAAAACCACGCTGCTGCGGACCATCGCGGGTGCGATCCCACCCGAGTCCGGTACGGCCGAGACCCATGTCCCCTACCGCTTCCTGCCCCAGCGGCTGGAGGTGCTCGACCCCGCGCTGACCGTCGTCGAGAACGTCGCCCGCTTCGCCCCGGACGCGACCAACAACCGCATCCGGGCCCGGCTCGCCCGCTTCCTGTTCAAAGGCGCCCGCGCCGATCAGCAGGCCGGTACCCTCTCCGGCGGCGAACGCTTCCGCGCCTCACTCGCCGCACTGATGCTGGCCGAACCGGCCCCCCAGCTCCTGCTGCTCGACGAGCCGACCAACAACCTCGACCTCGCCTCGGTCCGCCGCCTGGTCACCGCCCTGGAGTCCTACGAGGGCGCACTCCTCGTCGTCAGCCACGACCTGACCTTCCTCCGGGACCTCGGCATCACCCGCTGGCTGTCGACGGAGGGCGGTGAACTCACGGACATCGCACCGCTGTAGACCGACATCGCACCGCTGTAGGAGGGGCGAGGCGGGGCGGGGCAGGCCGGGACGGTCCCGGCGCCCCGGCCCGCCTCATCGGCCGACGCAATCGGCGCCCGCCTCATCGGCCGACGCACCCGGCGCCCGCACCACGCCGGTCCCCGCCGCCCACGAACAACTCCAGCGTCTCCCCGCACTGCGAATGCAGCGGCACCGGCAGCGCATCCGGGGCGAACCAGCCGAGCGCATCGAACTTGTGCGGTTCGCCGATCGTCACCCCGTCCGGCGCCACCCGTACGGCGAAGACCACCGCGACCCAGTGCGAGTCGACCGGATCACCGCGCAGCACATTGCGCACCCCGATCTGCTCGATGCCGAGCGGCCGCACCCCGTACTCCTCCTGCACCTCACGGGCCACCGCCGCCTCGAAGGACTCCCCGAACTCCAGCGCCCCGGCACCGCAGTCCCAGGCCCCGGGCTCATCCCGGGCCCCGGCGCTCCGCCGCGCCAGCAGCACCCGCCCGGAGCCGTCATGACACACGAAGACACAGGACACCCTGGGCTCCACCGCCGTCATCTCCCCTCACCCCGCTCAGAAGTGGCGCAGCAACTCACCGAACGACGAGAGCGTCAGCACCTTCTCATCGGCCGGGTCGAGCTCACTGTGCTCCAGCACCCAGGTCTGATCGTGGGGGATGAACACCGCGTTGAGGCCCGCCGAACGGGCCGGCAGGATGTCCGACTTCGGGGAGTTCCCGATCATCCATGTCGCGTCCGGCACCAGGTCATAGGCGCGCACCAGCTCCTCGTAAGTGGCGACATTCTTCTCCGCCACGATGTGCACACCCCGGAAGTGCCGGGTCAGCCCGGATGCCGCCACCTTCCGTTCCTGCTCCTCGGTCTCGCCCTTGGTCAGCATCAGCAACTCATGCCGCCGGTCCAGCTCCGCCAGGGTCTCGGCCACCCCGGGCATCAACTCCACCTGGTCCGCGGCGAAGGCCGCCGCCCACCCGGCGATCCGGGCCGCCTCCTCGTCCGTCACGGCCCGGCCGCGCAGCCGCTCCACACACTCCCCGAGGCTGTGCAGAAACACCTTGCTGCCGTATCCGAGGGTGAGCGCGTTCGCCGCCTCGATCTCGTCGAGCACGGCCCGCGCCCCGGCCCGGTCGAGCCCGGGGTGGGTCATCCACTCCAGGAACTCGTCGATGACCCGCTCGAAGATCACGTTGTTCTCCCACAACGTGTCATCCGCATCGAAGATCAGCATCCGTCTCTCAGCCCTTCTCCCGCTCCAACGACCCGCGCACCCTACGCAGCCCCGGCGGCACCCCGCACCAAATATTCCGAGCCGAGGCACAACCCGGCCCGCCGCCTCACCACCACCGGCCGTACGCCAGCAGCCGCAGCCCCTCCAGCCAGACCCAGCCCAGCGCCGTCACCGGCCCGAGCCCGACCGCTCCATGCCCACCGATGAGAGGTACCGGCCCGCAGAAAGCAACGCCCACCGAAAGCTACGCCCCGCCCCCAACTCTCCCGATACGCACCCGATCACGCGGCCGGTCCCTCCTCGGCCCACTCCACCAGCCGCAACCCGCTCTCGAACCGCCGCACCCGGCCATCCACCGGATCGGTGAACTCCAGCACCCTCGCAAGCAGTTGAAGCGGCGGCGCAGCGAAGTCCTCCGTGTCCGAGGCCGAGGCGGGGTCCGGCGCCGAGTCCGGGTCCCGAACGACCGGATAGACCGGATAAACCGGATCATGAAGGATCGGCAGCCCGAGGCCGGCCATATGGACCCGCAGCTGATGGGTGCGGCCGGTCGTGGGCAGCAGCCGGTACCGCCCGAGCCCGCCCCGCCGCTCCACCAGCTCGATCCGGCTCTCCGCATTCGCCGCACCGGCCTCCTCACGCGCGGCCATCACCCCGCGCTCCTTCACGATCCGGCTGCGCACGGTCACCGGCAGCGCCACCGCCGCGTCGTACGGCGCCACCGCCTCGTACTCCTTCCGCACCCGCCGCCCACTGAACAGACCCTGGTACGCGCCCCTGTCCTCGGGCCGTACGACGAACAGCACCAGCCCCGCCGTCAGCCGGTCCAGCCGGTGCGCGGGCTGCAACGCGGGCAGCCCGAGATCCCGCCGCAGCCGCGCCAGCGCGGTCTCGGTGATATGCCGCCCGCGCGGCGTCGTGGCCAAAAAATGCGGCTTATCCGCGATCACGATCCGCTCGTCCCGGTACACGATCCCCACCTCGAACGGCACCGCCACCTCCGGCGCGAAGTCCCGGTGAAACCACACATACCGCCCCGCCACATACGGCTCGCTCCCCCTCAGTACCCCCTCTACCCCCACAAACCGCCCCGCCCCCAACATGGCGTCCACCCGCGCCACCCCAATAGCCCCCTGAAACCGGTCGACCAGATGGTCCCGGACCGTGCCCCACACCCCCTCGGGATCGGCGGGCAGCCGCACCCGTACGGGATCGATCCCGTCACGCTGGGGGAGCGGGGCGGGGGGAACCAGGGATCTGCGTCTCACCTGGCCAGAAAACACCGGCCGGGCTGACGTCTCAAGTCGGCAGGGGAAGGGACGGGGTGCGGGCCAGGTGGTGAGCGGCCCCGGCCCACCGTGCCACCCCTGGCAGGCCGCGGTGGGTGCAGGTCCTTCCATATCCCCAATCCCGCCGGTACGGGACAACGAATACGTCGGAGTCCGCGACGCCCAGTCTCGTCGGGCCAGCAGGCCAGTCGCAGGGAGATGACCAAGCACTTATTGATTCCGATGCCCGTTCATGTTGGCATCCAGCCGGTGGAGCGGGGCCTCTTCATTACCGCACCACCTTTGCGAACTTCGATGCCCCACTACGACGTCCTTCGCTCTCTTGGGCGCGCCCGACTCTTTGCTGCGCCACAATGGTGCGCTGGGGATGACGAGCACGGCGAGGCACTGAGAGACCAACTCCGCCACAGCGGCCACAGGTGATGTAGTACCGTCCTACTCCCGGTTATCCCATCACAGCGAAGGCTTGTTCGAGTTCTGCTGGCGCGGAGCTTTCCCTTCCGCCTTTGGGGCCGGGTCGGGGAAGGGGGAATGGCTATGTCAGACGAGCACGACAGGGCTGCCGCGACGATGCCGGACGAAAGTCTGGTGCGCCGCATCAAGGCCCTGGCCTGCACTGCTCCTCTGCAGGCTCTCGACATGGTCAAGAGCAAGCTTGATTGGGACGCGGCCGGTTACCACATGGCGGAGATGGGTCTCCACGTTATCGACCTGGTGACGATCGCTATGGATTTTGATTCGGGCGCCGACCCGGACAAGGTGATTCACCAGGCCGCCCGGTTCGCCGCGGTCCAGCAGCCGGGGCGAGGCGAGGACGAATATCGGCGCGTTGCGAAATGGGTGCTGCACAAGCTGATCAACGTCGGGACAGTGGACCGGGGGTTCAGCTGGAAATTCGGTCGGTTCGACGAAGAGAGCGAACGCTATGGCCGATTCGATTTCGACTTCAAACTGATCGTCGAGCGGGTCGACCGGGGGCGCATCCGGCTGCGCACCACGGACGAAGCAATCAATGTCCTCGTCGGAGCGCTCGATACGGACGTCGAGTCCGCCCAAGTCGCCGCCGAGCACAAACTGCGCCATCTGATCGAGCACGGGCGGCTCGACGACGCGAAAGTGGCGGCCGAGCAAGCACGGCACCGCACCGTGCAGTACGGCGAATCACTGCGCCGCCAGCTGGAGGCGACAGAACGTGACGTGCGCACCGTCGACTGGGAGCACCAGATGCCAGGGCTGCTCAATGCGGCTCTCGATCACATCGAGCGGCGATACGAGATGGAGAACGCCATCCTCGCGCACATCACCGAGCAGCGTGACACCACGACTCACCCCCGGCACAAGCAGCGCGCTGCCGACCTGGTCCTGATCGTGCGGGACTGTATCAGCCGTCACATGCAGTTGCAGCAGCGGCTCCAGACTGCGGGGGACCTCTTCCGTTCCGAACAGGACCGCCAGCAGTTCTCCGAGGCACCACGGCGGGCCAGTGTCGATATCTTCGGTCAACTGTTGTCGCCCGTACTGGCGTTGACGATTGACGACGCCCTGCCCGCGCTCACCGGATACTTCCGCTGCGCCAACGTCCCTGACGTCCCGGACGCCGTGTGGATGCCGTCGATGGTCTCCCGGCTGTTCGCGTCGGGGCCTGCACCGGCCGTACGAGGCGCTGAGGTGCCTGAGCCGGAACTCGAAGTCTCGGATGACCTTGCGGCGTTCACCGACGCCCAATTCCATAAGGTGGAAGAACTGCTCGACCTTCGCGGGGAACCTGAACCTCTCAGCTCCCTGTTGCACCGGGCGCGAACCACCGGACCAGAGGTCGCTCGGCTCGTCCTTCACCGTGCGGGCCAGGCGTTCAGCCCTCCTGCGGGCGACGCGGTGCGGGGCGCGGCGGAGCGGCTGCTGATCGCAGTCCCCACCGGGGGAAAGCTGGAGGACAGCGAATTCGGCGGCGACGAGCTACTCCTCGCGGCCGTCCCCCTGGATCTGTCCGGCAATCAAGGCGCAGCAGTGGCCGAAGCATCCATGAACATTCCGGAGCAGCGCCTGGGCAAGCGCGATACGCGACAGGAGTCACCCGCGACATGACCAGTCACAGTGCCATCGACGCGGAAGACGCGGCACGCCTCCTCGCCTTCGGGCTGCGGCCGCGTGTGACACCGTCCCGGGACGACGACTACAAGGAACTCGCCCTGCGCTACCGGCACGACGAGGCATTCCGGCTACTCACCGACCGGATCGGCAAGGGGTTCGGGCTGACGGTCCTGGGCAGCGAACGAGGCACCGACTCCCTGGCCCTTGCCGCGCTGGAGGGCTCAGTCTTCGAGACGAAGCTCGACGACTATGCCAAGCGGGCCCGGTACCGAGGCGAACGCGGGGACACCGAGCGGGTGCTGCATGGCCTCATCCACCTCGCCATCGCGGCGCTGGCCTTCCCCCGCCCGCAGGACCTCGCGCTGGACGGTTACATCGGCCGGGTCAACGCCGGCCTGATCGACGCCACTGTCCGCGATGCCTGCCGACAGCTCAAGGAAAGGGCGGCCAAGGGGGACGACGGAACCGACACCCCCTCCGACACACCCGAACTCGAAGCCGTCTGGCATGCGTACACCAGGCGGCCGGAGGCCTCGCGCACCAAGGACGACCGGGCGGCACTGAACTCGACCCGCGCCATGGTGGGCCGCGCACTGAACTTCCTTACCGAGAGCGGATTCCTGACGGCCGTCGGCGACCCCAAGGAGGGCGCCTACCGGACGACCTCGCGCTACCAGTTGCAAGTGCGCGAACTCGCCGCGACGCAGGCGTTCAACGAACTCCTGAAACTCAACGTGGTTCCCATGACCGACGCCTCCGGTTCCCTGCGCCCCGGCGCAGCGACCACACCAGTGGTGGAGAGCGAGGAGGCGACGGATGTATGAGTTGTCCCGCGTGCTGCTTCGGGCCGTTGGCCCCGAGGCTGCCCGTTACGAGGACGTCCTCCTGGACTTCCGTGGCGCCGGCGGTACGTTCAAGACACGTCCCGACATGCTTTTCGGTGAGGCCGCCACGGCGCAACGCCCCTCGCCGGCCAGCGTTTTGCAGCTTCAAAACGGCGGCGGCAAGTCCGTCCTCATCAAACTCATCTTCTCCGTCGTTCTGCCAGGACGGCGTCAGACCGTCGGTACCAGCAATACTCATGCTCTCGACAGCTTCGTGCTGGAAGGAGACGTGTCGCACGTCGTTCTGGAATGGGTACACGCCAGAAGCGGCCGGCGGCTGATCACAGGCAAGGTGTCTGCCTGGCGCAACGGCCGGCCCTCCGCTGACGCCGACCAACTCGTCCAGCGCTGGTACCACTTCCGCCCGACGGAGACCAACAGTCTGCGGAATCTCCCCATCGTGAGCGAGGGACGCTACAGGCCGCTGCCCGAGTTCTGCGATCTGATGCAGCAGGCGTCCGATGCCGATCCGGCAATGGAATACGCCGCCTTCCGGCGCCATGGGCACTGGACCGAACGGCTCACCGACCTTGGCCTGGACCCGGTGCTGTTCGAGTACCAACGCGCGATGAACGCCGACGAGGGAGATGCCGCCGACGCCTTCTCGTTCAGCAATGACAGCGCGTTCGTCAACTTTCTGCTCCGAGTCGTCGTCCCCCCGAAACCCCCTGAGGATCTGGCTGCGCTCGTCAACACCTACGCGGACAAGCTGTCGGTCCGCTCCGACCTGGAACGGGAGAGGGAGTTCGTCGAGGGTTGCCTGGCCTCGCTGGAGCCGCTTGCCCAGGCCCGTGACGACTGGCGCAGAGCGGCCACCCAGCGCGACGAGTCGGCAGAGCGGCTCAACGACGTGCTCCGCCGCATCCGGGTCCGGGCGGTGCGCGAACTGGAGACCGCGACGCTCCGCAAGGTCGAAAGGGACCAGCTCCGCGACGACGTCCGTCGCGAGGACGATCGCCACGGCAATCTGACCCGTGTAGTCACCGAGTTGCGCAGGATCGTCGCTCACATGCGTCTGGGCGAGGCGGAAGCCGAGGAACAGCACCAGCGCAAGGCAACAGACAGGGCAGAACTGGTCGACAGCGCCTGGCGGGCCACTCCTGTGGTGCTCAGCCACCAGGACGCCGCCGCGGAGGCCCGTCGGCTTGCCGAGACCATCGCGGCCACACACGAAGCGGCCCGGCCCGCCCTCGCCGCGCGCGACACGGCAGCCCGTCATCTGGCAGGCGCCCTGGCGGCCCTACGCGAACAGGCCCGCTGCGACGCGGTGGGCAAGGAGGAGTCCGCCGACGAACTGGACGTGCGCGCCGAACAAGCACAGGCCGAGCACAACGCGGCCGTCGCCACCTCGGCGGCCCACACCGCCGAGGCGGACCAGCGCCGCCGGGAAATCGACGCCGTCGCGGAAGAAATCCGTACCGCCGTTCGCGAGGGCCATCTGCCGGACGGGCTGTCCGTCGTTCAAGCGGTAGATGACGCACGCCGAACCCACACGGAATCGAAGGCTCGGACCACCGAGCTGGAAGTCCTCCTGGCTCAGGCGGACGAAGACCTCAACAGCGCCACCAAGGAGCAGCTCCGCTGCCAGGCGGAGGCGATGAAGGCCGACGAAGGTCTGCACACGGCGCGGGCAGAGTACGACAAGACGCGCAAACGCGCGGACAGACTGGCCGCCGACCCCGGATTCGCCGGGCTGCTCGGACCGGAAGCGGTGAACCTTGAGTCGGACGCCGGTGCGCTGCTGACCCGGCTCGCCGAGGTACAGCAGGAAGCGGACAGCGCGAGGGCGGAAATCCTTCTTCTGATCGCAGGCGACGAACGGGCCCGGACGGCACTGGAGACGACGGAACTGCTTCCGCCCTCGGTCGAGGCCGTCCAGGCGTGCAAGACGCTGGAGGACGCAGGCATCCAGGCATGGACGGGCTGGGAGTACCTGGCGGCCATCAGCGATGCTGAACGCAGGAAATCCCTCGTCAGTCGAGCCCCGGGCCTCGCGACGGGCATCATCGTCAATAGTGCCGACCACTTCGACACCGCCCGCCACATTCTCGAAGACAGCGAACTGTGGCCCCAGAACTACGTCGCAGTGGGAACCAGGGCCCACCTCACGTCTCCCTCGCCGGACACCGGCGACGGACCGTTCGCTGTACCGCTCCATCCGGCGTTGTACGACGAAAGGGCGGCGGACGACGAACGTTCCCGGCTGGTGCACCGTCACGAACTCCACCAGCACCGACTGGCGGACGCCACGACACGGTTGAACTCGGCTTCCCGGCTCGCCTCCCGGCTCACACAATGGCGTGAAGACTGCCCACCTGGTCACCTCGAACACCTGCGGAGCCAGGTGGCAGAGCGCCAAGAGGCGGTGGAGGCCACGCGGGAGCGCCTTGCCGCCGTGGTGAAGACGTGCGAACGGCTCACCGCCGAACGAGCCGACATCAAGGCGGCGCTCCCCCTGCAGCGCACCCTGCAGGAGCAGCACGCCGAGGCAGTGCGGCTCCTCGCACGACTCTCGGCCCGAGAGGCACTGCTCCCCGGCCTCCAGCAGGCGGAACGCACTGCACAGCAGGCAGCGGCGACAGACCGGGAGGCGGCCGTGAAGGCCGCTGCGCTGAGCCAGACATTCCGGGAGGAGGCCGCAGCGCTTCGCCGAACCGCCGACGTCCTGAAGAACACCGCCGAGCGGCTGGCGCAGGAGATCGCGGACCTGCCGCCGCTGGAGCCGACGCCCGCTGTCGGCACGGACGGCTCAGAGCTCTCCTTGCCTGTTCTGCGCCGCGCCTACAACGCGGCGGCCGACGAGTACCGTCGGGTGGCGGTCGGCGAAGACCTCAAGGCCAAAGCTGCTCTCGCCCGGGACCGGCTCAATGCGGCGGAGAAGGACGTCGCGGAGGTCGGGTCCGACGTCCGCGAACTCGCCGAACGTCTGCTCGCCGGCCCGGACGGCGCGGACGGCGCTGCACGGTCACTTGCCCGCGAGGCCGCGCACCGCGCGGTTACCGTCTGCCGGAAGCGGCTGGCCGACTTGAGCGTCGTCACCGTGGCGCGCAGGTCGGACGCAGATGCCTTCACTGAGCCCACCGAGCCGGTGGACCTCACTCCGTACCAGCGGCCGTCCCACCTCGGTGAGGCCATGAACCTGGTCACCGTGGCAGAACGGGACGAGCAGGCAGCCGAACGAGTGCGGCGGGAACTGCGGCACCACCTCGACCGGGCAGAGCGGGACTACGAGAGCGTCCGGCGCAGCAGCGACGCCTTCCAAGACCTCACCCGCGTCCTCGGTCCCGGCGCCGGTCCGGAGCCGGCCCCCGAGGAAACCGGGTTCGAGGGGGATCCCGGAGCGGCACGCCTGCGCCACGAGGCGGTGCACTCGGCACATGAACAGGCGAAGGAAGCGGCGGAAAAGGCGCGGCGGAAGGAACGGACAGAGGCCGACAAGCTGGCGAGCCACGCCGCCGATCATCGCTTCGCCCACCTGGAGCTGCCCAGCAAGAGCATCATTCTCAGCACCCCGCGCAGCGAGCTGCCCGCGATGGCGGGCAGCTGGGAGAAGTCACTGCGGCAGCGGTTGTCTTCGCTCGACATCGACCTCAATTCGATCGACCGTCACCGCCGATCGATCGTGCGGCAGCTGGCGCAGCAGGTGGAAGACGCCCTGAAGACACTGCGTCGCGCCGAGCGCTTGTCCCGGCTTCCCGGAGGACTGGGGGACTGGTCGGGGGAGACGTTCTTGCAGATCTCCTTCAAGGCACCCAAGGGCGACGCACTCGCCGACCGGCTCGCGGATATCGTGGACGAGGCCTCCACCGAGATCGTGGCGGGCCGGGTTCTGCAACGTGACGGGACCTCGCTGCTCCTGCGCGGTGTGGCGGCCGCAGTGGGCACTCGGGGCTTCAGGGTCCGCCTCCTCAAGCCCGAGGCCGTACTGCGAAAGACCCGGGTTCCGGTGTCCCAGCTCAAGGACGTGTTCTCGGGCGGGCAGGTGCTCACGACAGCCATCGTCCTGTACTGCACCATGGCGGCGCTGCGGGCCAACGAGCAGGGGCGATCGACACACCGGCATTCCGGTGTGCTGTTCCTCGACAATCCGATCGGGCGGGCCTCCGCGACGTACCTCCTACGTCTCCAGCAGGCGGTGGCGGGTGCGCTCGGCGTCCAGCTGATCTTCACCACCGGCCTGGAGGACCTCACCGTCCTGGAGAACTTCCCCCTCGTTCTTCGTATGCGCAACGAGGCGGATCTGCGCGCCCACCGCCAGTATTTGAGGGTGCACGAAACCATGAGCGGACTACTGGACGCGTCGCTCTCGGATCAAGGAGCGGACGAAGAAAGGCCCTATTCGACCGTCTCGGCAGCCCGTTACTACCGGCGGCCCGGCCAGGAGACGGAACCCGACCATGACTGAAATCAGCCCCCTCTCCATGCGCGATCAGGAATTCATCGCCGTGTTGCGTTCCCGCGCAGGGCAAGGCAAGAGCAAAACAGCGAAGAGTCACAAACTCGGCATCGCCACGGTCAAAGAGGTATTCCGGTCGGTCTATCAGCCGCGCACGGAACAGGAGTATGAGCCGAAGGCACTCCTGAGCAGCCTGAACCGGTTGAAGGAACGTGGCGCGGTGCGATGGGCTGGGCGCGACGACGGCGAGAACATCGCGCTCCCGCTGACCATCCTGGTCTACCGGCAACCGGAACCCAAGGAAGAGTCCTTGCCCCTGCCCCCGCTCGTGGAGACCCTGAGCTGGCTGGCGGACCAATGGCCCCGGTTGAAACCACGTCACCAGGCGGTCTACACGGCGGTCAATGAGTGGATGCTCAACCACCCCGAGCCGGCCCCCGCGCCGCTGTGCGAGCGAGCGCTGGAGATCTTCGGGAAACGGAAGTTCACGCAGTGGTTCCCGGAACCCGAAAAGGCGTTCCGAAGCTTCTCCTTCAGCCCCTATTTCTCCGACCGGGCGAAGACCGGGGAGTTGCTGAACGTCCGCGAATCCCAGCCGCCGCTCCTCACCGAGAGATACTTCGGCGGATCCCAGGAATCCGGGTACGCCTCCATGGGCTGCGGAAACATTCTGATGGTGGTGGAGAACCACACGACGTGCTGGTCGATGGCCGAATCCCTGGAAGGTGTCGGCCATGGCCTCAAGCACCTCGCGTGGGGAATCGGCAAGTCGTTCGTCCGATCGATTGCCAGCATTCGCCCCAAGCACGAGGTGGGAGGCATCCGCTACTTCGGTGACGTGGATGCGAGCGGCTTGGCCATTCCCGTCGGGGCCAACGCCAGGGCCGGCGAGAGCGGTCTGCCCGAGGTCGAACCCGCCGTCGAGTTGTACGACGCGCTCTTCACCCTCGGAACGGCGCTGCCGGGCAAGGAGAAGCCGGTCAGTGGCATCCAGGCCGAGAAGCTGGCGGCATGGCTACCGGAACAGCACCGCGAGCGGGCACTCGGGCTGTTGATGAGCGGGGAACGACTGGCGCAGGAATGGGTCGGTCTGCGGCACCTGCAATCCACGCAGGCGTGGCATGCCGACCTGCGGTGACCACAACCCACAAAGGGCGGACTCGTTGTCCGTCACAGCCGCTACCGCAGGACGCGGCGCGAACATTCTCCGGAGGCGCTGACACATGTTGGCCAGCGGCTGTCCCGGAAGCTGTCGGCAAGGCAAGTGCTGGATATGTCCCACGCGGAGCTGCTGGAATTGCTGCGCCGTGGCGGAATTTGTTCGCCTACCGAGCGGATCCTGGCGGCCGTGGAAGCGCTGGCTCCCGAATGGCGCTTCGCACAGGGCCTGTTACGTGCCCTCGCACTGATCGGGTCCCCGGTTTTCCCCAGCCGGAACCTCGGCCGGCTTGTCCACCGCGCTCCGGACCTGATGTCGAGCGTTGATAGGCTGCAGATGGCACTCGTCGTGGAGGCCCTTGAGGTGCTGTCCCGGCGTGGTTTGCTGCACTTCCGTGACGATGGGATGGTCGAGCTCCTCAACCTCCCGCGGCTCGTCTCCCTCCTGACGGTCGACGCTCCCGCGCGCTCCCGCCCCGACCGAATTGTCGAGGCCCTCGTCACAGCTCTCGACATCGCTCGCGGTGAACCGGTCCACCGCGCCGCCGCTGAGGAGATGGCACAGCACATTTTGGCGCTCGGACCAGACCGGATCACCACACGCGAGGGCCGTTCGGCGTTGGTGAAGCTGACCAGAGTGCACCTGAAGAACTCACCACCATCACCACGCTGTGGAACAACTGTCGCGTTTCCGTGCCGCATGGGAGGGTGGCACCGGCGAACCATGGGAAGCCGAGATGGATCGACACCTGGCCCAGGCATACGAAGGCGTCGGCAACCCGCACAAGGCATTCGAATGTGCGGTACGGGCGATGGAGGCCGAAGCGCGTCGGCTCGGCGCCGCGCCCGGCTCACACTTGCCGACAGCTACGCGGTGGCCCGAATTCTCGGTATCTACGACCCCGCAGCGGCCGTCCGCAAGGCGGAAGAGGTCGAACATCAGCAAGCCAAGTGGCTGGGTGAACGTGATCGTGAAACCTTGCGCACCGGCAGCCTCATTGCACGGCTTCAGCTGCGCTGCCGACTTCCCGACACCGCCGCCGACCAAGTCAGGAGTGTCTGGCGGGCGCAATGCAACGTGTTGGGGGAATCCGATCAGGAAACTTTGGAGACCCTGCACTTGCTCGGCGAGGCACTGGAAGCCACTGGCCATTCGGCTCGTGCGGCCCTCACCTGCTACCGCGACGCGAGAAAACTTCGCCGCAAAGTTCTCGGAGAGGATCACCCGGCCCCAGTGGAATCGACGAATTCCTACGTCCGCGTGAAAAGCAAGTCTCACTCCTCCCTTCGCCAACTGACAATCGGTGGCACGCACGGCCGTCACTTCTGGACTGCCGCACTTTGGCGATGCGAGTGTTCCCAGCGCAGCTGGCTGCCGCCTGGCACGGAGCCTGTACTCAAGCCACGTTGAAATCCATGGGGTGTTGGAGGACCCACGAAGCCTTCCTCACGGTTCCCCAAGGGAGCGTTCAGCGTTGCCAAGGAGATCCTTGTAAGTGAGGACCTCGATTCGGTTGATGTGGGTATTGAAGACTCGCAGGGCTTCGTTGACCTCATGCTCTGGCACCTCGGGCTGGAGAGCTGGGTGACCGATGAGCACGACTGCGCTGGCCCGGCGGCTCTCGATGCCGAACTCTTCGCGGATTCGTTGATGGTTCTCATCCAGTCCGACCAGGTAATTGACAGCCTGGGCAACTGCGTCGTGCACAGCTGCAGTCGGCACCCAGGCATTTCGGTACCGCTTGAGTAGCGGGCCGCCTAAACTCATCGACCGCTTCAATTCGACCACGTGGAGGGCGCCATCACCCCGGATCAGGGGGATGTCCACCTCATCCCCCGGTGTGAGCCGACGCCGGGCAGCCTCGCCGATATACCGTCCCCCGAAGATCCAGTGTTGGCCCTCCAGAGCCCGCTGTAGGTCCGCCTCGGTGGCGCTGCGGTCCTCAGCCACCGTGCGCAACACATCGAGTCCGGCCGCACGCCGTCGGAGTTCGGCGGCCCGCAGCAGCGTTTGCCCGTCCGCATCGGCGGCCAGCAGGGCCAGTGCGTCCGGGGAGGTGACGATACGAGTTGCGGCTTCCTCCGGGTCCGCGATGTCGATCCGGTCGCGCAGGACCCGTTCCATCCAGACGAAGTATTCCGCGCTGCCACGCAGCAGGAGATAGCGGCCTGAGCGGTCCGTCGGCGGGTTAATGAATCGGGCGTCAAGTTCCAACGAGTCGATGTAGGAGAGCACCGCCTCCGCGTCTGCTTCCGGGTGGTCGGACAGATACTTGCGCCCCATTTCTGAGACAAAGCGAAAGCGGTTTACCAGCGCATCCGCGACGAATTTCCGGTAAGTCTCGTCAGGGATCCTGCGTTGGAAGAGGTGGTACTGCATGTCGAAGTCAGGCCGCTGAATCCGACCCTCGGCGTAGTCCACGGAATCCTGGAGCATACGTACCACGTGCCACTCGTTGGCCTCTGCGGCTTGCCTACGGGCATCGCCAAGCAGCGCGACAAGCGCTTTTCCACCCTTTCGGCGACCGCTGGGCGCACTCACTATGTGATCCAGCACGGCAAGAACGGCGGCCCCGACCTCCGGGTGCTCCGTCTCATCCCGAATGGAACGCAGCTGCAACTCCAGGGAGGCATCCGATCTGACATCCATAGGGACGATGGTGACGGATGGGTCTGACAACTGACCGTTCGGGAGGATCGACTGCTCTCGGAGAGCTGCCGCCCCTGCGTCGTCCGTCGGTCACGTCCGAACCAAACGGCTCGGGGATCTCTGGATAGATCACGATCTCGTGTTCGCCCGCGAAGGTTTCGAGCTGTGCCGTGTGCGGGCCGGCCCCGGCACTCCGAGACGGTGTCGCCCCGCTGGTGGACCGCCGTAGGGGGATCGGCCAACGCCCGGCACCACCACGGCGCGCTACGGCAGGCGACGAATCGAGGGAGCGAAGAAGCCGGCGTCCTCCAGCGCTAGCCGGATCGGCTTGCCCTTCCTCATCTGACCAGGCAACTCGCTGGACCGTTGATCACCTGGTGGGCCACGCCCACGTCCAGAAACAACGAAAGCCCCTGGTGAGGGGCTTTCGCTGTGGTGTCCGAGGGGGGACTTGAACCCCCACGCCCGATAAAGGGCACTAGCACCTCAAGCTAGCGCGTCTGCCATTCCGCCACCCGGACAAGGTGTCTGCCGTTGCGGCCTGGGCCGTTCCGACGTGGAAAACAATAGCAAACCTTCGAGGGTGCTCGATCACCCGCACATCTGGCCGGATGCGGGCCTGTGACCAGGGCATGTCGGGCGTATTGCGGCCTTGGGCACAGGGGGTGGCGGGTGGAGGATGGCAGTGGACCCCGCCGCGGGCCGCGCTCCTCCGGGCGTGCGATGCGGCCGTGAACCCAGAGGAGGCACTGTGAGCGAGCCCCGCGAGCGAACCGAAGAGTGGTGCGAGCCCCGCGTATGCGGGGCCGAGCGGAGCGAGGTTTCGGTATGAGTGAGTCGCAGCCGGAACGGCGGGTCACCGGTGAGGACGAGGTGGTCGATCTGTGCCGGGATCTGATCAGGATGGACACCAGCAACTACGGCGATCACTCGGGGCCGGGGGAGCGGGCAGCGGCCGAATACGTCGCGGAGAAGCTCGCCGAGGTCGGGCTGGAGCCGCAGATCTTCGAGTCCCACAAGGGCCGGGCCTCGACCGTCGCGCGGATCGAGGGCGAGGACCGCTCGCGGCCGGGGCTGCTGATCCACGGCCATACCGATGTCGTCCCGGCCAATGCCGACGACTGGACGCATCACCCCTTCTCCGGTGAGATCGCCGACGGCTGTGTCTGGGGCCGTGGCGCGGTCGACATGAAGGACATGGACGCGATGACGCTGGCGGTCGTCCGGGACCGGCTGCGCAGCGGCCGTAAGCCGCCGCGGGACATCGTGCTGGCGTTCCTCGCGGACGAGGAGGCGGGCGGCACCTACGGCGCGCGCTGGCTCGTCGACCACCATCCGCACCTCTTCGAGGGCGTCACGGAGGCGATCAGCGAGGTCGGCGGCTTCTCCTTCACCGTCAATGAGCAGGTGCGGCTCTATCTCATCGAGACGGCCCAGAAGGGCATGCACTGGATGAAGCTGACCGTGGACGGCAACGCCGGACACGGTTCGATGATCCACAAGGACAACGCCATCACCGAACTGTCCGAGGCCGTCGGGCGGTTGGGGCGGTACGAGTTCCCGGTGCGGGTCACGAAGACCCTGCGGTCCTTCCTCGATCAGCTCGGGGACGCGCTGGGCACCGAGCTCGACCCGGAGGACATGGACGCCACGCTGGCGAAGCTCGGCGGTATCGCCAAGCTGATCGGCGCCTCGCTCAAGAACACCGCCAATCCCACGCAGCTGGGCGCCGGTTACAAGGTCAACGTCATCCCGGGACAGGCCACCGCCCATGTCGACGGCCGGTTCCTGCCGGGCTACGAGGAGGAGTTCCTGGCCGACGTGGACCGGCTCCTGGGCCCGCGGGTCAAGCGCGAGGACGTGCATGCGGACAAGGCGCTGGAGACCACCTTCGACGGGGCCCTGGTCCAGGCGATGCAGTCGGCGCTGCAGGCCGAGGATCCCATCGCGCGGGCGGTGCCGTACATGCTCTCCGCCGGTACGGACGCCAAGTCCTTCGACGATCTCGGGATCCGCGGATTCGGCTTTGCCCCGCTGAAGCTGCCGCCGGAGCTGGATTTCGCAGGGATGTTCCACGGTGTGGATGAGCGAGTGCCGGTGGACGGACTGAAGTTCGGGGTGCGGGTGCTCGATCGGTTCATCGAACAGAGCTGAATTCGGCGCGGATTTCCTGCCTTTCGCGCCGGCTTCGCTGAAACGAGTGAACGCGCCGATGTGTTCGTAGCTTGAACGGCATTTTCCTCGTTGCAGTCAGTGCGGTCCGCGGCTGGGATCGTATTGCCTACAAGGAGGAATAATGATCAAGAAGGTCGTCGCGGCTGCGGCAGTCGCCGGTGGCGTCGTACTCGCCGGTGCGGGCCTGGCCGTTGCCGACTCGGGTGCCCAGGGCGCGGCCCTGAACTCCCCGGGTGCGGTGTCCGGCAACTCCGTTCAGGTGCCGGTCCAGGTCCCGGTGAACGCGTGCGGCAACACGATCTCCGTGGTCGGGCTGCTGAACCCCGCTTTCGGTGCCGGCTGCGTCAACAAGTGACCTTCTGACGTCCTTTGGCGTTGTATTTACACCCGTAAGGGGCTGACTCGGCTCGGCTCCGGAGGCGTATCACGCAATCCGGAGCCGCTGGGTATTTCGGCGGGCGGGTGGATCTTTCCGAAGACCGCCACTCGTCCGTATTCCTGTAAGGCACTAGGCAGGGGAACAACCTATGAGACAGGTCGCACGAAAGGGCCTGATCACCGTGGCCGCCGCCAGTGGCGTACTCGCCATGGCCGCCGGCTACGCACAGGCCGACGCGGGAGCCGCCGGAGGGGCGGCGAATTCGCCGGGCGTGGGATCCGGCAACAACGTTCAGGTACCGGTCCATGTGCCGGTGAACGCCTGCGGTAACACCGTCAATGTCGTCGGGCTGCTGAACCCCGCGTTCGGCAACAACTGCGCCAACGGCGGCGGCGGGCACCAAGGTGGCCACCACCAGGGCGGCCACCACCAGGGCGGGCACACGGGCGCCGGCGCGGCCGGCGGCGCGTCGAACTCGCCAGGTGTCGTGTCGGGCAACAATGTCCAGGCTCCGGTCGACGTACCGGTCAACGCCTGTGGCAACCAGGTCTCGGGCGGCGGGCTGCTGAACCCGGCCTTCGGCAACAACTGCGCCAACGGGTCCTCGTCGACCCCGGCCAGGCCGCACCACCCGGGTAATCCGCACCACCCGGGCAAGCCGCACGAGCCGGGCAAGCCGCACCACCCGGGCAAGCCGCACCACCCCGGCAAGCCGCACCACCCCGGTAAGCCCCACCAGCCGGGCAAGCCGGGCCAGCAGACTCCGCACAAGCCGGGGACGAAGCCGCAGGCGCCCAGCCAGCAGGTGACGCCCTCCAAGCCCGTCGGGCACCTCGCCCAGACCGGCGCGGGGTCGGTCGGCTACGCGGTTCCGGCCGCGGCCGGGATGCTGCTCGGTGGCGCCTTGATCTACCGCAAGGCGCGTACCGCCCGCCGGTGACCAGCAGCAGATAGCGCACCGGCAGCTCACCGGGCGGGCCCCGTCTCGACGGGGCCCGCTCTGCTGTGTTCAGCCCCCGGTGGCGCTCACCACGTGGCGCGGAGCTGGCGGATGATCCGGCGGCGCAGCCGCACCTTACGGCTCCCGTCCGGGTTCAGGCGCAGTCGGTCCAACTCCCAGTGCCCGTACTCGGCATGGTCGGTCAGCAGGCGTGTGGCGGCCTTCCGGGAGACTCCCCGGGGCACATACACATCGCAGAATTCGTATTCCGGCATCGCATCTATTGTGCGGGACCGGCCCCGGTACGGATAGCGTCTGCACTATGTCTGATGCTGCGCAGCCTTCCGCTGCCGAGGTACGTGCCGCCGCCGAGGCGGTCAAAGCCGCGCTGGACCGTCACCTCGACGCGGTCGAACGCCGCTCGGGGCAGGACGATCCGGCCGTGTACGCCGCGTTCGACGAGCTCGCCGCGGCGGCTGAGGTCTATGACGAGCTGCTCTACGACACCTACGACGAGGTCACCCCCTTCGAGATCCCCGGAAACGAGGCGCTGCCCGCATACGCGGGCCCGGAAGAGCCCAGTGCGCTGAGCGTGCTGATCCGGCGCGACTACACCGTCGCCGCGCCGCAGCGACTGCTGCATCAGGCGCAGCGCATCGCCGATCTTGATCCGGACGCCGCCGATGAGGCGGCGGTCAGCGGCGCCGATGCCGCCGCGGTCGTCGGCACCAGCGTGCATGCGGCGCTCGGTGTGCTCTTCGGGGAGTTCGAACCGGACGAGATCGCCTCCCGGCACAAGGAGTTCGGCCTGGAGGAGGGCGACTCCACGCTGTGGGTGGCGGCCGCCGACGATCCGGCCGAGCCGGGGGAGTGGCTGTCCGCCCCCTTCGACCAGGCGGATCCCCAGCGGGTGGTGTGCCGCTTCGATGTCAGCGCGGTCTTCGACGAGGAACTGGAACCGGGCGAGGACGATCTGACGGAGCCGCTCGACCACGAACGGTGAGGGGGCGGGGGCGTACGGGCCGCGCGGCCGTGTGCCGCACCGGCGTCTCCCCCCTGATCCGTCTGATCCGTGTACGCCGCTGCCCCGGACCGTCGCATCACTTGCGGACGGGCCGGGGCAGCGGCGTGTCAGGGGCCGGCAGCGGTGCCACAGGCCGTACGGGCCGAATGACCCGTGCGGTGGGGGCCCGGGGCCATGGGCTCAGCGCCGTGTGGCGGGAGCCGAGGCCCATGGGCTCAGCCGTCCGCCGACGGTTCCTCGGCGGTCTGTGCGCTCTGCTGGAGCAGGCTGCGCAGCCGGGTGGTGCGCTCCTTCACGGGCACCTCGGTGACCGCGCGGGCCAGCGCCTGGTCGGCGCCCTGGACCACTGACAGATGGCGTTCGCCGCGGCTGAAGGCGGTGTAGACCCAGGCGCGGGTCAGGCCGCCGGTGGCGTCCCCGGGCAGCACGACCACCACGGCGGGCCAGCGCGTCCCGGCCGCCTGGTGGGCGGTGAGCGCCCAGCCGTGGCGTACGGCTCCCGTGCCGACCTGCTCGCGGGGCACCACGACCGCGGTGCCGTCGCAGTCGAGGTGCAGCCCGGCGGCGTCCGCGCCGGTGACCGTGCCGGGGACCGTGCGCCCGGGGGCCGGGGCGTAGGCCACGCGGTCACCGGGGTCGAAGCCGCCGAACCGGCCGGGGCCGGGGTTGAGCCGCTCCTTGAGGGCGGCGTTGAGCGCGCGGGTGCCGGCCGCGCCGCCGTGGCCGACCGTGATGACCTGCGTGTGGTCCGCGGGGACGCCGAGCGCCCGGGGTACGGAGTCGGCGACCAGCTGGACGGTGCGGTGCACCGCCTCACCGGGATCCCGCACCGGGACGATCACCACCTCCTTGCCGGGCGCCTCGACCTGGCTCAGCTCCCCGATGCCGATGCCCGACACCAGCTCGCCGATCGGGCCGAAGTCCGGGGTACGGGAGGCGATCTGCGGGCAGAAACGGGCCGCGAGCAGATCGGCGAACAGCCGGCCGGGACCGGCGGACCACAGCACGCCCGGATCGCCGCTGAGCACCAGCCGGGTCCCGTCGGTCAGCGACTCGACGAGCAGCGCGGCGGTCTCCAGATCGAGCTGCGGGGCGTCCAGCACGACCAGCAGATCGAGCGCGAGCGCCCCGTCCGCGTCCCGCCCCGGCCCCTCCCGACCGGACAGCAGCCCGGAGACGGTCACGGCTGCGGCGGCGGGGTCGGAGGTGCCGGTGGTCGGTGCGTCGGGCGTGCCGGCCGTGAGGTGTGCGGCCAGGCGGCGGCGGCCGTTCTCGGTGTGCGTGGCGCCGAAGGCCCGCAGGCCCAGTGAGCGGGCAGCGGCGATCAGCGCGGCCGGCTCGGCGCGGGCCGCCTCCGCGCCGGTGTGGGCCACCAGGCCGCTGTGTGCGGCGGCGCGGATCAGCTCGGCGGCCGACGGCGAGGGCGCGGCGGCTGCCACGGCCTCCCAGTCGGCGGCGGAGGGCCGGGCGGGCCGGGGGGCCGTGTCGCCGTCGGGGTGGGGGGCGGTGAGGGCGGTGGCGCTCGCTGCGGACGCGTCGGTGTTGTCGGCCAGTGGCTCCGCGTTGGCTGCCGGCTCTGCCTCGGCTACCGGCTCTGCTTCGGCTACTGCCTCTGCGTCGGCTGTGGCAGTCCCTTCTGCTACTGGCTCCGTGTCGGCCAGGGCATCCCCGTCGGTCGTGACATCGCCGTCTGCCGGGGCATTCCCGTCGGCCGTGGTGCCCCCATCCGCCGTGCCGCCCCCGCCGGCCCCGGCATCGCCTGCCTCGGGCGATGCCACGTCCTCCTCCGGAGCCGCCACCGCCTCGAAGGTGTTGAGGAGGCGGGCCAGGCCGTCGGCGACGCTCTCCTCGGCCATCGCGAAGCGGTCCAGGCCGAGCAGGATCCGGACGGGCTGCTCCTCCTCGTCGTCATCGCCCGTGGCCGGACGGGCCCGGCCGCCCGGCTCGTCGATCGCGTCCTGGAAGACCAGCACCGCACCGTCCGCGATGGCGGACTGCAGGGCGTCATCGGGGTCGGGCACCGCGCGCTGGGCCAGGGCCGCGCGCAGTGCGGCGGCCTCCAGGGCGGAGTGGCCCGCCACGGCGGCCTGTTCCAGGAGCCAGCTGACCAGGGCCTGTGCGCGCCGCTCGTCGCCCGGCCCGCAGGCGGGGCCCAGCAGCGCCCGTGCGAAACCGTCGGCCTGCTCGGGGCGGACCCCGGGCACACCGAGCAGCAGCCAGGGATCCTCGCTCAGTGCCTCGGCGGCCCGCTCACCCAGGACCTCCGCGGTCTGCTCGGCCAGCGCCTCGGGGGCGCCGCCCGCCGCGAGGACCTGCCGTACGCCCTCGACTCCGGGGACGGCCCGCACGGCGGGACGGGGAGCGGGGGCGGGGCCGGTGGGTGCCGGAGCGGCGGCCGGGCCCGTGGCGCCGCCATCCGGGACGCCCGGACGGGCCGGGCCGCCCGTGTCCTGTGCGGTGCGCTGCCGGGTCACCTCCGGGGCCGGGGCCGGGGCCGTGGGCCCGCCCTGCGGGGCGGCCTTGGCCGGTGGGGTGGCGGGTGCGGCCGACTTGGCGGGGCGGGGCGCCTCGTTGAAGAACGAAGCGGCCGAGCGCTCGCCGCTCTCCACGGCCCGCACGGCCGCCGCCAGCGCGTCCGCGGTCGCCTTGGCCGCCGCGGACGCCGGGCTCCCCTTCGCCGCGCCGGTGTCTGCGGCCTCGGAGGCCGGAGTGCCGGACCCCGCCTCGGAAGGCTGCGTGCCGGTCTCCGAGCCGGGAACGGGAACCCCTGCCCCCGAACCGGCCGCCGGAGCGCCGGTCTCCGCACCGGAAGCCGGAGTTTCGGCCTCCGCTCCAGGGGCCTCGTCCGCCTCCTCGCCCGCTGTGGAGTCCTCGCCGGGCACCTCCGCGCCGCCCGCCTTCGCGGCGTCCTCGCCGGGCACCTCCGCGCCGTTCGCCTTCGCGGCGTCCTCGCTGGATGCCACCGCGCCGCCCGGCACTGCGGCGCTGCCACCGGCCGCCACCGCGCCGCCCGGCGCCCCCGCCCCCTCCGGAGCCTGGGCCCCCGCCCCCTCCGGCATCTGGCCCCCCACACTGCCGGGTGCGGCCTCCTGTCCGGGCGGGGTTTCGCCGGCGAGGCGGTCGGTGCTCACAGCGTGCTCCAGTCGTGATCGGGGTAGTGGTGCACCGGTGCTGAAACATCGTCCAGCGCCCGGCGGATCTCGTCAGGAAGACTAAGGGTCTCCACTGACAATGCGGCTCTGAGCTGCTGCGCTGTGCGGGCGCCCAGGATCGGCGCGGTCACGCCGGGGCGGTCGCGGACCCAGGAGAGCGCGACCTGGAGCGGGGTGACGGCCAGTCCGTCGGCGGCGGTGGTGACCGCTTCGACGACCCGGCTCGCGGTCTCGTCGAGATACGGCGCGACGAACGCCGCCAGATGCTCCGAGGCCCCCCGGGAATCGGCCGGGGTCCCATGGCGGTACTTGCCGGTCAGCACTCCCCGGCCGAGCGGCGACGACGGCAGCAGGCCGATGCCCAGATCGAGCGCCGCGGGCAGCACCTCCCGCTCGATGCCGCGCTGCAGGAGGGAGTACTCCATCTGGGTGCTCGCGAGACGGGTGCGGACACCGGGCGCCGCGAGCTGCCAGGTGCCGGCCTTGGCGAGCTGCCAGCCGGAGAAGTTCGTCAGCCCCACATAGCGCGCCCGGCCGCTCGTAACGGCGAGGTCGAGGGCCTGCAGCGTCTCCTCCAGCGGCGTCTGAGGATCGAAGGCGTGCAGCTGCCACAGGTCGACGTAGTCGGTGCCCAGCCGCTCCAGGGAGGCGTCCAGGGCGGCGAGAAGATGGCGCCGGGAGCCGTCGACCCGGCGGTCCGCCTCCAGGACGCTGCCGGCCTTGGTGGCGATCACCAGATCCTCGCGCGAAACGAGCTCTTCCGTCAGCCGGCCCAAGAGGTATTCGGCGCCGCCGTCGGCGTAGATGTCGGCGGTGTCCACGAGGCTGCCGCCGGCCTCCCAGAACACCTTGAGCTGGTCGGCGGCTTCCTGCTCGTCCGTGTCACGGGCCCAGGTCAGGGTGCCGAGCCCGAGCCGGGTCACGCGCAGGCCCGTACGGCCGAGGTGCCTTTGCTCCATGGGCGTTGAGATTACTGGGCGACAGCCCGCATCAGGGGACCTGTGGACAACCCGCCGATGACAGCCGACGCGACGGGGGACTACAGTCCCCGGAACAGCGACGTTACTGATGGGTAAGGGGAGCGGCATGAGGCTTGGCATCAACCTCGGCTACTGGGGCGCCGGGATGGACTCCGACAATCTCGCGGTGGCACAGGAGGCCGATCGCCTCGGCTACTCGGTCTGCTGGGCCGCGGAAGCCTATGGCTCCGATGCCGCCACCGTGCTCTCCTGGGTCGCCGCCCAGACCGAGCGGATCGACATCGGTTCGGCGATCTTCCAGATCCCGGCGCGTACGCCCGCGATGACCGCGATGACGGCCGCCACCCTGGACTCCCTCTCCGGGGGCCGGTTCCGCCTGGGCCTCGGTGTCTCGGGGCCGCAGGTCTCCGAGGGCTGGTACGGCGTCAAGTTCGACAAGCCGCTGGCCCGCACCCGCGAGTACGTGGACATCGTCCGTAAGGCGATGACGCGCGAGCGGCTGTCCTACGAGGGCGAGCACTGGACGCTGCCGCTGCCGGGCGGTCCCGGCAAGCCGCTGAAGCTCACGGTGCACCCGCAGCGCGAGCACATCCCGCTCTACATCGCCGCGATCGGCCCCAAGAACCTCCAGCAGACCGGTGAGATCGCCGACGGCGCGCTGCTGATCTTCCCCTCGGCCGAGCACCTGGAGGAGACCGCGATCTCGCACCTCCGGGCCGGCCGCGAGAAGGCGGGCAAGACGCTGGACGGCTTCGACGTCTGTCCGACGCTGCCGCTGGCCGTCGGCGCGGACAAGGACGTCAGCGGGCTGGTCGACATGTTCCGTCCGTACACCGCGCTCTACGTCGGCGGAATGGGCAGCGCCAAGCAGAACTTCTACAACCAGCTCGCCCAGCGCATGGGTTACGGGAAGGAAGCCGCCGAGATCCAGGAGAAGTACCTGTCCGGCGACAAGGAGGGCGCAGCCGCCGCCATCCCGGAGCGGCTGATCGACGAGACCACGCTGCTCGGCTCCGTCGAGCGGATCGCCGAGCGGATGCAGGCCTACGCGGCGGCCGGTGTGACCACCCTGACGCTGGCCCCGGCGGGCTTCACCCTGGAGGACCGGCTGGCGTCGCTGCGGGCCGGTACCGAGGCCCTGGAGCGCGCCGGTCTGGCGTAGAACGGGGCGCTGTGCCCGGCGCCCGGAGCGCCGGGCCGGCCGGGCCCCGCGGCCGTGGTGGGGGCTCGGGGGTCTTCCCCACCACGGCCGTCAGCAGCACAACGCGGCCACGGGCAGGCTGGTTACGCCCCGCAACGGGGACACCCCTTCGCCCGTACGGCCGAACGGAACCGCCGCTCGGGTTGCCGCCCATGGGCCACCCCATTTGACTCTTCCTTTACGGGTGTGTCCGTTCGGAGGTGGCAAAGATGCTCTCGGCCCGAAGCCTGTTCCAGGGGATCGTCGACAACGACGACTCGTTCCGTTTGTTCTGCTCCATCGCGGCCAGCGGCGAGGCCCAGGGCGGCTGGGAGAACGGCCGGATCGCGGCGCTGCTTCCCGCGTCCCTGCGCGAGCTGGCGCCCAAGGTCTCCCGGCACGGCGCCGACGAGGACAAACACGGCCGGATCTTCCAGGCCCTGATGCGCAGGCGCGGACTGACGCCGGCCGAGGTCCCGGCGGCGACCGACTACACCGCGCTGCTGGAGCGGCGGGGCATCGGCCTGACGCACGACAAGCTGCGCCGCGACGAGCCGCTCACCGAGCACGATGTCATCACCTACCTCGCCCACAGCCGGGTCACCGAGCAGCGCGCCTCCGACCAGATGGTCATGCTCGTCAAGCACTTCGGCGACCACCCCGAGCTGGGCAAGGCGGTCCGGATGATCTCGCAGGACGAGGACAACCACCTCGCGTACTGCCATGAGGAACTGCTGCGGCTGGCCCGCGCCGGACACGGGCGCACCATCCAGCGGATGCTGCGCGAGTGTGCGCATGCCGAGATCGCCGTTTACCGGGACGTCAGCCTGGCGGTGATGGCCCACATGGGCCGCATCCTGCGGTGGCCGAAGGCCAAGTCCGTCGTGCTCGCCGCCGGGATCCGGGCGGTGTACGGCTATGAGCGGCTGGGCGGCTGGCGGCGGATGGTCAGCCTCCGGATGCCCGAGCGGCGGAACGCGCTGGGCGGACCGGCCACCACCGCACCGGAATTCGCCTGAGCGGGGACCGGCCCGCCGGACCCACGGGACACGCCCGCGAGGCCCCGGCCCCACGCCCCGCGGCCCCCGGCGTCAGAGCCAGCCGCGGCGCTTGAACAGCCGGTACAGCGAGATCTCGATGATGACCATCACGGCCAGGATCACCGGGTATCCCAGATGCCACTTCAGCTCCGGCATGTTCTCGAAGTTCATGCCGTAGACACCGGCGATCAGGGTCGGTACGGCGGCCAGCGCCGCCCAGGCCGAGATCTTCCGCATGTCGTCGTTCTGCCGTACGCCCATCTGCGCGAGGTGGGCGGCGAGAATGTCCGAGAGCAGCCGGTCCAGGCCCTCCACCGATTCGTTGGCCCGGGTGAGGTGGTCGTCGACATCGCGGAAGAACGGCCGGGCGTGGGCGTGCACGAAGGGCACACCGGGGTTCTGGAGCCGGGCCATCGGTTCCGCCAACGGGCCGGTCGCCCGGCGGAATTCCAGCACCTCGCGCTTGAACGCGTAGATCTCGGCGGCGGTGTTCCTGGTGTCCCTACCGCGTACCGGAGCGAATACCTCCGCCTCCAACTCCTCCAGATCCAGCTGGAGTTCGGCGGCCACCTCGATGTAGTGGTCCACCACGGCGTCACTGACCGCGTAGAGCACCGCGCCCGGACCGTGCCGCAGGATCTCCGGGTGCTCCTCCAGCCGGCGCCGGACCGCCGCCAGCGGGCTGGCCTCACCGTGCCGGACGGTGACGACGAACGAGTCCCCCACGAAGACCATCAGCTCCGACGCGGTCACCGTGTCGGCCTGGTCGTCGTACGTGACCGGCTTCAGCACCAGGAAGAGCGAGTCGTCGAAGACCTCCAGCTTGGGCCGCTGATGCGCCTTGAGCGCGTCCTCGACGGCCAGCGGGTGCAGCGCGAACTCGGACCGGACGCGTGCGAACTCCTCCTCCGTCGGCTCGTACATCCCCAGCCACAGGAAGGAGTGCCCCTCGGCCCGCGCCTCCTCCAGGGCGTGCGAGAAGTCGGTCGTGCACTCGGTGCGACGGCCTTCCCGGTAGATGGCGCTGTCGACGATCACACCGGCATTCTCGCGCGTCGCCCGGCGACCTGCCAGGAAGGCGCCCGGCCACCTGCCAGGAAGGCGTACGGGGAACGTAGGGTGGCGGTCATGCCCACGCTGATCCTGGTGCGGCACGGCCGCTCCACCGCCAATACCGCCGGGGTGCTCGCCGGACGGGCGCCCGGAGTCGCCCTCGACGAGCGCGGCGCGGCTCAGTCCGCCGCGCTGCCCGCACGGCTCGCGCAGGTGCCGCTGACCGCCGTCGTCTCCAGCCCGCTGCAGCGCTGCCGGGAGACCGTGGCGCCGCTGCTGGACGCCCGGCCGTGGCTCACCCTGCACACCGAGGACCGGATCAGCGAATGCGACTACGGCGAGTGGTCGGGCCGGAAACTGGCCGAACTGAGCGATGAGCCGCTGATGGAGGTCGTCCAGCGGCACCCGTCCGCCGCCGCCTTCCCCGGCGGTGAGTCGATGCGCGCGATGCAGGCCCGCGCGGTGGACGCGGTACGGGACTGGAACGCCCGGATCGAGGAGGCGCACGGCCCCGAGGCGACCTACGCCATGTGCTCCCACGGCGACATCATCAAATCCCTGGTCGCCGACGCCCTGGGCATGCACCTCGACCTCTTCCAGCGGATCTCCGTCGAGCCCTGTTCCGTCACCGCGATCCGCTACACCCGGCTGCGCCCCTACCTCGTCCGGCTCGGGGACACCGGCGACTTCGGATCGCTGGCCCCCCGGGAGGACGGCGGCGCCGCGGCGGCCGAGCGGGACGCGGCAGTCGGCGGTGGTGCGGGAGCAGCGTGATCAGTCGGCGCAGTAGGGTGGTGCGACGGCGCTGCCCGCCACGCCCCTGCGATCCGCGCAGTGACCGCAGGACGTGCAGCGACCGCAGAGCCCCCGCAGTCGAGCAATCGGAGCAGGACGTTGTCCCGTCAGGTGTTCTTCTACGACGCGCCGGACCGCTTTGTGGCCGGTACGGTCGGGCTGCCTGGCCGCCGTAGCTTCTACCTCCAGGCCACCGCGGCCGGCCGCACCACCAGCGTTGCCCTGGAGAAGACCCAGGTCGCCGCGCTCGCCGAGCGGATCGACGAGCTGCTGGACGAGGTCGTGCGGCGCAGCGGCGGCAACGCCCCGGTGCCCGCCGTCTCGCCCGCCGAGCTGAGCGACACCGCCCCGCTGGAGTCGCCGGTCGAGGAGGAGTTCCGGGTCGGCACGATGGCGCTCGCCTGGGACGGCGAGGACGAGCGGATGATCGTCGAGGCCCAGGCCCTGGTCGAGCTGGACGCGGACAGCGACGAGGACCTCGCCGACGCCGAGGAGCGGCTGCTCCAGGACGACGAGAACGGCCCGCCGATGTTGCGGGTGCGGCTCACCGGAACCATGGCCAGGGCGTTCGCCAAGCGGGCGCTGGAGGTCGTCAACGCCGGCCGCCCGCCGTGCCCGCTGTGCAGCCTGCCGCTCGACCCGGAGGGACACGTATGCCCGCGCCAGAACGGATACCGGCGGGACGCCTGAGCGCCATGGAGTCCGCCGCAGAGCCCGCCGCACCGCTGCCCGGCCCCGCCCGGCCGCAGGACCCGCCGGAGCCCGCCGGGAACCCCTCGGACGCCCTGCTCGCCGAAGGGGAGCTGACCGTCCGCGGCCGCATCCAGGAAGCGTCCAACGCGGTGCTCTACTGCACGGTCGCCCAGGACGGCCACAACACCGCCTGTGTCTACAAGCCGGTGGCCGGCGAGCGCCCGCTGTGGGACTTCCCCGACGGCACCCTCGCCCAGCGTGAGGTCGCCGCCTACGAGATCTCCCGGGCCTGCGGCTGGGACCTGATCCCCCCGACGGTGCTGCGGGACGGCCCGTACGGGACCGGCATGGTCCAGGAGTGGATCGATCCGCCGGAGAGCAGTGACGAGGTGCCCGAGCTGCTGGCACTGGTGGAGGACGAGGAGCCGGAGCCCGGCTGGAAGGCCGTCGGGCTCGCCCAGATCGGTGAGGGCCGCACGGCGCTGCTGGTGCACGCCGACCATCCGCAGCTGCGGCGGCTCGCGGTGCTCGACGCGGTGATCAACAACGCCGACCGCAAGGGCGGTCATCTGCTGCCCGGCGCCGAGGGAGCGTTCTTCGCCATCGACCACGGCGTGACGTTCCACGCCGAGGACAAGCTGCGCACCCTGCTGTGGGGGTGGGCGGGGGAGCCGCTGACGGACGAGGCGCTGGCGGTCCTGCGGGGCCTCCAGGACGCGCTGGAGGACGGCCGGCCGCTCGCCGCCCGACTGGCCGAACTGATCACGGACGCCGAGATCGAGGCGTTGCGGGCGCGGGTGGCCGGGCTGCTGCGCAGCGGCCGGCACCCGGAGCCGAGCGGCGAATGGCCCGCGATCCCCTGGCCACCGGTCTGATCCGCCGGGAACCCGGGCCGTAGCGCGGGTGCTTCCTTGCACGTACGACCGTCGAACACAAGAGCGCCTTTCCGGCCAGACCTCCGGTCCGGTTCGTATGCGGAACATCCATCCGGTTACGCTCATGGCATGCATGCATGGCCCGCTTCTGAGGTCCCCGCCCTGCCTGGCCAGGGCCGCGACCTGAGGATCCACGACACCGCGACCGGCGGACGGGTAACCCTCGACCCCGGTCCCGTCGCCCGTATCTACGTCTGCGGCATCACGCCCTACGACGCCACCCACATGGGGCACGCGGCGACCTACAACGCGTTCGACCTGGTTCAGCGCGTGTGGCTCGACACGAAGCGTCAGGTGCACTACGTACAGAACGTCACCGATGTCGACGATCCGCTGCTGCAGCGGGCCGTGGCCACCGGCGACGACTGGACCGCGCTTGCCGAGCGTGAGACCGCCCTGTTCCGCGAGGACATGACGGCCCTGCGGATGCTGCCGCCCCGCCACTACATAGGCGCCGTCGAGTCGATACCCGGCATCGTCCCGCTGGTGGAGCGGCTGCGCGACGCCGGCGCCGCCTACGAACTGGACGGCGACATCTACTTCTCCGTCGAGTCCGACCCGCACTTCGGCGAGGTCTCCGGGCTGGACGCCGAGGCGATGCGGCTGCTGTCCGCCGAGCGCGGCGGCGACCCGGAGCGCGAGGGCAAGAAGAGCCCGCTCGACCCGATGCTGTGGATGGCCGCCCGGGACGGCGAGCCGAGCTGGGACGGCGCCTCGCTCGGCCGCGGCCGGCCCGGCTGGCACATCGAGTGTGTCGCCATTGCCCTGGACCACCTCGGGATGGGCTTCGACGTCCAGGGCGGCGGCTCCGATCTCGCCTTCCCGCACCACGAGATGGGCGCCTCGCACGCCCAGGCGCTCACCGGCGAGTACCCGTTCGCCAAGGCGTATGTGCACGCCGGGATGGTCGCCCTGAACGGCCAGAAGATGTCCAAGTCCAAGGGCAACCTCGTCTTCGTCTCCGCGGTACGGCGCGACGGCACCGACCCGGCCGCGATCCGGCTGGCGCTGCTCGCCCACCACTACCGCGCGGACTGGGAGTGGACCGACGCGGTGCTGGAAGAGGCCGTGGAGCGGCTGGCGCGCTGGCGTGCGGCGGTCTCCCGTCCTGACGGCCCGTCCGCCGATGACCTCCTGGCGGAGATCCGTGCGGCGCTCGCCGACGACCTGGACTCCCCGGCCGCTCTCGCGGCCGTGGACCGCTGGGCCGCCGCGCAGCAGGACGGGGGAGGCACCGACGAGGGCGCCCCCGGACTCGTCTCCCGCGCGGTCGACGCCCTGCTCGGCGTGGCCCTGTAACGACCCGTCATCTCCGTTCCGTCCGTCAGGGGCGCTTCCGCCGAACCGGTGGGAGCGCCCCTTTCTCCTTGCGGGGCCGGGGACTTACGGCGCGGGCGGTTTTCGGGCACTTACGGCGCCGGCGGTGGCGGGAGCTCGCGGCGCTGACGGGAAAACGCCAGGGGCGCCGCACCGGCCCGCAGGCCGTCCGGCGCCCCTGGCGCGGCGGGGAGTGGTCCCCGGCGCTCAGTTCCCGTTGCCCTCCGGGCCGTCCTCCGGCCCCGGGGAGTCGGCCGGGTCCGCGTCGCCCGAGGTGTCCGGGCTCTCCGCGGTGCCGTTGCCCTTGGCCGTGTCCTTCGGACCGGTCGCCGTGTCGTCGCCGGTCTTCGGCTCGCGGGGTTCCTTGGACACCGGGCGGGGCGGGCGGGTGCGGCCGCTGGTGGTGTCGCGGAGGTAGGAGCTGTCGCGGCCGTCCGTGAGGCCGCCTTCGGTGGCCACGCCGGGACCGGCCTGCGGGTCGCGGCGGCGCAGATAGCGCTCGAACTCGCGGGCGATGGCCTCTCCGGACGCCTCCGGCAGATCCGCGGTGTCCCGCGCCTCCTCCAGCGACTGGACGTACTCGGCGACCTCGCTGTCCTCGGCCGCCAGTTGGTCCACGCCCAGCTGCCAGGCGCGGGCGTCCTCGGTCAGCTCGCCCAGCGGGATACGGACGTCGAGGAGGTCCTCCAGGCGGTTGAGCAGCGCCAGGCTGGCCTTCGGGTTGGGCGGCTGGGAGACATAGTGCGGCACCGCGGCCCACAGGCTCACCGCGGGGACACCGGCATGGGTGCACGCCTCCTGAAGGATGCCGACGATGCCCGTGGGGCCTTCGTAGCGGGACTCCTCCAGATCGAGCCGGGTGGCCAGATCCGCGTCCGAGGTGACCCCGCTGACCGGCACCGGGCGGGTGTGCGGGGTGTCGCCGAGCAGCGAGCCCAGCACCACCAGCATCTCCACCCCCAACTCATGGGCGAAGCCGAGGATTTCGTTGCAGAACGAGCGCCAGCGCATGCTGGGCTCGATACCGCGGACCAGGACGAGGTCGCGGGTGCGCCCCTTGCCGTTCGTGTCGCCGACGCGGACGACGGAGAGCCGGGTCGTCGGCCAGGTGATCTTGCGGACCCCGCCGTCCAGGAAGACGGTGGGACGGTTCACCTGGAAGTCGTAGTAGTCCTCCGCGTCCAGCGCGGCGAAGACCTCGCCCTTCCATTCCCGGTCGAGATGTGCGACCGCGGCGGAGGCGGCGTCGCCGGCGTCGTTCCAGCCTTCGAACGCGGCCACCATGACCGGGTCGATCAGCTCGGGTACCCCCTCGAGCTCGATCACCCAGCGCCTCCTTCCGACCGGTCCGGCCGCCTGGGGCGGCCGCCGGCAGCAGTTCCATTACGTGCGAACCCAAGACTACGGCTTCCGTGGTGCCGGTCCGTAGCCCCTTTACGGGCAGACGTAGCTATTCATCCGACCTGTCGCCAGGAGCATTGGCTCAACTTCCGTACGGGGTCTGGACGCGGTCTTGCGCACGGGTCTATACATCGGATGTCCGGGAAAGGTCCGATGTTCTTCCGCAACATCCCTGGGGGCATGCGCATGGCCGTGACCGACACCGTCACCGGGCTGGAGGTCCATGACGTCCGCTTCCCCACTTCGGAGCGGCGCGACGGCTCGGACGCCATGAACCCGGACCCCGACTACTCCGCCGCCTATGTCGTGCTGCACACCGACGGCGGCCCCCAGGGACACGGCTTCTGCTTCACCATCGGGCGCGGCAACGACGTCATGGCCGCCGCGATCCGGTCCCTCGCGCCCTACGTCACCGGCCGCCCCGCACCCGCCACCGCCGCCGATCTCGCCGCCCTGCACCACGACCTCACCCACGACTCCCAGCTGCGCTGGCTCGGCCCCGAGAAGGGCGTGATGCAGATGGCGGCCGGGGCCCTGGTCAACGCCGCCTGGGACCTGGCCGCGGGCCGGGCCGGGCTGCCGGTGTGGGAATTCCTCGCCACGCTCACCCCCGAAGAGCTGGTCTCCCTCGTCGACTTCCGCTACCTCTCCGACGCCCTGACCCCCGACGAGGCGCTGGCCCTGCTGCGCGCCGCCGAACCCGGCCGCGCCGCCCGCACCGCCCGCCTCAGGGCCGAGGGCTACCCCGCGTACACCACCTCGCCCGGCTGGCTCGGCTACGACGACACCGAGCTGGTACGGCTGGCGAAGCAAGCGGTGGCCGACGGTTTCGGCCAGATCAAGCTGAAGGTGGGCGCCGACCTCGACGACGACAGACGGCGGCTGCGGCTGGCCAGGGACGCGGTCGGCCCCGGCATACGGATCGCCGTCGACGCCAACCAGCGCTGGGACGTGGCCGAGGCGGTCCGCTGGATGACCGCACTGGCGCCCTGGGCCCCGTACTGGATCGAGGAGCCGACCAGCCCCGATGACGTCCTCGGGCATGCCGCGGTGCGCTCCGGACAGCCCGTGAAGGTCGCCACCGGTGAGCATGTCGCCAACCGGGTGGTCTTCAAACAGCTGTTGCAGGCCGGGGCCGTGGACTTCGTCCAGATCGACGCGGCCCGGGTCGCCGGGGTCAACGAGAACCTCGCGATCCTGCTGCTGGCCGCGAAGTACGGGGTGCCGGTGTGCCCGCACGCGGGCGGGGTGGGGCTGTGCGAGCTGGTGCAGCATCTGTCGATGTTCGACTACGTGGCGGTGTCCGGGAGTTGGGAGGACCGGGTCATCGAATACGTCGACCATCTGCACGACCACTTCACCGACCCCGTCGTCCTCGACCACGGCCGCTACCGCGCCCCGACCGCCCCCGGCTTCTCCGCCCGGATGAAACCCGCTTCCCTCGCCGCCCACCGCTACCCCGACGGACCCGTGTGGCGCGCCCGTCAGAAGCCGCGGCACCACCAAGGCGAACAGGAGGTCTCCGTATGAGCGACGCACCGCGGACCGGCCGCCACCCGGCCGACTTCGAAGGGATGGCCGCCCTCGTCACCGGCGGCGGCTCCGGCATCGGGGCGGCCACCGCCGCGCTCCTGATGGCGCGCGGCGCACGGGTCGCCGTCCTGGACCGGGACCCGGCCGGGGCGCCCGCCGGGGCGATCCAAGTCACCGCCGATGTGTCCTCCGACGCCGCCGTACGGGCCGCCGTCGGCGCGGCGGTGCGGGAGCTGGGCGCCCTGCACACCCTCGTCGGCAACGCCGGGGCCGGCGCCATCGGCACCGTCGAGGACAACGACGACGCGGAGTGGCACCGGGTCCTGGACGTCAACGTGCTGGGCCTGGTGCGCACCGCCCGCGCCGCACTGCCGGCCCTGCGCCGCACCGCCGCCGACGCCCCCGGCCGGGTCTCCATCACCCACACCTGCTCCATCGCCGCCACCGCCGGCCTGCCGCAGCGTGCCCTGTACGGCGCCAGCAAGGGCGCGGTGCTCTCCTTGACCCTCGCGATGGCCGCCGACCACCTCCGCGACGGCATCCGCGTCAACTGCGTCAACCCGGGCACCGCCGACACTCCATGGATCGGCCGCCTGCTGGACCGCGCCGACGACCCGGCCGCCGAACGCGCCGCTCTCAACGCCCGCCAGCCGATGGGGCGGTTGGTCACGGCCGGGGAAGTGGCCGCGGCCATCGCCTCGTTGGCGTCGCCGTCCGCCTCCGGCATCACGGGGACGGCGTTGGCCGTGGACGGGGGGATGCAGGGGGTGCGGGTGCGGGGTGGGGGGTGAGGTGGGGGGCCGCAGGAGCCAGAGGAGCCGCGGGAGCCGTACACCACGACCGCAGCAGCCGTACACCACGACCAAGGGACCACCCATGAGATTGCGTACGACCGGCGCGGCGGCCTGCGCCGCGGTGCTCGCCATCGCCGCGCTCGCCGGCTGCAACCGCGGCAGTGACACCGCGGGCGGCAGGATCGGCATCGATATGCCCCGTACGGACACCGACTTCTGGAACTCCTACCAGCAGTACCTGGAAAAGGACCTGGACCACGGCGGCCCGGCCGCGCTCCCGCTGTCCAACTCGCAGAACGACATCGCCAAGGTCGTCTCCAATGTGCAGGCGCTGACCGACCAGGGCGCCAAGGCGATCGTCATGGCACCGCAGGACACCGGCGCCGTCACCGCCGAGCTGCAGCGGCTGGCGGAGAAGAAGATCCCGGTGGTGAGCGTGGACACCCGCCCCGACGAGGGCAAGGTCTACATGGTCGTACGGGCCGACAACCGCGCCTACGGGGAGAAGTCCTGCGAGTACCTCGGCAAGCAGCTCGGCGGCAAGGGGCGGGTCGCCGAACTCCAGGGCGACCTCAGCTCGATCAACGGGCGGGACCGCTCCGAGGCGTTCGCGTCCTGCATGAAGAAGAAGTTCCCGAAGATCACGGTGCATGAGCTGGCCACGGACTGGAAGGGCGAGGTCGCCTCCGGCAAGCTGCAGAGCCTGCTCGCCCAGCACCCGGACCTCAACGGCATCTATATGCAGGCCGGGGGCGCCTTTCTGCAGCCCACGCTCGCCCTCCTGGAGCAGAAGAAGCTGCTCAGGCCGGCCGGTTCCGACGGGCACATCACCATCATCTCCAACGACGGCATCCCGGACGAACTGGACGCCATCCGCGCCGGCAGGATCGACGCCACCCTCTCCCAGCCCGCCGACCTCTACGCCAAGTACGCGCTGTACTACGCCAAGGCCGGACTGGACGGCAAGACCTTCCGGCCGGGGCCGACCGATCACGGCTCCACCATCGTGAAGATCAAGAACGGTCTGGAGGACCAGCTCCCGGCGCCCCTGGTCACCAAGGACACCGTCAACGACAAGAAGCTGTGGGCCAATCAGTTCGAGAAGAAGAAGTAGCCGCCGTGGACAGCCACGACCGGGCGGCGGCGGTGCACGCCGAGGGGATCGTCAAACGCTACGGGCCCACCGTCGCCCTCGACGGCGCCCGGCTGACCGTACGGCCCGGGGAGGCGCACGCCCTCGTCGGCCGCAACGGCGCCGGCAAATCCACCCTGGTGTCCGTGCTGACCGGTATGGAGCGCCCGGACGCCGGCCGGGTCACCTTCGGCGGCGCGCCGGCGCCCGGCTGGGGCGACACCGCCGCCTGGCAGCGCAAGGTCGCCTGCGTCTACCAGAAGTCGATGACCGTGCCGGACCTGACCGTCGCGGAAAACCTCTACCTGGGCCGCTTCCAGGGCGCGCACACCATCCGCTGGCGGGCGCTGCACACCCGGGCCCGCGCACTGCTCGCCGAATACGGCGTCGAGGTCGACACCACCGCCCGGATCAGGGATCTCGGCGTCGAACAGCGGCAGTTCGTGGAGATCGCCCGCGCGCTGTCCCGCGGCGCCCGGCTGATCATCCTCGATGAGCCCACCGCCCGGCTCGACGCGGGCGGTATCGACCGGCTCTTCGCCAAGCTGCGCGGGCTGCGCGCCCAGGGCGTGGCCTTCCTGTTCATCTCGCACCATCTGCAGGAGGTCCACGAACTCTGCGACACCGTCACCGTCTTCCGTGACGCCCGGCATGTGCTGACCGCGCCGGTCCCGGGGCTGGCCAAGGACGTACTGGTGGCGGCGATGACGGGGGAGGAGCCGACGGCCGTACGGAAGCCCCGGACGGGTACGCGCCCTACGGGCGAGCCGGTGCTGCGGACCGAAGCCCTGGCCGTGGACGGGCACTTCGCACCGCTTGACCTGACCGTACGGGCCGGTGAAGTGGTGGGGCTCGCGGGCGCCTCGGCAGGGGGGAGCACCGCGATCGGCGAGACCTTGGTGGGGCTGCGGACGCCGGATGCCGGGCGGATCGCGGTGCGCGGCCGTCCGGTCCGTACGGGCAGCGTCCCGCACGCCCTCGACGCGGGCATCGGCTATGTCCCCGAGGACCGGCACCGCCAGGGGCTGATCCCGGGCCGCAGCGTCGCCGAGAACGCCACCCTCACCGTCACCGGCCGGCTCGGGCCGATGGGCACCGTACTGCCCTCCCGGACCCGTGCGTTCGCCCGGCGGATGATCGCGGCGCTCGACATCCGGACGACCGGGCCCGGCCAGCCGGTGTCCGGCCTCTCCGGCGGCAACCAGCAGAAGGTCGTGATCGCCCGCGCGCTGGCCCGTGACCCCGCGGTGCTGGTCGCCATCCGGCCCACCAACGGCGTCGACGTCAAGTCCAAGGACGCGCTGCTGGGGGTCGTCCGGGAGGTCGCGGACGGCGGCAGCGGCGCCGTGATCGTCTCCGACGAGCTGGACGACCTACGGGTCTGCGACCGGGTGCTGGCGGTCTTCCACGGCCGGGTGACCGCCGAATTCCCGGCGGGCTGGCGCGAGGGGGAACTGGTCGCCGCGATGGAGGGGATGGCCGTCGGCGGGCGGGAGCGGGGCGGCCCGCCCGGCGAGGACGGAACCGAAGGAAACCCAGGGACCCAGGGACCGGAAGGAACCGCGCCATGACCGAGACCGCAACGCCTCCGGCCACCGACGCGGTGGACCGGCCGCCGCCGCGCCGGCTGCCCTGGACCGGGCCGGCCCGCTGGCGGGACTTCTCCCTGGTCCCGGTGATCTTCGTGCTGGGCGTCATCGGCTTCATCGTGTCGCCCGCGTTCCTCACCCAGGACAACCTCATCGGCGTCGTGCAGCAGTCCACGGAGCTGGGCCTGCTGGTGCTCGGCGAGGCACTGATCCTCATCAGCGGGCGGATGGACCTGTCGCTGGAGTCGACCATCGGCCTGGCGCCGGTGGTCGCCCTGTGGCTGGTGATGCCCGCGCACGGCGCCCGCTTCGCCGGGCTGGAGCTCTTCCCCGCCTGGACGGCGATCCCGCTCTGCCTGGCCGTGGGCGCGGCGGTCGGCGCCGTCAACGGCTTCCTCATCCTCACCCTGCGGGTCAACGGCTTCATCGCCACCCTCGGCATGCTCACCATGCTCCGCGGCCTGCACGTGGGGATCTCCGAGGGCCGGTCCATCGGCGAGGTGCCGGAGTCCTTCGCCTATCTGGGCAAGGCCGCCTGGCTGGGCGTGCCGGCCGCCGTCTGGATCTGTCTGGCCCTCTTCGCGCTCGGCGGCGCGGTCCTGGGCTACCACCGGCACGGGCGGGCGCTGTACGCCATCGGCGGCAATCCGGAGGCGGCCCGCGCGGCCGGTATCCGGGTGGACCGCCTCACCTGGATCGTGCTGGCCCTCGGCGGGGTGCTCGCCGCCTTTGCCGGGATTCTCTACACCGGCCACTACGGCGCGGTCTCCGCGAGCCAGGGCAACGGCTGGATCTTCCAGGTGTTCGCCGCCGCGGTGATCGGCGGGATCGGCCTCAAGGGCGGCCGGGGCACCCTCTTCGGCGCGCTCACCGGCGTGCTGACGCTCCAGCTGGTGATCAATGTGATGACGCTGGGCGGAGTGCCGCCGCTGTGGACCCAGTTCCTCAACGGCATGATCATCATCGTCGCCCTGGTCATCTCCCGCTTCACCAGCGGCGAGAAACAGGACTGACCGACAGGAGCGCGGGATGAGCTATCCGCCATACGGGCCACGGGAGTTGGGGCGTACCGGCGTCACCGTCCCGCCCCTGGGCCTGGGCTGTGCGCCGCTCGGCAACCTCTACCGCGCTGTGCCGGAGGCGCAGGCGCGCGAGGTCGTCCGCACCGCCCTCGCCACCGGCGCCCGCTACTTCGACACCGCGCCCCACTACGGCGTGGGCCTGTCCGAGGAACGCCTCGGCCGGGCGCTGCGCGGCCACGACCGCACCACCTACACCCTCTCCACCAAGGTGGGGCGCCGGCTGCGGCCGCTCGCCCCAGGGGAGCGGGCAGCGGGCGAGGGCTTCGTGGACACCCCCGCGCGGGCCCGTGTACGGGACCTCTCCCGCGACGGCATCCGTGCCACGCTGGAGGCGTCCCTGACCCGGCTCGGTGTGGACGCCGTCGACATCGTCTATCTGCACGATGTCGAGGACCAGCTGCGCGAGGTGTACGAGACCGGCTTCCCGGCGCTGGCCGAGCTGCGGGCGCAGGGGGTGGTCCGGGCCATCGGGTTCGGCATGAACCACAGCGATGTGGCGGCCCGTCTGGTCGCCGACCTCGATGTCGATGTGGTGCTGTGCGCCGGGCGCTGGACCCTGCTGGAGCGCACCGCCCTGGACGATCTGCTGCCGGTCTCCGCGCGCCGCGGCACCTCGGTGGTCGTCGGCGGCGTCTACAACTCCGGCCTGCTGGCCGACCCCACACCCGGCGCGCCCTACAACTACGCACCGGCGCCTGCCCCGGTGCTCGACCGGGCGCGTCAACTTGCCGCCGTCTGCGCAGAGTTCGATGTGCCCCTCAAAGCGGCGGCGCTCCGCTTCCCCTTCGGGCACCCGGCCGTCGCCGCTGCCGTGGTCGGAGCCGCGGCACCGGACGAAATGGCCGAGAACGCAAGGCTGTTCACCCATCACATCCCGGACGCGCTGTGGCATACGCTCGTCGCCCGCGGCCTGCTCGACGCCGATCTGCCGCTGCCCCTGAACGACTGAGCCCGATCCCGGAGCGCGCCCCTGATGCGTATCGACGCCCATCACCACCTGTGGGACCTCAGCCGCCGCGAACAGCCCTGGATGGACGGGCCCTGGGCCGACCCGATCCGCCGTAGTTACGCGCTGTCCGACCTCGCCCCCCATCTGGACCGGCACGGCGTCGACGGCACGATCCTCGTCCAGTCGTCGTCCTCGTACGAGGAGACCGCCGAACTGCTCACCCTCGCCGCGGGGGAGGGGCCGGTCACCGGCGTCGTCGGCTGGGCCGAGCTGTGCGACCCGGCGCTCGCCGAGGTCCTCGCGGCGCTGCCCGCCGGGCTGGTCGGCATCCGGCACCAGGTGCAGGACGAACCGGACCCCGACTGGCTCACCCGCCCGGACGTGCGGCGCGGTCTGGCCGTCCTGGCCGACGCCGGGCTGGTCTACGACCTGCTGGTCACCCCGCGCGAACTGCCCGCCGCGCAGCACGCGGTCCGTGCCCTGCCCCAGCTGACCTTCGTCCTCGACCACGCAGCCAAACCGCCCGTCGTCACGGGGGAGTGGCAGCCGTGGGCGGACGCCGTCACCGCCCTCGCCGCCCTGCCGAACGTCAGCTGCAAGCTGTCCGGACTGGTCACCGAGGCCGACTGGGACGCCTGGCGGCCCCAGCAGATCCTGCCCTACGCCCGGCACGCCCTGGACGCCTTCGGCCCCGACCGCGTGATGTTCGGCTCCGACTGGCCGGTCTGCACCCTGGCCGCCGGTTACGAGGACGTGGTGGCACTCGCGGAGGCCGCCACGGGCCAACTCACGGCGGCGGAGCGGTCGGACGTCTTCGGGGGGACGGCCGGGCGGGTCTACGGGGTCGCGGCACCGCCGTCACGGCCGGCACCGGAGCGGCCGGGCCGCTGACCTGGCGTCCGGTCCGCCGGTCCCGGCCCCGGTTCCCGTCGCACCGGAGCGGCCGGGCCGCCGACGCGGCGTCCGGATTCCGCCAGCCCCAAGACCCGCCGCGCCGGAGGATCGAGTCGTACCGCGGGGAGGCACCCGCGACAGGTGCCGCCGGTGCGGAAGCCCCGCGTTTCCGCCCGGCCGCGCCCGGCCACGGACGACTCGATACGAAGGTGATGACGATGACGGCGACGGTGCTGGCGGCGACGGCGACGGCGGTCACGGAGGCGGCGGGGCACGGCCCCCGGCCGCTCGCCGGCAAGGCGGCCCTGGTGACCGGCGGCAGCCGGGGGATCGGCCGGGCGATCGCGCTGCGGCTGGCCGCCGACGGCGCCGCGGTGGCCGTGACCTTCCGGAGCGGGCAGGACCAGGCCGGGCAGGTGGTCAAGGAGATCGAGCAGGCCGGCGGGCGGGCATGGGCGGTACGGGCCGACAGCTGTGACGCGGAAGCGGTGCGGGCCTCGGTGGCGGGCGCCGCCGACCGGTTCGGGCGGCTGGACATCCTGGTGAACAACGCGGGCATCGGTGTGCTCGGACCGTTCGAGGGCATCTCCCTCGACGATGTCGACCGGGTGCTGTGGACCAATGTCCGGGCGCCGTTCCTGGCGGCGCAGGCCGCGGCGGCGCATCTGACCGAGGGCGGGCGGATCATCTCCATCGGCAGCTGTATGGCCGAGCGGGTCGCCTTCCCCGGCGGCACCCTCTACGCCACCAGCAAGGCCGCGCTCACCGGCCTGACCAAGACCCTGGCCAGGGAGCTGGGCCCGCGCGGCATCACCGCCAACTTGGTGACCCCCGGCCCCATCGACACCGAGATGAACCCCGCCGACGGCGAGAGCGCGGCGACGCAGGCCGGGCTCACCGCCTTGGGGGCGTACGGCCGGGCCTCGGACGTCGCGGCGACCGTGGCCCATCTGGCGGGCGACGGCGGACGGTACATCTCGGGCGCCTCGATCGCGGTGGACGGCGGCTTCGCGGCCTGACACCGGGGCGCGGTGGCGGGCGGCGGCCTCACAGCGAGGCGCGCAGCCACTGCTCCACGCTGGCGATGTGTACGGTCGCCCAGGCCCGCGCCGCCTCCGCGTCCCGGTCGCGGAGCGCGCCGAGGATCGCCCGGTGCTCGGTGAGGGTGCGGGTCACCGCGTCCTTCTGCGTCAGCCCCCGCCAGACCCGGGCCCGGGTGGTCGGCCCGGACAGTCCGTCCAGCAGTGAGCAGAGCACGGAGTTGCCGGACGCCGCGACGATGCCGCGGTGGAACTCCAGATCGCAGGCGACCAGATCCTCGACCGAGGGGCTCGGCCCCAGCGCGTCCAACCGCTCCTCCAGGACGTCCAGTTCCGCCGTGCCGATCCGGCCGGCCGCCATCGCCGTGGCGGCCGGCTCCAGGATGCGGCGGACGGCGAGGAACTCCAGGACCGTGTCATCGCGGTGGAAGTCCACCACGAAACTCATGGCCTCCAGGAGGAGTTGCGGATCGAGGCTGGTGACGTAGGTGCCGTCGCCCTGGCGCACGTCCAGGATGCGGATGAGGGAGAGCGCGCGCACGGCCTCGCGCAGTGAGTTGCGGGACAGCCCGAGCTCGGCCGCCAGCTCGCTCTCCTTCGGCAGCCGGTCGCCCGGCCGCAGCGCCCCGGAGACGATCATGCCTTTGATCTTCTCGATGGCCTCGTCGGTGACCGCCATGCCGACCTCCCCGCTGGACCCGCCCGGATTCCGCCACAGACATCCGATGTCTGGGCTCATTATGACCGGTCAGGCCGGCCCCAGCCGCTCCCGTACGCGGCCCAGTCCTCCTCCGTGGCGGCGAAGTCGACATACAGCGCCATTCCGAACCGCCGGCGGTCCCGGTCCTCACGGGTCAGCCCCAGACGTATGCCCCGCACCGCCGCGCGGACCGTCTCCGCCGAGGCATGATGGCCGACGCTCTCGGTGTGGAAGAACGGCAGCCCCATCAGCAGATCGGTGTGCCGCCCCGTCGCCGCCAGCGCCAGCCGGGTCTGCTGCGCCACATAACCGCCGTAGAGACTCTCGGCGGGCAGCCCGGTGTCGTACGACATCAGCGCGATCTGGTCGACCCGGCGCGCCACCTGCCCGAAGAACCGCTGGGATATCCACTTGCGGTGGCCCGTCAGCGCCCCGCTGACCGTGTGCAGTCCGGGCAGCGGGTCGATCTGGTGGACGGCGACGGACAGCACCGCGCCCCGGCCCCGGACCACGGGCCCGAGCCGGTCCAGCAGCCGCAGATAGTCGGCATTGCCGGAATGCAGCGGCTCCAGATCGAGATGGACCCCGGCGAACCCGGCCGCCAGCACCTGGCGGGCACTGGCCACGATCGCCCGCCGGGCCGAGGCGTCCGACAGCCGCAGCCCGCCCCGTTGCCCCGGCTCGTAGACCAGCCGGTCGCCCAGCCAGGCGTGCACCCGCACCGACGGCAGCGCGCGGTGCAGTGCGGTGATCAGCCACCGCGCCCGCGGGTAGGCGCGCCGGGCCGGCGGCAGGGTGCCGTCGTGCTCCAACGGCCCGGCGTGCACGTACAGATCACGTATTCCGGAGCCCGCGAGACGGCGGCGCAGCGCCGCCACGTCCGAGGCGTCCCGGCGCCCGTCCACCCAGGCATGGCCGAGCCAGAGCGCATCGCGCCCCCGTGTCATGGCCCCCGGAGCGGCCTCGCCCGCGTACTGGGCGCGCAGCGCCGCCCCCGCCACCGTCACCGGCAGCACGAGCAGCACGGCGACCGTCCAGGCCGCCCACTTCACCGCCCGCCGCCCGCGCCGCCGCGCCGTCGTCTTCCCCCGCTGATGCATTCCGGATCCCCGCCATCCCCCGTCGATCTCCGGCACACATCATCGCAGCCGCCACTGACAGTGACCGCCGAGGGCCCGCCCCGCACCCGCCGCGCCCCGGCCCCGCCCGCGCAAACGGCGATGGGGCGGCCCTATGGACCGCCCCATCGTCACTCATCGCACACGTTCTTGACGCGCCGTCAGTCACACTCGACCGTGCTGCGCCGGCGTCAGTCCGTCAGCATGTCCTTGACCTTGGCCCGGACGTCCTCCGTGTCGAGACCCCGGATCATCAGGGTCGTACGGCGGCGCAGCACATCGTCGACCGTCTCGGCCCACTCGTGGTCGCGGGCGTAGGCGACCTGCGCCCAGATCTCCGGGGCGTCGGGGTGGATGCGCTCGGCCAGCGCCGGGTTCTCGTTCGCCAGCCGGGCGATGTCGAAGGACAGCGAGCCGTAGTGGGTGGCGAGGTGCCGCGCGGTCTCCGGGGCCATCCGCGGGCCGGGCGTACCGCCGTCGACGAGCAGCCGGTGCGCGACCGCGTTCGGGTTGGCGATACCGGGCAGCGGGAGCTTCTTCGGCAGGTGCGCGAGCGGCTCCATGTCCTCGGCCAGCGGGTGGCCGGGCAGCGCCGCGAGCTTGCTCATGACCGTACGGCCGATGTGCCGGAAGGTCGTCCACTTGCCGCCGGCCACCGACAGCATGCCGCCGCTGCCCTCGGTGACGACCGTCTCGCGCTTGGCCTTGGAGGTGTCGCCGGGGCCGCCGGGCAGCACCCGCAGACCCGCGAAGGAGTAGGTGATCAGATCGCGCGACAGCTGCTGGTCACGGACGGAGAAGGCCGCCTCGTCCAGAATCTGGGCGGTGTCCTTCTCGGTGACCGCGACATCCGCCGGGTCGCCCTCGAACTCCTCGTCCGTGGTGCCCAGCAGCAGCATGTCCTCCCAGGGGAGGGCGAAGGTGATGCGGTACTTGTCGATCGGGGTGGCCAGCGCGGCCTTCCAGGGGGCGGTCCGCTTGAGGACCAGGTGCGCGCCCTTCGACAGCCGGATGGAGGGAGCCGCGTTCGCGTCCTCCATCTTGCGCAGGTGGTCCACCCACGGACCGGTGGCGTTGAGCACCAGGCGGGCGTTGACGCCGAACTCCTCGCCCTCCATACGGTCCTTGAGTTCCGCACCGGTGACCCGGCCCTGGGTGAAGCGCAGCCCGGTGACCTCGGCGTGGTTGAGGACCGTGGCGCCGGCCGCGGCCGCCGCACGGACGGTCATCAGGGCCATCCGGGAGTCGTTCATCTGGTCGTCGCCGTACACGGCCACGGCCTTGAGGTTGTCCGTCCGCAGCTCCGGCACGTCGCGCTGCGCCTTGGCCGGGGATATGACATGGCCGACGCCGTCGCCGAACGCGGACAGCGCCGAGTAGGCGAAGACGCCCGCGCCCAGCTTGGCGGCGCCGTGCGGGCCGCCCTTGTAGACGGGCAGGTAGAAGGTCAGGGGGTTGGCGAGGTGCGGTGCCACCTGACGGGACACCGCCCGCCGCTCGAAGTGGTTCTCCGCCACCAGCTTGACCGCGCCGGTCTGCAGGTAGCGCAGACCGCCGTGCAGCAGCTTGGAGGAGGCGGAGGAGGTGGCGCCGGCGAAGTCACCGGCGTCCACCAGGGCCACCCGCAGTCCGGCCTGTGCGGCGTGCCAGGCGGTGGAGATGCCCAGGATGCCGCCGCCGATCACCAGGAGGTCGTACGTCGCCTTGGAAAGCTGCTCCCGGGTCTCGGCACGGCTCGCGTGCGAACCACTGGCCGGGTGCGTCCCGAGTGCCGGGACGCTCTGCAGGGTGCTCATGATTACTCCTCGTCCTCGATCCAGCCCATGGTCCGCTCGACGGCCTTGAGCCAGCTCTTGTACTCGCGGTCACGGGTGGCCGCATCCATCCGGGGGGTCCACTCGGCGGCCCGGCGCCAGTTGGCGCGCAGCTCGTCGGTGCTGGACCAGAAGCCGACGGCCAGTCCGGCCGCGTAGGCAGCGCCGAGGCAGGTGGTCTCGGCGACCATCGGGCGCACCACGGGGGCGTCCAGGAAGTCCGAGATGGTCTGCATCAGCAGGTTGTTGGAGGTCATGCCGCCGTCGACCTTGAGCGAGGTCAGCTCGACACCGGAGTCCTTGGTCATGGCGTCGGTGATCTCGCGGGTCTGCCAGGCGGTGGCCTCAAGTACGGCGCGCGCGATGTGCGCCTTGGTGACGTAGCGGGTCAGGCCCGCGATGACACCGCGCGCGTCCGAGCGCCAGTAGGGGGCGAACAGGCCGGAGAAGGCCGGCACGAAGTACGCGCCGCCGTTGTCCTCGACCGTGCTGGCCAGCGTCTCGATCTCGGCCGCGCTGTTGATGAGCCCCATCTGGTCGCGCATCCACTGGACGAGCGAGCCGGTGACGGCGATGGAGCCTTCCAGGGCGTAGACCGGCTGCTGGTCGCCGATGCGGTAGCCGACCGTGGTCAGCAGCCCGTTGTAGGAGTTCACCGGCTCGTGGCCGGTGTTCATCAGCATGAAGGTGCCGGTGCCGTACGTGGACTTGGCCTCACCCTGCTCGAAGCAGGTCTGGCCGAACAGCGCGGCCTGCTGGTCACCGAGCGCCGAGGCGACCGGCACACCGGCCAGCACCCCACTGGTGGAGCGGCCGTAGACCTCGGAGGAGGACTTGATCTCCGGCAGGACGGCCGCCGGGATCTCCATCGACGCGAGGATCTTCGGGTCCCACTCAAGACGGTGGAGGTTCATCAGCATGGTGCGCGAGGCGTTGGTGACGTCGGTGACGTGCACGCCGCCGTCGACGCCGCCGGTCAGGTTCCAGATGACCCAGGAGTCCATGGTGCCGAAGAGGATGTCGCCGCGCTCGGCGCGCTCGCGCAGGCCCTCGACGTTGTCGAGCAGCCAGCGGATCTTCGGTCCGGCGAAGTACGAGGCCAGCGGCAGCCCGGTCTCCCGGCGGAAGCGGTCCTGGCCGACGTTGCGGCCGAGCTCCTTGCAGAGCGCGTCGGTGCGGGTGTCCTGCCAGACGATGGCGTTGTGAACCGGTTCACCGGTGGTGCGGTCCCACAGGACGGTGGTCTCACGCTGGTTGGTGATGCCGATCGCCTTGACGTCGGCGGCGGTGAGCCCGGCCTTGGCGACGGCGCTGTCGACGACCTGCTGGACGTTGTTCCAGATCTCGGTGGCGTCGTGCTCGACCCAGCCCGGCTTCGGGAAGATCTGCTCGTGCTCCTTCTGGTCGACCGAGACGATCCGGCCGTCCTTGTCGAAGACGATGCAGCGGCTGGACGTGGTGCCCTGGTCGATGGCCGCGATGAACGGGCCGTGCCCGTGGGAGGAGGTGCTGGGGGTGTCGCTCATGGGTTGCTCCAAGAAGTCTGTGCGGGCGGAGTCGGGGCGGTCAGGCGGCTCAGGCGAACGCCACCTGGTAGATGCCCCCGGCGAGGGCTCCGCCGATGAGCGGGCCGACGACCGGGATCCAGGCGTAGCCCCAGTCTGAACCGCCCTTGTTCCGCAGCGGCAGAAGTGCGTGCACGATGCGCGGACCGAGGTCGCGGACCGGGTTGATGGCGTACCCGGTCGGACCGCCCAGGGACAGACCGATGCCGGTGACGACCAGCGCGACCAGGAGCGTGCCGATGACGCCGACGCCCTTGCCGTTGTCGCTCAGACCGAGCGTGAGGATCGACAGCACGAGCACCGAGGTGGCGATGATCTCGGTGAGCAGGTTCTGCGCCGCGTTCCGGATCTCCGGACCGGTGGAGAAGATGCCGAGGACCGGTCCCGCCTTGGGCGCGGCCGACTGGTCGACCAGTCCCTCCTCGCCGGTGTGGTCGGCCAGCACCTCGGGGTCACTCAGGTGAGCCTGGAACTGGCCCATGTAGGTGACCCAGACCAGCACCGCGCCGATCATGGCGCCGAGCATCTCGCCGGCGATGTAGACCGGCACCTGATTCCACTCGATGCCGCCCTTGATGGCGACGCCGATGGTGACCGCGGGGTTGAGGTGTGCGCCGGACTTCGCGGCGATGTACGCACCCGTGAGGACGGCGAAGCCCCACCCGAAGGCGATGGCGACCCATCCGGCGTTGAACGCCTTGGAGCGCTTGAAGGTGACGGCGGCGCAGACGCCACCGCCGAGCAAGATCAGAACAGCGGTACCGATGGTCTCGCTGATGAAGATGTCGGAGCTGGACACCCGCGACTCCTTTGTCCTTCGTCCAGGGGAAGGCGGACCCCGGGTCCCGTCCGGTGGTCCGCGCCCTCCGAGAGGGCGGTGGTCGGCCCGCGGCAATGCCCCACCATAGCGAATATTGCCGTTAGGTGTTCGACAATGCCGACCGACGAACGGCAGTTTTGTTCACCGGTAGAAACCCGTCAAGGGTTCCGTGGCGAAAAACTTAGGTGAACTTATGGGGTGAATACGGTCAGAATCGCCCTGCACCAAGATCCCGGGACACGGCGCGTGCGCAATCCCTCACAGCGGCGATGATTTCCGGTCGCAGTTCGCCCTCCTGGCAGACCCGCTCCACCGCTCCGGTGACCCCCACCGCACCCACCGGCATCCGCCGCCGGTCATGGATCGGCGCGGCCACCGAGGCCACCCCCTCCCAGGTCTCCTCCACATCCGCGGCCCAGCCGCGCGCCCGGGTCAGGTCCAGCAGCCCCTCGAAGTCCCCCAGCCCGGTCACCGTGCGCGGGGTGAACGCCTCCCGGTCCGCGTCGACGACCTCGCTGTGCGCCACCGGGTCGTACGCCGAGAGCACCTTGCCCAGCGCCGTGCTGTGCAGCGGCTGCATCGCGCCCACCTCCAGCACTTGCCGACTGTCGTCCGGCCTGAAGACATGGTGGACGATCAGCACGCCCTGCTGGTGCAGTACGCCCAGATAGACCGCCTCACCACTGGAGCGGGCCAGATCGTCGGTCCATACGAGGGCGCGGGCGCGCAGCTCGTGCACGTCCAGGTAGCTGTTGCCCAGTCGGAGCAGCTCCGCGCCCAGCTGGTAGCGGCCGGAGGCGGCGTCCTGCTCGACGAAGCCCTCCTGCTGGAGTGTGCGCAGGATTCCGTGGGCGGTGCCCTTGGCCAGTCCCAGTGAGGAGGAGATGTCGGAGAGCCCCAGCCGCCGTTCCCCTCCTGCGAGCAGCCGCAGCATCGCTGCGGCGCGCTCCAGCGACTGGATGGTGCGTGCCATCGGGCAACCTCCGAAGTATGCGGTTCGACAATGCTGAACGATATCGGTCGATGCCGACTGGAGTCAGCGATTTGGCGATCCTTGATGAACGCACCGGAGTCTGCCAACGATCATCGACAGCGCAGGCAGGGGGGTGGAAGGGTGCTGTCCACGGCGTGAAACGGGGAACACGTGTACCGGACCGGCAGCTACGCTGGCCGGGTGCGCCCTCTCAAGGAGGGTGCAAAGCCGACAGCCGTCGCAACCACGGGAGCATCTCCATGGCCTCGAACACGCCAACGTCCATCAGCACGTCCCGCACCGTCTCACTCCGTGAGGCACTGGCCTCGCGTGTGGTGGTCGCCGACGGCGCGATGGGCACCATGCTGCAGGCCCAGGACCCGTCCATGGAGGACTTCCAGCAGCTGGAGGGCTGCAACGAGATCCTCAATGTGACCCGGCCCGACATCGTGCGCTCGGTGCACGAGGAGTACTTCGCGGTCGGCGTCGACTGCGTGGAGACCAACACCTTCGGTGCGAACTTCGCGGCGCTGGCGGAGTACGACATCCCCGAGCGGGTCTTCGAGCTGTCGGAGTCCGGTGCCCGCATCGCCCGTGAGGTCGCCGACGAGTTCACCGCCTCAACGGGACAGCAGCGCTATGTCCTCGGCTCCATGGGCCCCGGCACCAAGCTCCCCACACTGGGCCACGCCCCGTACGTCACCCTGCGCGACGCCTACCAGCAGAACGCCGAGGGCATGATCGCCGGTGGTGCGGACGCGCTCCTGGTGGAGACCACCCAGGACCTGCTGCAGACCAAGGCCGCCATCCTCGGCGCCCGCCGCGCCCTGAAGGCCACCGGCAGCGACCTCCCGGTGATCTGCTCGGTCACCGTCGAGACGACCGGCACGATGCTGCTCGGCTCGGAGATCGGCGCCGCGCTCACCGCGCTGGAGCCGCTGGGCATCGACATGATCGGCCTGAACTGCGCCACCGGCCCGGCGGAGATGAGCGAGCATCTGCGCTACCTGGCCCGCCACTCCCGCGTCCCGATCGCCTGTATGCCCAACGCGGGCCTGCCCGTGCTGGGCAAGGACGGCGCGCACTACCCGCTGACCGCCGAGGAGCTGGCCGACGCCCAGGAGACCTTCGTAGGGGAGTACGGCCTGTCGCTGGTCGGCGGCTGCTGCGGCACCACCCCCGAGCATCTGCGCCAGGTCGTCGAGCGGGTCCGCGGGGTCACCCCGCCGCCGCGCCAGGCCCGCCCCGAGCCGGGTGCCGCCTCGCTCTACCAGACCGTGCCCTTCCGCCAGGACACCTCCTACCTGGCGATCGGTGAGCGGACCAACGCCAACGGGTCGAAGAAGTTCCGTGAGGCGATGCTGGAGGGCCGCTGGGACGACTGTGTGGAGATGGCCCGCGACCAGATCCGCGAGGGCGCCCACATGCTCGACCTGTGCGTCGACTACGTCGGCCGGGACGGCGTCGCGGACATGGAGGAGCTGGCCGGACGGTTCGCCACCGCCTCCACCCTCCCCCTCGTCCTGGACTCCACGGAACTGAACGTCATCCAGGCCGGCCTGGAGAAGCTCGGCGGCCGCGCGGTGATCAACTCCGTCAACTACGAGGACGGGGACGGGCCCGAGTCGCGGTTCGCCAAGGTCACCGCGCTGGCGGCCGAGCACGGCGCGGCGCTGATCGCGCTGACCATCGACGAGGAGGGCCAGGCCCGCACCGCCGAGCACAAGGTCGCCATCGCCCAGCGGCTGATCGCCGATCTGACCGGCAACTGGGGCATCCACGAGTCCGACATCCTCATCGACTGTCTGACCTTCACCATCTGCACCGGCCAGGAGGAGTCCCGCAAGGACGGCATCGCCACCATCGAGGCCATCCGGGAGCTGAAGAAGCGGCACCCGGATGTCCAGACGACCCTGGGCCTGTCGAACATCTCCTTCGGTCTGAACCCGGCCGCGCGGATCGTGCTGAACTCGGTGTTCCTCGACGAGTGCGTCAAGGCCGGTCTGGACTCGGCGATCGTGCACGCGAGCAAGATCCTGCCGATCGCGCGCCTGGAGGAGGAGCAGGTCAAGGCCGCCCTGGACCTGATCTACGACCGGCGCAGCGAGGGCTATGACCCGCTGCAGAAGCTGATGGAGCTGTTCGAGGGCGCCACCGCCAAGTCCCTGAAGGCCGGCAAGGCCGAGGAGCTGCTGGCCCTGCCGCTGGACGAGCGCCTCCAGCGGCGGATCATCGACGGCGAGAAGAACGGCCTGGAGGCGGACCTCGACGAGGCGCTGCAGGAGCGGCCCGCGCTCGCCATCGTCAACGAGACCCTGCTGGCGGGCATGAAGGTCGTCGGTGAACTCTTCGGCTCCGGTCAGATGCAGCTGCCGTTCGTGCTGCAGTCCGCCGAGGTCATGAAGGGCGCGGTGGCCTACCTGGAGCCGCACATGGAGAAGTCCGACGACGAGGGCAAGGGCACCATTGTGCTGGCCACCGTCCGCGGCGACGTCCATGACATCGGCAAGAACCTCGTCGACATCATCCTGTCCAACAACGGCTACAACGTCGTCAACCTCGGCATCAAGCAGCCGGTCTCGGCGATCCTGGAAGCCGCCGAGGAGCACAAGGCCGATGTCATCGGGATGTCCGGACTCCTCGTCAAGTCCACGGTGATCATGAAGGAGAACCTGGAGGAGCTCAACCAGCGCAAGATGGCGGCCGACTTCCCCGTCATCCTGGGCGGCGCCGCCCTCACCCGCGCCTACGTCGAGCAGGATCTGCACGAGATCTACGAGGGCGAGGTCCGCTACGCCCGCGACGCCTTCGAGGGGCTGCGCCTGATGGACGCCCTGATCGCGGTCAAGCGCGGGGTGCCCGGCGCAGTCCTCCCCGAGCTCAAGCAGCGCCGGGTGCCCAAGCGGGACACCGCCGTCCTGGAGGTCGAGGAGCCCGAGGGCGCGGTGCGCTCCGACGTGGCCGTCGACAACCCCGTCCCGGCGCCGCCGTTCTGGGGCACCCGGGTCGTCAAGGGCATCCAGCTGGCCGACTACGCCTCCTGGCTGGACGAGGGCGCGCTGTTCAAGGGCCAGTGGGGCCTCAAGCAGGCCCGCACCGGCGAGGGGCCGACGTACGAGGAGCTGGTGGAGACCGAGGGCCGCCCCCGGCTGCGCGGCTGGCTCGACAAGCTGCAGACCGAGAATCTGCTGGAAGCCGCCGTCGTACACGGCTACTTCCCCTGTGTGTCCAAGGGCGAGGACCTGATCCTGCTGCACGAGGACGGCACCGAGCGCACCCGCTTCACCTTCCCCCGCCAGCGCCGCGGCCGGCGGCTGTGCCTGGCCGACTACTTCCGCCCGGAGGAGTCCGGCGAGACCGATGTCGTCGGCCTCCAGGTCGTCACCGTCGGCTCGAAGATCGGCGGCGCCACCGCCGAACTCTTCGAGGCCAACTCCTACCGTGACTACCTCGAACTGCACGGCCTGTCCGTCCAGTTGGCGGAAGCGCTGGCCGAGTACTGGCACGCCCGGGTCCGCGCCGAGCTGGGCTTCGCCGGGGAGGACCCCGCGGACGTCGAGGACATGTTCGCGCTCAAGTACCGGGGCGCGCGCTTCTCGCTGGGCTACGGTGCCTGCCCCGACCTGGAGGACCGCGCCAAGATCGCCGACCTCCTGAAGCCGGAGCGGATCGGCGTCGAGCTCTCCGAGGAGTTCCAGCTCCACCCCGAGCAGTCCACCGACGCCATCGTCATCCACCACCCGGAGGCGAAGTACTTCAACGCGCGGTAGCGGGCGCCCGCCCGTGAGGTAACTCTGCGTGAGCGTGCCAGGGCCGTCCCGGGGTCTCCCCCCAGGACGGCCCTGACCTGTACCACCACGCATTCCGGGCCGTACCGTCGTACACTTATCGGTCCGGTGGCGGCCGGTCGTATCCCCAGCCGGGGACGGCGACCGGCCCTTTCGTCCCTTGGGGGACGCGTCGTAACGGAGGTGGATGGATGACCAGCAGCATCCCCGCAGTCGGCACCCGCACGGCCGAAGCCGCGACCCTCCAGGCCGTATTCCTCGATCTGGACGGCACCCTCGTCGACACCGAGGGCTTCTGGTGGGAGGCGGAGGCGGAGGTCTTCGCCGAACTCGGGCACATCCTCGACGACACCCACCGGGAGGTCGTGGTGGGCGGCCCGATGACCCGCAGCGCCGGCTATCTGATTCAGGCCACCGGCGTCGACATCAGCCTCACCGAGCTCAGCGTGCTGCTCAACGCGGCCTTTCTGGCGCGGATTGGGCGCGGGGTCCCGCTGATGCCGGGCGCCCGCAGACTGCTGGCCGAGCTGGCCGCCCACGGGATCCCCACCGCGCTGGTCTCCGCCTCGCACCGCGCCATCATCGACCAGATGCTGCACTCCCTCGGCCCGGAGCACTTCCGGCTGACCCTGGCGGGCGATGACCTGGAGCGCACCAAACCGCACCCCGACCCGTATCTGACGGCCGCCGCGCGGCTGGGGGCGGACCCGGCGTGCTGCGCGGTCATCGAGGACACGCTGACGGGTGTGACGGCGGGGGAGGCGGCGGGCTGCCAGGTCGTCGCGGTGCCGTCGGTGACGCCGATCCCGTCGGCGCCGGGGCGTACGGTCGTCCGCTCGCTGGAAGAAGTCGATCTTCCATTTCTCCGGACACTCATCACGGAAAGCCGCGGAAGCGTGCACTGAGCGTGCTCCGGGAAAGGCGCCGGGAACCGAGGGAGCGGCCCGCTCATTTTCCGTGACGAATGCGCTGACTGAATTGCCGCCTCGCCAGGGATCCTTGAACGCGTGACGTTTCTCACGCGCCGGGCCGTCGACAGCGGGCCCCGCTGGTGTTCCAGGAGGCCGCTGGGGTGCATTCCACGGGGGTAAGTGTCCGGATTGGTGGGGCAACGTGTGAATCGTTCCGCCGTCCGGATATCGATCACGTCGCCATCGTTATCCGGGTGCCATATCGAGACAACTCCTTTGTGTCTGAGCGCGGCTGGCCGTTCCTACTAATGTCGACGCGAGCAACATTGCTGCGCTGATAAGGAACCTGCCGACGATGAATCGCAAGACCCTGGTGCTGCCGGCGCTGGCCGGTCTCCTCGCCCCCGTCCTCGCCGCCTGTGGCAGCTCGGACGGCGCGGGTGACGGTGTCGATCCGATCGTCGTGGGTGTCGCCACCCCCATCGAGGCCACCAAGGCGGCGCCCGCGCCGTTCGACCCGTCGCAGGCCTACGACGTGGACGCGTGGAACGTCATGCGCAGCACCCTGCAGACACTGATGCGGCTGCCCCGGTCCGGGACCGCCCCGGTGCCCGACGCCGCCCAGTCCTGCGGGTTCCGCGACACCCAGAACGAGCAGTACCGCTGCACCCTGCGCGGCGGCCTGAAGTTTTCGAACGGTCATGCCCTGACGGCACAGGACGTCAAGTTCTCCATCGACCGCATGAAGACCATCAACAACAGCAACGGCCCGCTGCCGTTGCTCGACGGCCTCGACAAGGTCGAGACGCCCAGCGACAACGAGGTGGTCTTCCACCTCAAGAAGCCGGACGCCACCTTCCCGCAGAAGCTCACCACGCCCGCCGCGGCCATCGTCGACCCCGAGGTGTACCCCAAGGGCCGTCCCTACAGCGGCTTCAACGTGGTCGGCTCCGGCCCGTACACCCTCAAGACCGAGCACCGCGACAACCGCGTCACCAAGGCCGTCTTCACCAAGAACCCCAACTACAAGGGCGGGATCAGGGCGAGGAACGAGAAGGTCGAGATGCGCTTCTTCAAGGACTCCTCGTCCACGGAGCAGGCGTTGCGCAAGGGCAGCGTCGACGTGATGAACCGCGGTCTGTCGCCCGATCAGGTCAAGGGCCTGCAGAACGCGCAGGACAAGGGCATCCGGCTCCAGGAGATGCCCGGCCAGGAGATCCGCTACCTCGCCTTCAACACCAAGGATCCGGCCGTCTCCAACAAGGCCGTGCGGCAGGCGATGGCACAGATCATCAACCGCTCGGAACTGGTGCGGAACGTGTATGACTACACCGGCGTCCCGCTGTTCTCGATGGTGCCCACGGGCCTCACCGGCCACATCAACTCCTTCTTCAACAAGTACGGGAACCCCGACACCGAGGCCGCCCGCAAGACCCTCCGGCAGGCGAACATCACCACTCCGGTGAAGTTCACCCTCGCGTACACCACGCAGCACTACGGCTCCAGTACCGCCAAGGAAATCCGTGCGGTGCAGAGCCAGCTCAACCGCAGCAAGCTGTTCGACGTCAGCGTCAAGGGCGTTGACAGCTGGCAGCAGTTCCGCACCGACGCCCAGGACGGCAAGTTCCCCGTCTACAACATGGGCTGGTTCCCGGACATCTCGGATGCCGACAACTACATCGCGCCGTTCATCGGCAAGCAGAACTTCCTCGGCTCCCCTTACCGCAACGACAAGATCGAGTCGCAGCTGATCCCGTCCAGCCGCCACCAGTCCGACCGCAACGCCGCGGGCGCCGACTTCAAGCAGGCACAGGACATCATCGCCGACGACGTACCGCTCCTCCCGCTGTGGCAGGGCAAGCAGTACGTCGCCGCCCGCGATGACATCACCGGCCTGGAGTGGGCCCTCAACGCCGCTTCGGGCCTCCAGCTCTGGGAACTCAGCCGCGGCGTCGCCGACTGACCCGGCCGCGGCCACCATGCAGCACATCACCGCCGCGGCCGCCCCGCCGCGGCCCGACCAGCACCACCCAGAACGTGAGGACCGTTTAGTGAGGAAGCGTGACCAGTGGCTGGCCGCCCCGATCGGGGCGGGGCTGACCACAGCTCTGCTCGCGGTTGCCGGGTGCGGCACGGACGACGCGGGAGCGGCCGGCAATGGCGAACCCGTGGTCATGGGAATGACGGACAAGGTCGAGTCCACCGACCCCGCGGCCGGTTACGAGCCGGGCTCCTGGCTCTTGTTCAACAACGTCTTCCAGTCCTTGATGAGCTTCCCCAAGGGAGGCACCACCCCCGAGCCGGAGGCCGCCGAACGCTGCGGCTTCACCGACCGGGAGAGCAAGGTCTACCGCTGCACCCTGAAGGACGGCCTCACCTTCAGCAACGGCCACCCGCTGACGGCCAAGGACGTCAAGTACTCCTTCGACCGCACCCGGCGCATCAAGGACAAGAACGGCCCCGCCGTGATGTTCTCCGCGCTCGACAAGGTCGAGACCCCCGACTCCAAGACCGTGGTCTTCCGGCTGAAGTCGCCCGACGCGACCTTCCCCATGAAGATAGCCTCCGGCGCCGGCTCCATCGTCGACCACGCCGAGTACCCCGCCGACCGGCTGCGCACCGACGGCAAGGCTGTCGGCTCCGGCGTCTACACCCTCAAGGACTACAGCGCCCAGAAGGCCGTCTTCGCCGTCAACGGCTCCTACAAGGGCACGGCCAAGGTCAAGAACTCCGGTATGACCGTGAAGTTCTTCAACGCCGCGGACAAGCTCAAGACGGCCGTCGAGAAGGGCGACGTCGATGTCGCCTACCGCGGTCTGGCGATGAAGGACATCGCGGCGCTGAACAACGCCTCGCTGAAGCAGCAGCACGGCACCCAGGTCGTCGAAGGCGCCAGCGCCGAGGTCATGCACCTGGTCTTCAACCTCAACGACCCGGTCGCCGGCAAGCTGGGCGTCCGCAAGGCGATCGCCTACCTCCTGGACCGCTCGACCCTCGTCCGGGACGTCTACCAGCGCACCGCGGTGCCGCTCTACTCGATCGTCCCGGCCGGCATCACCGGCCACAGCACCTCCTTCTTCAACACCTACGGCGACCGCCCGAAGCCCGAGAAGGCGAAGGCCGCGCTGAGGTCCGCCGGCTTCAACGGCAAGGTGCCGCTCACGCTGTGGGCCACCCCCGACCGCTTCGGCCCCGGCACCGTCCCGGCCTTCCAGGAAATCGCCCAACAGCTCAACGCCAGCGGCCTGTTCGAGGCCAAGGTGCGCACCCTGCCCACCAAGGAGTACGAGCAGGGCGTGGCCGACGGCAAGTTCGGCGTCTACGTCAAGGGCTGGGTCCCCGACTACCCGGACCCCGACAACTTCACCGCGCCGTTCTTCGGCAAGGACAGTGTGGTGTCCAACCACTACAGCTCGCCCACCATCACCGGCCAGCTGCTGCCCAAGACGGCCGACCAGCCGAACCGCGGTAACACCAAGGAACACTTCCGGCAGCTGCAGGACATCGTCGCGAACGACGTGCCGATGATCCCGATCTGGCAGGGCAAGCAGTACGCGGTGGCCCGGGAAGGGGTCTCCGGACTGGAGTGGACCCTGGACCCGTCGACCGTCTTCCGCTTCTGGGAGATCAGCAAGCCGGCCGACGACTGACCGGACCGCACACACCACGGCGGGGCCGGCCCGGGAGATCTCCCCGGGCCGGCCCCGCCGTCGTCTGTCCGGCCGTCAGGCCCGCCGCCCCACTACTGCGCGCCGGGGCGCACCAGCCCGCTCTCGTACGCGTACACCGCCGCCTGCACCCGGTCGCGCAGCCCCAGCTTCGTCAGCACATGCCCCACATGCGTCTTGACGGTGGTCTCGCTCACGAACAGATCCGCGGCGATCTCCGCGTTCGACAGCCCGCGGGCCACCAGCTTCAGCACCTCCACCTCGCGCTCGGTGAGGGTGTGCAGCGTGTCCGGCACCGGCTCCTCGCCCGACGGCAGATGCCCGGCGTACTTGTCCAGCAGCCGGCGCGTGATGCTCGGCGCGAGCATCGCCTCGCCGCCCGCCACCACCCGGATCGCCTGCACCAGCTCATTGGCCGGCGCGTCCTTGAGCAGAAAGCCGCTCGCCCCCGCCCGCAGCGCCTCGACGACATACTCGTCCAGATCGAAGGTCGTCAGCACCAGCACCTTCGCCGGGCCGTCCTTCGCCGGACCCGTGATCTGCCGGGTCGCCTCCACACCGTCCATCCGGGGCATCCGGATGTCCATCAGCACCACATCGGGCTGCAGCGCCCGCACCTGCTCCAGTGCCTGGAGGCCGTCCCCGGCCTCCCCGACGACCGCCAGATCCTGCTCCGCCTCCAGAATCATCCGGAATCCCGTACGCAGCAGGGGCTGGTCGTCGACCAGCAGGACGCGGATGGCCACGAGCTCTCCTTCGTTAGATCTCCCCCATTCTGCCCTGCGGCGGCACACCGCCCTCCGCCGGGCGCACCCGGAGCGGATACACCGGGGGAGTGCCGCCGAATTCCGGACAGTGCGCCTGGTGGTCGCACCAGCCGCACAGCTTCGTCGGCCGCGGCCGCCAGTCGCCGGTCGCCGTCGCCAGCTGGATCGCCTCCCACAGCGCCAGCAACTTCCGCTCCACGCCCCGCAGATCGCCCTCGTCCGGGTCGTACGTCACCACATCGCCGCTGCCCAGATAGACCAGCTGCAGCCGCCGCGGCACCACACCGCGCAGCCGCCACACCACCAGGGCGTAGAACTTCATCTGGAACAGCGCGCCCTCGGCGAACTGCGGCCGCGGCGCCTTGCCGGTCTTGTAGTCGACGATCCGCACCTCGCCCGTCGGCGCGACATCCACCCGGTCGATGAAACCCCGCAGCTGAAGCCCCGACTCCAGCACCGTCTCCACATACAGCTCACGGTCCGCCGGCTCCAGACGCGTCGGATCCTCCAGCGAGAACCACCGCTCCACCAGCGCCTCGGCCTCCGCCAGCCACCGCGCCAGCCGCTCGCCCTCCGCGTCGTCCGCGAACAGCTCGGCCAGCTCCGGCCGCTTGGCCAGCAGCTTCGCCCACTCGCCCGGCACCATCGCCCGCGCCCCGGCCGCCGTACGCTCCGCCGCCGGCGCGTCGAAGAGCCGCTCCAGCACCGCGTGCACGACCGTGCCACGCGTCGCGGGCGCGCTCGGCTTCTCCGGCAGCCGGTCGATCACCCGGAAGCGGTAGAGCAGCGGGCACTGCATGAAATCGCCCGCCCGCGACGGCGACAGTGCCACCGGCGGCCGCGGCTGCTCCCTGCCCGGCACCCCCGCCCCGGCCGCCTCAGCGCCCGGCTCACCGCCGCTCCGCCCACTCTCCGTGCCCACCCCGGCCTGCTCCGTGCTCGATCCCATGCCACAAAACCCTACGGCCCGCCACTGACAAGCGCGGACGGGCCACCGGCGCAAGGGCCCCGCAGCCGACCGGGCCGGGACGCTCCGCATACCATCGACGGCGGACCCCTTCGCCCTGCATGATCGAGATATCAGGCCGGGCAGGGGCGAATGCCGTAGTCAATGAGGGGACGCCGTGGACGAGAGCGGGAAGTCGCAGGACCCCGAGGAGTCCGTGCGGTCCCAGCCGCCCGAGCCGCCCGAGCAGAAGAACGCACCCAAGGGACCCACCCCGGGCAAGAAGAGGAGCGGCGGCGGCATCCTGATGGGCCGTCCCTTCGGCGTGCCCGTCTACGTGGCACCCAGCTGGTTCCTGGTCGCCGCCCTGATCACCTGGGTCTTCGGCGGCCAGCTGGAACGCGTACTGCCCGAGCTCGGCGGCGCCCGCTATCTGGTCTCGCTCTTCTTCGCCGTCGCCTTCTACGCCTCGGTGCTCATCCACGAGCTGGCCCACACCGTCGCCGCGCTCCGCTTCAAGCTCCCCGTACGCCGCATCCAGCTGCAGTTCTTCGGCGGCGTCTCGGAGATCGAGAAGGAGACCGAGACCCCCGGCAGGGAGTTCGTCCTCGCCTTCGTCGGCCCGCTGCTCTCCCTCGTCCTCGCCGGGGTCTTCTACGCCGGTATGCAGCTGGTCGAACCCGGGACCATCCCCGGGGTCCTGCTCGCCGGCCTGATGTTCTCCAACCTCATCGTCGCGGTCTTCAACCTGCTGCCCGGCCTCCCGCTGGACGGCGGCCGGATGCTGCGCGCCCTGGTCTGGAAGATCACCGGCAGGCCCATGAGCGGCACCATCGCCGCCGCCTGGGTCGGCCGCGCGCTCGCCGTCACCGTCCTCATCGGACTGCCGCTGCTCACCCACACCGGCGCCCTCGGCAGCGCCCGCCCCGAGATCGGCGGCGCCGACTCGCTCACCGACGCGCTGCTCGCCGCGATCCTCGCCGCCATCATCTGGACCGGCGCCGGCAACAGCCTGCGGATGGCCCGGCTGCGCGAACGCCTCCCCGACCTCACCGCCCGCACCCTGACCCGGCGCGCCGTCCCCGTCGAGACCGACACCCCGCTCTCCGAGGCACTGCGCCGCGCCAACGACGCCGGCGCCAGCGCCCTGGTCGTCGTCGACCGCCAGGGCACCCCCACCGCCCTCGTCCGCGAGGCCGCCATCGTCGGCGTCCCCGACCACCGCCGCCCCTGGGTCCCCGTCGGCACCCTCGCCCAGGACCTCAAGGACGGCATGCGGGTCTCCGCCGAACTCGCCGGCGAAGACCTCCTGGAATACCTGCGGGCCACCCCCGCCACCGAATACCTCGTCATCGAGGACACCGGCGAGATCTACGGCGTCCTGTCCACCGGCGACGTCGAGCGCGCCTTCGTCTCCGCCATGGCCCGGAAGGTTGCCTAATAAGGGCTCGGTTCGCCTCCGGGGGCACTCGCCAGGGGCGCCCACTGGTCCGGGGCGCCCCGGCGGGCCGGTAGGCTGGTCACATGTCCGAACCGACCGGTGCCGCCCGCCGTCGCGGGCCCTTCAAGGTCGGGGACCAGGTCCAGCTCACCGACCCCAAGGGACGCCACTACACCTTCACGCTCGAAGAGGGAAAAAGCTTCCACACCCACAAGGGAGCCTTCCCCCACGACGAGCTGATCGGTGCTCCCGAGGGCAGCGTTGTCCGTACCACCGGGAACGTCGCCTACCTCGCGCTGCGCCCGCTGCTCCCCGACTACGTCCTGTCCATGCCCCGCGGCGCCGCCGTGGTCTACCCCAAGGACGCGGGGCAGATCCTGGCGATGGCCGACATCTTCCCCGGCGCCCGCGTCGTCGAGGCCGGTGTGGGCTCCGGCTCGCTCAGCAGCTTCCTGCTGCGCGCCATCGGCGACGACGGCATGCTGCACTCCTACGAGCGCCGCGCCGACTTCGCCGAGATCGCCACGCAGAACGTGGAGCGCTACTTCGGCGGTCCGCACCCCGCATGGACCCTCACCGTCGGTGACCTCCAGGACAACCTCTCCGACACCGAGGTCGACCGCGTCATCCTCGACATGCTCGCCCCCTGGGAGTGCCTGGAGGCCGTCTCCAAGGCCCTGGTCCCCGGCGGCATCCTCTGCGCCTACGTCGCCACGACGACGCAGATGGCCCGCACCGTCGAGGCGATCCGCGAGCACGGCACCTTCAACGAGCCGTCGGCCTGGGAAACCATGGTCCGCACCTGGCACGTCGAGGGCCTGGCCGTCCGCCCCGACCACCGCATGATCGGCCACACCGGCTTCCTGCTGACCGCCCGCCGCCTCGCCGACGGCGTCGAGCCCCCGCTGCGCCGCCGCCGCCCGGCCAAGGGCGCGTACGGCGACGACTACACCGGCCCCGGCAAGGACGCGGCAGCGGCCTCCGGAGGCGGCTCCGCCGACCGCGGCTGACCCTCCAGAACCGGCCACCGAACCACCAGGCGCCGCCGACGAGTTCCCGCACGGGAATCCGCCGGCGGCGCCGCTGCGTATCCACCCCGGATGCACCCCCGATCTGCCCCGGATCCGCACCGAAAACTCCGGCCCCGCTGGTTCCTGGCCGCCCCCTCCTGTGGAACGATGCTGCACACTCCCACCGGCACAGCACTTCACAGGAGTTACCCCGCGTGCAGCCCATGGCAGGCCAGGACCTCTTGCACACCCAGCCGCGCCCCATGCACTGGCTCGCCACCGCCACCGCCATCTCGGCGGTCGTCGCGGCCGCCTCCTTCATCCAGCCCCCCGACGCCACGGCCACGAGCGCCCGCGACGCCACCGGCCGGCACCCCGCCACCGCCCCCGACCCGGGCAAGGTGACCTTTCCGGTCGACTGCGGCCCCAACCGCCTCGACGTGGTGAAAAAGGCCTCCGGAGACCTGGACGGGGACGGTACGGCCGAGACCGTCGCGGTGGTCCGCTGCCACAGCGGAATGGGCTCCCCGCCCAGCGGCGTCTACGTCCTCGCCCAGCCGTCCGAGCGCCGGGCCGCCCCCCGGATCGTGGCGACACTCCTCGCGCCCGCGCAGCAGCGCAGCGTCCAAACCCTCACTATCAAGGATGGCGCGATCTCGGGGGCGGTCCTGGGTTACTCCACGCGCGACGTCCCGCGCTGCTGCCCGGACGTGCGCAAGAGCCTCAAGTGGCAATGGAAGGGCGGGAAGTTCGTCCAGAGCGAACTCCCCGCCTCCGTGAGCACCCGCCGCGTCTGACCGGTCACACGGGGTGCCCGCGCCGGCCGCGTTCCGCTCCGGTGGGGCTACTCCGCGTCCGGGCCGTAGACCTCGACGAGGTCCTGGACGCGGCGGACGTGGATGCAGTCCCCGGGGCACTCCTTCGCGGAGTCCCGCACGTCATTGAGCAGCTTCAGCGGGACGGGCGTTGTCGCCCCCTTGTCCTGCAGCAGCTCGTCCTCGGCGCTCTTCACATAGGCCAGACCGTCGATGTCGAGCTCGAAGACCTCCGGCGCGTACTGCGCACAGATGCCGTCCCCGGTGCACAGATCCTGGTCGATCCACACTTCCAGCTCTGGGGCTTCGTCCTGCGCGGTCATCTCGCCTGCCGTTCCTGCGTACGTGAACCGTTTTTGTCTAAGTGGCGCCAGCCCTGACGGGTGTTGACCAAGTCGACGATACAACCGCTCGCTTTCCGATGTTGTTGGGTGGGTATTCCCTTGGGGTGAGGACGTGCGCAAGGGTGAAGATCGGACACGCCCCGACAGTCTTTTCGATCTAGGGGTTTCAACCTGCACCGGCCCAGGTAGGGTCAGGAAGCGTCCAGCTCCTTGGAGGAGGTGAGGACCGTGGCAGCCCACGACGACGACATCAACCGCGGCATCCGGCCGGGGCGGGGGTCTGAAGATCCCGCCGGCCAGGTTGCCTATCTTGAGCAGGAGATCGCCGTCCTGCGACGCAAGCTCGCCGACTCTCCGCGTCACACGAGGATTCTCGAAGAGCGGATCGTCGAGCTGCAGACCAACCTGGCCGGCGTCTCGGCGCAGAACGAGCGTCTCGCCAATACTCTCCGCGAGGCCCGCGACCAGATCGTCGCCCTGAAGGAAGAAGTCGACCGGCTCGCGCAGCCGCCGGCCGGCTTCGGCGTCTTCCTGCAGACGAACGATGACGGCACGGTCGACATTTTCACCGGAGGCAGAAAGCTCCGGGTGAATGTCAGCCCCAGCGTGGAGACCGAGGACCTCAGGCGCGGCCAAGAGGTCATGCTCAATGAAGCGCTCAACGTGGTCGAGGCCATGGAGTTCGAGAGCGCCGGCGACATCGTCACCCTCAAGGAGATCCTTGAGGACGGCGAGCGCGCCCTGGTGATCGGGCACACCGACGAGGAGCGGGTGGTGAGGCTCGCCGAGCCACTGCTGGACATCACCATCCGCCCCGGCGACGCCCTGCTCCTCGAACCCCGCTCCGGCTACGTCTACGAAGTCATCCCGAAGAGCGAGGTCGAGGAACTCGTCCTCGAAGAGGTCCCGGACATCGACTACACCAAGATCGGCGGTCTGGGCGGCCAGATCGAACTGATCCGGGACGCGGTCGAGCTTCCGTACCTCTACCCCGACCTCTTCAAGGAGCACGAACTCCGCCCGCCCAAGGGCGTCTTGCTCTACGGCCCACCCGGCTGCGGCAAGACACTCATCGCCAAGGCGGTCGCCAACTCCCTTGCCAAGAAGGTCGCCGAGGTGACCGGGCAGCCCGCGGGGAAGAGCTTCTTCCTCAACATCAAGGGCCCCGAGCTGCTCAACAAGTACGTCGGCGAGACGGAGCGGCACATCCGGCTGGTCTTCCAGCGCGCCAGGGAAAAGGCGAGCGAGGGCACCCCCGTCATCGTCTTCTTCGACGAGATGGACTCCCTCTTCCGCACCCGGGGATCCGGCGTCAGCTCGGACGTGGAGAACACCATCGTCCCGCAGCTGCTCTCCGAGATCGACGGTGTCGAGGGCCTCGAAAACGTGATCGTGATCGGCGCCTCCAACCGTGAGGACATGATCGACCCGGCGATCCTGCGCCCCGGCCGTCTCGACGTGAAAATCAAGATCGAGCGCCCGGACGCGGAGGCCGCCAAGGACATCTTCTCGAAGTACCTCACGGACAGGCTCCCGCTGCACTCCGACGATCTCGCCGAACACGGCGATTCGCGGAAGGCCGCGGTCAGCGGAATGATCCAGTCGGTCGTCGAGCAGATGTATGCGGAATCCGAGGAAAATCGCTTCCTGGAGGTCACCTATGCCAATGGTGACAAGGAAGTCCTCTACTTCAAGGACTTCAACTCCGGTGCGATGATCGAAAACATCGTAGGACGCGCAAAGAAGATGGCCATCAAGGCCTTCCTGGAACACAATCAGAAGGGGCTTCGGGTTTCCCACCTCCTCCAGGCCTGCGTGGATGAGTTCAAGGAGAACGAGGACCTGCCCAACACCACCAATCCGGACGACTGGGCCCGGATCTCCGGCAAGAAGGGCGAGCGGATCGTCTACATCCGTACGCTGGTCACCGGAAAGCAGGGCGCCGACACCGGTCGCTCCATCGATACGGTGGCGAATACCGGCCAATACCTGTAACACCGCTCTCCGGCTGCGGATGTCCTGCACGGGGCGTCCGCAGCCGGACGTTTTTCCGGGGGCGCCAGAGCCGCACCCCATAAGGGCGCGGTGAAACAGGGAAAACCGGACTGGAGCAATGACTGTAATGATCTCCCCAGCGCCGCAGAGGCGTTCTAGGCTCTTCGGTACCGCTGCGTCACGCTGTGCGGGCGTGGGGCACGCACAGGGACCGGAAGCGCAGCGGTACTTGAGCGCCGACCCCATCCGGGGGCGCCGCCGGGCTAGGAGGGCCGCATGACCGTACGGCGAGTAATGGGAATCGAGACGGAGTACGGGATCTCCGTCCCCGGTCACCCGAACGCCAATGCCATGCTCACCTCGTCCCAGGTCGTCAACGCCTACGCGGCCGCGATGCACCGGGCACGCCGTGCCCGCTGGGACTTCGAGGAGGAGAACCCGCTGCGGGACGCCCGCGGGTTTGACCTCGCACGGGAAAACGCCGACTCCAGCCAGCTCACGGACGAGGACATCGGCCTGGCCAATGTGATCCTCACCAACGGAGCCCGGCTCTACGTCGACCACGCACACCCCGAATACAGCGCCCCCGAGGTCACCAATCCGCGCGACGCGGTCCTGTGGGACAAGGCCGGCGAGCGGATCATGGCCGAGGCCGCCGAACGGGCCGCCCAGGTCCCCGGCGCCCAGCCCATCCACCTCTACAAGAACAACACCGACAACAAAGGCGCCTCCTACGGCACGCACGAGAACTACCTGATGAAACGGGAGACCCCGTTCTCGGACATCGTCCGGCACCTGACGCCCTTCTTCGTCTCCCGCCAGGTGGTCACCGGCGCCGGCCGGGTCGGTATCGGCCAGGACGGCCACGAGCACGGCTTCCAGCTCAGCCAGCGCGCCGACTACTTCGAGGTGGAGGTCGGCCTGGAGACGACGCTCAAGCGGCCGATTATCAACACCCGCGACGAACCGCACGCGGACGCGGAGAAGTACCGCCGGCTCCATGTGATCATCGGCGACGCCAACCTCTCCGAGATCTCGACCTATCTGAAGCTGGGCACCACCTCGCTGGTGCTCTCCATGATCGAGGACGGCTTCATCGCCGTCGATCTGGCCGTCGACCAGCCCGTCCGTACCCTCCACCAGGTCTCCCACGACCCCGGCCTGCAACACCTGATCACGCTCCGCAGCGGCCGCACCCTCACCGGCGTCCAGCTCCAGATGGAGTACTTCGAGCTGGCCCGCAAATACGTCGAGGACCGTTACGGAGCGGATGCGGACGATCAGACCAAGGACGTCCTGACCAGGTGGGAGGACGTGCTCGGCCGGCTGGAGAACGATCCGATGAGCCTGTCCGGCGAGCTGGACTGGGTCGCCAAGCGGGAGCTCATGGAGGGCTACCGGCGCCGTGACGGCCTGGACTGGGACGCGGCGCGGCTGCACCTCATCGACCTGCAGTACGCCGATGTGCGTCCCGACAAGGGCCTGTACAACCGTCTGGCGGCCCGCGGCAAGATGAAGCGCCTCCTGGACGAGCCGGACGTCACCCGGGCGGAGCAGAAGCCCCCGGAGGACACCAGGGCGTACTTCCGGGGCCGCTGCCTGGAGCAGTACGCGGACGACGTCGCGGCCGCCTCATGGGATTCGGTCATTTTCGACCTGCCCGGTCGTGACTCCCTGCAACGGGTGCCCACACTGGAGCCGCTGCGGGGGACCCGTAAGCACGTCAAGGAGCTCCTTGACCGCTGCCGTACTGCAGAGGAGCTGGTCAGGACGCTCTCCGGTCGCTGAGCCGCGGCAGGTGCACGACAAATTTCGTGGCGATCGGTGGCCGATCCGGGGCTGAAATCGTCGCGGGGCGGGAATCATCGAGGTGACTCCCGGGCGTTGCAGCAAGTGCAGGGCCGATGTCGGACCCTGCTTGTAGGGTCGGATCTTGAAGGTCACATCGAGCGGGGCGAACCGAGCGGGGTGAGGGACATGGCGACCAAGGACAGCGGCGGCGGACAGGCGAAGGCCACGCGTTCCACGGAAGAGGTCGAGGAGCAGACAGAGGACGCGCAGGCCTCGGAAGACCTCAAGGAACGCCAGGAGAAGTTGTCGGACGACGTGGATTCCGTCCTGGACGAAATCGACGACGTGCTGGAGGAGAACGCAGAGGACTTCGTGCGGTCCTTCGTGCAAAAGGGCGGGGAGTAGGGCAGACCGGACATGGTCGATTCCGGGGGGCCGAAGCGTTGCGCGCGGTGCGGAAGGGAATGACCGCGCGCGGCCTTCGGGCGGCATCCGGAGATTCGATGGCCGCCAGGACCCACCACGTCGCACCCCGGGAATTCGTCACGGCAGGCGTCCGCCGCAGCGGCGGGAATGCTGTCCGCGGAAATCCGGTCCGCAGGTCCCGGCGGGTACCGATGCCGCCGGGCGGGTGCGATGATCAAGGAGAGACCGGTATCCGCCCGATCCGTCTCCGGCCGGGCCCCGGGCAGGTGGATCACGCCCTCGATACGGGTAAGGTCCGAGACGTACGGTGCACCAACTGCAACTCCGCACTCGGCAAGTTGAGGGATGACCCCGACGCCATGCGCAGGGCCATCGCATATCTGGAAGGAAACGTGTGGAAGCCAATACTCGAAGCACCGGGCGTCTACCAGCTGCCTTCCTGACGCCTGGATCCTCGTCGTTCATGGATTTCCTCGGTGACCACTCGCCCGATCTGCTGCCGGGCAATCGCCCGCTGCCGCCGGTGCAGGGTGCCATCGAGGCGCCGCACGGCACGACGATCGTTGCCGCGGCGTTCCCCGGGGGCGTGGTGCTCGCCGGTGACCGGCGGGCGACCATGGGCAACGTCATTGCGCAGCGTGACATCGAGAAGGTTTTCCCGGCCGACGAGTATTCGGCGGTCGGTATCGCGGGCACGGCAGGGCTCGCGGTGGAGATGGTCAAGCTCTTCCAGCTGGAGCTGGAGCACTTCGAGAAGGTCGAGGGTGCCCAACTCTCCCTGGAGGGCAAGGCGAATCGTCTGTCGACGATGATTCGCAGCAATCTCGGGATGGCCATGCAGGGCCTGGCCGTGGTGCCGTTGTTCGCCGGCTATGACCTGGACCGCGAGAAGGGCCGTATCTTCTCGTACGACGTGACCGGCGGGCGCTCGGAAGAGCTGGGCTTCGCGGCGACGGGCTCCGGTTCGGTCTTCGCGCGCAGCTCCCTGAAGAAGCTCTTCCAGGAGGACTTCACGGAGGATCAGACCGTCATGGCCGTCGTCCAGGCGCTCTATGACGCCGCGGATGACGATTCGGCCACCGGCGGACCGGATATGGCACGGCGGATCTATCCCATCGTCACCGTGATCACCGAGGACGGCTTCAGGAAGCTGACCGAGTCCGAGGTCGCGGAGGTGGCCCGTGCCATTTATGAGCGCCGCCTGGAGCAGCCCGACGGCCCGCGCGCCGCGCTGCTCTGACGGGACGGATGTTCCGCAATGCTCCCCCAGCTACCGAGAGAGCTCTTGACAGGAAGGGACGGATAGCCGGTGTCGACGCCGTTCTATGTCTCACCCCAGCAGGCCATGGCCGATCGCGCCGAATACGCCCGCAAGGGCATCGCGCGCGGTCGCAGTGTCGTGGTGCTGCAGTACACCGACGGCGTGGTCTTCGTCGCCGAGAATCCCTCCCGCGCCCTGCACAAGGTCAGCGAGATCTATGACCGGATCGCCTTCGCGGCCGTCGGCAAGTACAACGAGTTCGAGAATCTGCGGATCGGCGGTGTGCGCTATGCCGATCTGCGGGGTTACACCTACGACCGGGAGGATGTGACCGCGCGCGGCCTGGCCAATGTGTACGCGCAGACGCTCGGCACGATCTTCTCCAGCGCCGCCGAGAAGCCGTACGAGGTCGAGCTGATCGTGGCCGAGGTGGGCAGTGCGCCCGAGGAGGACCAGATCTACCGGCTGCCCCACGACGGCTCGATCGTGGACGAGCACGGTTCGGTGGCCGTCGGCGGCAATGCCGACCAGATCAGCAGCTATCTCGACCAGCGGCACCGCGATGGAATGACGCTGGCGGAGGCGCTGAAGCTGGCCGTGGATTCGCTGTCGCGGGACACCAATGGCGGTGAGCGCACGCTGACCGCCGAGCAGCTCGAAGTCGCCACCCTGGACCGTACGCGGCCGCAGCAGCGCAAGTTCAAGCGGATCCTGGGGCGGCAGCTGTCGCGGCTCCTGGACGAGCACGCCGCTGAGGGTGACGGGAAGCCGGCGGCGGACGCCGACGGCGGTTCCGGCAAGGCCGGGGCCTCCGATGAGGGCGCCGACGGCAAGGGCACCAAGGGAGCCAAGGACAAGGACGACTCCGAGGGGGAGTCCGGGCCCTTGCTCTGACGAGGTATCGAGGACGGGCCCGCGGCCCGGTGCACGCGCCCCGGTGGTCACTGACCGCCGGGGCGCGCGGCATTTCCGGGAGCGTCCGGGGGCGGGGGCGGGGCGGTGGAGCCGCGGACGACCAGTTCCACGGGCAGGGTGGGGGCGTCCGCCGGGCGGCCGTCGAGCACGGTCAGCAGAGCCCGTATTCCGGCCTCGCCGAACTCCTCGGCGGGCAGCCGTACGGTCGTCAGTTCCGGTTCGACGGCGACCGCCAGGGCCAGGTCGTCGAAGCCGGTGACGGAGACGTCCTCGGGGATGCGCAGGCCCAGGCGGCGGACGGCCTTGCAGGCGCCCGCGGCGATGATGTCGTCGTCGCAGAGCAGTGCCGTGGGGCGGGGGCCGGGGCCGGTGAGGGCGGCGTGTGCGGCGTGCAGACCGGCCTCCACGCCGAGGGCGGCGGGTTGGCGGCGCAGTTGCGCGCCGGGGAGGCCGCGGAGGCTGTCGGCGACGGCGCGGGCGCGTACCTCGAAGGTCCAGGATGCGACATCGGCCGCGAGGTGGGTGATACGGCGGTGGCCGAGGGCGCTCAGATGGCCGGTCAACTGCCGTATGCCATCGGCGATATCGAGGTTGACGGTGGCGTCGGCCCGGTCGTCGTCGGGGTCGCTGTCCAGCATCACCAGGGGCAGGTCCGCGTCGCGGAGCGGGGTGAGTGCCTCGGCGGCCATGGAGGAGGCGATGACGCCGTCCAGGGTGGCCGCGGCGGAGTCGAACGGGTCGCGGGCGGGGCCGATGCCTTCGGGGGAGGGGTAGAGGACGACGCCGAAGCCGTGCTCGGCGGCGATCCGGGCCGCGCCGGTGTAGACGCGGGCGAAGAACTCGGTGGTCAGGGCGGGGACGACCAGCAGCACCGTGCGGGTGCGGCCCATGCGCAGGCTGCGGGCGGCGAGGTTGGGCCGGTAGCCCAGCTCGCGGGCGGCGGCGCGGACGGCTTCCGCCTTGCCGGGGGAGACCCGGCCGCGCCATTTGTCGCCCAGGACGAGGGAGACGGCGGCCTGGGAGACCCCGGCGGCGCGGGCCACGTCCCGGCTGGTGACGCGGGTGGTGGCGGCCGGTCGGCCAGCCTGCGCGGCGCCGTCCACTCCGCTGCGGGCGCCGGCGGGTGATGCGGCCTCGTTGCTGGTCACCGGGTGTCTTGCTCCTCACGTTCGGCCACCGCGGGTGGACCGCGGGTGGTCGTCATGGTACGTATAACCTCGTAAGTTATACGTAACACGTCCGGTCTGCCGGACAGGGAAGGGGCGCGGATGGCCGCGGGATATGCGGAGCTGCTCAGGACCCGGCACGCGGCCCGGCTGCTGGCGGGAACGCTGATCGGCAGGCTGCCGAACGCCACCGCGCCACTGGCCGTGGTCCTCTTCGTACGCGCCGCGGGCGGCAGCTACGCCCTGGCCGGTGCGCTCTCCGCGGTCTACGGCGTCTGCAACGCCATCGGCCAGCCGCTGCTCGGCCGGGCCGTGGACCTCTACGGGCAGCCGCGGGTGATGCTGCCCGCCTCGGTGCTCTCCGCGCTCGGCATGGCGCTGCTGGCGGCCGTCGGCCTGGATGTGCTGTGGCTCGCCTACGCCGCCATGGTGATCGCCGGTTTCTTCACCCCGCCCCTGGAGGGCGGTCTGCGGGCGCTGTGGCCCGGGGTCCTCAAGCGGGCGGACCGGGTGCATGCCGCGTATGCGCTGGACGCGGTGGCCCAGGAAGTCATGTTCGCGGTGGGGCCGTTGCTGGTGACGCTGTGCGTGGCGGCCTGGTCGGAGGGGGCGGCGCTGTGGGTGATCAACCTGATCGGCGTACTCGGCGCGCTCTCCGTCGTCGTCTCCGAGCCGTCCCGGAAGTGGCGCAGTGGGCCCCGTGAGGCGCACTGGCTGGGGGCGCTGCGCTCGGCCGGGCTGCTGGTGCTGATCGGGGCGTTCTTCTTCGTGGGGCTGGCGATGGGGTCGATCGCGGTCGCGGCGGTGGCGTACGCCGATGAGCACGGCGGGGGGATGGTCTCCAGCGCGCTGCTGTCCGCGCTCGGTGTCGGCGCGCTGGCCGGTGGCCTGGTCTACGGAGCCCGGGGGTGGCCGGGGCGGCCGGAGAGCCGGCTGCGGCTGCTGGTGGGTCTGCTGGCGCTGGGGTATCTGCCGCTGGTGCTGGTGCCGGGCGTGGTGGGGATGACGGCGCTGACCGGTGTGGCCGGTGTGTTCCTGGCGCCCGCGCTGGCCTGCGCCTTCGTGGTGGTGGACCGGCATGCGCCCAAGGGCACGGTGACGGAGGCGTTTTCCTGGCTGGTGACGACGTTCGGTGTCGGATCGGCGGTGGGCGCGTCGGTGGTGGGCCCGGCAGTGGAGAGCGGCGGCGCGGTCGCGGGTTTCGCGGTGGCCGGGGGCGGTGGGCTCGCCGCGCTGGTCGTCCTTTTGTCGACGAAGCGATTTCTTGGGGATCCCGTGCGGCGTACGCCGGGTGGTGCCACGGCGGAAAATGATCGAAACGGGGCCCTCGAACCCGGTTTCAGAGCAGGCCGTCAGGCGTAATGTTCAGTCATGGACCGCCGCATTTTCGGGCTGGAGAACGAGTACGGCGTCACGTGCACGTTCAGGGGACAGCGCCGACTGTCGCCTGACGAAGTGGCGCGGTACCTCTTCCGCCGTGTCGTGTCATGGGGCCGCAGCAGCAATGTCTTCCTGCGGAACGGCGCCCGCCTGTACTTGGACGTGGGTTCGCACCCGGAATACGCAACTCCCGAGTGCGACAACGTGACCGAGCTGGTCACGCACGACAAGGCCGGCGAGCGCATTCTCGAAGGCCTGCTCGTCGACGCCGAGCGCCGCCTGCATGAGGAGGGAATCGCGGGCGACGTCTATCTCTTCAAGAACAACACCGATTCGGCGGGAAACTCCTACGGCTGCCACGAGAATTATCTCGTCGCCCGCCATGGCGAGTTCTCCCGGCTCGCGGACATCCTCATTCCGTTTCTCGTCACCCGTCAGCTGCTGTGCGGCGCGGGCAAGGTGCTGCAGACTCCGCGCGGCGCCGTCTACTGCGTCAGCCAGCGTGCGGAGCACATCTGGGAGGGCGTCTCCTCGGCGACGACCCGGTCCCGGCCGATCATCAATACCCGCGATGAGCCGCATGCGGACGCCGAGCGCTATCGCCGGCTCCATGTCATCGTCGGTGACTCCAATATGTCCGAGACGACCATGATGCTGAAGGTCGGCGCCACCGATCTCGTGCTGCGCATGATCGAGGCGGGCACGGTCATGCGGGATCTGACGCTGGAGAACCCGATCCGGGCGATCCGTGAGGTCAGCCATGACATCACCGGTCAGCGCAAGGTGCGGCTGGCCAGCGGGCGCGAGGCGTCGGCGCTGGAGGTTCAGCAGGAGTATTACGAGAAGGCCGTGGACTTCTGCGAACGCCGGGGAATCCGTACGGGCACCGTCGAGCGGGTTCTGGAGCTGTGGGGCCGTACGCTCGAAGCGATCCGGGATCAGGAGCTCGACCGGGTCTCGACCGAGATCGACTGGGTGATGAAACATCAGCTCATCGAGCGGTATCGCACAAAGAACAACATCACCATGTCCCACCCACGAGTGGCGCAGATAGACCTCGCGTATCACGACATTCACCGTCGCCGGGGGCTGTATTACCTCCTGGAGCGGAAGGGACAAGCGGCGCGGATCTGCAATGACTTGAAGATCTTCGAGGGCAAGTCGGTGCCGCCGCAGACCACCCGTGCCAGGCTGCGCGGCGATTTCATTCGCCGTGCGCAGGAGCAGCGGCGCGATTTCACGGTCGACTGGGTGCATCTCAAGCTCAATGACCAGGCGCAGCGCACGGTGCTGTGCAAGGACCCGTTCCGCTCCGTGGACGACCGGGTGGAAAAGCTGATCGCAGGGATGTGACCCGCGGGGAATGCGGTGGTGTGCCGGGAGCTCCGAGCTCCCGGCACATTGCCGTGTTGTGGCGGGAAACGTCCGGCGGCACAGGTCGTAGAGTGGCGGGCATTGCCCACCCACCCCACGAGCCCGAGTTGGACGAATGAACCTCACGAAGAACACCCGTCGCGCGGCCGTCGCGCTGACCGTGCCCATCCTGCTGTTCACCGCCGCCTGCGGCTCCGAGGACGGCAAGGGCTCGTCCGGCGCAGCCGTCGCCAAGGTCGAGGGCAAGGCAGGGGAGAAGCCCAAGATCACGGTGCCGAAGGACGCCAAGCCGGCCGAGAAGCCCGTCACCAAGACCCTCGTCGAGGGCAAGGGCGCCACGGTCAAGAAGGGTGATCTGGTCCGGCTGGACTTCGCGGCGCAGACGATGAAGGGCCGCAACCTCGGTGGCAGCTGGACGCCGCAGCCCGGCAGCAAGCCGGGTGGGCCGCGTACCCAGGTCGTCACCGAGGTCACCGACCAGATGACGCAGCAGATGCTGCCGCCGAAGGTGCTGTCCGCGATGGCCGGGCAGAAGGTCGGCAGCCGCGTCGAGATCGAGGGCACCGCCAAGGCGCTGATCGGCGCGGGGCTGAACCCGCAGGCCGGGATCAAGCCGGAGGACGGCCTGGTGTGGGTCGTCGATGTCGTCGGGGCGAAGAAGGTCGACAAGAAGGCCAAGGCCGAGGGCGACCAGGCGGAGCCGGAGGACGGGCTGCCCAAGGTGACGGCGCCCGACGGGAAGGCCGCGCAGATCGAGGTGCCCAAGGGCGAGAAGGCCCCCAAGGACCTCAAGGAGCAGGTCCTGGTCAAGGGCAAGGGCCCCGAGGTCAAGGCCGGTGACGGGCTGATCGCGCAGTACACCGGGGTGAAGTGGGAGGACGGCAAGAAGTTCGACTCGTCCTGGGACCACGGTGGCGCGACCGCGTTCCAGATCGGCACCGGGCAGGTCGTCCAGGGCTGGGACAAGGCGCTGGTCGGCAAGCACGTCGGTGACCGGGTGGAGATCGTGATCCCGCCGAAGCTGGGTTACGGCGCGAGCCCGCAGCATGAGCTGGCGAAGAACACCTTGGTCTTCTCGGTCGACATCGTCGGCACGGTCTGACCGGCGGCCTCGCCGAGATCTGCAAGACTGGCCCGGTAATCGTAAAGATTCGTAAGTAGGAGCACATTCGTGAGCATCGACAAGCCCGAGATCGACTTTCCTGAGGGCCCGGCTCCCACCGAGCTTGAGATCGTGGACCTGACGGAGGGCGACGGGCCGGTCGCGAAGGCCGGGGACACCGTCTCCGTCCACTACGTCGGCGTGTCGTTCAGCACCGGCGAGGAGTTCGACGCCAGCTGGAACCGCGGCAAGCCGCTGCAGTTCCAGCTGGGCGCCGGCCAGGTCATCGCCGGCTGGGACCAGGGCGTGCAGGGCATGAAGGTCGGCGGCCGCCGCCGGCTGACCATCCCCGCGCACCTCGCGTACGGCGACCGTGGCGCGGGCGGCGGCCGGATCGCCCCGGGCGAGACGCTGATCTTCGTCTGCGACCTGGTCTCCGTCTGAGACCACTGCCGGTCGCCGTAGGCGACCGCCGCTGATGTGGCCGAGGGCCCGTGCCGTGATGGTGCGGGCCCTCGGGCGTGTCCGCCTGCTTACCGTTCCGGCTTTGCCCTGACCTCCCCGAGCGGTACGGTCAACGATCGGGAGTTCAACGAGAAAGGGCGTCGATGGCCATTGCCAAGGCCGAGCGGCTGATGAATCTGGCGCTGTGCCTGCTGGGGACGCGACGCCCGCTGACCAAGCGTGAACTGCGGTCGTCCATCGAGGCCTATATCGAGGCGAGCAGCGACGACTCGTTCAACCGCATGTTCGAGCGGGACAAGGACGATCTGCGCGAGCTGGGCCTCGTCATCGAGACCGTCGAGGGCATCGAGGGCGACATCGGCTATCTCGCCCGCCGCGACAGCAACCGCCTGCCCCCGATCACCCTGGACGCCGAGGAGGCCGCCGCCCTGGGGCTCGCGGCCAAGATCTGGCAGCAGGCCCGGCTGGCGGGCGCCGCCAGTGGCGCGCTCCAGAAGCTGCGTGCGGCCGGGATGCCGCTGGCCGGGGACGGTGCCGACTACGACGCCGGACAGCCGCACAGCGCGCTGGAACCACGCATCCCCGCCCATGAGGCCGCGTTCGAACCGCTGATGCTGGCCTGCCGCGACCGCCGCCCGGTCGTCTTTGACTACCGCAAGTCGAACGCCGCCCACCCCGAGCAGCGGCAGGTCGAACCCTGGATCCTCGAATGCTGGCGGGGCCACTGGTATGTCGCGGGCTGGGACCGCGAGCGCAAGGCCGAGCGGGTCTTCCGGCTCTCCCGGATCACCGGCAAGGTCCGTTCCCGGCAAGGGGCGTTCACCGCGCCGGTGCCTGATCACGTCACCGTCCGCGAGACCGTGGAGAGCTGGGCCGGTGAGACGGCCACCGGCACCGCCCGTATCAAGCTGCGGGCCGAGCACGGCTATCCGCTGCGCGCCCGTGCGCTCACCGTCCGCGAACTCGGCGGCGGCTGGGATGAGTTGGAGATCCCCAACGGGCACGGACTCGACGCCTGGCTCGTGGAGTTCGGCCCCGACGTGGTCGTACTGGAACCCGCGGAGCTGCGCGCCGATGTCATCGACCGGCTGCGTGCCGTGGCCAAGGGCTGAGAGGGAAACGAGACCCGTGGCGACGAACGCGATCGACCAGACCCGCCGGATGCTGTCCCTGGTGACCTACCTCCGTGAGCGCCCCGGCGCCCGCGTCGGGGACGTCGCCCGCGCCTTCGGCATCACCGAGGACGAGCTGATCGCCGACCTCGATGTCCTGCCGATGTGCGGAACGAGCTTCCGCGGCGGCGACCTCCTGGACATCGACACCGACGGCGACCGCATCTGGTGGCACAACCCCGACGATGTCGCCGAACCGCTGCGGCTGGCCGCCGACGAGGCGACCGCCCTGCTGGTCGCGGCCCGCGCGGTGGCCACCCTGCCCGGACTCCGCGAGGGTGACCGGCAGGCGCTGCTGCGGGCCACCGCCAAGCTGGAGGCGGCGGCCGGGGAGGCGGCCGGGGCCAGCTCCCGGCTCTCGGTGACCTTCGAATCCGAGGGCGGGGTGTTCGCCGATGTGGACCGCGCCATCGCCGAGCGGCGCCGGCTGTGGCTGCGCTACTACTCCCCGGCCCGCGACGAGCTGACCGAGCGCGAGGTGGACCCGATCCGGCTCTTCGCCGTCGGCCACACGTACATGGAAGCCTGGTGCCGGCTCTCCGAGGCCCGGCGGACCTTCCGGCTCGACCGGGTCGCCGAGATCAAGCTGCTGGACGCGCCCGCCGACCCGCCGCCGGTCGAGCTGCGCGATCTGTCCGAGGGCCTGGTGCAGCCCGCGGCCGAGGACCCCGAGGTCTCCATCGAGGTCGGGCCCGGCGGCCGCTGGGTCGCCGAGTACTACCCGCACGACAGCGCCGAGGAGCTTCCCGACGGCGGGCTGCGCATCACCCTGCGCACCCCCGACCCGGCCTCGCTGCGGCGGCTGGCCCTGCGGCTGGGCCGGGACGGCCGGATCGTGGCGCCGCAGGCCCTCGCGGACAGCGCGCGGCAGGCTGCGGAGCTGGCCCTCGCGGCGTACGGCGAGTGAGCGCGGCGGGCGGAGTGCGTGGTGGGGGCCGGGCGTGCCGTACCGGCTGGGCGCGCGGCGCGGACCGGGTGTCGCGTGCGGGCCGGGATCGCCGTGCGGCGCCGGGCGAAGGACGAGGCAGCGAAGGATGACGATGATGACCACCACCCTGATGCGAAGAACCGGCCCGGTGATCTTCAAGGCGGCCTGCCCGGACTGCCGGGGCCGCTTCGAGCTGGCCTCCGACGCCTTCCGGCTGGCGATCGGCGCCAGCAGCCGCACCACCTTCTACTCCTTCACCTGCCCCGACTGCCGCCGCGCGGTGCGCAAACCGGCCGGCGAACGGATCATCGAGCTGCTCACCGGCGGCGGGGTCCGCACGCTGCGGCTGCACACGGGCTGACCGATAGGCTCGTCCCATGCTCTGGCCCATGATCGCAATCGCCCTCGGCTTCGCCGGGATCGCCGTGCTCGGCGTCCTCGCCGTCCGCGTCTTCGTCGAGGTGCGACGGCTGGCCCGCCAGGTCGGGGCGACCTCGGAGCGGATCCAGCGGGCCAGCGAGGACCTGGAACGGGCGGCGCTGCCGCTCGCCTCCCGTATGCACGAGGCCGGCCGCGACTGAGCGGCCGTCGCCGGCGAGGTGCCGCCGCCCGGCGGACGCGCTCTGCCCGGCCTGAAGGCGGAGGAGTAGGCTTCCTCTGCGGTTCATACAGCGCGGCGGTCGAGGCAATGCGGAAGTCGCACGGGCATTGCCCGGCGTTCACCACCGAAGGTTACGATCGAGCACGCACCAGGACGCCAGTCCGACCCCCATTCGGCAGGCACCACAGCAGACGCCGCCACGGCGAGAAGGTAGTCGCACATGCTCAGCAACCTGAGGGCCCCCGAGATCATCCTGATCCTCGTTGTCGTTGTGCTGCTCTTCGGCGCGAAGAAGCTTCCGGACATGGCGCGTTCGCTCGGGAAGTCCGCTCGCATCCTCAAGAGCGAGGCCAAGGCGATGAAGAAGGAGGGCGAAGCGGACGGTGGCACCTCCTCCGAGGCTCCCTCTGACGCTGCCCAGCAGGCCCCTCGTACGATTCAGGCGGCTCCCGGTGATGTGAACAGCTCGCGCCCCGTGGCCGAGCCGAACCGCGCCAACCAGAGCTGACCGAGCCGATCCAGTCGCGCCGGCCCGGCCGGCAGCGGTTGATGTACGAGACGAGGAAGTGGGTTGCTCAAGTCTGCCCGCAAGCAGGAGAAGGACCCCGAGGGGCGGATGCCGCTCGCGGCGCATCTGCGTGAGCTGCGCAACCGGCTGCTGAAGTCGGTGCTGGCGATCATAGTGATCACCAGCGTCGCGATGTGGCAGTACGACGCGATCGCCCACTTCGTCACCGGCCCGGTCATCGATTCGGTCGGCTGCAGCAAGAACGCGTCCGGTCCGCGCGACCATCCTTGTGCCCAGGTCAGCGCGAACGGTCTGCTCGCACCGTTCACGATCCTGCTCAAGGTGTCCCTCACCACCGGTGTCGTCCTCGCCACACCGGTGTGGCTCTACCAGCTCTGGGCCTTTCTCGCGCCGGGGCTGCACCGTCACGAGAAGAAGTACGCCCTCGGCTTCGTCGGCGCCGGAGTCCCGCTCTTCCTGGGCGGCGCCTACCTCGCCTACGCGATCCTGCCGACCACCGCGGGTGCGCTGGTCGGACTGACCCCCAGCGACTGGGTCAACTTCTTCCCCGCCGATGAGTTCTTCGACATCGTCACACGCATGGTGCTGGTCTTCGGTCTCGCCTTCGAGCTGCCGCTGCTCCTGGTGCTGCTCAACTTCGGCGGGGTGCTCACGGGGCGCCGGATCCTGAGCTGGTGGCGGTTCATGGTGCTGGGCATCACGGTGTTCGCGGCGCTCGCCACGCCGACCGGTGATCCGCTGGTCATGGGGCTGCTGGCCGCGCCGATCGTGGTGCTGTACTTCGGAGCCGTGGGCATCTGCCTGTTCAATGACCGTCGGCGCAAGATCGGCAACCCGGATGCGGGGCTGAGCGATGACGAGGCATCGGAGCTCGATCTGACGCCCTCGGAGGTCGGGGAGATCGAGCCGGTGGCGTCCGGGCGGATGCTGCCGGAGCAGGCCGGTGGTGACGGGGGCCAGGGTGACGCGCGGCGTCCTCGTGAGGGGTATGACGACTTCACGTGACGGGTTGTGACGTGAGGTAGGCGTTGTTGGTGGTGTGCGGGCGGGGTGTGGCCGGGCGCGTGGTTCCCCGCCGCCACCCCGCCCGCCCGTAGGTGAACCGGCCCCGGCTCACGGCAAACCGGCGGCATAAAGATCGGGTCGTTGTCAGAGGTGGCCGGTAGGCTCGTAAGCACGATGACCGAGGACATGTCCCCTGCTGAGCGCTATGCCGCCGCCAAGCTCAGGGCGGCCGAGCAGGCCACCGCACTCGCCCCTTTCCGTGAAATGTACGACTTCGGGCTGGATCCGTTCCAGGTCGAGGCGTGTCGGGCCCTGGAGGCCGGCCAGGGCGTGCTGGTCGCGGCCCCCACTGGATCCGGCAAGACGATCGTCGGCGAATTCGCCGTCCACCTGGCCCTGGAGCAGGGCCGAAAATGCTTCTACACCACGCCCATCAAGGCGCTCTCCAACCAGAAGTACCAGGATCTGGTCAAGCGTTACGGCGCCGAGAAGGTCGGTCTGCTGACCGGCGACAACAGCGTCAACTCCGAGGCTCCGGTGGTCGTGATGACCACCGAGGTGCTGCGGAACATGCTTTATTCCGGCTCGCAGTCGCTGGTCGGCCTCGGCTATGTGGTCATGGACGAGGTGCACTATCTCTCCGACCGCTTCCGTGGCGCCGTCTGGGAAGAGGTGATCATCCATCTTCCCGAGTCGGTGACGCTGGTGTCACTGTCGGCGACGGTCTCCAACGCCGAGGAGTTCGGCGACTGGCTGGACACGGTGCGCGGTGACACCGCCGTGATCGTCTCCGAGCACCGGCCGGTGCCGCTGTGGCAGCACGTGCTCGCGGGGCGGCGGATATACGACCTGTTCGAGGAGCGGGACGGGCAGCGCGGCGGCCGCCGTGAGGTCAACCCCGATCTGGAGCGGCTGGCGCGGATGGAGAACAGCCGGCCGACGTTCGGCCGGGACAAGCGCCGGGGCCGCAATATGCGCGAGGCGGACCGGGAGCGGGAGCGCCGGCAGCGCGCCCGTATCTGGACGCCGAGCCGGCCCGAGGTCATCGACCGCCTCGACAACGAGGGCCTGTTGCCCGCGATCACCTTCATCTTCAGCCGGGCCGGCTGCGAGGCGGCCGTCCAGCAGTGCCTGGTTTCGGGGCTGCGGCTCAATGACCAGGAGGGCCGTGAGCAGGTCCGTCGCATAGTGGAGGCGCGGACGGCCGGGATTCCGGATGACGACCTTCATGTGCTGGGCTACTTCGAGTGGCTGGAGGGCCTGGAGCGGGGCATCGCCGCGCACCATGCCGGGATGCTGCCGACCTTCAAGGAGGTCGTCGAGGAGCTGTTCGTGAAGGGCCTGGTCAAGGCCGTCTTCGCCACCGAGACCCTGGCGCTGGGCATCAACATGCCCGCGCGGTCCGTGGTGTTGGAAAAGCTGGTGAAGTGGAACGGTGAGCAGCACGCCGATATCACCCCCGGCGAGTACACCCAGCTGACCGGCCGGGCCGGGCGCCGCGGTATCGACATCGAGGGCCATGCGGTGGTGCTGTGGCAGCGGGGGATGGACCCGGGCGCGCTGGCCGGGCTCGCCGGGACGCGTACGTATCCGCTGCGGTCCTCCTTCAAGCCGTCGTACAACATGGCGGTCAACCTCGTCTCGCAGTTCGGCAGGCACCGTTCGCGGGAGCTGCTGGAGATGTCGTTCGCGCAGTTCCAGGCCGATAAGTCGGTGGTCGGGATCTCGCGGCAGGTGCAGAAGAACGAGGAGGGGCTGGAGGGTTACCGCGGCTCGATGACCTGCCACCTCGGTGACTTCGAGGAATACTCCGCGCTGCGGCGGCAGTTGAAGGACCGTGAGACGGAGCTGGCCAAGCAGGGTGCGGCGCAGCGGCGGGTGGCGGCCGCGGCGGCGCTGGAGAAGCTGAAGCCCGGCGATGTCATTCATGTGCCGACGGGCAAGTACGCGGGTCTGGCGCTGGTCCTCGACCCCGGTATGCCCTCGGGGCGGACGAACGGCCACCGCGGCTTCGATGCGCAGGACGGGCCGCGGCCGCTGGTGCTGACCGCCGAGCGGCAGGTCAAGCGGCTGGCCTCGATCGACTTCCCGGTGCCGGTCAAGGCGCTGGACCGGATGCGGATTCCCAAGTCGTTCAATGCCCGTAGCCCGCAGTCGCGCCGCGATCTGGCCTCCGCGCTGCGGACGAAGGCCGGTCATATGGTGCCGTCGCGGCATCGTAAGCCCCGCGCGGAGGCGGCCGACGACCGTGAGATCGCCCGGCTGCGTACGGAGATCCGGGCGCACCCCTGCCATGGCTGCGCCGAGCGTGAGGACCACGCCCGCTGGGCCGAGCGCTATCACCGACTGCTGCGTGACACCCGTCAGTTGGAGCGCCGGATCGAGGGGCGGACGAACACCATCGCCCGTACCTTCGACCGGATCTGTGGCCTGCTGACCGAGATGGACTACCTCGAAGGCGACACCGTCACCGACGAGGGGCGTCGGCTCGCCCGGCTCTACGGTGAGCTGGATCTGCTGGCGAGTGAGTGTCTGCGCGAGGGCGTCTGGGAGGGGCTGGGCCCCGCTGAGCTGGCGGCCTGTGCCTCGGCGCTGGTGTACGAGGCGCGGCAGGCGGATGACGCGGTGGCGCCCAAGCTGCCGGCCGGCAAGGCCAAGGACGCACTGGGCGAGATGGTCCGTATCTGGGGCCGGCTGGATGCCCTGGAGGAGGATCACAAGATCAACCAGGCGGAGGGCGTCGGCCAGCGTGAGCCGGACCTCGGCTTCGCCTGGGCCGCCTACCGCTGGGCCTCCGGCTTCGGTCTCGACGAGGTGCTCCGCGAGGCCGAGATGCCCGCCGGTGACTTCGTCCGCTGGTGCAAGCAGCTGATCGACGTCCTCGGCCAGATCGCGGCCGCGGCCCCGCCCGGCGGCACGGTCGCCCGCACGGCCCGCAAGGCCATGGATGGTGTGCTGCGTGGTGTGGTGGCGTATTCGTCGGTGGGCTGAGTGCGCTGAGTAAGTAGTGCGGCGGTGCCGTGTTCCGTCCGGAGGGGACACGGCACCGCCGTTGTGATGGAGTGCGTCGGCTCTGCCGGAAAACCCCGCGCCCTTTTTCCCGTTCGGTGAAACGCTGGCCTGATGATCGATCACATGGCGATACAGGTGGCGAACGTCCCGGCGAGCGCGGATTTCTACGACCGTGTTCTCGCCCCGCTCGGGGCCCAACGGACCAAGCAGTTCGGCGAGTTCATCAGCTTCGGCACCACCGGGCACACTCTGTGGCTCGTCCCCGCGACCGACGACGGCCCCGCCCGTGAGGTGCACCTCGCCTTTGCCGCGCCCGACCGTGCGGCCGTCGACGCCTTCCACGCTGCCGCCGTCGCGGCCGGCGCCGAGTCTCTGCACGCTCCACGGTTGTGGCCCCAATACCACGAGTCGTACTACGGGGCCTTCGTCCGCGACCTCGACGGCAACAACATCGAAGCGGTCTGTCATACGGCCTAGCTAGGCGGGTTGTCCCGCAGCTACTGGCGCCGGGTGGGGCCGCGGTGTGGGGTCGGGGCGGTGGATGCGGCGGCGGGCGGCCGCGCGGAGGGGGAGGAAGAGGAGGACGCCGATGGGGGAGAGCAGGACGGTGAGGGCCAGCAGCGGTCCCATCACCAGCGGGTGGATCCTCAGCTTCCGGGCCTCGCGGTACATCCACTGGCCCAGGAAGAGGTCCCAGGCGATCACCTGGGCCCAGATCGCGCCCGCTCCGCCGCCGAGCCGCAGCAGCTCCTGGAAGCCGGCCAGGTCGGGTCGGCTGACGGCGGCCCACAGCTGGGGGAACACCGGGACGGCCAGGGCGAGGTAGACCGCGAGGACCGGCACCATCGGCAGCGGTGAGGCGGCGATCCGGTCCGTCCAGCGCCACCCCGGGGCCAGGATCAGCAGCGCCCAGAACGGTGCCGCGAGGGTGAAGGCCAGGTTGAAGAGGGTGGGGAGGCCGGGTTCGTCCGGGTGGGGCAGGGGCTGGCCGTCGAGTGCTCGCCAGGTCAGGAGGGCCAGGAGGGCGGTGAGGGAGCCGGCCGCGACCAGGACCAGGCGGAGGCGTATCCGTTCGTTGCGCAGGAGGGCGTAGCGGGTGGACAGGGTCTCGATGGCGTAGAGGAAGAGGGGGAGCGCCTGGAGGGCGTGCATGCCGACGAAGTGCGGGATGCGCAGATCACCGCCGGTGGTGTTCCAGCCGGTCAGCGGCATGGCCGGGCCGCCGTCGGGGAGGCCGACGCCGTGTGCGCCGAGGGTGGTGCGCAGGGCGCCCGCGGCCTGCTGGTCCGGGGTGGGGAGCAGCATCAGCCCGCCGAGCAGCATCCCGGCCAGGGCGAGCAGCAGGCCAAGCCGGATCGCCCAGGTCGCGGCGCGGTCGCCCGGACGGGCGCGGAAGAGCAGAACGGCGATGACGAGGGTGGCCAGCCAGAGGACGGCGACGGTGAGGCCCATGGTGGCGAACAGGGCCTGGTCCAGGGGGGTCTCGACGTTGAAGTGGCTGCGCCGGCCGCGGAGGGCCTGGCCGGTGATGATCGCCATCTCGATGAGTCCGGCCGCGACGACGGTGTGCGCGGCCCACCGTCCGACCCGGGACGGGGGCGTGTGCCGGGACAGCATCCAGGCCAGCGTCAGCCCGTAGACGGCGAAGGACACCGCGAACTTCAGGGGTTTTGACCAGATGGGTGCGCCGACCAGCGTCCGGTCGTCGACGATCAGGCCGACGGCCGTGACGATGGCGAGGGCGGCCATCGCCCAGGAGAAGGCGAGCAGGGAGCGGTATGTGGACATACGGATACGGATCCCCCGTGAGTGGATAGTGGTGATGCCTGCTATCTGATAGCTGGACTATCTATGATGGGGAGTGGAATGGCAAGGCCGGGTGTGGGCGCCCGGGATATCGGGGACGCCGGAGTGTGGTCCCGGCGAGGGAAGGGCGGCAGATGCGCATCGGGGAATTGAGTCGCGAGACAGGGGTCGCGATCCCGACGATCAAGTACTACGTCCGCGAGGGGCTGTTGCCCGCGGGGCGGCTGACCAGCCCCAACCAGGCCAGTTACGACGACGGTCATGTCCGCAGACTGCGGCTGATCCGGGGGCTGATCGACGTCGGGGGACTCTCGGTCTCCTCGGTGCGGGACGTGCTGGCCGCCGTCGACTCACCGGAGGAGGCGGTGCACGATGTCCTCGGTGTGGCGCAGGGGGCGATCACCCCGCGGACGGCCGCCGCACCGGAGGGCATGGAGCGGGCGCGGCAGACGGTCGCCGAGCTGGTCCGCCGCCGCGGCTGGCGGGTCGAGCCGGACCATCCGTCGTACGAGAAGCTGGCCGTCGCGCTGGCCACGCTCCGGGGCATCGCGCACGGCGAGTTCGAGGAGGTCATGGACGACTACGCCGAGGCATGTGAGCGGGTGGCCGCCGCCGATCTGGCGTGGGCGGAGCGCAACGCCGAGGTCGACGGGCTGGTGGAGCGGGTCGTGGTGGGGACCGTGCTGGGGGACGCGGTCCTCTCGGCGATGCGCCGGCTCGCGCATGTGGAGGCGTCGGCCCGTACGTTCGGGGAAGCGGGGGAGAGGGGTGCTAGCGAGGCCGAGGTAAAGGGGGCGGGCGGCCGGTAGGGCGTGTGGCGAGCCGCGCATCCGGAGGGGCCCGGAGTTGGTTGCGTCAACTCCGGGCCCCCGTACGGCAGAGGGGACTTCGCGGCGAGGGGCTCGTGTTGCCCCGACCAGTCAGGAGGCCGCCGCTCCCGCGGGCTCCTGTTCGGCTTCCACCTGCTGGTTCCACTCGCGCTTGGCTGCCTGCCAGCTGTCCTCGTCGTGGCCGGTGCGCCAGTAGCCGGAGATGGACAGGTCCTCGCGGGGGATCGCGTGCTCGACGCGGAGCAGTCGCCGCAGCTCCTTCACGAAGCCGGCCTCGCCGTGGACGAATGCCTGGACCCGGCCGGAGGGGAAATCCAGCGCCCGTATGGCGGCGACCAGTTCGCGGCCTACCGGGGCGGCGCCGCGGTACAGCCAGCTGATCTCGGCGCCGGCCGGCGCGTCCAGCTCCTGGCGCTCCTCCGGCCCGGCCACCTCGATGAAGGCGTGCACGGGGACGCCCGCGGGCATCCGGGCGAGGGAGGCCGCGATGGCCGGCAGTGCGCTCTCGTCGCCCGCCAGCAGATGCCAGTCGGCGGCGGCCTCCGGGACGTAGGCGCCGCCGGGGCCGAGCAGGAAGATCTCCTCGCCCGGCTGTGCCGCGGCCGCCCAGGGACCGGCGAGGCCCTCGTCGCCGTGCACCACGAAGTCCACGGTCAGCTCGCGGGTCGCGGGGTCCCAGGCGCGGATGGTGTACGTACGGGTGCTGGGCCACTGGTCGCGCGGGAACTCGGCACGGATCTGCGCGATGTCGAACGGCTCGGGGTAGCTGACACCGGGCCGCGGAAAGACCAGCTTGACGTAGTGGTCGGAGTACTCGCCCGCCGTGAACTCCGCCAGTCCTTCCCCGCCCAGCACCACACGGACCATGTGCGGGGTGAGCTGTTCGGTGCGCTGCACCCGGCCGCGGTGCACGGCGGGCTTCTTGCGGGACGGACGCTCTGCTGCCACGGCAATCTCCCCTGACGCCAAGGTTATTAGGTATACCTAACCTAACAGTTCATCGGCGAAGTGTGAGGAGCAGCCGCTGGAGGGCGCCGCCCAGGCCCCACTGCGCGGCGAGCGCTTCCAGCCGCTCGGGGTCGGCCGGTTCGGCGGGGAGGGCGTGGTCGACGGCGGGTACGGGCACGTCGGTGGCCACCTTCACGACCTTCGGGGCGACCGCCAGGTAGGGGTGCGCCTCCAGCAGCCGCTTGCGCTGTACGGGGGTCACCTTCGAGGCGGGGTCGTCGGCGGCGGCCATGATGCCCGCCAGGTCGCCGTAGGTGGCCAGCAGCTTGGCGGCGGTCTTCTCGCCGATCCCCGGTACGCCGGGCAGTCCGTCGCTGGGGTCGCCGCGCAGCAGCGCCAGCTCGGCGTAACCGGGGCCGTCCACGCCGTACTTCTCGCGCAGCAGCGCCTCGTCGGTGAGCTGGAGGGTGCCGACGCCCTTGAGCGGATACAGGATGCGGATGCCGCGGCGGTCGTCGACGAGCTGGAAGAGGTCGCGGTCGCCGGTGACGATGTCCACCGGGCCCTGCGACTGTGCGGTCAGGGTGCCGATGACGTCGTCGGCCTCGTAGCCGTCCGCTCCGATACGGGCGATGCCCAGGGCGTCCAGGACGTCTTCGATGACCGGGACCTGCGGCGAGAGGGTGTCGGGGATCTCTTCCTCGTCGGGCTCCGTGGACCCGGCCGGGGCCTCCTCGGCGACCCGGTGTGCCTTGTAGGAGGGGATCAGATCGACCCGCCACTGGGGGCGCCAGTCGAAGTCCATGCAGGCGACCAGGTCGTCGGGGTGGTGGTCCTGGACGAGCCGGGCGATGAAGTCCAGCAGACCGCGTACCGCGTTCACCGGGGTGCCGTCTGGGGCCTTGACTGATTCCGGTACCCCGAAATAGGCGCGGAAGTAGAGCGAGGCGGTGTCGAGGAGCATCAGGCGTCGAGTCACACCCCGCATTTTGCCGTATGCCCCATACGTCACGGCGGTGTGAGCTGGCTCACCGTTGTGTTTGAGCCAGATAAAGAGGGGCAGGCGCGCAGCCGGAGTGAACCCGGTCGAGATTCAACTATTCGGCCGGTAAAGAGGGCCGACCCCGTGCCGCTCCACGACCTGGCTACGGGGGTGGCAGGTCGTTTTTCAACAACAAGAGAGGCATATGTGTCCAGGCTGCAAGCCGAGCACTTGTACAAAGTGTTCGGCAGACGACCCGAGGACGCGGTCCGCAAACTCGAAGCCGGCGCAAGCCGGGAGGAGCTGCGGGCCGAAGGCACCACCGCTGCGGTGATCGACGCGTCGATCGAGGTGGACGAGGGCCAGATCTTCGTCGTCATGGGTCTGTCCGGATCCGGGAAGTCCACCCTGCTGCGTACGCTCAACGGGCTGCTGGAGCCGACCGCCGGAACCGTCCGGTTCGACGGCCAGGACCTCACCTCGCTCAGCGACAGGGAACTGCGCAAGGTCCGCTCCGAGAAGATCTCCATGGTCTTCCAGCACTTCGCGCTCTTCCCGCACCGCAGTGTGCTGGAGAACGCCGCCTACGGGCTGGAGGTGCAGGGCGTCCCGCGCGCCGAGCGCACCCGGCGCGCCACCGAGGCACTGGAACTCACCGGGCTCAAGGGCTGGGAGAAGTCCTGGCCCGACGAGCTGTCCGGCGGGATGCAGCAGCGGGTGGGCCTGGCCAGGGCGCTGGCCACCGACGCCGATCTGCTGCTGATGGACGAGTCCTTCAGCGCGCTCGACCCGCTGATCCGCCGCGATATGCAGGACCAGCTGCTCGAACTGCAGAAGACCCTGAAGAAGACCATTGTCTTCATCACCCACGACCTCAACGAGGCGATGCGCCTCGGTGACAAGATCGCGGTGATGCGGGACGGGCGGATCGTGCAGATCGGCAGCGCCGAGGACATCCTCGTCACACCGGCCAACGACTATGTCGCCTCCTTCACCCAGGACGTGGACCGTACGCGGGTGCTGACCGCGGGCGCGATCATGGCCGAGGTCGGGACCGTGCTCGGTGCGACGACCCCGGAGGGCGGGAAGCTGGCCACCGCGGCGGAGTTCCGGGCCGCGGCGCCCGCCACCGTCGGTGTGGACACCCCGCTCTTCGAGCTGTTCACGCCCTGCTCGACCAGCACCGTTCCGGTCGCCGTGACCGATGAGCACGGTGAACTGGTCGGCGCGGTGGCGGCCGAGCGGCTGCTCGCCGTGCTCGGTGAGCCCGCCCGGCAGGACGCGGCGGACGGTGTCCCCGCGCAGAGCCCGGCCGGGAACGGTACGCCGGTGGAACTCGGCAAGACGTCCGCGGCGGACGCGCCGGCCGGCCACGAGCCCGAGGACAAGGTGATCACCGGTGCCTAGGATCCAGATAGGCAGCTGGGCCGAGGGCGCCGTCAACTGGCTGCGCGACAACCTCGACTGGCTCTTCACCCTCATCACGAAGGTGCTGAACGGCCTCTACGACGCGATTCACACGGTCCTCTCCGGGCCCGAACCGCTGCTGCTGGCCGGTATTTTCGCGGTGCTCGCCTGGTGGCTGCGCGGGCTGCCGGCCGCCGTGCTCGCCTTCCTCGGCTTCGCCCTGATCGACTCGGTCGAACAGTGGGGACCGACCATCGAGTCGCTCTCCCTGGTGCTGGTGGCGTGCCTGATCACCGTGCTGGTCGCGGTGCCGCTCGGTATCTGGGCGGCCCGCAGCCGGGTCGTCGGCGGAGTGCTGCGTCCGGTCCTGGACCTGATGCAGACGATGCCGGCGATGGTCTACCTCATCCCCGGCATCCTCTTCTTCGGCCTCGGTGTCGTCCCCGGCATCGTCGCCACCATCGTCTTCGCCATGCCGCCCGCGGTCCGGATGACCGAACTCGGCATCCGGCAGGTCGACGCGGAACTGGTCGAGGCGGCCGAGGCGTTCGGCACCCACCCGCGGCGCACGCTCTTCCGCGTCCAGCTGCCGCTGGCGCTGCCCACGATCATGGCCGGTATCAACCAGGTCATCATGCTGGCGCTGTCCATGGTCGTCATCGCCGGCATGGTCGGCGGCGGCGGTCTCGGCGGGTCCGTCTACAACGCGATCAGCTCGGTCGACGTGGCGCTGGGTTCCGAGTCCGGCATCGCAGTCGTCATCCTCGCCATGTACCTGGACCGGATGACCGGCGCGCTCAACCAGCGGGTCTCGCCGCTCGGCCGGCGGGCGCTGGCCAAGGCGCAGGCGTCGCTCGGCGGGCTGAAGTTCCTGCACTGGCGGCCCGCCACCTCCGTGGCCATGGTCGGCATCGTCGTGCTGGCGCTGCTCGCCGGCGGGATGGGCTACTTCGGCAAGGACGCAGGCAAGGGCGGCGGCAACGGCCGGCCGATCAGCCTCGGCTACGTCAACTGGGACGAGGGCAAGGCCACCACCTTCCTCTGGAAGGAAATCCTGGAGCAGCGCGGCTACAAGCCCAAGGCCCAGGCCCTGGAGGCCGGTCCGCTGTTCGCCGGGCAGGCCCGCGGGGACATCGACGTCCAGACCAACGCCTGGCTGCCGACCACCCACGCCTCGTACTGGAAGAAGTACCAGGACAAGCTGGAGGACCTCGGCACCTGGTACGACAAGACCTCCCTGGAGATCGCGGTCCCGTCCTACATGAAGGACATCAAGACCCTCGACGATCTCAAGGGCAAGGGCGGCGAGTTCGGCGGCAAGATCACCGGTATCGAGCCGGGCGCCGGTGAGATGAAGCTGCTCAAGGAGAAGGTCCTCAAGGACTACGGCCTGGGTGGCGAGTACAAGGTCCAGGCGTCCAGCACCGCCTCCATGCTCACCGAGCTGGACCGCTCGCTGCACGCCAAGAAGCCGATCGCGGTCACCCTGTGGTCGCCGCACTGGGCGTACGACAAGTACAAGCTCACCAAGCTCAAGGACCCCAAGGGCTCCTTCGGCTCCGGTGACGGTCTGCACCTGCTGGGCCGCAAGGGCTTCGCCAAGGACGAGCCCGAGGTCGCCAGGTGGATGAAGAACTTCCACCTGGACGAGAAGCAGCTCACCAGCCTGGAGAGCGACATCAAGACCGCCGGTGAGGGCCATGAGCAGGACGGTGTGCGGACCTGGCTGAAGAAGCACCCCGGGCTGGTCGACAAGATCGCCCCGTCCGCGGACGCCTCGTACGCCAAGGGCAAGGACGCCGGCAAGGCGCCGAACATCGGCTACCCCGCATGGGACGAGGGCATCGCCACCACGTACCTGTGGAAGAACATCCTGGAGAAGCGCGGCTACAAGCCGAACATCCGCAATCTCGATGTCGGGCCGATGTGGACGGGACTGTCCACGGGCCAGATCGATGTGGAGACGGACGGCTGGCTGCCGGTCGCGCAGAAGCAGTACTGGGACAGGTACAAGAAGGATCTCGTCGACGTCGGGCCCTGGTACGACAAGACCTCGCTGGAGATCGCGGTGCCGTCCTACGTCAAGGGTGTGAAGACCCTGGACGATCTGCGCGAGCACAAGGACGAGTTCCAGGGCAAGATCATCGGCATTGAGCCGGGCACCGGCGAGATGAAGCGCCTCAAGGACACCGTCGCTCCCGCGTACGGCCTCCAGGACTTCGAGGTCACCTCGGCCGGCACCAGCGCCATGCTGACGGAGCTGGACCGGGCGTACCGCAAGAAGGAGCCGGTCGCGGTGGTGCTGTGGTCGCCGCACTGGGCGTACAGCAAGTACAAGCTCACCAAGCTCGCGGACCCCAAGGGCACCTGGGGCGCCAACAACCAGATCAAGACGCTCGGCCACAAGAGCTTCCCGGAGAAGTTCCCGGAGTTCCACGGCTGGCTGAAGAACTGGAAGATGAGCCCCAAGGAGCTCGGCAGCCTGGAGCAGGACATCCAGGACGCCGGTAAGGGCAACGAGAACAAGGGCGTCGAGAAGTGGATCGCCGACCATCCGGGCATCGTCGACAAGATGGCGCCGGTGAAGTAGGCGGGCAGGGCGCGTAGTTCGCGCGGCCCCTGTGGTGCGGCGGGCCCCGTCCCCGGCAGTTGCCGGGTGGCGGGGCCCGTTGCTTGTGCGGTGCCGCCGCGGCGCGGGAGCGGGGGATCACCCGACCGGCGGCGTTTGCTGCGCGGCGGGGTGGGACAGGTGGTTCGCTCAGCTGTGTGCCTGTTTTTCCTGAGGGGCCGCCGTGGTCGCGGCCGGCGAAGGAGATGATCGTGAAGCCCGCGCATTCCGCCGCCGTCGTCCTGTTCGGCCTCACCGCCCTGGGGCTCGCCGCGCCTCCCGCCTGGGCTCAGGTCGATCCGGATCCGATGGTGGCCGGGCAGCGGGTGAGCATCAGCGACGGCAGGCAGTGTGCTTCGGGCCGGGGTGCGTGGGCGTCGTCGACGCTGTTCGGCTCGGTGGTGCTGCGGCCGGGGGAGCGCGGGATGGGCGCCCAGGCCAGGGTCGCCGAGGGGGCCGGGCCGGGGCGCTACCCGGTCACCATCCACTGCGCGTCGGGCGGGGAGAGCTTCACCGAGAGCGTGACGGTGCGCGACGCCCGGGTGGAGGGGGTGAACGCCGCCCAGGCGGCCGGAGGTCTGGCGCTGCTGGCGCTCGCCGCGGGTGCGGCCTTCTGGCTGCGGCGTACGGTCGGCGGACGTTCCTGAGGCGGGGGGCGGGTGGGGACGCCGGGGTCGCGGGCTGACGCCGGGTTCGCGGGGGTGACGGAGATCCGCTGACCGCGCGGTGCCGGGCGCGTACGGTGAGCGGATGACCGGTCACCGATCCCCCCGGCGTGTGGTGTCCCTGGTGCCCTCCCTCACCGAGGCGGTGGCGGCGTCCGCGCCCGAACTGCTGGCCGGGGTCACCGACTGGTGCAGCCACCCCGCCGGGCTCGATGTCCCCCGTATCGGCGGCACCAAGAATCCCGACGTCGGCGGGATCGCGGCACTGGCGCCGGATCTGGTGATCGCCAACGAGGAGGAGAACCGCCCGCAGGATCTGGCCGCGCTGCGGGCCGCCGGGCTGACCGTCCTGGTCACCGAGGTGCGGACGCTGGACCAGGCGTGGGGCGAGCTGGCGCGGGTGCTGGTGGCGGGCTGCGGATTGTCCCGGCCGGAGTGGCTGGACGCCGCCGAGGCCGCCTGGCGCGAGCTGCCGGTTCCGGCGGCGATTGGGGACTCCCCTGCTCGAACGGAGTTGAGAGCTTGGGGAAGGACGGCGGTGGTGCCGATCTGGCGCCGGCCGTGGATGGTGCTGGGCCGGGACACCTTCGCCGGTGATGTGCTGGCCCGTCTGGGCGTACGGAATCTGTACGCGGACCACGCCGACCGCTACCCCCGCATCCCGCTCGACGAGCTCAACGCCCGGGGCGCCGAGCTCGTCGTGCTGCCCGACGAGCCCTATCGCTTCAGTGCCGGGGACGGTCCCGAGGCGTTCCCCGGTCTGCCCGCCGCGCTGGTCAGCGGCCGCAGCCTGACCTGGTACGGGCCGTCGCTGGTGGAGGCCCCGGCCGCGCTGGCGGCGGCGCTGGCCGGGGCCCGGTGAGAGCGCGGGGGGAGGTGAGGGCGCGGGGGACGGCTACGGCGTGACCGGCGGGGGCGCGGCGGGCAGTTGTCCCCGGGCCAGGCCGTTCGCGGTACGGGCACCGGCCGCCGCCACCGCCGCCACCAGGGCCGCGAACAGCGCCGCGGCGAGCCAGTCGAAGGCGCCCAGTCCGGTGTGCCGGGCCAGGCCCGCCGCGCCCGTGACGCAGGTCCCGAGCGGGAAGGTGAAGCCCCACCAGGTCATCGAGAAGCCCATACCGCGGCGGACGGCGCGGACCACCATCGCGGTGGCGAGCGCCAGCCAGAGCAGCGCGAAGCCCATCACCGGGACGCCGTAGAGCACCGCGAAGGCGCCCATGGCGTGTGCGGTGGAGGGGTCCACGACACCCGGCGCCGCATCGGCGAGGTTGTTCACCGCGGTGGTGGACTGGCCCAGCGGGCCGAGGACGAGGAACAGCGTGGGGGTCAGCGCCAGCGGCAGTGGCCCGTGGTGGATCAGCCGGGACAGCACGAGCGGCAGCACGAGCAGCGTGGCCAGCAGGGACATGCCGAACAGGGCGTAGCAGCCGAACAGCAGGGCCCGCTGCCCCTGGCCGGCCGGGAGGTGCGCCACCAGCGCCGGGCCGACCGCCGCCGAGACCATCGGGGCGACCAGTGGCAGAAGCCAGACGGGGGAGGCGCTGCCGGGCTCGATACGGTGCCGGGTCACCATCAGATACGGGATCGCCGCGGCGCCGACGAGACCGGCCAGGGTGCCCACGGTCCACAGCACGGCGTCGACGGCCACCGCGGCCGGTACGCCGATGACGTCCCGGCCCACCGCGAGCGTGCCGCCGCCGACCGCCAGCAGCGCCATCGCGAGGCAGCCGTAGAACGGGGCGACGGCCGGGTCCAGCAGATGGCGGCGCGCCTGGTCGCCGTGGCGGACCCAGTGCACGGTTCTGGCGCCCAGCAGTGTCAGCAGCATCAGCGCGGAGAGCGCCCAGACCACCTGGTAGACGAGGCGCGGACCGGGCGCGGTCAGCGGCAGTGCGGCCCCGGCGTTGGCGACGATCGCGGTGCCCATGACGGCGGCGTACCAGTTCGGCCCGAGATGGCGGACCGAGGCCGGGGGGTGCGGGGTACCGGGGGCGGCGGGGTCGGTGCGGGAAGGTGCTTGCGCGAGGGTTGCCATGAGAACAGCGTGATCGCCCGGCACGGCCGCCACCAGGGACCTTGTGTCTATGAGGGCATAAGCTGGGGTTATGTGCAGGGGGATTTATGGCTCATGAGGACGAGGCCGTCGCCGTATCGCTGTCGCACCGGGTCCCGGATCTCGGCGCGTTGGAGCTGTTGCTCGCCGTCGCCCGGCTCGGGAGTCTGGGGCGGGCGGCCCGTGCGCGGGGCATCACCCAGCCCGCCGCCAGCAGCCGTATCCGGTCGATGGAGCGGCAGTTGGGGGTGGCGCTGGTGGAGCGCTCACCGCGCGGCTCCCGGCTGACGGACGCCGGGGCGCTGGTGACGGACTGGGCGCGGCGGGTGGTGGAGGCGGCCGAGGCGTTCGACGCGGGGGCGCAGGCGCTGCGGGGGCAGCGGGATTCCCGGCTGCGGGTCGCGGCCAGCATGACGATCGCCGAGTATCTGCTGCCGGGCTGGCTGATCGCGCTGCGCGCCCGGCGGCCCGGCACCGCCGTCTCGCTGCTGGCGGGCAACTCCAGCGTGGTCGCCGAGCGGCTGCTGAGCGGCGCGGCGGATCTCGGTTTCGTCGAGGGGCTGGCGGTGCCGCCGGGGCTGGACGGGACGGTCATCGGGCAGGACCGGCTGATCGTGGTCGCCGCCCCGTCGCACCCCTGGACCCGCCGCCGTACGGAGCTGACCGCCGCCGAACTGGCCGCCACCCCGCTGATCCTGCGCGAGCGGGGTTCCGGGACCCGCCAGGTGCTGGACGCGGCGCTCGCCCGGCACGGCGGCCTGGCCGATCCGCTGCTGGAACTCGCCTCGACCACGGCGGTGAAGGCGGCGGTGGTGAGCGAGGCGGCGCCGTCCGTCCTCAGCGAACTGGCCGTGGGGGAGGAGCTGACCGCGCGCCGGCTGGTGGCGATTCCGGTGCGCGGACTGCGGCTCGGCCGTGAGCTGCGCGCCGTGTGGCCCGCCGGTCAGCGGCCGGCCGGCCCGGCCCGCGAACTGCTCGGGCTGACGCGCGGCGCGCCCTGAGGCCCGCCGCGCGCTGAGACCCGCCGAGCCCTGAGACCCGCCGCGCGCACCGGTCTCACTCCGCCGGGGACGCCCCGCGCGCCGCCGCCACCAGCGCGTCCATGACCCGGGTGTCGTCCCCGGCCTCCGGGTGCCACTGCACCGCCAGCGCGAAGCCGTAGGCGCCCGGGAGTTCCAGCGCCTCGATGGTGCCGTCCTCCGCGTGGGCCGAGGCCAGCAGCCCGCGGCCGATCCGGTCCACCGCCTGGTGGTGGTACGTCGGCACGGCGACCGCCTCGGGGAGCGTACGGCCCAGCAGCGTCCCGGGGACCGGCTTGATCTCGTGCTGCTCGAAGACCCCGGGGGCTCCGGCGTGTCCGTCGAGATGCTGGATCAGGGTGCCGCCGAGCGCCACGTTCAGCAGCTGGAGCCCGCGGCAGATGCCCAGCAGCGGTACGCCGCCCGCCAACGCGGCCTCGATCAGGGCCAGTTCCCAGGCGTCCCGGTCCAGGGCGGGCGGGCCGGTCCGGGGGTGCGGCTCGGCGCCGTAGCGGGCCGGCTGGACATCCGCGCCGCCGGCGATCACCAGGCCGTCCAGACGGGCGACGGCCGCGGCGGCGGTGGCCGGATCGCCCGGCGGCAGCAGCGCGGCCAGCCCGCCCGAGCGCTGCACCAGCCGGGGGTAACCGGCGGGCACCAGCGCGGCGGGCAGGTTCCACACCCCCCACCGGGCCTCTTCCTGGTACGTGCTGATGCCGATGAGGGGCTGGGACATGGGGTGTGGTCCTCCGTGCGGTGGGGGGGTGGGTGCGGTGCGGGGACGGCCGGAGCCGGCCGGGGTGTCCCGGCCGGCCGTCGTCCCGGGGGTGCCGGTCAGTCGCGGGCGAGTTCCGCCTCCGCCGCCGCCAGTGCCGCGAACTCCTCCTCGGGGGCCGCGGCCACCAGCCGGTGGCGGGAGTAGAAGGCGAAGTAGGCGAGCGCCACGACGTAGACGCCGAGGGCGATGAAGGCGGCCTCCTTGTCGACCAGGAACGTCGCCACCAGTGCCGAGCAGGCCAGCACGAACGCGACGGACGAGGTCAGCATGCCGCCGGGGGTGCGGTAAGGGCGGGGCAGTCCGGGCTCGCGGCGGCGCAGCACGATGTGCGAGAGCGCCATCAGAGCGTAGGAGATGGTGGCGCCGAAGACCGCGACATTGAGCATCCGGGCGCCGTCGCCGGTGGCCGCGGCCAGCGCGAAGCCCAGCGCGCCGGGCACCAGCAGGCCCAGGTAGGGGGCCTTGCGGCGGCTGGTCAGGGAGAGGAAGCGGGGCAGATAGCCGGCCCGGGAGAGCGCGAAGAGCTGGCGGGAACCGGCGAAGATCAGGGAGAAGAAGGAGGCCACCAGGCCCGCGAGCCCCGCGTAGTTGACGATCCGGCTGACCGTGGTCGGCTTGCCGTCCGGCTGCAGCGCCTGGACCAGCGGGTCGCCGACCGACTGGATCGCCGCCGAGCCGCGTGCGCCGGTCGCGGCGACAAAGGTGATCAGTGCGAGCACCAGCAGGATGCCCATCGCGGCGGCCATCGCCTTGGGCAGCGAACGGGCCGGGTCCTTGGTCTCCTCGGCCGCCAGCGGCACGCCCTCGACGCCCAGGAAGAACCACATGCCGAACGGGAAGGCCGCCCAGATCCCCAGGATGCCGAACGGCAGCCAGGAGTTGGCCCCGAAGGCGCCGTCCTTGACGGGGATGTCGTTGAGCGAGTCGACATGGAAGTCGGTCAGTGCGGCGATCGCGAAGACGAGCACCGCGGCGACGGCGATGGCGGTGACGATCAGGCTGAAGCGCAGCGCCTCGCCCACGCCCCACAGGTGGATGCCGATGAAGATGGCGAAGCAGGCGAGGTAAACCGGCCAGCTGGAGTGCAGCCCGAACAGGCCGAGCGATTCGACGTAGTCACCGATGAAAATGGAGATCGCGGCGGGTGCCAGCACATATTCGATCAGGATCGCGGTGCCGGTCAGAAAGCCGCCCCAGGTGCCCAGGGCGCGCCGGGCGAAGCCGTAGCCGCCGCCCGCGGTCGGCAGGATCGAGGCCAGTTCCGCCAGCGCGAAGACCAGACAGGTGTACATCAGGCCCATCAGGACGGCGGCGATCGCCAGGCCGCCGAAGCCGCCCTGCGCCAGACCGTTGTTCCATCCCGAGAAGTCGCCGGAGACGACATAGGCGACGCCCAGGCCGGTCAGCAGCAGGGGTCCCGCGCTGCCGCGGCGCAGCGTCCGCCGCTCCAGATAGCTCTCGTCGGGCGATGCACCGCCCGGGGGCCCGAGGGGCGGTGCGGTCTGCGATTCCGTCTTGTCGGCCATGAGCCGCTCCTGCCTCGCCGAGGGGATAACGAGCAAAGGTTTAGCCGCATACCTTTGCTGGCGGCTCGGCTCGGCGCAAGACCTGGACGTAAAAGAATGGTGAACGCGTGCGCACGGTCCCCGGGCGTGCGCTCAGGGTGACGGTGCGGTCAGGGAGAGGGTGCGGTCAGGAAGCCCCGCAGCAGCGCCGCGGTCCCGCAGCAGTGCTCCCGCATCACCTCGCGCGCCCCGTCCGCGTCGCCCTCCAGCACCGCCTCGACCAGCGCGGTGTGCTGGGTCTGCGAATGCTCCAGGTTCCGCACCAGCAGCGGAATGCAGTCCAGCAGATCGTTCACGCTCGCCCGTACCGCCGCGTACTGGGCCGCCAGCGACGGCGAGCCGGACAGCTCCGCGAGCGTCAGATGCAGCAGGGTGTCGTGCCTGCGGTAGTCGGCGAGCGGGGCGTCCTGGGTCGCCGCGAGCGCCGTCCGCAGCCGGTCGCTCTGCGCGTCGGACAGCCCGTGCGCGGCGCACAGCCCGGCCGCGCCCACCTCCAGCACCTCCCGGAAGCGCAGCGTGTCCTCGACATCGACCTTCTCGATCCGGCGCCGCAGCTCGGCCTCGCCGTGGTTCTCCGTACGCGTCCGCACGAACGTGCCGCCGTAGCGCCCGCGCCGGCTCTCCACCAGGCCCTCGTCCTGCAGCACCTTCAGCACCTCGCGCAGGGTGACCCGGCTGATCTGCAGCCGCTCCGCCAACTCCCGCTCCGCGGGCAGCCGTTCGCCCTGGGGCACGAGACCGAGCCGGACGATCTGGAGTATCTGCTCCAGGGCTTCCTCGAAACCGTTGCCCGCGCGCACCGGCCGCAGCACCGGTGCCAGCCGATCAGCCGCACTCTCCATCGATACCCCTTCCCAATCAATGGTTCGTGTGCCTACCTTATGACCTCCGGATGCAGTGACAGGAGGCAATACCGTGGCAGACCGCACGCCCCCACTCTCCGTCGAGGAGCTCAGGGTCCTCGTCGACGCCGGGGAGATCGACACTGTCGTCCTCGCCTTCACCGATATGCAAGGCCGGCTCCAGGGCAAGCGGTTCGCGGCCCGCTACTTCCTCGACACCGTTCTCGACCACGGTACGGAAGGCTGCAACTACCTCCTGGCCGTCGACGTCGACCTCAATACCGTCGAGGGCTACGCGATGTCCTCCTGGGAGCGCGGCTACGGCGACTTCGCCATGCACGGCGACCCCGGCACCCTGCGCCGCACCCCCTGGAACGCCGGCACCGCCCTGATCACCGCCGACCTCGCCTGGCACGACGGCTCACCGGTCGTCGCCTCGCCCCGGCAGATCCTGCGCCGCCAGCTCGACCGGCTCGCCGAACGCGGCTGGCGCGCCTTCGCCGGCACCGAGCTGGAGTTCATGCTCTTCAAGGACTCCTACGAGGACGCCTGGTCCCGCGGCTACCGGGAGATGAACCCCGCCAACCAGTGGAACGGCGACTACTCCGTCCTCGGCACCGGCCGCGTCGAGCCCGTGCTGCGCCGCATCCGCAACGAGATGGGCGCGGCCGGGATGACCGTCGAGTCCGCCAAGGGCGAGTGCAACCTCGGCCAGCACGAGATCGTGTTCGTCTACGACGAGGCGCTCACCACCTGCGACCAGCACAGCATCTACAAGACCGGGGCCAAGGAGATCGCCGCCCAGGAGGGCATGTCGCTCACCTTCATGGCGAAGTACGACGAGCGCGAGGGCAACTCCTGTCATATCCACCTCTCGCTCCAGGACGAGGACGGGCGGCCGGTACTGGCCGACGACAACGGCCCGTACGGCATGTCGAAGACCATGCAGCACTTCCTGGCCGGCCAGGTCGCCGCGATGCGTGACTTCACGCTCCTCTACGCACCCAACATCAACTCCTACAAGCGCTTCCGCCCCGGCTCCTTCGCCCCCACCGCCGTCGCCTGGGGCCCCGACAACCGCACCTGCGCCCTGCGGGTGGTCGGCCACGGCCGCGCCCACCGGCTGGAGAACCGCCTGCCCGGCGGCGATGTGAACCCCTACCTCGCGGTCGCCGGGATGGTCGCGGCGGGCCTGTACGGCATAGAGCACGAGCTGGAACTCCCCGAGGCCACCACCGGCAACGCCTACACGGGCGATGCCGCCCATGTCCCCACGACCCTGCGCGAGGCCGCCGAGCTGTGGGAGAAGAGCCCGATCGCCCGGGAGGTCTTCGGCGACGAGGTCGTCGACCACTACCGCCACATGGCCCGCGTCGAGCAGGACGCCTACGACGCCGCCGTCACGGACTGGGAGCGCTTCCGCTCCTTCGAGCGCATGTAAGGAACCACCCGTGTTGCACGAGCTGAAGATCCTCAACCCGGCCACCGAGGAAGTGGTGGCCACCGTACCCACCACCTCCCCGGAAGAGGTCGACGCCGCGGTCCGGCGGGCCACCGCCGCCCAGGAGAGCTGGGCGGCCGTGGCACCCGGCGACCGGGCCCGGATCCTGCGCCGCTTCGCCGAGACCGTCGACGCCCATATCGACGAGCTCGCCGCACTCGAACTGAAGGAGGCCGGCCACCCGCTGGGCAACGCCCGGTGGGAAGCGGGCAACGTCCGCGATCTGCTGCACTACGCCGCCGGGGGAGTGGAGCGCCTGACCGGCACCCAGATCCCGGTCGCCGGCGGCTTGAACATCACCGTCCAGGAGCCGCTGGGCGTGGTCGCCGTCATCGCCCCCTGGAACTTCCCGATGCCGATCGCCGCCTGGGGCACCGCCCCCGCGCTCGCGGCCGGCAACGCGGTCCTCCTCAAGCCCGCCGAGACCACCCCGCTCACCGCACTCCGGCTCGCCGAACTGGCCCTGGCGGCCGGGCTCCCCGAGGGCCTCTTCCAGGTGCTGCCCGGCGAGGGACCGGTCACCGGCACCGCGCTGGTCGACCACCCCGGCGTCGCCAAGGTCGTCTTCACCGGCTCCACCGCCACCGGCCGGCAGATCGCCGCCCGCTGTGCCACCCAGACCAAGCGGCTCACCCTCGAACTCGGCGGCAAGAGCCCCAACATCGTCTTCGCCGACGCGGATATCGAGGCCGCCGCGGCCGCCGCCCCCGGCTCCTTCCTCGACAACACCGGCCAGGACTGCTGCGCCCGCAGCCGCATCCTCGTCCAGCGCTCCGTCTACGACCGCTTCATGGCGCTGCTGGAGCCCGCCGTCAAGGCGTTCACCGTCGGCGACCCGGCCGATCCCGCCACGCAGATGGGCCCGCTGATCTCCGCCGCCCAGCGCGAGCGCGTCCGGTCCTTCGTCCCCGAGGACGCCCCGGCCGCCATCCGCGGCGAGGCCCCCGGCGGCAAGGGCTTCTGGTACCCGGCGACCGTCCTGGAGGGCGGCCCCGGCGACCGTACGGCCGTCGAGGAGATCTTCGGCCCGGTCGCGGTCGTCCTCCCCTTCGAGGACGAGGCCGACGCGGTCCGGATCGCCAACGACAGCGACTACGGCCTGTCCGGCTCGCTGTGGACCAGTGACGTCGGCCGCGCTCTGCGGGTCTCGCGCGCCGTCGCGGCCGGCAACCTCTCCGTCAACTCCCACAGCAGTGTGCGCTATTGGACCCCCTTCGGCGGGTTCAAGCAGTCCGGCCTCGGCCGTGAGCTGGGCCCGGACGCACTGACCGCCTTCACCGAGACCAAGAACATCTTCATCAGCACAGAGGAGAGCAAGTGACCGACCAGACCGCAGTGTGCCGCCGCCTCGTCGGCCGTACCGCCGTGATCACCGGAGCCGGCAGCGGCATCGGCCTGGCCACCGCCCGCCGACTGTCCTCCGAAGGCGCCAACGTCGTCTGTGCCGACATCGACGAGGTGGCGGGCAAGGCCGCCGCCGAAGAGGTCGGCGGCACCTACGTCCAGGTCGATGTGACCGACTCCGACCAGGTCGAGGCGCTCTACAAGACCGCCTTCGACACCTACGGCTCGGTCGACATCGCCTTCAACAACGCCGGGATCTCCCCGCCCGACGACGACTCGATCCTCACCACCGGCCTGGACGCCTGGAAGCGCGTCCAGGAGGTCAACCTCACCTCGGTCTACCTCTGCTGCAAGCACGCCCTGCCCTATATGCAGCGCCAGGGCCGCGGCTCCATCATCAACACCGCGTCCTTCGTCGCCGTCATGGGCGCCGCTACCTCCCAGATCAGCTACACCGCCTCCAAGGGCGGGGTGCTGTCCATGTCCCGCGAGCTGGGCGTGCAGTTCGCCCGCGAGGGCATCCGGGTCAACGCCCTGTGCCCGGGGCCGGTGAACACCCCGCTGCTGAAAGAGCTGTTCGCCAAGGACCCGGAGCGCGCCGCGCGCCGTCTGGTGCACGTCCCGGTCGGCCGGTTCGCCGAGCCCGAGGAGATCGCCTCCGCGGTCGCCTTCCTCGCCAGCGACGACTCCTCGTTCGTCAACGCCGCCGAGTTCCTGGTCGACGGCGGTATCGCGGGCGCGTATGTGACCCCGCTGTAACCCCACGGGATTTCACCCGAATCCCGCTGGAGTTCACCTCCGCGTCGGCACCATGGCGGCCGGACGTCGCACGACGCCGGCCGCCATGCGCTAGCGTCCGCCTTCGGTTCTTCGTTCGACAGGAGTGCTCCATGCTCAACAAGCGTCGTTGGCTGGCCGCGGGTGCCGCCCTCGCGGTCGTGGGCGGCGGTGTGGTGGCGGCCCAGACGGCCACCGCCGGGCCGTCCCCCAGTCACTGCCCGACCCTTCATGTGTCCAAGGGCTGGTACGGCGACAACCGGGCCAAGCTGCAGAAGATGATCGACGAGCGCGGCAGCTGCTCCGGCCACGGCGGCGCGAAGCCGGTCGCGACCTTCGACTGGGACAACACCGTCGTCAAGAACGACATCTCCGACGCCACGCTGGCCTGGATGCTCCGCCACGACAAGGTGCTGCGCCCCGCGAACTGGCAAGCCACCAACAAGTGGATGACCGCGGACGCCGCCCGCGCGCTGACCAAGGCATGCGGCACCGCCATACCCGTCGGACGGCCGCTGCCGACGTCCACGGACACCGGCTGCACCGACGAGATCCTCGACATCTACGAGGACGCCAAGACCTCCACCGGCAAGAAGGCGTTCACCGGCACCTGGAACCACCGCCGCACGGTCCCCGGATACGTCTGGATCACCCAGCTGTTCGCCGGCCACAGCCCGGCGCAACTGACCGCCTTCGCCCGCGACGCCCGCGCCGAGAACCTCGCCGCGCCGATCGGTACGGAACAGAAGGTCGGCACGCACACGATGGAGGGGTACGTCCGCTACTACACCCAGCAGCGCGACCTCATCGGCACCCTCAAGAAGGCCGGTTTCGACGTCTACATCGTCTCCGCGTCGGCCGAACCGCTGGTCCGGGCCTGGGCGCCCGGCGTCGGCATCGACCGCGAGCACACCATCGGCATCCGCAACCTCGTCCGCGACGGCCGGCTCACCACCGGCGTCCAGGGCTGCGGCGACGTCAAGGACACCCACGGCGAGGTCCTGACGTACATGGACGGCAAGCGCTGCTGGATCAACCAGGAGATCTACGGCGTCAAGGGCGCCAAGGCCTGGGAACAGCAGGACCGGGCACACCGCCCCGCCTTCGCGGCCGGCGACGCCGAGACCGATGTGACCTTCGTCGGCGACGCCACCGGCGCCCATCTGGCGATCAACCGCAACAAGGCCGAGTTCATGTGCCGGGCCTACGACAACAGCGACCACCGCTGGCTCGTCAACCCGATGTTCATCGAGCCGAAGAAGCGCCAGGCCGACCCGTACCCCTGCGCCACCACCGGCTACACCCAGCCGGACGGCACCCTCGGGCCGGTCCAGCGCCCCGACGGCACCGTCGTGCCCGACCAGCAGGACCGCGTCCACGGCTGACGGCAACGGGGCACGCCTTCACAGAAAGGCGTGCCCCTCCCCGCGGTACGTCGGCACCGTGGCCACCACCCGGTCCCCGTCGATCAGACGCAGCTCGGCGAACCGCTCACACAGCTCACCGGCCTTGGCATGCCGGAACCACACCTTGTCGCCGATCCGCAGCCCGTCCGCGGCCGCCCCCAGCAGCGGTGTCTGCACCTCGCCGGGGCCCTCCTGCGGGTCATAGCGCAGCCCGTCCGGCAGATACGGCACCGGCAGCCGGTCCGGGCCCGCCACCCCCGACGCCGGATAGCCGCCGCCCAGCACCGTCACCACCCCCGGGCCGGGACGGCGCACCACCGGCTGGGCGAACAGCGCCGCCGGACGCCCGCTGAACGAACGGAAGTTGTCGAACAGCCGCGGCACATACAGCCCCGACCCGGCCGCGACCTCGGTGACCGCCGCCTCCGCCGCGGTGTGCTGCACACTGCCGGTCCCACCGCCGTTGACGAACTCCAGCCGCGGCGCCACCTCCCGCACCGCCCGTACGGCAGCCCAGCGCCGCTGCGCCAGCTCCTTGCGCGCCGCCGCCTGCATCACCCGGATCGCCCGCGAGAACACCGGCTTGCCCGCGACGTCGTCACCGACCCCCGCCACATGGCCCTCGTACGCCATCAGCCCCACCAGCCGGAACCCGGGGCGGCGCACCACCGACCGGGCCAGTGCGGCCAGTCGGCCGGGCGAACGCAGCGGGGAGCGGCGGGCACCGACCCGCACCGCTCCGCCCAACAGCCGGTAGGAGGTGTCCAGTTCCAGGCACACCCGCACCTCCTCGCCCGCCCCGCCGGACGGCCGGGCCGCATCGATCAGATCCAGCTGCACCGGATCGTCGACCATCACCGTCACCGCGGCCGCCAGCTCCGGATCGGCGGTCAGCTCCGCGAACCCCGCCCGGTCCGCCGACGGATACGCCAGCAGCACGTCCGGGAAGCCCGAGCGGGCCAGCCACAGCGACTCGGCGAGCGTGAAACTCATGATCCCCGCGAAGCCGTCCCGCGCCAGCACCCGCTCCAGCAGCGCCCGGCAGCGCACCGACTTGCTCGCCACCCGGATCGGTTTCCCCTTCGCGCGGCGCACCAGATCGTCGGCGTTGGCGTCGAAGGCCCGCAGGTCGACGACGGCCAGCGGGGCGTCGAGGGACGCGGTGGCCCGGTCGAGGGCCGACGCCCCCGCGCGAACCGGTCGGAAAGCGGGAGAAACGTCTTTGTCGCCATCCGCGTCGGATGTGTACTGGGACATGGCCCGCAGCCTGCCAGACCCCACTACCACTGGGTAGGGGGGAGATTGCGACAGAGCGGACAGGGGTTGGAGCAGCGGCTGTACCAGCGCTTAGAGTGGCTCGACACCGCAACCAGCAGGTCAGCGGAGTGTTGTCCGGATACGAACCACCATGCCCCGATTGCGGATCGGGTCCGGGTTCAGCGGTGCAGGGGGGAGCGCGGGTGAGCACCGACGCCGAATTCGCCGACGCGCGGCACATTCCACCGATACCCCCGCAGCCACCCCGGCGGCCCGCCCCGGCCGGGGCGCCGACGCCGATGCCGGAGCCGGACGGGGACCCGCAGACGGCCGTACTGCGCCGGGTGCCCGCCGACCCGTCGGTACCGGCCCCCGGGGCACCTGCGGCCCCCGCGGCACCCGCCGCCCACCCCGTCCCGCCGCGCCCCACCGTCCCGCCGCCCGCCGCCGGTGCCCAGCCGCCGGCCCGCCCGGACCGTGCGCCCGCCGCCCCCGCGGGACCGGCCACCCCGCCTCCGCCACCCACCGGCCGCCCCACCACCTTCCGCGACACCGCCGCCTTCCACCTGGCGAACAGCCACGGGCTGTGGAGCGACACCCGCGCCCGCGGCGCCGGCAGCGGTACGGACGCCCCGCCGGCGCCCCGCAACCCTGCCCCCGCCGGGCCCCCGGCCGCGCCCGGCAGCGAGCCGCCCGCGCCCCCGGCCGGATTCCCGCCCCAGCCCTCCTGGCCCACAACTACCCCACCCCCTCCGGGAGTTGCCCCCACCGTCGGCGCACCCGGACGCCGGCCGTCCGCCCTCCGCCCCAGCCCCCGGCTGCTCGGCGCCGCGGCCTGCCTCGTCCTCGGTATCGGCCTCATCGGCGGTGCCGCGGCCGGGGGTTGGTTCACCGACGAGGCCGACGCGGCCCCGCCCACCGCCGAGGCCACCTTCGCCAAGGGCCGCGAGGTCTGGCACAACACCCCGGTCGACCGGCTCTTCCCGCGCACCGTCACCGGCCTGGCCGCCGGACCCGGCGGCGCCGACCGGACCTGGACCAGGATCGCCGTCTCCCCGGACAGCGGCTGCGGCCACGCCTACGACCCGAAGCTCGCCACGGCGCTCACCCGCGCCGGCTGCGTCCGGCTGCTGCGCGCCACCTACGCCGATGCCACCCGCAGCGGCGTCATCACGGTCGGGGCCCAGATCACCAAGGCCGACCGGCCGGGCATGATGGCCCTCAACACCCGCTTCAGCACCAAGGACTTGGGCACCCGCACCGACCACCTGCCGCTGCCGTACGCCGCCAAGGGCACCCCGGCCGAGGACTTCGGACGCGCCCAGCGGGCCAGCTGGACCGTCCGGATCCTCACCGACATCCCGGTCGTGGTCTACGCCGTCTCCGGCTTCGCCGACGGCCGCACCGTCACCGAGCCCCAGCCCGCCGAGGCCGCGGTCCGGCCCGGTGCCACCACCGCCCCGGCCGAGTCCGGCCTGGGCCATGACGCCAAGGGCCTGGCGGACCGGGTCGGGACGGACTTCCGCAAGGCGGCCGGCAGCTCCACGCAGACGACGGAGGCCCCGTCATGACGCCCACCGTGCTGCGCGGCACCGCCCTCGCGCTGGCCTCCGCCGCGCTCGCCGTACTGCCCGCCGTCCCCGCACAGGCCGACGCTCTCCGGGCCCAGCAGTGGGCCCTCCAGGCCGTCCACGCCCAGCAGGCCTGGCACACCACCAAGGGCGAGGGCGTCACCGTCGCGGTCCTGGACACCGGTGTGGACGCCAACCACCCCGACCTGGAGGGGCAGGTGGAGCCCGAACGCGACCTGGTGGGCTTCGGGGCCGGCCCCGGGGACCCCTCCTGGGCCCGGCACGGCACCGGCATGGCCAGCATCATCGCGGGTCACGGCCATGGCGCGGGCCGTCAGGACGGTGTGCTGGGACTCGCCCCGGAGGCCCGGATCCTGCCGGTCCGGGTGATCCTGGAGGACAACGACTCGGAGCGCGAGCGGGCCCGTACGGAGAAGGCGGGCGCGCTCGCCGACGGCATCCGCTGGGCCGCCGACCACGGCGCCGACGTGATCAATATGTCGCTGGGCGACGACAGCGAATCCGCGCACCCCGAGCCCCGCGAGGACGCCGCCATCCAGTACGCCCTGGGCAAGGGCATCCCCGTCGTCGCCTCCGCGGGCAACGGCGGCGAGAAGGGCAACCGCGTCTCCTACCCCGCCGCCTACCCGGGCGTCATCACGGCCACCGCCGTCACCCACCTGGGGGGCCGCGCCCGGTTCTCCACCCGCCACTGGTACGCCACGGTCAGCGCGCCCGGTAACGACATCATCATGGCCGACCCCGAGGACGACTATCTCTCCGGCTGGGGCACCAGCCCCGCAGCCGCCTTCGTCTCCGGCGCCATCGCCCTGATCCGCTCCGCGCACCCCGACCTGAGCCCGGCCCAGATCCGCCGGCTGCTCACCTCCACCGCCCAGGACAGCCCCGAGGGCGGCCGCGACGACGACTACGGCGCGGGCCTGATCGACCCCGCCGCCGCGCTCCGTGCGGCCGCGGACCTCCGCCCCACCCCGCAGAAGCCGTCCCCCGCCGCCTTCGCCGACCGCTACTTCGGCCCCGGCCCCACCGCGGACGACACCGCGGACACCGCCACCCCCTGGCTCCCCTGGACCGCCGGCGCCGCGGGCCTGGCCCTCCTCGCGGCCGCCGCCGTCCTCTGGCGCAACCGGCCCCACCCCCACGGCAACCGCCCCCGGTGACGCCGGAACCCCACCCGATACGCTCGGGCGCGTGCAGAAGAACATTCCCGACCCCGGTTTCGCCGACGACGACGGCTCCGCCGACCCGGCACTGGCCGCGGCCCTGGCGGCCTACGACCGGGACCGCAGCGCCGAGCCCCAGCTGCTGACGGCGCTGGCCGCCGCCCGCGTCCTGGTGCCCGTGGTGGCCGTCCTCGGTGAGGTGGAAACCGGCCCCGACGGCCTGCGCCGGGAGAAGACCAGCGATATGGCCGTCCCCACCCTCCAGGCCCCGGACGGCCGCCGCGCGCTGCCCGCCTTCACCTCCATGGAGACCCTCGGGCGCTGGCGCGCCGACGCCCGCCCGGTCGCGGTCCCGCTGCCGCAGGCGCTGCTGGCCGCCTCCCACGAACAGGCCGACACCGTGGTCGTCGACCTGGCCGGCCCGGTCACCTACCAGCTCACCGGCCCCGCCCTGCGCGCCCTCGCCGAGGGCCGCACCAGCGCCGACCCGCTCGCCGACCCGGCCGTCACCGACGCCCTGCGCACCCTGCTCGACGCCGAGCCCGCCGTGCTCCTCGCCCGCCTCACACCGTCCGACGAGACCGACGCCACCCTCGCCCTCGGTCTCGCGCCCGACGCCCCGACCGCCGAGGTCGCCCAGCGGCTGGCCCGCGCCCTGGCCACCGACGAGGTGCTGCGCGCCCGGCTCGTCCGGGGCCTGGACCTGGCCCTGCTGCCGCCCGGCGCCGCGACGGCCCAGGAGCCCTTCTACCGGCGCTGAATCCCACGTCCGGGTCCCGGCACCCACGGCCGGGCCCCCGGCCGCCAACGGGCGGGTTCGTCTCCAGGGCCGCACAATGCGAGGAGAGCTCAAGATCCACGCGAGGAGAGCCCCCATGGAGAAAACGGAGATCTCGACGGTACTGACCCGCACGGTCGTATCCGAGTTCCTCGGCACCCTGCTCCTGGTGTTCTTCGCCGTCGGCTCGGCAGTGCTGGCGGGCGAATACATCGGCACCTTCGGCATCGCCCTGGCCTTCGGCTTCACCATGGTGGCGCTGGCCTACGCCCTCGGCCCGATCTCGGGCTGCCACTTCAACCCGGCGGTGACCCTGGGCATGCTGCTGGCCCGCCGGATCACCCTGCGGACGGCCACCGAGTACTGGATCGCCCAGGTGGTCGGCGCGATCGCCGGGGCGGCCCTGCTCTTCCTGGTCGCCAAGCAGATCCCGGGCCTGCAGACCCACGCGTCCTTCGGCACGAACGGCTGGGGCGACCGCTCGGCGGTGCACCTCAACCTCGGCGGCGCCTTCGTCGCCGAGATAATGACGACCTTCCTGCTGGTCTACGTCTGGCTGTCGGTCACCCACAAGGTCGCCGTGATCGGCTTCAACGGCATGGCGATCGGTCTGGCCCTGGCCGCCGTCCACTTCATCGGCGTCCCGCTGGACGGCACCTCCGTGAACCCGGCGCGCTCCATCGGCCCGGCGCTGTTCGCGGGCGGCGCCGCCATCACCCAGCTGTGGCTGTTCATCGTCGCGCCACTGATCGGCGCCGCCATCGCCGCGGTGGTCCACCAGATCACCCACCCACCGCACGAGCCGGTCCTCGTCGCCGACGAATCGATGCCCTACGAGCCCGCGACCGGGTCCGACGACGGCCCCTGAGGCCGGCGCTCCCCGCACCGCACGGACAGACGACGAGCCCCGGCCGTATTCCCCGGCCGGGGCTCGTCGTCTCCTGCGTGCGTACCGCGGTCCGCCGCCAGGCTCAGCCGTGAACGGGACCGGTGTACTTCTCCCCGGGGCCCTGGCCCGGCTCGTCCGGCACGACCGAGGCCTCGCGGAACGCCAGCTGCAGCGACTTCAGACCGTCCCGCAGCGGCGCCGCGTGGTACGAGCCGATCTCGGTGGCGCTGGCGGTGACCAGCCCGGCCAGCGCCTGGATGAGCTTGCGCGCCTCGTCGAGGTCCTTGTGCGCCGCGCCCTCCTCGGCGAGCCCGAGGTTGACCGCCGCCGAACTCATCAGATGCACCGCGACCGTGGTGATCACCTCGACCGCCGGCACCTCCGCGATGTCCCGGGTCATGGCGTCGAAGTCGGGATTCGCCGCGTGCGCTGCGTCGGGCTGCTGCGGGGTCTGGTCACTCATGTCTTCGGGCTTCTTCCTGCTGAGGGGTCGGCTCCAGCCTATGGGCAGCCTGCCCGGACCCCGCGCCCGGGAGTGTCATCCCGGTCACGGTGCAGGTCCGCGGCCGCACAGAAGTGGGTGCCACCCCTTGACTCGTGTATTCTGGTGTTCCGACCGGCCGGACACGCATGTGACCGGCCCACAAGTGGAGGCTCCGATCTCCCACCCGGCCGACCTCACGGTTGGCGGGTCAACGGTCCGGCTGCGCCCCGCGGAGACTTCGCGGCGGTGCTCCAGATCCACGTGGAGCCCCGCCTGTGTCCCGTCCGGGGCATTTTTCATGTACCGGCGCGGTTGGTCACACCGAAAAGACGTTACGCGGCAGTCCGCCAGGCCGTCGCGTGGTGCTACCGAGGAGGATCCATCAGCGCCGAGCCCCGCATCAACGACCGGATTCGCGTTCCCGAAGTGCGACTTGTCGGTCCCAGCGGCGAGCAGGTCGGGATTGTTCCGCTTGCCAAGGCCCTTGAGCTTGCTCAGGAGTACGACCTCGACCTGGTCGAGGTGGCGGCGAACGCTCGCCCGCCCGTCTGCAAGCTCATGGACTACGGGAAGTTCAAGTACGAGTCGGCCATGAAGGCCCGTGAGGCGCGCAAGAACCAGGCGCACACGGTCATCAAGGAGATGAAGCTCCGGCCGAAGATCGACCCGCACGACTACGACACCAAAAAGGGTCACGTCGTCCGGTTCCTCAAGCAGGGTGACAAGGTCAAGATCACGATCATGTTCCGTGGTCGCGAGCAGTCCCGCCCCGAGCTGGGCTTCCGGCTGCTGCAGCGGCTCGCGTCCGACGTGGAGGACCTCGGCTTCATCGAGTCGAATCCGAAGCAGGACGGCCGAAACATGATCATGGTCCTCGGTCCGCACAAGAAGAAGACCGAGGCGATGGCCGAGGCCCGCGAGGCGCAGGCCGCCCGCAAGGCGGAGCGCCAGGGCGGAGTTCCCGCGGACGAGTCCGCGGAGGCGCCCGCCGAGGAGCCCACCGGGGAGCACGCCCAGGCGTGACCCCGAGGCGTGAGCCCCGGTTCGCGCCGGGGTGTCCAGCCCCGGACATCAATCGATATACATGACGCTCCCGCTCGCCGGATTCGTGCCTGCGGGAGCGCCACTGACGAGGAGAGTACGGCGCATGCCGAAGAACAAGACGCACAGCGGTGCCAGCAAGCGCTTCAAGGTCACCGGCTCCGGCAAGGTGCTGCGTGAGCGCGCCGGCAAGCGCCACCTGCTTGAGCACAAGTCGTCCCGCGTGACGCGTCGCCTCACCGGCAACGCCGAGATGGCCCCGGGCGACGCCGCGAAGATCAAGAAGCTTCTCGGCAAGTGAGCCGACGCGCCCCACGGACCGCGGGGCGCGCGACTCGGACCGGGACCCAATCGATTCGGGCCGTGTGACGACAACCACGGCCCCGCTACAAGGAGTTAACAAGTGGCACGCGTCAAGCGGGCAGTCAACGCCCACAAGAAGCGCCGGGCGATCCTCGAGCAGGCCAGCGGCTACCGTGGCCAGCGCTCCCGCCTGTACCGCAAGGCGAAGGAGCAGGTCACCCACTCCCTCGTCTACAACTACAACGACCGCAAGAAGCGCAAGGGCGACTTCCGTCAGCTGTGGATCCAGCGCATCAACGCCGCTGCCCGCGCCAACGGCATGACCTACAACCGCTTCATCCAGGGTCTGAAGGCCGCCAACATCGAGGTGGACCGCAAGATCCTGGCCGACCTCGCGGTCAACGACGCCAACGCGTTCGCCGCGCTCGTCGAGGCCTCGCAGAAGGCGCTTCCGAGCGACGTCAACGCCCCGAAGGCTGCCTGAACTTCAGCCTGAGGCACAGCGACGCGGACCCGCAGGCCCCGGCCTGCGGGTCCGCCGCTTTTCCCCGCCGTCCCGCACCGAACCACAGAAGCGAGCCGCCGCCCATGGGCACCCCCGAGCTGATCTCCCCGCGTTCCCCGCGCGTCACCGCCGCCCGGCGGCTGGCCCGCCGCGCCTTCCGCGGCAAGGAGCGCCGGTTCATCGCCGAGGGCCCGCAGGCCGTACGGGAGGCCATCGCCCACCGCACCGGCGGTGTCCCCACGCTCATCGAGCTGTTCGCCACCGTCGAGGCCGCCGAGCGGCACACCGAGATCATCGAGGCGGCCCGCGCGGCCGGGGTACGGATCCACCACGCCGACGACCGGACCGTCGCCGACATCTCCCAGACCGTCACCCCGCAAGGGCTGCTCGGCGTCTGTGAGTTCCTGGATTCGCCGTTCGAGGACATCCTCGCCGCCCGCCCGCAGTTGGTCGCGGTGCTCGCCAACGTCCGGGACCCCGGCAACGCCGGCACGGTGCTGCGCTGCGCGGACGCCGCGGGCGCCGACGCCGTCGTGCTGACCGATGCCTCGGTGGACCTGTACAACCCCAAGTCCGTCCGGGCTTCGGTCGGTTCGCTCTTCCACCTCCCGGTCGCGGTGGGCATCCCGGTCGAGCGGGTGGTGAGCGGGCTCCAGTCCGCCGGTGTACGGATCCTCGCCGCCGACGGTGCGGGCGACCGCGACCTGGACGCCGAACTGGACACCGGCTCCATGGGCGGGCCCACCGCCTGGGTCTTCGGCAACGAGGCCTGGGGACTTCCGGAGGAGACCCGGGCGCTGGCGGATGCCGTGGTGCGGGTGCCGATCCACGGCAGGGCCGAGAGTCTCAACCTCGCGACGGCCGCCGCGGTCTGCCTCTACGCCTCCGCCCGCGCCCAGCGCGGCCCCGGCGGCTGCCGCGCGGTGTCACCCGGCTGAGGGGTGTCCCCACGGATCTTCGGGGCACTTCCGGTGTGAGCTAGTAGGCTTGCGTGCTCGGGGGCCCGAAGGGGGTTACGGGGATGAATGTGAGGACTTCCGGCACCGCGGTCACCGCTGACAGTCGCCGGTCCGAGGGGCCCCTGGGAGGCGCCGTGCCCACTCCGGCCGGGGAACAGGACGCCCTGGGGACCGGTCTCGGACTCGACCCCGACGATCTGCCCGACGGCCTGGTCGTCGCCGACGAGAGCGGCCGGGTGATCTGCTTCAACGCCGCCGCGGCCAGGATCACCGACATCCTCCCCAAGGACGCGGTCGGCCGTCCCCTCGAACACGCCCTGCCGCTCCAGGACATCGAGGGCCGCCGCTGGTGGCGGCTCACCGACCCCTACGGCGGCCTCGCCATCCGCCGCGGCCAGCCCGAGCGCAATCTGCTGCTCGGCGGCCGCGAGGTGCTGGTCTCCGTCCGCTATGTCCGCAGCCGTCCCACCGGGCCCGTCCAGCGGCTGGTGATCGCGCTGCGCGGCACCGAGGCCCGGCGGCGTACGGAGCTCAGCCATGCCGAGCTGATCGCCACCGTCGCCCATGAGCTGCGCTCGCCGCTGACCTCCGTCAAGGGCTTCACCGCCACCCTCCTCCAGAAGTGGGAACGCTTCACCGACGACCAGAAGCGGCTGATGCTGGAGACGGTGGACGCCGACGCCAACCGCGTCACCCGGCTGATCGCCGAGCTGCTGGACATCTCCCGGATCGACTCCGGGCGCCTGGAGGTGCGCCGCCAGCGGGTCGACATGAGCGCCGCGGTCCGCCGGCACGTCCAGGCGCAGACCACCGCCGGCCAGCGCCCGGACCGCTTTCTGATCCGGATGCTGGAGCCGCTGCCCGATTTGTGGGCGGACCCGGACAAGGTGGACCAGGTGCTGGGCAACCTGCTGGAAAATGCGGTGCGCCACGGCGAGGGAACCGTCACCATCGAGGTCGGACCGGTATCGGATACGACCAGCGCAGAGGGGACGAGCGTCACCGTGAGCGACGAGGGCCCCGGCATCCCGGAGGAATCGATGAGCCGCGTGTTCACCCGCTTCTGGCGGGGCAGCAAGCGCGGCGGCACCGGCCTGGGCCTCTACATCGTCAAGGGCATCGTCGAGGCCCACGGCGGGACGATCACGGTCGGCCGGGCCCCGGCCGGCGGCGCACAGTTCCGATTTAGCCTGCCCGTCGCGACCCCGGCCTTCATGGCCTGAGCGGACGCGGCGGGCGCCCCGCAGGGGCTCGGGCCTGCCGCGTGGCCCGTCCCCCTTAGACTTGACCTTTGGCACCTTTGGCGCACAGGCATCGCGGGCACACGCGGGCTCGGCATCCCACGTTCGTGATCGACGTTCGTCATCGACGTTTGTGATCGAACAGCCGAGGCGACGCGAGCCAAGCCAAGCCAGTCCACCGGAAGCACGGGAAGAGATGTCCGCACCCAATAAGTCGTACGACCCTGTCGAGGTCGAAGCCCTGAAACCGGAAGAGATCGCCGCACGGCTGGACGAGGCGCTGGCCGCCATCGCCGCCGCGGACGGTCTGGAGGCGCTGCGTGAGGTGAAGGTCGCGCACACCGGCGACCGCTCGCCGCTCGCGCTCGCCAACCGTGAGATCGGCGCCCTGCCCCCGCACGCCAAGGCGGACGCCGGCAAGCGCGTCGGCCAGGCCCGCGGCCGGGTCAACCAGGCGCTCAAGGTCCGCCAGGAGGAGCTGGAGGCGGAGCGCGACGCCCGCGTGCTGGTCGAGGAGGCGGTGGATGTCACGCTGCCCTACGACCGCACCCCGGCCGGCGCCCGGCACCCGCTGACCACCTTCATGGAGCGGGTCGCGGACGTCTTCGTGGCCATGGGCTACGAGGTCGCCGAGGGCCCCGAGGTCGAGGCCGAGTGGTTCAACTTCGACGCCCTCAACTTCGTGCCCGACCACCCGGCGCGCCAGATGCAGGACACCTTCTTCGTGCAGGGTGGGGGCACCGAGGGCGATGAGTCCGGTGTCGTGCTGCGCACCCACACCTCGCCGGTGCAGGCCCGTACGCTCGTCGACCGCGAGCCGCCGGTCTATGTCGTCTGCCCGGGGCGGGTCTACCGCACCGACGAGCTGGACGCCACGCACTCCCCGGTCTTCCACCAGATCGAGCTGCTCGCCGTCGACGAGGGCCTGACCATGGCCGACCTCAAGGGCACCCTGGACCACATGGTCCGGGCGCTGTTCGGCCCGGACATGAAGACCCGGCTGCGGCCGAACTACTTCCCGTTCACCGAGCCGTCCGCCGAGATGGACATGGTCTGCTACGTCTGCCGTGGCGAGTCCGTGGGCAACCCCGACCGGCCCTGCCGTACGTGCTCCAGCGAGGGCTGGATCGAGCTCGGCGGCTGCGGAATGGTCAACCCCAAGGTGCTCATCGCCTGCGGCGTCGACCCGGAGAAGTACAGCGGCTTCGCCTTCGGGTTCGGCATCGACCGGATGCTGATGTTCCGGCACAACGTGGAAGACATGCGTGACATGTTCGAAGGCGACGTCCGGTTCACCCGGCCGTTCGGGATGGAGATCTGATGCGGGTCCCGCTTTCTTGGCTGCGGGAGTACGTCGACCTGCCGGCGACGGAGACCGGCCGTGACGTACAGGCCAAGCTCATCGCCGTCGGCCTGGAGGTCGAGACCGTCGAGCGCCTCGGCGAGGGCCTCAAGGGCCCGCTCGTCGTCGGCCAGGTGCTGACCATCGAGGAGCTGGACGGCTTCAAGAAGCCGATCCGCTTCTGCACGGTCGACGTCGGCCAGGCCAACGGCACCGGCGAGCCCCAGGAAATCGTCTGTGGCGCGCGGAACTTCGCCGTCGGCGACAAGGTCGTGGTCGTGCTGCCCGGCGCCGTGCTGCCCGGCGACTTCAAGATCGCCGCGCGGAAGACGTACGGCAAGAAGTCGCACGGCATGATCTGCTCCGGCGACGAGCTGGGCATGGGCGACGACGGCACGCACGGCATCATCGTGCTGCCGCCGGAGTACGAGGTCGGTACCGACGCGATCGAGCTGCTGGAGCTCGTCGACGAGGTGCTGGACATCGCCGTCACCCCGGACCGCGGCTACTGCCTGTCGATGCGCGGGGTGGCCCGCGAGACCGCCACCGCGTACGGCCTGCCGCTGCGCGACCCGGCGCTGCTGGACGTGCCGCCGCCGAACTCCGCCGGCTACCCCGTCCAGGTCTCCGACCCCCTCGGCTGCGACCGCTTCACCGCCCGTACGGTCACCGGCCTGGAGCCCGGCGCGCGCACCCCGCTGTGGATGCAGCGCCGCCTCCAGAAGGCCGGGATGCGCCCGGTCTCGCTGGCCGTCGACATCACCAACTACGTGATGCTGGAGCTCGGCCAGCCGCTGCACGCCTATGACCGCACCAGCGTCGACGGCCCGATCGGCGTCCGACGGGCGACCGCCGGTGAGCAGCTGACCACCCTGGACGGCACCAAGCGGGTGCTGGACGCCGAGGACCTGGTCATCACCGACAACCGCGGGCCGATCGGCCTCGCGGGCGTCATGGGCGGCGCCAACACCGAGATCGCGGCCCCGGTCGCCGACCCCGGGACCGGCGAGCCGCGCGGCACCACCGACGTCGTGATCGAGGCCGCGCACTTCGACGCGCTGTCCATCGCCCGTACGGCCCGCCGGCACAAGCTGTCCTCGGAGGCCGCCAAGCGCTTCGAGCGCGGGGTGGACCCGGAGGCCGCGTCCGCCGCGGCGCAGCGCACCGTCGACCTGCTGGTGCTGCTCGCGGGCGGCACCGCCGAGGACGGCGTCACCGAGGTCGTCACGCCCCGCGGGCCGCGCACGATCACCATTTCCGCCAACCACCCGGACAAGGTCGCCGGTGTCGACTACGGCCGGGAGACCGTCGTCCGCCGCCTCCAGCAGGTCGGCTGCGACGCCTACGGGCAGGACGAGCTGGTCGTGACCGTGCCGTCCTGGCGGCCGGACCTCAGCGAGCCGAACGACCTGGCCGAAGAGGTCATCCGGCTGGAGGGCTACGAGAACCTGCCCTCCACCCTCCCCAAGCCGCCGGCCGGCCGCGGGCTGACCGAGCGTCAGCGGCTGCACCGCCGGGTCGGCCGGGCGCTGGCCGGTGCGGGCTATGTCGAGGCGCTGAACTACCCGTTCACCGGCTCGGCGATCCTCGACCAGCTCGGCATCGAGGCGGACGACCCGCGCCGCGCGGCCGTCACCCTCGTCAACCCGCTCTCCGACGAGGAGCCCGACCTCCGTACGACGCTCATCCCGGGGCTGCTGAACGCGCTGCGCCGCAACTACGGGCGCGGTACCCACGACCTGGCGCTCTTCGAGACCGGTCCGGTCTTCCGGGCGACCGGCGACGAGAAGCCGGCCAGCCGGCTGGTCGTCGACCGCCGGCCGACCGACGACGAGATCGCCTCGCTGGACGCCTCGCTCCCGCAGCAGCCGCGGCGCGCCGCGGTGGTGCTCGCCGGGGGCCGTGAGCAGGACGGCTGGTGGGGTTCCGCACGCCCGGCGATCTGGGCGGACGCCATCGAGGCGGGCCGTACGGTCGCCCGTGAGGCCGGTGTCGAGCTGATCGTCCGGCAGGACCAGCACGCCCCGTTCCACCCGGGCCGCTGTGCGGCGCTGCTCGCCCTCGCCGACGGCGAGGAGATCCTCGTCGGCAACGCGGGTGAGCTGCACCCGAGGGTCATCAAGACGCTGGCCCTGCCGGAGCGCACCTGCGCGATGGAGATCGACCTGGACCGCCTGGAGCAGGCCGGTACCGGACCGCTGCGCGCCCCGAAGATCTCGGCCTTCCCGGTCGCGACCCAGGACGTCGCGCTCGTGGTCGACGCCGGTGTCCCGGCGGCCGAGGTCGAGGGCGCGCTGCGCGACGGTGCGGGTGAACTGCTGGAGTCGCTGCGGCTGTTCGACGTCTTCACCGGCGAGCAGATCGGCGCGGGCAAGAAGTCGCTGGCGTACGCGCTGCGCTTCCGCGCCGACGACCGGACGCTGACCGCCGAGGATGCCTCGGCGGCCCGTGACGCGGCGATCGCGGCGGCCGTGGAGCGGACCGGGGCGGTGCTGCGCGGCTGAGCCAGGGCGTTGCCCGTGGCCGCCGTGACGGTGTGCTGAAGGGGGCGAGGGCGTGGACGGTGTGGACCGTCCGCGCCCTCGCCCCTTTTCGGATCCGTACAGCATCACCCCATCGGGTGATGCTGTACGTATCGCCGTCGGATGGACACCTGACGTCGCGAGAATCGACCGGGTCGGCAGGGCCCATGTGATCACGGCAGCGGGCCGGACCGACCCGCTCACGAGCTGGGGAACCACCAGCTGGACCCCGTGAGCCCGCCATGATCCGCACGCCCTAGGGAGACCCCCGGCATGATCCGAAACCGGGCGAGAGGCTTCGCCCGGCGCGCCTTCGTCTTCGTCCTGCCCGGCCTGTGGGTCCTCGGCGTCGTGATCTGGGAGCTGAGCCGGCCGACCAGCGGCCGGCTGCTGCAACTCCTCGCCGCCGCACCGGCCATCGCCTGCGCGGGCACCGGCCGCCGCCGGTGCGTCCTGCTCGGCGGGGTGTGCGCGCTGCTCGCGCTGGTGCCGTTCGGCGAGGTGGAGCCCGGGACCGGCTGGGGCACGCGCCTGGTGACCTGCGGGGCGATCCTCACGGTGATCGGGGTGAGCTATCTGACCGCCGGGCGGCGGCTGCGGCTGCTGCGGGAGCTGGAGCGGACCCGGGAGGTCGCGCTCACCGCGCAGCGGGTGCTGCTGCGGCCGTTACCGCGCCGGATCGACGGGGTGCTGCTGGCGGCCGACCATCTCTCGGTGAGCGAGGGGGCCGTGGTCGGCGGCGATCTGTACGAGGTGGTGGGGACCCGGCACGGGGTCCGGGCGGTGATCGGGGATGTGCGCGGGCACGGGCTGGCCGCGATGGGCACGGTCGCGGCGATGCTCGGCAGCTTCCGCGAGGTGGCGCACGATGAGCCCGAACTGGGCGGTGTGCTGCGCCGGTTGGAGCGCTCGCATCAGCGGTATCTGCGGGAGCGGGGGTACCCCGGGCGGCCGGCGGGCGGCGCGGAGCCGGCCGGTCCGTTCGCCGAGGAGTTCGTGACGCTGCTGCTCGTGGAGGTGGCTGCGGACGGGTCCGTCACGGCGCTCAACTGCGGGCATCCATGGCCCTATCGGATCGCTCGCCAGGCGGTCGCACCGGTCTCCCCGGCCGATCCGATGCCGCCGCTGGGCCTGTTCCCGTTGCCCGAGGAGCTGTCCGCGGTGTGCTGCGGGCGACTGCGGCCCGGGGAGGGGCTGTTTCTCCACACCGACGGGGCGGCCGACGCGCGGGACGCGGCCGGGGAGTTCTTTCCGCTGGCCCAGGAGCTGCGCAGCAGTGTCGCGGCGGCCGCGGCCCCGGGCGGGCCCTCGCCGGCGGGAGTGGTCGGCACGGTGCGCGAGGCGTTGCTGCGGCATGCGGGCGGACGGCTGACGGATGATGTGGCGCTGCTGATGCTGAGCAACGACCGGGTGCGGGTGCCGGCGCAGGCGTCACGGGCCCGGCGGGCAGGAACGGGGCGCGTGGAGGCGGGCCGGGCCGAGTAGCCGGGCCCGGATGGGGCGGGCGGTCGGCCGTCGCGCGCCCCTTCACACCCCGTGTGAAGCGGCGTTCACTACGCTCAATTGACGGAGTGGTCCTGTCGACAAGGCCATGAGCCGACGGCCCGCAGGCGGGCCCGGCTCACCGGGAGGCCGGTATGGAGCCCAACACCCTGCTGGACGCGATGCTCGACGAGTCCGGTATCTCGCATGCGGGACTCGCCGCGCGGATCAATCAGCTCGGCCGGCGCCGCGGTCTGGCGCTGCGGTACGAACACACCGCGGTGACCCGGTGGTTGAAGGGGCAGCGGCCGCGTGGGCAGGTGCCCGATCTGATCTGCGAGATCCTGGGTGAACGGCTGCACCGGCCGGTCGGGCTCGCCGACATCGGGTTCAGCGGACCGGGCTCGCGGAGGGCCGCCGACACCCCGCTCTCCGGCTTCGTCGAGCGGGCCACCGCGCTGTGGCGGTCCGATGAGCAGCAGCGGCCGCACATCCTCGACGCACCGGCGCTCACCGGCACCTCGGCGGTCATCCCCGTATGGGAGTGGGAGAACCCGCCCGAGGACTGCGATGTCTCACGCGACGGGCTGACCCGGGTCGGCAGCGCCGATATCGAGATGCTGCGCACCGCGCGGACGCACTACGAGGCGATGTACCGGAAGGCGGGTGGTATCGCTACCAGAGCACGCATCGTGGGATTCCTCAACGCCGAGGCGGCGCCGCTGCTGCGGGGCAGCTACAGCGATGCGACGGGGCGTCAGCTCCACCGGGCGACCGGCGGACTGGTCGCGGTCGCCGGCATCTGCGCGTACGACTCGGACGCTCTCGGGCTGGCCCAGCGCTACTTCCATCAGGCGCTGCGGCTGGCCAAGGCCAGCGGGGACCGCGGCCTCGGCGCGTATGTCATCGCGCTGCTGGTCAACCAGTCCCTCTTCGTACGGGAATACCGCCAGGCGGTCGCCTTCGCGGAGGCGGCGCTGCGGGCCGCGGGTCCGCAGATCACTCCGGCGCTCTCCGCGGACCTCTACGCGATGCAGGCCAAGTCCTACGCCCGGCTCGGCGACGGCGCGGGCGCGCTGTCCTGCATCCGGCGCGCGGAGGCGGCCGCGGAGCGTATCCGGCCCGGTCTCGAACCGGCCGAGACGGGCTATGTCCAGCCCGGCCTGGTGAATGTACAGGTGGCGGAGGCGCTGCTGAGCCTGGGGGACTTACGGGCCGCCCGGGAACAGGCGGACGCCGCCGTCGACACCCCCGCACACGACCGCGGCCGGGTCCACCGGCTGGCCATGCTCACCCATATCGAGCTGCGTCAAGGCGATGCGGACCGGGCCGTGGCCAATGCCGCGCAGATGACGGAGCAGGCTCGCGGCATGGAGTCGCACCGGCTGCGGGACCGGCTGCGGGCGGTGCGCGAACATCTGGCGGAGACCGGGAGCTCCGCGACGGACGAGGCTGCCGATCTCATCGACGAGGTGCTGCGCGTTCCGCTGTAGGGCGTACGACACGCCCCTGACCGGGCTCGTGTCACCTTGCCGGCACTACAGCGGAAGGTGGCAGTTACGTGCGTTGGAACAATCTCAGCGAAAAGCCCGTCTATGCGAATCCCTGGTTCCGGGTCAATCTGGCCGATGTGGAACTGCCGGACGGCCGGCACCTGGACCACTATCTGATCCGGATGCGGCCGGTCGCCGTGGCCACGGTGGTCAATGAGGCCCATGAGGTGCTGCTGCTGTGGCGGCACCGGTTCATCACCGACACCTGGGGCTGGGAGCTGGCCGCCGGTGTCGTCGAGGACGGTGAGGACCTCGCGGCGGCGGCCGCCCGGGAGATGGAGGAGGAGACCGGGTGGCGCCCGGGACCCCTCCACCACCTCCTCACGGTGGAGCCCTCCAACGGCCTCACCGACGCGCGGCATCACATCTACTGGTCCGAGGAGGGCGAGTACGTAGGCCCGCCCCAGGACGGTTTCGAGTCCGAGCGGCGGGAGTGGGTGCCGTTGAAGCTGGTGCCCGACATGGTGGCGCGGGGGGAGGTGCCGGCCGCCAATATGGCCGCCGCCCTGCTGATGCTGCATCACCTCCGGTTGGGCTGACCGGCACCGGCCGGTGACCGCGTCCGGCGGCTGCGCCGGCCGGCGGTCACCGGCCCAGCGCCTGCCACACCGCCACCACCAGCGCCGCGAGCCCCGTGAGCGCGGCGGCGGACGGCAGCGGCCAGCGGGTGCTCTCCAGCCGTGTGACGCGGGCCTGCAGGTCATCCGCGTCCCGCTCGTACTGCGCGGAGCGCTGGGCCAGCAGCGCGAGTTGGCCGTCGACCCGGGCGGTGCGGACGTCGAGCAGACGCCTCAGCTCCGCTAAGTCGGCGGCTACCAGATCGGGTTCGGGGTGGGCGGTCACGGTCCGCTCCTCATTCCTTCGGTCAGCTGCGTCGGTATCCGTACGGGCCTCAGTCAACTGTGCTGCGGCGACGGGCGGGAGCGTGTGCGGCGGGGAGATCCGGGTCTGCGGCGCACACCCCGTGTGAAGTGACGCAGCGTCACACCACGTCGTCGGCCTTCACACGGGGTGTGAACCACACACTCCCACCGACCCGCTTCACACGCTCCCGTACGCACCCGCACGGGGGTTGACTCGAAGGTGCCACGGGGGCCGAAGCCGGCGGACGGGCGCCCGCCGGCCCGGGGTCCGCCCGCCGGTTTTCCCCCGAGCGGCGGGCGGACGGTCCGTGGGGCGGGCGCGGGACCGTGTAGCGATCCCGGGCGGGACACCGTCAGGTCGTCGGCCCGCGAGCCAGTCGCGCAGGAAGTCCCCGCGTTCCGAGGCCCATGCCGGTGGCGGTCCGGTAGCCGCCGTTGGGGCACGGCGGCCGGCGGAGCAGGTGGACGAGGGCGTCGCTGGAGGTCGGCCGATGCGCCTGCGAGGTCACCGATTGCTTTCGATGAACAATCGCTTTGGCCAACTCGCCCTGCAATATGGGGAGTTCTACGACATGATGGCGCCATGGGGAAGCAGTGACACTGCCGAGTGTCGTTTCTCATCGAGCAGTTTGAGTGTGGAGGGATCGTGGATCGTTTCCTTGAGGCGGTGCGCAGGCATCGCCGACCCGCCATCCTGATCGCGGCCGGCCTCGTGATTCTGCTGCTACACGGGGTGATGTACACGACAGTGGACACGGGCCTCGGCAACATTGACCTGTCCGCGCCGCCAGGAGAGTGGGAGCAGTACCAGGTCGACCAGGACGGCTTCACCCGGCTGATGGCCGCGAGCAGCGTGTTTCCGCCCATCGGTCAGGCACTGCTGATCGCGGGGCTCCTCGGCTGGATCCTTGAGGCGCAACGCGACAGGCGAGACCGGGACTGAGGCCGCCCCGATGGAGATGTTCCTCGGCGTCCTTGGCGCTGTCGTCGGCATCCTGGGGCTGGTCCTCGCGTTCCTCAGCCACCGGCGTCACCAGCGGACCCGGATCGGCTACAGACTCGTCGCGGACAGCCATCTGGTCCAGAACATGGACGGCATCGAAAACCTGGGTATCCACTACGACGGTCGCGTCCTCAGCAGGCCACGGTTAATGGTCCTGGAGATCATCAACGCGGGCAACGTGGCCGTCAGGCGCGAGGACTACCAAGACGATCTGAAGGCCACGTTCCCGGGTGGCGTCGAGATCGTCTGGAGTAGCGTCCACGGGACGCCGTCGTCGGTGACCGCGGACGTGCGGGTGGCCGCGGACACGGTGGAACTCGGACGCCCGTTGCTCAACGCTCAGGACGTGCTGACGCTGCAGGTCCTGGTCAACGGTGACGTGACGGGCGTGGAGATCACAGGCCGTGCCGCGGGTTTCAGTGAGGTGGAGAGGCTCGCGGGGCCGAGTACCGGAGTACGGCGCGGGCTGTTGGGATCGCCCTCTTCCATCGCGCTCGTTACGCTCATGTCGATCGCGCTGATCGCCACAGCCTGGCTGGTGTACAAGCTCTGGCCGGCGACAGGTGAGAAGAACGAGGTCCAGAAGTTCACGGTCGACGTGGGCGACATGATCGCGAAGGGCAGGCCCGGCAAGGGCGCCGGCGAGCTCGTCACGGGAAGCACTGCCGACGAATACACCTTCTCCGCGCAGAAGGGGATGCGCCTGTACGTGCAGCAGTTGGACTGCGACCACACGTTTGGGCCCGCTCTATCGCTGCGCCATGCCAACGGGGAGAGGGTTCCGAACTTCTCCAGCGAGTCGACAGCCGGCTGCGCTTCGGCCAAGCCGGTGGAGCTGGAGAAGCCCGGACACTACACCCTGCGCGTCGCCCAGGGAGCCCTGTCGTCACTGCCGCAGACATACTCCTTCAAACTCTGGGACGCGCCGGTCGGCAAGCGGAACATCGGCCTCAAAAATGAGATCAAGGGGAGTATCGAGCAGCCGGGCGGCCGGGACGAGTTCACGATCGATGCTGAGGCCGGGGACCGTATCGCCTTCGACCTCAACCCCGACAAGGGACTGCAGCCGAAATGGAGTCTGCGGAACCCGGACGGCAGGGAGATCGGCGAGGGCGACCGCTTCCTCTACGCCGACCCAATCGACCTGAACGCCGACGAAAGCGGCAAGTACAAGCTTGTCGTCGAGTCGGAGCAGGACACCACGGGCGACTACGTCCTGCTCCCGCGCAGCAAGAAAAACTCCTAACGGCGAGGTGTGCCCAAGCCACTCCGCGCGGGTCTGCTGCAGATGGGGCATCAGTCTGCAGCAGACTGGGCGTCACGCCAGGACGGCAAGAGCTCGTCGAGGAGGGCCTCGGTGCGGGGCGGGAGGCTGCGGGCGTCGCCGCTGTGCTCGTGATTGCGGGCAACGAGCGATGCTGCTGTTGATTCGAGCTTGGCCGCATCGCCTGTGGCGTGTGCGGCGCGGAGAAGTTCGTTCCAGAGTCGCTCGTCCGTCGGCGCGGTGGTCAAGGCCGTGTTGAGGGCGTTGAGCGCTGGTGCCGGGTTGCCGGCCTCCAAGTGGTGGGCGGACAGGGCCAGTGCGACGTCTGCCACCAGTAGGGGCAGCTCGGCCTCGCTGTTCTCGTGGGAAAGCCAGGTGTAGCGGCCCTGTGGGCGGTTTGCGAGCAGGGGGCCGTGGGCGAGTGCCAGGGCGTCGTTGAGCAGGCGTTCCCGTATGTGTGCTTTACGTGCGCCTCTGCCCGCGGTGGCCTCGTAGTGGAGGGTGCGGAGCACGTCGAGGTCGGAGACGACGGACGGCGCGAGGGTGAGCTGACCGGTGGTGTCGGTGCCGAGCCGCGGGGTTCCGTCGGGGTCGCTCCCCAGCCAGGTTCGCAGGCGTTCGATGAGGGCGTCACGGACATCCTCGGTGACGCCGCGGGGCCACAGCACGGAGGCCAGAACGCGCGGGTGCACTCCTTCGCGATGGAGCAGGAGCATGACCAGCGCCTCGTGGAGAAGCGGGCTGTGCTCGGCGTCAGGTGCGTCGAGGCCGGTGATCTCGTAGGTGCCGATCAGCCGTGCGTACACCGCGGGTCGTCCGCTCGGGGTGATGTCCACCATGAACTGCGGGGGGCTGGGGGCCGGGTCGCGGTGGTCGTCGGGTGTGGGGCCGGCGTTCTCGCCACCGGCTTGCTTCACGGCCTCGCCCGGGATGGTCAGGCTGATGCGGTGGCCGGGGTTGAGGCGGACCGGGAGGCCGGTGGCGGCGAGGTGCTGGCCGGTGGTCTGTTGCCACTGGTGCCAGGTGTCGGGAGCGTGGGTGGGGTGGGTGAAGGCCGGGATGTAGCGGCTGCCGTCGTCCTCGACGACGCTGTAGAGGCCGGTCTGCCCCTCCTGGGCGAACAGGAGGAGCGTGGCCTCGCGGAAGGCCGCGAGGAGTTCCTGCTCGCTGCCGTAACCGGTGACGGCGCGCTGCAGGGCTTCGTCCAGGGCCGTGACAGGGGGTGGGAACTCCAACGCCGTCGGCGACGGGCGGTAGTTCGGGTTGTGCGTGAAGGAATCGAGCTGGCCGAAGCTGTCGACGGACCAGCCGCCGATGATGCCGTACGGGGGGACCGCGCCGTTGGGGTCGAAGTACGGGTCGATCGCGTACACGTAGCCGCCGCGCTGCTGTGCGGCCTGGGCGCGCAGAGCCTCGGTGACCGGGGGAACGGCGGGGGCAGGGCCGGCCGGAGTGGTCACAGCGACTGGCTCCACTGCTCTTCGAAGGCGATCTGCTCGGCGACAGTGGCCAGCGTCTCGCAGGGTGCGGGGTGGAAGGTCTGGATGAGATCGGCGCGGGTGGGGCGAAGGCCCGGCCTCAGTAGGCAGACGAGGAAACCCCCCGTATCACGGCACATCCCGGAGGGCCAGGTGTCGCGACGCGAGCCGTTGACACCCAGGAGCCACCCCTGGGGTTCGATCTGCTCGCGGATGCGGGTGAGCGCCTCGAAGCAGTCATCCGCTCTGCCGGTGACATGCCCCCAAGGGCCGTAGGCGGTTACGGTGAAATCGTAGTTTTCGCCCTCCCAGAGCAGGATGGCGTCGGCCTGCTGGTCGCCGTTGAAGGCGAGGACGGCGAAGTGGTCGGGGACCTGGTGGCCACTCATAGGGTCCATCCTTCGGGCAGTTGACTGGAGGGCGGTGCTTCAGGGGCGGGAGCGACGGGTTTTTTGGGGATATGAGGCTCGTAGTGGGGGTTCGGTATCCATTCCCCCTTGGTTCCGGTGCGGGGGTCCATCTCCCAGGCTCCCTTGATGTGCTTGCGGTCGATGCCGCCGGCGAAGGCGATCTCCTGGTCGATCTCGTGGTACTTGTTGTTCGGCAGGGTCTCGTTGACGTCGATGCCGCCGGGGGCGTCGACCTCGTACCGGTAATGGGTTACCCAGTTGGCATCGGCGTCCCTGGTGGTGCTCACAAAGGCCGACCCATGGCTGCTCTCCACATAGCCAAAAAGGTCCACGTTGGACGAGTCGCGTGGATGGAAGCCCTGGTCGAAGATCTCCCGGGGATGGCGGTTGTCGTTGCGGTACAGCGGCTCGTGGCTTTCGCGCCACACCGGCTTGTGGCTCATGCCGTCGATGTCGATGTTCTTGTCCACGGCTGCGGGAAGGCTGCGAGGGTCGTCCGGGTCCAGATCCCTGCCCGCCCCGGCGGCGTCATCGGGGTGCTCGCCCCCGTCATCGGCGCGCTCGGCCGCCTCATCGGAATGCGTTGCCGCATCATCGGTGTGCCGAGCTGCGTCGGCCGCGTCATCGCCGTGCCCGGCAACGCCGGCGGAGTCCTTTGCGGCGGCATGGGCGGCGTCTTTGGCGGCAGCGCTTTCCATGCCGTGGGCGGCGGCTTTGGCTCCGACCTTGCTCACGGCGCCTCCGCCGCCGATGAAGTTCGTCGCGAAGGCGCCGATGGCCTGGTTGCGGTCGGTGCCCCAACCCTCGCCGATGAAGCCCTTGACCAGCTCGGTGGGGTGGTTGGCAGTGTGGATCAGGCCGCCGGCGACACTGGTGAGATTGGTGGCGTAGTCGGCCGGGTGGGTCAGGTTGTAGGGGTCCTGGGGGTTGACTGTGCGGACCAGGCGCAGCAACGAGGTGCCGGTCTTGATGATGCCGCCCAGCTGGTGCTCGGCCCCGACCAGCTGGTTTTTCACCATGTTGCCGGCTTCGCGCTTGAGGCGGGCCAGGCCCTGTGGCTCGGCAGGTGCCCGACCGGTGGCTCGGGCGAGTTTCACGGTCAGTTGGGCGCCGGCGCTGTCGCGCTGGCTGCGGGCCGTCTTGAGCAGGTGCTCTGCGGACTTGCGTCCCTCGGCGCCGGGGTCGTGGAACGGGCCCGGCTCCTGCGGAGACTGGTTCCCGGCGGCGTCGGCCTGCTGGTTGTAGTTGTCGACCTTGCGCTTGTACTGCTCCACGGCCGCCGCGGTCTTCTTCTGGGCCTGCTTCCACCGCTCGACCGCCTCGCGGGCCTGCTTACCCGCCCACTCGACCGTGTCGGCGTAGTGATCCAGCGCAGCGGCCGCGTCCTCGAACGAGTCGGCGGCGGTCAGCCAGCGCTTGGGGTGGGTCTGCACCTTCTCGCGAAAGCGGTCAGCGGCCTTTCCGTGCCAGTCCGAGGGATCCATCTTCCGCAGGGCGGAGCCGGTGCGCTCGAAGGCCGCGCCCAACTTCTTCACGTTCCCGGCGGACTTACGGATGCTGCTCGCGTCCCCGTGCAGCAGCAGGGCGGGGTCGTCGGTCTCGTTCAGCTCCAGCTCGCGGGTCTGGGCACCCAGCCCCTCGGCCGCCCAGGAGCCGGCTGCGTCGGCCTTGTCGGCCCAGTCGTGTGCGCCCACGTCATCAAGCATCTTCGCCGTACCGTGGGCGACGGTCTGCACCCCGTCGGCGAAGGTGTCGCGGGCCGACTGGGTGACGCGGTCCAAATCGTCGAAGAGGCCCATCACTTCCCCTTCGCCGCGGTGTCTGTGTCCTGCCCGTCGTCGTCGCCGCTGAAGGGTGCGGAGGCGACGGCCTTCGCCACCCCGATGTGGCCCCCGGTCACTCCGGTCTCAGTGACGTCCGTCCAGGCGTTGGAGAGGTTCTTCCGGCTCTCCTTGTAAGCGTCCTTGAAGCTGTCCATGGAGTAGTCGGGGGTGTAGGCGTCCTCGATCTTGCCGCCCACCTGGCTCCAGGACATCTTCTCCGCCTTCTCCGAGGTCAGCGTCGGGTCGGCAGTCGCGGACAGCACCACGTCCTTGAGGACGCCCGTGCCGTACTCCTCCGCCTCCTCGTAGTAGCCCGCGTTCAGATCCAACGCCCCGGCCACGTCGTCGCCCTCGTCCAAGAGCGCCTGGACCTCCCAGCCCCAACGCTCGGCGAAGTCGTCCAGCATCTGAGAAGCAGCGGAGTGCCCCATCACGGTCGGCGGCACCGACAGATCGGAGAAGCCCTGACCCGTGGTCGCCTCGGTCGCATCCGTGATCTTCTTCAGCTCGTCCAGCGCATCGTTGATGCCCTTGGACACCTGCTTCAGGATCTGCGGATCGACCCCGAAATCACCACCGCTCACCATGCGGCAAGCTCCCCCTTGGCCACGGATTCCTTATCGAGCGCAATGCCATCCGGCACGATTCCGGAGACGGGTGGCAGGAAGGCGCGAAGTCCGGAGGACACGTCCACCACGACCCCCATCGGAACCCGGTCCCGCTCCACCAGCTCAGGAAGCAGCTCCTGCAACAGCTCCTCACCGCCCACGCGCAGGTAGCGCACGTACCGGGCCAGTTCGGCGGGCAGTTCGTCGGGCTTGGCCGCCTCCCACTTCTGCTGCAGAAAGGCGTGCATCTCACCTGTGCTGGTGAATGCGAACAGCCAGCGACTGTCGTCCAACTCGCCACTCCACAGGGCGCCTTCACCCAGCAGGGGGAGCAGAAGCTCCGCGCCCCGCGCGGCCTCGACCAGCGCCTGCGGATCCCCTTCACCCCGTAGGAACGCGGCCATCTGCGCGCGCAGTTCCGCCGTCCCTGTCGACAGCTCGCTGCCCATCCGGCCCCGCACCCCTGCTTGTGTCTACCTGTCACGACTTCCGCGCATGCCAGGCGGCTCGGTACGTCAGTGACCACATGGCATGAGCAGGTCAGATACTAGATCGACTTCTGCGATCCCCGCGAATCGGGAGAGGGCGCGAGTCCTTCCCGTAGGCGCAATCGGCGGTGACTCAGACGAGGGGGAATGGGGAGACCGCGGGGCGTTCGATCATGGCGCGGGCAAGGTTGCCCTTCATGGCGAAGTTGCGCTCGCCGGGAACGCGGCCGTCTGTCGTCCGAGGGCGTGCGGAAGGGGCCCGGCGGGGGTGGCGAGAGCCGCCCGGGGCGGGTCCGGCCGTCGGCGCTGTTCCAGAAGGAACTCACCCTGGAACAGCGCCACTTGGCGGTGCCGTCGCGCCCCTCAGTACGCGTAGAACCCCGACCCCGACTTCCGCCCCAGCCGCCCCGCGTCGACCATGCGGGCGAGCAGCGGCGGAGCGGCGTACAGCGGCTCCTTGTACTCGTGGTACATCGACTCGGCGACCGAGGCCACGGTGTCCAGGCCGATCAGGTCGGTGAGCTTGAGGGGGCCCATGGGGTGGGCGCAGCCCATTTCCATGCCGTTGTCGATGTCCTCGCGGCTGGCGATGCCCGACTCGAACATCCGGATCGCGGAGAGCAGGTAGGGGATGAGCAGGGCGTTGACGACGAAGCCGGAGCGGTCCTGGGCGCGGATCGCATGCTTGCCCAGGACGTCCTGCACCAGTGCCTCGGAGCGCTTGATGGTCTCCTCGCCGGTGGTCAGGGCGGGGATCAGCTCGACGAGCTTCTGCACCGGTGCCGGGTTGAAGAAGTGGATCCCGATGACCTGGTCGGGGCGGGAGGTGGCGACCGCCAGCTTCACCAGTGGGATCGACGAGGTGTTGGAGGCCAGGATGGCGTCCGGACGGGTGATCACCTGGTCGAGGACCTGGAAGATCTCGGTCTTGACCTGCTCGTTCTCCACCACGGCCTCGATGACGAGATCGCGGTCGGCGAACTCCCCGAGATCGGTGGTGAAGCTGAGCCGGCCGAGTGTCGCGTCGCGCTCCGCGGCGGTGATCTTGCCGCGCTCGGCGGCCTTGCCGAGGGAGTTGGTCAACCGAGTACGACCCAGCTCCAGAGCCTCGCCGGTGGTCTCGGCGACCATGACGTCCAGTCCGGCGCGGGCGCACACCTCGGCGATGCCTGCGCCCATCTGGCCGCAGCCGACCACTCCGACGCGTTCGATGTCGGTCACATCGTGCCTTTCGCTGATCTTCAGGACCGGCGGTACGCCGTAAGGGTCCGGCACCCGCCTCGGCCCCGACGTTACTCCGCGCGGTGCTGGGCCACGGCTGCCGGGGCGGGCATTCTGAGCCCTCAGGACCGGACGAACCGGATGACTTGGGGACATTTGATGAGACGGATCACCCGCCGAACCTTCGCCGCCGCCGCGCTGGGGACCGCGGCCTCTTCCCTGCTCACCACGGGGGCGGCGCCGTCCGCGAGCGGGGCGCCGCGGCGCGAGCTGCGCGGGATGTGGCTGGCGACCGTCGCCAACCTCGACTGGCCCTCCAGCGCGAAGCTCAAACCCGCCGAGCAACAGCGCGAACTGCGCGCCCTCTTGGACACCGCCGTCGCCCGCCGGCTCAATACGGTGTTCTTCCAGGTGCGGCCCACCGCGGACGCCCTGTGGCCGTCCCCGTACGAGCCCTGGGCGCAGTACCTGACCGGCCAGCAGGGCCGCGACCCCGGCTGGGACCCCCTCGACTTCGCGGTCGGTGAGGCGCACCGGCGGGGCCTTGAGCTGCATGCCTGGTTCAATCCGTACCGGGTCGCCAACCACACCGACCCCGGCCGGCTCACCCCGGACCACCCGGCCCGCCGGCACCCGGGCTGGGTCCTCCCGTACGGGGGCAAGCTCTACTACAACCCCGGACTGCCGGAGGTCCGCGACTTCGTCCAGGACGCGATGCTCGACGCGGTGCGGCGCTACCCCGTCGACGGGGTGCACTTCGACGACTACTTCTATCCGTATCCGGTCGCCGGGCAGCGCTTCGATGACGACGCGGAGTTCGAGGAGTACGGCAGCGGCTTCGCGAACCGGGCCGCCTGGCGGCGGGACAACATCGACCGGCTGGTGTACGAGATGGCCCGGAAGCTCCAGGACGGGAACGAGCGGGAGGGGCGCCGGGTGCGGTTCGGGGTCAGCCCGTTCGCGGTCTGGCGCAACCAGAGCACCGACCCGCAGGGCTCCCGTACCAAGGCCGGGGTGCAGACCTACGACGATCTGTACGCCGACACCCGCCGCTGGGTGCGCGAGGGCTGGCTGGACTACATCGTGCCGCAGGTCTACTGGCCCCTCGGCTCCACGCCCGCCGACTACGCCGAACTCGTGCCCTGGTGGGCGCGGACCGTCGACGGCACGGACGTGGACCTCTACATCGGCGAGGCCCTCTACAAGGCGGGTGACACCCAGCCCGCTGCCTGGAAGGACCCGGCCGAACTCTCCCGCCATCTGACCTTCGCCCGCCGCTATCCGCAGGTGGGCGGCCATGTCTACTTCTCGGCCAAGGAGGTGGCCAGGGACCGGGTGGGGGCCATGGCGCGGGTCGTGCGCGACCACTACGGCAGCGCGGCACGGGGATAGGTCCCTGCACGCGGAAAGGCCCGTCCCTCAGGGCAGGCCCTGGTCGCGGCCCGCGCGGGCGGTGGCGTCGTCCGCGCGGCCGCGGTGGCGATCCGCGTACGGGTCCGTGTACGGGGTCCGGCTACCGGCCGGGTCCGCGTACGGGGTCCGGCTAGCGGCTACCGGCCGCTGTCCACGTCCGTGGTCTTGCCGTGCCGGACGACGCAGTCGGGGCCGGGCGACATGATCGCCTCATGCCCGTCCTCGGCGCGGACACGGTAGGGCGGGTCGCCGTTCGTGCCCAGTACCTCAATGATCTCGACAACCCTGTCGTGATGCCCGACGGTCCTGCCGTGCACCACCAGCCGGTCGCCCCTGCTTGCGTGCATAAGGGTCCTCCCCGCTTCGGGGCGGCCGTGCGACCGGTTCGGCCGACAGCATGGCGGCCAACGGTTGAACGGCCAACGGTTTCAACGGTTTACGGGCCTGGAGCAGCCCGGGACGGCGGTATCTGCCTTCGCGGCAAGTTTACGTCCGGAGGGGGCGGCCGCACCCGGTAAGTGGTGGTTCGCCCCCTTCCGGTGGCCGGCCGCCGGTCAACCGCGGGCCCGCTGGGTGACCGCGATGCACGCCAGGACCGCCAGTGCGGCCGCCGGAGCGGCCGGCGGCAGCCGCTCGCCCAGCAGCAGTACGGACCAGATCAGGGTCAGCAGCGGCTGGGCGAGCTGGAGCTGGCTCGCCTTGTGGATGCCGATCGCGGCCATCCCGCGGTACCAGACGACCATCCCGAGGAACTGGGAGCCGAACGCCAGCCACAGCAGCCCGCTGACCGAGTGAGCCGTGAGCCGCAAGGGCTCGGTGGACAGCGCCAGCGCGGCGCCCGCCACCGTCACCGGCAGCACCAGAACCAGCGCCCAGCCGATCACCTGCCAGCCCGGCATATGGCGGGCCAGTCGGCCGCCCTCGGTGTAGCCGGCCGCGCACACCAGCAGTGCCGCGAACAGCAGCAGATCGCCGCGGCCCGGCGCCCCGCCGCTCTGCTGCACCGCGAAGCCGATGACGATGACGGCGCCGACCAGCGAGGCGATCCAGAACGTCCGGGAGGGCCGCACCCCGGTCCGTACGGCCGAGCAGGCGGCGGTGGTCAGCGGCAGCAGGCCGACCACGACGGCCGCATGCGAGGTGGTGGAGGTCTGCAGGGCGAGCGTGGTCAGCAGCGGAAAACCGAGCACGACACCGCCCGCGACCACCGCGATCCCCGCCCAGTGCCGCCGCTCCGGGAGACGCACCCGGAAGACGGCGAGCGCGCCCCCCGCCACTACGGCGGCCAGCACGCTGCGCAGCATCACCACCGTCCAGGGGCCCATGCCCTCCAGCGCCCAGGCGGTCCCGGGGAAGGTGAGCGAGAAGGCGGCCACACCGAGGGCGGCGAGCAGGGCGCCACGGCCGACGAGGGCGCCGCGGGCGGTGGCGGCGGGAGCCGTCGGGGTGTCCAGGCCGACTGAGGCGGCAGTCTTCGTCGTGCCCTGGCCGCCGGCGTCCGGGGTGCTGACCGCTATCGTGGCAGTGGCGGTAGCGCTATCGTTGTCTTCCATGCAACAGCGTAGCAGTGGGACCGAACTGGCCGCGATCCTGCGTACGGAGCTGAATCGCTACTCTCCCGGAGAGAAGCTGCCATCGAGCCGTGCGCTGGTGGAGCGGCACCGGGTGAGTCCGGTGACCGTCTCCCGGGCGCTCGCCGAGCTGGCGGCGGAGGGTCTGGTCACCACCCGGCCGGGCGCCGGGGCCTTCCGGGCCGAACCGCGCAGCGAGGCGCCCCGGCCGGTCGACACCTCCTGGCAGGAGATCGCGCTGAGCGCGGAGCCGGCCGGCGACCAGGTGCCGCGCAGCGTCGACGCCTCGGGCGTGGTCGCCACGCTCGGTGTTCCGGGCCCCGGCGTCATCGAGCTCAACGGCGGCTATCTGCACTCCGATCTGCAGCCCGAACGCGCCCTGGGCGCCGCACTGGCGCGCGCCGGACGCCGCCCGGGTGCCTGGGGGCGGCCGCCGGTCGAAGGGGTGCCGGAGCTGCGGGCCTGGTTCGCGCGGGAGATCGCCGGGGCCGGCGGACCGCTCGCCGCCAGCGATGTCCTGGTCACCGCGGGCGGCCAGAGCGCGCTGACCGCCGCGCTGCGGGCCCTCGCCGCGCCCGGCGCCCCGGTGCTGGTCGAGTCCCCGACCTATCCGGGCATGCTGGCGGTGGCCCGCGCCTCCGGGCTGCGGCCGGTGCCGGTACCGCTCGATGCGGACGGGGTCCGTACGGATCTGCTCGCCGACGCCTTCCGTGCCAGCGGCGCACGGCTCTTCGTCTGCCAGCCGCTCTTCCAGAACCCGACCGGCGCGGTGCTCGCCGCGGAGCGGCGGCGCGAGGTGCTGCGGGTGGCGCGGGCCGCGGGCGCCTTCGTGATCGAGGACGACTTCGCGCGGCTGCTGGTCCACGGTGACGCGCCCACGCTCCCGCCGACCCTGATCGAGGACGACCAGGACGGCACGGTCGTCCATGTCCGCTCGCTGACCAAGGCCACCTCGGCCAATCTGCGGGTGGGCGCCCTGGCGGCCCGCGGCCCGGTGCTCGACCGGCTGCGCGCCATCCAGGTCGTCGACAGCTTCTTCGTGCCCCGGCCGCTGCAGGAAGCCGCCCTGGAACTCGTAGGATCGCCCGCCTGGCCCCGCCATCTGCGGCTGATCGCGGGGGAGTTGACCGCCCGCCGCAATGCCCTCACCACCGCGCTGCACCAGGAGCTGCCCGCGCTCGCCGGGCAGGAAGCGGGGCCGGGGCCGGCCCATGGCCATGACCCGGCGCGCGGCGGCCTGTACGTCCCGCCGGGCGGCTACCACCTCTGGCTTCGGCTGCCGGACGGTACCGATGAGGCGGCTCTGACCGGTGCGGCGCTGCGGGCGGGCGTCGCGGTCGCGGCCGGCCGCCCGTACTTCGCCGCCGAGCCGCCGGCCGCCCATCTGCGGCTGAGCTTCGCGTCGGCATCCGGCACCGGCGAGATCACGGAGGGCGTGCGCCGGCTCCGGACGGCGTGCGAGGAGCTGGGAGTGCCGGTGCGCTGAGGGCGGGGGAGCGGCGAGCCCGCCACCGGCCATCGGCCCCCGCCCCTCGCGTACGGGGTCGACGCCGCCGCCGCCCTTCTGCCAACCTCCCGGCATGAATGCTCACGCCCTCGACGGCTACGAGATCTCCACCGACCCGGCCCGCCTGGACGCCGACCTGGTCCACCACTGGCTCGCCACCGACTCCTACTGGGCCGTGGACCGCCCCCGGGAACTGCATGACCGCGCCGTCGCGGGCTCGCTCAACTTCGGTCTGTACGCGTCCGGTTCCGGCCGCCAGGCCGGGTACGCCCGGGTGGTCACCGACCACGCCACCTTCGCCTGGCTCTGCGACGTCTACATCTGCCGCGACGACCGCGGCAAGGGCCTGGGCACGGCACTGATCGAGGCCATCGCCGACCATATGACGCCCAGCGGGCTGAACCGGCTGACGCTCGCCACCAAGGACGCCCACGGGGTGTACGAAAAGGTCGGTTTCCGCACCCTGGTCTCCCCGGAACAGTGGATGACCCTGGGGCTGATCGACCCAGGTGCTGTCGAAGTGTGATCAAGGCGGGCACCACGGGCGATCTTGCTCTTACCATCGCCGCATGAACGTTCGACTCAAGCTGCTCGCCGCGGCCCGTAACTCCTCGCTGTTGGCGACGCGGTTCGAGGACGACCGCCCGCTCGACGCCACGGGATGGCACGAGGCAGCGCGGGCGGCCCCCGTACTGTGCCGGCTCGCCGCCGCCGAACTCCGCTACTGCTCACCGACCGCCCGCTGTCGGCAGACCGGGGAGGTCCTCGGTCTCCGGCCGCTGGCCCAGCCGGCGCTGCGCGACTGCGACATGGGGCGCTGGCGCGGCCGGACGCTGGGCGAGGTGACCGCCGCCGAACCCCGCGCGGTGGAGGCATGGCTGGCCGATCCGCGCTCCGCACCGCACGGCGGGGAGTCGCTGACGGCGTTCATCACCCGGATCGGCCGCTGGCTGGACACCCGGCCCGCCGAGGACGCCGCCGGGCTGGTCGCCGTCGCCGAACCCGCCGTGGTCCGCGCCGCCCTGGTCTATGTGTTCCGGGCCCCGCCGCACGCGTACTGGCGCATCGATGTCCAGCCGCTCTCGGTGACCACCCTTACCGGCCGGTCCGGCAAGTGGGACCTCCTGCTGGAGGCGTGAGCCGACGCCCGGTCACCCGCCGCCGTGCGCCGGGGGCATGCCCTGGCCGCCCGGCGGCACCACCCGGAAAGCCCAGCCGCCGGGTTCCGCCGTCCGGGGCGTGCACACCCCTGTGACCTGCGGAAAGACCAGGAAGGCAGGTGGCTTCGGGGGCAGTTGGCCCCGGGCGGCGGACCTCATCGAGGTGCGTACCGCCGGGCCGGGCGCTTCGCTCGGTTTATGCATATACGCCAGATTCCTCTGTACGCGCTGGCGGCCGGCGCGCTGGCGGTGTCCGTCCTGCTGTTCGGAGACGACGACGGTGCGGACGCCGCCACCGAGGCCGCCTCCGGGACGGTGACCGGGACCGTCACCGAGGCCACCCCCGCCGTGGACACCGCGCACGCGGTGGTCGTCGAGCCCGACCCGGTGGCTCCGGGCGGGGCCTTCTCCGTCCACGACGGCGGCAGCTGCTCGGGCGACACCGCGGACGCCACCTTCGACGGTGCGGACATCCCCGCGATGCGGCTGACCTCCGGGAGCGACGGGATGGGCGGCAGCGCGATCCTGCCGGCGGGCACCGCGCCCGGCTCGTACGGGGTCACCATCACCTGCGGCGGCAGGTCCGGAGCCCGGCAGAGCGCCACGGGCGCGGACCGGGCCCGTACCGAGGGAGACGGCGAGGCATACGGCGAGACGGACGGCACGCAGCAGGGCGACACCGGCGGCGGACGGCGCGGAAAGGAATCCGGCGACGGCCGCCGGACCCTCACCGGCACCATGGTCGTCTCCGGTGACGACGGGGAGGTCATACCGCAGGGCGGCGCGGACACCGGCTTCGGCGGTGCGGCGGGCGCCGGCCGGGCGGCCACCGCGCTCGGCGGAGTGGTGCTGCTGGCCGCGGCCGGCGGGAGCGCCCTGGTCCGCAGGCGGCGGGCCCGCGGCGACCGGAGCTGACGGCGGTGAGCGGGCATCCGCCGCGGCGCGCCCTCCTCCTCGGTCTCCTCACGGCCCTCGCGGCGGCGGGCGTGCTCGCGCTGACCGCCGCCCGGCTCCGCGACCGTGACGCCACCAGCGAGGTCGACGGCGGCACCCACACCGTGCTGCGCACCGAGATCGCCAGAACGCTCAGCGGCCAGCTCACCCTGCCGTTCCGCAACGGCCCCGACGCGGTGCACTGCTCCGGCGACCTGCGGCCCGTGCGGTACGACGCGGTGCGCTGCACGGCGCACTTCCCGATCGGCCTGAACCGCCATCTGACCGTCGAGGTCACCCGCGTCCGCCACAACCTGGTCACCTACCGGCGCCACTCCCTGCCCCGCTGACCTGCGGCGGCCGCACACGGCGGGGCCTCGCGGGCGGCCCCTACGGCTTCAGATCCAGAGCGGCCAGCCCCGACCCGTCCATCAGGAACGGCACCGAGTCATGGGTGTGGGTGATCCGCCAGCTGCCGTCGACCTTGCGCAGGCCGACGGTGGACCGGCTCCACAGCTCCACCTCGAAGCCGTCGGTCTTCGTCCCGTGCATCCGGTTGATGCTGTGGCCGAACGCGACCTCGTCGCCGACCGTGAGGTCGAGCTGGGTCAGCGTCACCTCGATCGGCCCGTCCCAGGTCGCGTACCAGTCCTCGACGGCTTGCCGGTCGAGCGCCTCGGGCCCCTTGTACTGCAACGGCGGGGCGAGACTGAAGTCCACGAGGTCCGGCGCACAGGGCGCCAGGAACCGCCGGGCGTCCCGCTCCTTGGTCGCCGCCGCCCGGTCCTCCAGCAGCTCCCGGATCAGTGCCTCGTCCGTCGTGCGGTCGATGCCGGTGGTCGTGTCGGTGGTCGTGTCGATGGTCATGAGGGGTCCTCCCGTAGGACGGCGCCGCGGCGCGCGGAATCTCTGTCCAACGGGTAGACCCCGGCGGGCACGCAAACTCATCGGCGGGAGCCTCGCGCGCCCCCGGGACGGTGGCCCGCGGCCCCGGAGAGCTGCCAGGAACCCCTACGGGACCCCTGCAGAACCCCTACGGACCGAGCCGCACCGCCGTCCGCCCCCGCGTCAGCCAGGCGTTCGCCGCCTCGACCCGGCCGTTCACCCGCAGCTTGGCGTAGGCGTGCTCCAGGTGCTTGTCGACGGTGCGTGGGCTGATCGCCAGCCGGTGGGCGATCTGCTGGTTCGTCAACCCCCGGGCGAGCAGGGCCAGTACGGCCGACTCGCGGTGGGTGACGGGGGAGGGCGGGGGGACCGGCGGGGCGAGCCGGTGGAGTACCCGGCTGAGCCGGGTGCGCAGCAGGGCGGCGGCCGCCACGTCGTCGTCGGAGAAGTCGCTGCCGTCGCGGCTGATCGCCACACAGACCTTCCGCGGCCGGCCGGCGGCGTAGCCCGCGGGGAACGACATCGCCAGCTGCTGCTCGGCACCGAACGGCCGGTAGACCTCGGCGTAGGCGGCGAGGGCATGGAACTCGGCGCGGGTCTGGAGTGTGGAGCGCCGCATCGGGGTGCCGGGGCCGAGGGTGGTGTGGGTGACGAGGGAGTCCGCCGCCGCATGCCGGGCGAACGCCGCCTGGATGTCCGGGGTCAGCAGCCCGGCGGGCAGGGTGAGCGGCCGCTCCGCGGTGCCGGCGCGCGGGGACCAGACGATGCTGTCGCCGGGAACGGCGCCGAGCAGCAGCGGAAGCAGTGCCGGAACAAGGGTTTCCTCATCGACGGCATCGATCAAGAGGTCCACGACGGCGAGAATGCGTCGCAGGCCGGCCTCCGCGGCCGCGCTCATATCTCCAGCGTGCCGAGGGGGCCAAGGCCCGTCAAACGGGGGCCACCCGGCCGGCCGGGGGAAGACCGGCCGGGCGCGTCAGGCGCTAACGCCCGACGGCATAGACGCGGTTGAGGGGGCTCTCTGCGGCGAGTCGCCAATGGTGGAGTCCGGCCTCGTCGGCGATCTCCCGCATGACCTCCTCACCCGCGTGGTTTCCCAGTGCCTGCGGACCGTGCTGGGCCAGCGCGGACGGCAGACAGACGGCGACCGAGGAGGCGGTCACCGCCCGGCCGATGGGGTTCGCGTTTTCCTGGACCTTCTCCGAGGCGTTCGGCTCGACGACCATGCAGGTCCCGCCGTAGGCCAGCGCCTGCTCGGCGTGGTGCAGCGCACCGCCCGGATCGCCGGTGTCGTGCAGACAGTCGAAGAACGTGATCAGGTCGAAGTCCTCGCCCGGGAAGTCCTGGGCGGTGGCGACCTCGAAGCTGACCCGGTCGGCCAGCCCCTCCTCGTCCGCGATGCCACGGGCCGCCTCGATGGACGGGCGGTGGAAGTCGAAGCCGTGGAAGTGCGACCGGGGGAAGGCCCGCGCCATCAGCGTCGTGGAGTAGCCGTAGCCGCACCCCACGTCCGCAACCTGCGCACCGCGCTCCAGCTTCTCCCGCACGTCGGCCATCGCGCTCAGCCACTCCGGGACCAGCGAGGCCGCGTAGCCGGGCCGGAAGAACTTGGCGGTACCGGCGAACAGCGCCGGGCCGTGTTCCTCCCAGCCGACGCCCTCGCCGGTGCGAAACGCCTCGATGAGCGCGTCCTCGGTGGCGTAGAGCGCCTGCATCGCGGTGAAGAAGCCCGCCGCGTACGTGGGCAGTTCCGGGTCCGCCAGCACCGCGGCGTGCTCGGCGGGCAGCAGGTAGGTGTCGGTGTCGGGTGCGTAGGTGACGTACTCCCCGGCGACCTGGGCGGCCAGCCACTCCCGGACGTAGCGCTCGACCAGCCCGGTGCGGGCGGCGAGCTGGGCCGAGGTGAGCGGACCGGCATCCGCCATGGCCGCGTACAGCCCGAGCCGGTCGCCGAGCGAGGTGCACAGACCGGCGACCGCGGCACCGCTGTCGGTGATCACTCTGTCCAGGAACTCCTGCACCCGCTCCTGGTCCAGAGCCGCCCCCGGGCCGCCACCGGCGGATGCCGCCATGTCTCCCACCTCCTCGTCCACCCCACTGCACCAGCCCGGCAACCCCGCGCGCCATACGGGATTCCCCGTATACGCCCGGCGGCGGCGAGGGTCACGACGGGGCCGGCCGTCAGGAGGCGGGGACGGGCCCGCCCGGCCGGAACCGCTCCACCCCGACGATGTGCCGCACCTTGACCGGCCGCACGATCACCGCGACCCGCTGCTCACCCGGCATGAGCCACTCAAAGCGTTCGCTGCCCAGGTATTTGCGGGCGAGCCGGTCCATCCGCTCATGCGCCTCGTCGCCTTCGATGAAGCGGGCCACCTCACCACTGATCTGTACACGGTCGAAGGGATCGGTGGCATCCGCGTGCGAGAGGTAGACCCGGGGATCGCGGCGCAGGTTCTCCTCCTTCACCCGCCCCACCGAGGTGTTGAACATCAGCTCCCCGTCTCCCTCCAGATCCACCCACATCGGGCTGACCTGCGGTGCTCCGTCGGCGAACACGGTGCCGACGTACCAGATGTTGGGGGCTTGCAGCCGGGCGCGGACGGCTTCGCTGAGTGTCACAGTCATCCCGCGAGGCTACCAACCATGATCAATAAGGCGGTTCGCGGGAGCCGTGCATCCCGACGAGCGAAGCCGAGCCCTTCCCTGGCTCCCGGCTTCCGGCCGCATTGGCCCCTGGCTTCCGGCCGCAGACCTGCCGGAAGCCGGTGCCCCTCAATGCCCGACGGTCCGTCAGAAGTCGTACGGCTTCTTGGTGTTCCAGTTCAGCACGTCGGCCTCGTTCCAGCTGAACTGCGGCTTGTCGCCCTTGATGGCGACGGAGTAGGACGGGCCGTCGTGACCGTCGGCGCCGCGCAGGGCGAGGGAGAACGACTGTGCCGTGTGGTTCTTCGAGCCGTAGTCGAAGAGGTTCACCGCGCTGTATACCTTGCCGCCGGGCTGGAGCGTGATGTGCTTGTCGCCGCCCGAGGGGTCCTTCTTGGAGTGCGGCAGCGCGGTGCTGTCGACGTCGCCGAGCTTCACGGTCGGGTACGAGGTGACCCAGCACGGCTTGCTGCCCTTGTTGGACGCGGTGACCAGCAGGTGCTCGCCCTGCTGCCCGGCGAACCGGTGCTCCGCGGTGAGCAGCATCTCGTCGCCGCGGCACTGCTCGGCACCGGCCGTGGTGCCGTCGCCCGCGGCCTCGTCCGTCCCGCCCGAGGCGTTCGTCGAGCGCGCACCGCCCTTGGCGTCACCGCCGCTGTTGACCTGCGCCGAGCCGCCCGCCGCCTTCGAGTCCGCGTCGGCGCCACCGCAGGCGGTCAGGCCCAGCGCCAGCGCGGCGGTGACGGCGGCCAGGGCGGCGGTACGAATCCGGGAAGTACGCATGATCGGGTTCCCCCTGCATCTCGTGCGGGAGTCTTCTTGGCCGTTCCCGCGGTGTGGACACCACTTTTCCCGGGGCCGCTGACGTTCTGGAAACGCCTCACTGACGTTCCGCAAACGCACCGCGCCAACGGGTGACGCCACCCGCTCAAACGCTCAGTCGCCTGCGAAAAGGCCCTCGCCCCGCACCCCGGTCATTGCATAAAACTGCTGTATTCCGTATAGTCATGCCATCGAGGAGGAGGGTCCATGACGGTACGAGCAGCAGTGGCCGGTGCGAGTGGGTACGCCGGGGGTGAAGTGCTGCGCCTGCTTCTGGGACATCCGGAGGTGGAGATCGGCGCGCTGACCGGGCACTCCAACGCCGGGCAGCGCCTGGGTGCGCTGCAGCCGCAGCTGGCGCCGCTGGCCGACCGGGTACTCCAGCCGACCACCACCGAGGCGCTGGCCGGGCACGATGTCGTGTTTCTCGCGCTGCCGCACGGCCAGTCCGCCGCGGTCGCCGAGGAGCTGGGGCCCGAGGTCCTCGTCGTGGACTGCGGCGCCGACTTCCGGCTGAGCGACGCCACGGACTGGGAGGCGTTCTACGGCTCGGCCCACGCGGGCACCTGGCCGTACGGCCTCCCGGAGCTGCCCGGGGGCCGCGCCGCGCTCCAGGGGACCCGGCGTATCGCGGTCCCGGGCTGCTACCCCACCGCCGTCTCGCTCGCCCTGTTCCCCGCGTACGCGGACCGGCTCGCCGAGCCCGAGGCCGTGATCGTCGCGGCCACCGGCACCTCCGGCGCGGGCAAGGCCCTCAAGCCGCATCTGCTGGGCTCCGAGGTCATGGGCTCGATGAGCCCGTACGGCGTCGGCGGCGGCCACCGGCACACCCCCGAGATGATCCAGAACCTGAGCGCGGTGGCCGGCGAGCGCGTCAGCGTCTCCTTCACCCCGACCCTGGCCCCCATGTCGCGCGGCATCCTCGCCACCTGCTCGGCGAAGGCGAAGCCCGGGGTGGACGCCGCCGCCGTACGGGCCGCGTACGAGAAGGCGCTGGCCGATGAGCCGTTCCTGCGGCTGCTGCCGGAGGGCCAGTGGCCGTCGACCGCCGCCGTGTACGGCTCCAACACCGCCCAGATCCAGGTGACCCTTGACGCGGCGGCCGGCCGGATCATCGCGATCAGCGCCGTCGACAACCTCACCAAGGGGACCGCGGGCGGCGCGGTGCAGAGCATGAACATCGCCCTGGGCCTCCCCGAGGAGACCGGGCTCCCGAAGGTCGGGGTCGCGCCGTGACCCGGACCGGGACGGGACAGCAAGGCGTGACCGGCGGGGCCGGAGAAGCGACGGAGGACGAGCAGTGAGCGTGACGGCAGCACAGGGATTCACGGCGGCGGGCATCGCCGCCGGGATCAAGGAGGGCGGCGGCCCGGACCTCGCCCTCGTGGTGAACAACGGGCCCCGACGCGCCGCCGCCGGTGTCTTCACCTCCAACCGCGTCAAGGCGGCACCGGTCGTCTGGTCGGAGCAGGTCCTCAAGGGCGGTACGGTCTCCGCCGTCGTCCTCAACTCCGGTGGCGCCAACGCCTGTACGGGCCCGCTCGGCTTCCAGGACACCCACGCCACCGCGGAGAAGGCCGCCGAGGCGCTCGACGGACACAGCGCCGGTGAGGTGGCGGTCGCCTCCACCGGGCTGATCGGCCTGCGGCTCCCGATGGACAAGCTGCTGCCCGGCATCGACACGGCGGTCGCCCAGCTGACCGAGCACGGCGGCGAGAAGGCCGCCATCGCCATCAAGACCACCGACAGCGTGCACAAGACCGCCGTGGTCACCCGGGACGGGTGGACCGTCGGCGGGATGGCCAAGGGCGCCGGCATGCTCGCCCCGGGCCTGGCCACCATGCTCGTCGTGCTGACCACGGACGCCGATCTGCCGGCCGCCGCACTCGACACGGCGCTGCGGGCGGCGACCCGTACCACCTTCGACCGGATCGACTCCGACGGCTGCATGTCGACCAACGACACGGTGCTGCTGCTCGCCTCCGGCGCCTCCGGCGTCACACCTGCCGCCGACGAGTTCGCCGAGGCGGTCCGCGCGGTCTGCGACGACCTCGCCCGGCAGCTGATCGGGGACGCCGAGGGCGCCAGCAAGGACATCCGGATCGAGGTCGTGGGCGCGGCGAGCGAGGACGACGCGGTCGAGGTCGGCCGCTCCATCGCCCGTAACAACCTCCTCAAGTGCGCCCTGCACGGCGAGGACCCCAACTGGGGCCGGGTGCTCTCCGCCATCGGCACCACCTCCGCCGTCTTCGAGCCCGACCAGCTGAACGTCGCCATCAACGGCATCTGGGTCTGCAAGAACGGCTCCGTGGGGGAGGACCGCGAGCTGGTCGACATGCGCTACCGGGAGGTCCGTATCACCGCCGACCTCGCCGCCGGCACCGAGTCCGCGGTCATCTGGGCCAACGACCTCACCGCCGACTACGTCCACGAGAACAGCGCGTATTCGTCATGAGCAGGCAAGCAGCGGAAAGCGAGGCCGGGGCATGAGTGCCCGCAAGCACACGGCGCTGCCCAAGGCGCGCACCCTCATCGAGGCGCTGCCCTGGCTGACCCGCCACCACGGCAAGACCGTCGTCATCAAGTTCGGCGGCAACGCCATGGTCGACGAGGAGCTCAAGCGCGCCTTCGCCCAGGACGTGGTCTTCCTGCGGCACGCCGGACTGCGCCCCGTCGTGGTGCACGGCGGCGGCCCGCAGATCAGCGCCCAGCTGGATCTGCTCGGCCTGGAGTCGGAGTTCAAGGCCGGGCTGCGGGTCACCACACCCGAGGCGATGAACGTCGTACGGATGGTGCTGGCCGGCCAGGTGCAGCGCGAACTGGTCGGACTGCTCAACGAGCACGGCCCGCTCGCCGTCGGCATGACCGGCGAGGACGCCCATCTGATGGCCGCGACCAAGCACTTCGCGCAGGTCGACGGCGAGCGGGTGGACATCGGCCGGGTCGGCGAGATCACCGCCATCGACCCCGGCGCGGTGCAGGCGCTGCTGGACGACGGCCGGATCCCGGTCATCTCCTCCATCGCCCGCAGCAGCGACGAGGAGGACGCCGCCTCCGGGGCCTCCGGCATCTTCAACGTCAACGCCGACACCGCGGCGGCCGCCCTGGCCGCCGCCCTCGGCGCCGAGACGCTGATGGTGCTCACCGACGTCGAGGGCCTCTACGAGGACTGGCCCAACAGCGACGAGGTGATCTCCCGCCTCACCGCCACCGAACTGGAGACGCTGCTGCCCGACCTGGCCAGCGGCATGGTCCCCAAGATGCGGGGCTGTCTGCACGCCGTCCGTAACGGAGTGCACACCGCCCGGGTCCTCGACGGTCGGGTCCAGCACTCGATCCTGCTGGAGATCTTCACCGACGAAGGAATCGGCACGATGGTCGTGCCGGACGCGAACACGATCGAGGGGGCGACATGAGCGACGCGGCACACACCCACGGCCCGGCGACCAACGAGGGCCTCACCGGGCGCTGGCAGGGCGCCATGATGCACAACTTCGGCACCCCGCGCGTCCCGCTGGTCCGCGGCGAGGGCGCCACCGTATGGGACGCCGACGGCAACGCCTACCTCGACTTCCTCGGCGGCATCGCGGTCAACGCCCTCGGGCACGCCCACCCGGCGGTGGTCCGCGCGGTCTCCGACCAGGTCGCCACCCTCGGCCATGTCTCGAACTTCTTCGTCGCCGAGCCCACCGTCGCCCTCGCCGAGCGGCTGCTCGCCCTGGCCGGACGCCCCGGCCGGGTCTACTTCTCCAACTCCGGCGCCGAGGCCAACGAGGCCGCCTTCAAGATCGGCCGGCTGACCGGGCGCACCCATGTCGTCTCCACCGCCGGCGGCTTCCACGGCCGGACCATGGGCGCCCTCGCGCTCACCGGCCAGCCCGCCAAGCAGGCCCCGTTCGCCCCGCTGCCCGGCGACGTCGACTACGTCCCGTACGGGGACGTGGAGGCCCTGCGCGCCGCCGTCACCACCGACACCGCCTTCGTCATCCTGGAGCCCGTCCAGGGCGAGAACGGCGTCATCGTCCCGCCGCCCGGCTACCTCCGGGCCGCCCGCGAGATCACCGCGGCTACCGGCACCCTGCTCGTCCTCGACGAGATCCAGACCGGCATCGGCCGGACCGGAAACTGGCTGGAATCGCAGGCCCAGGGCATCGAGGCGGACATCGTCACCCTCGCCAAGGGCCTCGGCGGAGGACTGCCGATCGGCGCGACACTGGCCTTCGGCCGCGCCGCCGACCTGCTCACGCCCGGTGCGCACGGCTCGACGTTCAGCGGCAACCCGGTCGTCTGCGCCGCCGCCCTCGCCGTCCTGGACACCATCGAGGCGGACGGCCTCCTGGAGAACGTCAAACGCGTCGGCGAACGGCTGCGCACCGGGACCGAGGCCCTGGAACACCCGTTGGTCAGCCAGGTCCGCGGTGCGGGGCTGCTCCTGGGTATCGTCTTGACGGAGTCGCTCGCGCCGCAGGTGCAGCAGGCGGCTCAGGACGCGGGCCTCCTGGTGAACGCGGTCGCGCCGGACGTCATCCGGCTCGCCCCGCCGCTGATCCTCACGGACGAGGAAGCGGAGGAGTTCCTCCGGAAGCTGCCCGCCGTCCTCAACACGGCCCGCCAAGGGGCCGACGGGGAACGACGAGCCGGAGACTGACGACAACGATGACCGAGCCGCAGGACAACGAGCTGCAGAACGGCGGCCAGGCCGTTCCGCAGACCCGCACCGCCCGCCACCGCCGGATCGTGGACATCCTCAACCGGCTGCCGGTCCGCTCCCAGAGCCAGCTCGCCAAGCTGCTCGCCGACGACGGCCTGTCCGTCACCCAGGCGACGCTCTCCCGCGATCTGGACGAACTGGGCGCGGTGAAGATCCGCAACACCGGCGGCGAGCTGATCTACGCGGTGCCCAGCGAAGGCGGCGACCGCAAGCCACGGGCACCGCTGGGGGAGTCCGCCAAGGAGGAGCGGATGCGCCGCCTCTCCGGCGAACTCCTCATCTCCGCCGAGGCGTCCGCCAACCTCGTGGTCCTGCGCACCCCACCGGGCGCCGCCCAGTTCCTGGCATCGGCCATCGACCAGGCCGAACTCCACGACATCCTGGGCACCATCGCCGGCGACGACACCCTGATGCTCATCAGCCGCGACCCGGCGGGCGGCCAGGCCCTCGCCGACCACCTCCTGCGCCTGGCGCAAAAGGCGCACTGACCCCCTCCGCACGCGCTCCCCAGGGCCTCTCGTCACCCCCGGAGCGCCTCGCCCCGCCCCCGGACGGCGGTTGTGCGGAGCGGCCACCCGAGCCACTCTCTCCCCGCCGAACCGCATACGGCAGGATGGCAGTTCGCGCCGGGACGTCCACCGATGTCCCGGCGCCTTCACAGCCCTAGAGACAAGCAGGTGGCATGGTGACGAGACATCACATCCGGCTCATAGCACGTCCGCTCCTCCCGGTCGCAGGAGGAGCCGGCCGGTGAACCGCGTGGTGACACTGCACGACCTGATCGTGGCCGGCGCCGCGCTCGCCGCCGGCGTCGTGGCCGGACTGCTGCTCCGGGTCGCCCTGCGCTGGCTGGGCAAACACGCCCTCAGGACCCGGTGGAGCGGGGACGACATCCTCGTCGACGCCCTGCGGGCCGTGGTGCCCTGGGCGGCCCTCACGGGCGGCCTGGCGGCGGCGGCCGCGGCACTGCCGCTGACGGCGCCGGTCGGACACACCGTCAACCGGACGCTGATGGTGCTGCTCATCCTGGTCGTCACGCTCACCGCGGCCCGGGTGATCACCGGGGTGGTGAAGGCGCTGGCGCAGTCCCGTTCCGGGGTAGCGGGATCAGCCACAATTTTCGCCAACATCACCCGCATCATCGTCCTGGCGATGGGCTTCCTGGTGGTCCTCCAGACCCTGGGCATCTCCATAGCCCCCCTGCTCACCGCCCTGGGCGTGGGCGGCCTCGCCGTCGCCCTGGCCCTCCAGGACACCCTGGCCAACCTCTTCGCAGGTGTGCACATCCTCGCCTCGAAGACCGTGCAGCCCGGTGACTACATCCGCCTCAGCAGCGGCGAGGAGGGCTATGTCGTCGACGTCAACTGGCGTAACACCGTGGTGCGCCAGCTCTCCAACAACCTGGTGATCATCCCCAACACCCAGCTGGCCGGCACCAACATGACCAACTTCACCCGCCCGGAACAGAAGTTGACGATCCTGCTGCAGGTGGGCGTCGCCTACGACAGCGACCTCGACCAGGTCGAGCGGGTCACCACCGAGGTCATCGACAGCGTGATGAAGGACGTCAACGGCGGCGACCCCGACCACGAAGCGGCCGTCCGCTTCCACACCTTCGGCGACTCCCGGATCGGCTTCACGGTGATCCTCGGCGTCGGCGAGTTCAGCGACCAGTACCGCATCAAGCACGAGTTCATCAAGCGCCTCCACCAGCGCTACCGCGACGAGGGCATCCGCATCCCCTCCCCGGCCCGCACCGTCGCCCTCCAGAAGCCGGAGGAGATCGTGATACCCCACCAGCGCGATCTGTCGGCTCCGGTACCGCCGGTGCCGTAGGACGTCCCGGCCGGCGCCGGCAAAACCTGCGGGCTGCGGCAGCCGCGGGGCCGGCGCCGGTACGGGGGGCTACAGCGGGTCGGCGGGGGGAGAGCTGACCGTCGGCGGTTACTCCTCCGCTACTCCTCCGCCTCGTGCCAAGCCACGCACACCACTTGGCCGCAACCCTTGAGGCCGCGTCACTCCCCCTCAGGTTGCTTCACCGGCACCTCGTTCGCCAGTCGCCTCTGACAGGGGCAGGCGCTGCCCCCTGCCCGACGGGGCCGGCTCGGACCGGCTCGGGCCGGCTCGGCGGACTGTTCGCCGCTTGGGTGATCCATAAGAGCCGTGACCAGAGGTGACACAACCACCGTAGGAACGATCAAGGGCCCTGTCTCACCGAAGTGAAACAGGGCCCTTCACCTGGGCCTAAGCCCTTACTGCACCGTCGGGACGACAGGATTTGAACCTGCGACCCCTTGACCCCCAGTCAAGTGCGCTACCAAGCTGCGCCACGTCCCGGTGCTCGTGCCGACCGGAGAAGTCCCGGTCGGGGCGTGCAGAAGAAAAATACCCTGTCCGGGGCCATGAATCCAAAGCGGGTGCTCGCAAGGGTGCTCCACGGCTCCAGGCGAGGCTCCGGCTGTCATGGTTCGATGAGGTTATGGGTGAAATGTCGGCCAAGGGTGACCTCCGGGTGCGCAGGGTTTACGAGCCGCCGGAGCCGGGGGACGGGGCGCGGGTGCTGGTTGACCGGCTGTGGCCGCGCGGGCTGTCCAAGGCGGATGCGCGGCTCACCGAGTGGTGCAAGGACGTGGCGCCGTCGACGGAGCTGCGGCGCTGGTTCCGTCACGAGGAGCCACGGTTTGACGCGTTCGCCGAGCGCTACCGGGAGGAGCTGGCGCGGGAGGCGGTGCAGCCGCTGCTGGAGGGGCTGCGGGAGCGTGCCGCGCAGGGGCCGCTGACGCTTCTGACCGCCACGAAAGATGTGTCGGTGAGTCATGTGAATGTCCTGGTCGAGGTGCTTCAGGAGGGGTTCTGAGGCCCCGCGCCACGCCGATGGCCTGCCGCTGACCTGCGTATTCGTCGATGCGTTGACGAAACATACGGTGGAGTGCATACTTATACCCGTCAGTGAATGCACCGTAAGGAGAAACCCGTGACCGAGCGCGTCGTACTCGCCTACTCGGGCGGCCTGGACACCTCTGTCTGTATCGGCTGGATCGCCGAGGAGACGGGCGCCGAGGTCATCGCCGTTGCCGTGGATGTCGGCCAGGGCGGCGAGGACCTGGACGTCATCCGCAAGCGTGCGCTTGCCTGCGGCGCGGTCGAGGCCGAGGTCGCGGACGCCAAGGACGAGTTCGCCGACGAGTACTGCCTCCCGGCGATCAAGGCCAATGCCCTCTACATGGACCGCTACCCGCTGGTCTCGGCCCTCTCCCGGCCGACCATCGTCAAGCACCTGGTGGCCGCCGCCAAGAAGCACGGCGCCAGCACCGTCGCCCACGGCTGCACCGGCAAGGGCAACGACCAGGTCCGCTTCGAGGCCGGTATCTCCTCCCTCGCCCCCGACCTGACCTGCATCGCCCCGGTCCGTGACTACGCGATGACCCGGGACAAGGCGATCGCGTTCTGCGAGGAGAAGAACCTCCCGATCGCGACCACCAAGAAGTCGCCGTACTCGATCGACCAGAACGTCTTCGGGCGGGCCGTCGAGACCGGCTTCCTGGAGGACATCTGGAACGGGCCGATCGAGGACGTCTACGAGTACACCGAGAACCCGGCCACCCCCCGGGAGGCCGACGAGGTGATCATCTCCTTCAAGGAGGGTGTCCCGGTCGCCATCGACGGCAAGCCCGTCACCGTCCTGCAGGCCATCCAGCAGCTCAACGAGCGGGCCGGCGCCCAGGGCATCGGCCGGATCGACATGGTCGAGGACCGGCTGGTCGGCATCAAGTCCCGTGAGGTGTACGAGGCGCCCGGCGCCATCGCGCTGATCACCGCGCACCAGGAGCTGGAGAACGTCACCGTCGAGCGCGAACTGGCCCGCTACAAGCGGCAGGTCGAGCAGCGCTGGGGCGAGCTGGTCTACGACGGTCTGTGGTTCTCGCCGCTCAAGCGGGCGCTGGACGGCTTCATCAACGAGGCGAACCAGGCCGTGTCCGGCGACATCCGGATGACCCTGCACGGCGGCCGCGCGGTCGTCACCGGCCGGAAGTCCGACCAGTCGCTGTACGACTTCAACCTCGCGACGTACGACACCGGCGACACCTTCGACCAGTCGCTCTCGAAGGGCTTCATCGAGCTCTTCGGCATGTCGAGCAAGATCGCGGCCAAGCGCGACCTGGCCTGAGCCGACTCGTTACCACGTACGTGGCCGCCTCCCTGCCCTCGTGGTGGGGAGGCGGCGGCAGATCCACCCGCAGCCTTGAGGAGCAGCAGTGAGCAGCAACAGCGGTGACGTCCGGCTCTGGGGCGGCCGGTTCGCCGACGGACCGGCCGAGGCGCTGGCCCAGCTGTCGGCGTCCGTCCACTTCGACTGGCGGCTGGCCCCGTACGACATCGCGGGCTCCCGTGCGCACGCCCGGGTGCTCCACAAGGCGGGTCTGCTCACCGAGGACGAGCTGACCCGGATGCTCGCCGGGCTCGATCAGCTCGCCGCGGATGTCGCCGACGGCTCGTTCACCGGCACCATCGCCGACGAGGACGTACACACCGCCCTGGAGCGCGGGCTGCTGGAGCGGCTCGGCCCGGACCTCGGCGGCAAGCTGCGGGCCGGCCGGTCCCGTAACGACCAGGTCGCCACGCTCTTCCGGATGTATCTGCGGGACCACGCCCGGATCATCGGCGGGCTGATCGCCGACCTCCAGGAGGCGCTGGTGGGCCTCGCCGAGACCCACCCGGACGTGGCGATGCCGGGCCGCACCCACCTCCAGCACGCCCAGCCGGTGCTCTTCGCCCACCACGTCCTGGCGCATGTGCAGTCGCTGTCCCGGGACGCGGAGCGGCTGCGGCAGTGGGACGACCGTACCGCCGTCTCCCCGTACGGCTCGGGCGCGCTGGCCGGCTCCTCGCTCGGCCTCGACCCGGAGGCGGTCGCCGCCGACCTCGGCTTCGAGCACGGCTCGGCCGGCAACTCCATCGACGGCACGGCCTCCCGTGACTTCGTCGCCGAGTTCGCCTTCATCACGGCGATGATCGGGGTGAACCTCTCCCGGATCGCCGAGGAGGTCATCCTCTGGAACACGAAGGAATTCTCCTTCGTCACGCTGCACGACGCCTTCTCGACCGGCTCGTCGATCATGCCGCAGAAGAAGAACCCGGACATCGCCGAACTGGCGCGGGGCAAGTCGGGCCGCCTCATCGGCAATCTGACCGGGCTGCTGGCCACCCTCAAGGCGCTTCCGCTGGCGTACAACCGCGACCTCCAGGAGGACAAGGAGCCGGTCTTCGACTCCTGCGACCAACTGGAGGTGCTGCTCCCGGCGTTCACCGGGATGATGGCCACCCTGACCGTCCACCGCGAGCGCATGGAGGAGCTGGCCCCGGCCGGTTTCTCGCTGGCCACCGATATCGCGGAATGGCTGGTCAAGCAGGGCGTGCCGTTCCGGGTGGCGCACGAGGTCGCGGGGGAGTGCGTCAAGGAGTGCGAGGCGCACGGCATCGAGCTGGACCAGCTCACCGATGAGCAGTTCGCGAAGATCTCGCCGCATCTGACCCCGGAGGTCCGCGGCGTCCTCAACGTCCCCGGCGCGCTCGCCTCGCGCAGCGGCCGCGGCGGCACCGCCCCCTCGGCGGTGGCGGTCCAGCTCGCCGAGGTACGCGCCGACCTGGTCGCTCAGCAGGAGTGGGCGACGGCCAAGAAGGCCACCGAGCTGACGTAGGCCCGTACGGACATATACGCGCGGACGTAGACGAGCAGGCGCATACGACGGCGGCCCGCCCCCGGGAGGAGATCCGGGGCGGGCCGCCGTCGTATGCGGGCGGTGAGAGGGCAGACAGCCGGATGAGACATTCACGTCTCATTCGGCTACTGTGTGTCTCATGGCCTTGGACCGTGAGCGGGTACTGAAAGAAGCCGCCGCGTTGCTCACGCGGCGGGCTTCGACACCGATGGACGAGATCGCCCGCGCCGCGGGCATCAGCCGGGCGACCCTGCACCGGCACTTCGCCGGGCGCGATGCCCTGATCAGAGCGCTGGAGGAGCACGGGATCGCGCAGTGCGCCCAGGCGATGGACGCGGCCCGGCTCGATGAGGGGGACGCCGCCGACGCGCTGCGCCGCCTGATCGCCGAAGCCGAACCGGTCGCCGCCGTACTGGCCTTCCTCTTCACCGAGAACCAGCTCTTCGAGGACGGCGAGATCAACGCCGGCTGGGAGGAGCTCGACGCCCGCCTCGGCGCGCTCTTCCGACGCGGCCAGGAAGAGGGCGACTTCCGTATCGATCTGAGCGCCGCCTGGCTCACCGAGGCCTTCTACGGACTCATCGGCGCCGGTGCCTGGGCCGTGCACGAAGGGCGGGTCGCCCGTAACGACCTTCACCACTCGATCGCCGAGCTGCTGCTCGGCGGCATCCGACGGAGCATGGAGAAATGACCGAGACCATAGCGTCAGGACCGGCCGGTTCGGCCCATGTGGACGACCAGCCCCGGCCGGGCCGCTGGCTCGCGCTCGCCGTCCTCGTCCTCGCCGTCCTGCTGGTCGGCGTCGACGCCACGGTCCTCGGCCTCGCCACCCCGTTCCTCAGCGAAGACCTCCAGCCGTCCGGGACCCAGCTGCTGTGGATCGGTGACATCTACTCCTTCGTCATCGCCGGACTGCTGGTCTCCATGGGCAGCCTCGGCGACCGCATCGGCCGCAAGAAGCTGCTGCTGCTGGGCTCCGTCGGCTTCGGCGCGATGTCGGTGCTCGCCGCGTACGCCACCACCCCCGAGATGATGATCCTGGCCCGCGCGCTCCAGGGCGTGGCCGGTGCGACGCTGATGCCGTCCACGCTGGCGCTGATCCGCAACCTCTTCCACGACCCCAAGGAGCGCAGTCTGGCCGTCGGCATCTGGGGCGCCATGGCCTCGGCCGGTATGGCCGTGGGGCCGGTCCTCGGCGGCTTTCTGCTGGGGCACTTCTGGTGGGGTTCGGTCTTCCTGATCAACCTGCCCGTGATGGCGCTGCTGGTGGCCGTCGGCGCCAAGGTCATCCCGGAGTCACGCAATCCGGATCCCGGCCCCTGGGACATCCCCAGCGTCCTGCTGGCCCTGGTGGGCATCGTCTGTGTCGTCTACGCCATCAAGGAAGCGGCGGTGCACGGCTACCGCTGGGACATCGCCCTGGCGGCCGTCGTCGGTGTGCTGACCCTGTTCGTGTTCGTCCGCCGGCAGCTCACCCTCCCCTCGCCGCTGCTGAACATGAAGCTCTTTCACCACCGCGGCTTCTCCGGGGCGGTACTGGCCGATCTGCTGACCATCCTCGGGCTGTCCGGGCTGGTCTTCTTCCTCTCCCAGTTCCTCCAGATGGTCCAGATGCGCTCGCCGCTGAACGCCGGGCTCGTCGAACTCCCGGCGGCGGTCGGCGCGGTGGGTGCCGGTCTGGCCGCCGGCTGGGTCGCCCGGCGGCTGTCCGTACGGATCGTGGTGGCCGGCGGCCTCGCCGTGGTCGGGCTCGCGCTGGTCGGCTGCACCACCCTGCACGGCGACACCGGCACCGCCGCGATGTGCGTCATCCTCTTCGTCGTCGGCGTCGGCGCAGGATTCTCCTTCACCGTCACCGCCGATGTGATCCTCTCCAGCGTGCCCAAGGAGGAGGCGGGCGCCGCCTCCGCGGTCTCCGAGACGGCCTACGAACTGGGCGCCGCGCTCGGCATCGCCCTGCTCGGCTCCATCGTGACCAGCATCTACCGGGGCTTCGGCGCACCGCCCGGGGTGCCCGCCCCCGCCACCGACGCCGCCCGCGAATCGCTCGGCGGCGCCGTCGAGACGGCCGGCCAACTCCCCGCCGACCAGGGCGCGGCGCTGCTGACGGCCGCTCAGGACTCCTTCGTCGCGGGCGTGGACGTCGCCGCCGGGGTCGGCGCGGTGGTCCTGCTGTCCGCCGCCGTGGCCGCGTGGTTCCTGCTCCGCGGCCAGCAGCTGGCGAACAGCCCGGAGCCGACCGGGCCCGTGGCGCTCGCCAAGGCCGCTGCGAAGGCGGAGCGCGAGTCCGGCCCGGCGCCCGACGGCCCCGCCGAACGCCCATAACGCCGTACGACGGCTCCCCCGGACGGCGGGCACCCACCGCGCCCCAGGGCGTGTCCCGTGGATCACGGCGCCGCGCACGCGCATGATCAACGGGACACGCCCTGGGGGCGACTGTCCCCCGCCCGTTCACGCCCGGTACGCACTGTGGTGACCGGCCGTCCCGAGCGGCTTGCTTGACTCTCCCGTCGTCCCCTCACGGACGGCCCGCTCAGGAGAGTGACGCAGTGCGCGACATCGGACGACGCTCCTTCATCACCGCCGCGGGGGCCCTGGCCACCGCGAGCGCCATCGGCAGCAACGCCTACGCCACCGGCCACGCCCGCGACGCGGCCACCGCCGACGAATACGTCGACGTCCAACTCCTCAACATCACCGACCTGCACGGCTATCTGCAGGGCGCCCCCGGCGCCCACTCGATCATCACCGGGGCCGGCGGCAAGACCTACACCGTCGGCGGCGTCGCCTATATGGCCGCCCACCTGGAGCGGCTGCGCGACGGCCGCCGCAACTCGCTCTTCTTCGCCCCCGGCGACCTCTTCTCCGGCTGGGAGTTCGACGCCGCCACCTTCGCCGACGAGCCCACCATCGAGGCGCTCAACGCCATGGGCCTGGACTTCGCCTCGGCCGGCAACCATGAATTCGACAAGTCAGCGAAATTCCTCACCGCGCACATGGAGGACGGCGAGAGCTTCCCGGTCGTCGGCCGCGATGACGCCTTCCCGGATTCCACCGGCCGCCGTTTCCGTGGCGCGGAGTTCCCCTACTACAGCGCCAACATGGTGTGGAACGCGAACGGCGAGCTGGTGCTGCCGCCGTACAACATCGAGTACGTGGACGCCGGCGGCGGCCGCCGGCTGCCGATCGGCTTCATCCATCTGACCGCCATCGGCACCGAGTCCTTCCCCGGCTCCTACCAGCCGGGACTGCGCACCCTCGACGAGCTGGAGACCGCCAACCGCTGCGCCGCGGAACTCAAGTCCCGCGGGGTGCGGGCGATCGTGCTCAGCATGCACGACGGCGCGGTGGCCGGCAGCGACTTCTCCAGCGGCAGCAACCCCTCCGGGCCCGCCTACGAACTCGCGCTGCGCGTCTCCCCGGACATCGACGCCATCGTCACCGGACACTGGCACTGCGCCTTCACGATGATGCTGCCCGACCCCGACGGTGTGCCCCGCCCGTTCGTCGAGGCCGGCTGCTACGGCCAGCTCGTCAATGAGATCAATCTGCGCCTCGACCCCGACACCGGAGCGGTGATCCGGGAGCTGACCACCGCCACCAACCACCCCAACACCCGGGATGTCACCCCGGACCCGGACCTCAAGTCGATCGCCGGCTACTGGGCGGACTACGGCAGCCGGCGCGCCCGCAGCCGCCTCGGCACCCAGACCGCCTCCTTCACCCGGCAGCGCAACGCGGTGGGGGAGAGCACCATGGGCAACCTCGTCGCCGACTGGGCCCTGTGGGCCGGCCGTCAGCCGCTCGACCCGATGGCCGACGCCGCCGCCCACCCCAACACCCCCGCGGAGCTCGCCGTCATCGCGGTCGCGCCGCGCGTCGGCCAGGCCGTGATCGCCGGCGATCTGATCCGTGACGCGCAGACCGGCGGCACCGTCACCTTCGCGCAGGCGTGGAACTCCGTCGGCTTCGGCGACCCGATCATGACCGTCACCGTCACCGGCCGGCAGCTGCACGACGCCCTGGAGGAGCAGTGGGCACCGACCGCCGGCGGCGGCCTCGGCTTCTCACCGCTGGCCGTCTCCGGCAACGTCCGCTACACCTTCGACGCCGCGGGGGCCGTCGGCCGGCGGATCGACCCGGCCGAGGTGTTCATCGACGGCAAAGCCCTCGACCTCACCCGCCGCTACCGCCTCGCCGCCCCCTCCTACACCCTCATCAACCAGGACGGCTTCAGCGCCTTCACCGGATTCACCGCACCGGTCCGGCACACCCGCGACTTCGAGAGCTTTGTCTCCTTCGTCCGCACCAAGAAGCAGCTGACGCCCGCCCCGTTGAACCGGGTCGCGGTCAAGAACGCGCAGGTGCCCGGCGCCCGCACCGGCACCGTCACCCAGCGCCAGCAGCTGCTCCAGGCCGACGGCAGCGTGGTGCCGCGGCCCGAGGCGGCGCTGCGTACGGCGCTGACCGGCGGCGCCGAGGGCCAGCGTGCCCCCGGCGGCTTCCGGGTGCCCTGCTGACCCGCCCGTAGGGGAGCGGCAACGCAACGGGCCCCATCCGGAGAGCGGATGGGGCCCGGCGCACGGCGGACGGTCAGGCGGCCCTGGCCTTGGTGGCGTAGACGTCGACGTACTCCTGGCCGGACAGCTCCATCACGTCGCTCATCACCTCGTCGGTGACGGCCCGCAGGACATAGCGGTCGCGGTCCATACCGTCGTAGCGGGAGAAGTCCAGCGGCTCACCGAAGCGCACCGTCACCGGCGCGATGTGCGGGCGGCCCTTGCCGCCGGGCTGCACCTTGTCCGTACCGATCATCGCGAACGGGACGACGGGCGCACCGGTCATCAGGGTGAGCCGGGCGATGCCCGTACGGCCGCGGTAGAGACGGCCGTCGGGGGAGCGGGTGCCCTCCGGGTAGATGCCGAAGACGCTGCCCTCCTCCAGGATGCGGCGGCCGGTCATCAGCGCCGCGACCCCGCCGTGTCCGCCGTCCCGGTCCACCGGGATCATGCCGGCGCTGGTGAAGAACCAGGCCATCGCCCGGCCCTTGAGGCCCTTGCCGGTGACGTACTCGTCCTTGCCGATGAAGTACACCTGGCGCTTGACCACCAGGCTCAGGAACAGCGAGTCGATGAAGGTGACGTGATTGCCGGCCAGGATCACCGGTCCGGTCGCCGGAATGCGCTCCATGCCCTCGACCTTCGGGCGGTACAGGACACGCATGACGAATCCGAGAATCGCCTTCAGCACAATGCGGGACAACGGGCCCTCCGGGTCGTGACTGGTCAACGTCTAGCGGGCGCAGAACTCTGCAGCCAAGGACCATACTCGCGGGTCACTCCCGCGCGCACATCGGGTTCACGAGGTCGATACGCACCGTTGACGTGTGTTACCACCATCTTCGCCCCGATGTCGTCGTCCGTCTCCCCGGCATGGCCCGTCCGTGCTTACGATCAGCCGGGTTCCGCGGGCCGGTGCGCAACACGCCTCATCGCGCGCCGGAAAACACCCGGAAGCACCCGGAAGACCAGCGAATGCCTCAGACAAGGAGCCTACGCATGCACAAGCGGCAGCAGCCGGGACGGCGGACGGTGCTGGGGGCCGCGGCCCTCGGCGCGGGAGCGGCGGTGTTCGGCGGAGCCGGCCAGGCGAGCGCGGCGGGCCAGGCTAGCGCGGCCGGGCGGGACGGGGTGCCCCGGGAACTGCCGGTCCCGCTGATCGTCGGCCACCGCGGCGCCAGCGGCTACCGCCCCGAGCACACCTTCGGCTCCTATCAACTCGCCCTGGACATGGGCGCGGACGTCATCGAGCAGGATCTCGTCCCCACCAAGGACGGGCATCTGGTCTGCCGCCACGAGAACGACATCACCGCCACCACCGATGTCTCCGCGCACCCCGAGTTCGCGGACCGCAAGACCACCAAGACCGTGGACGGGGTGAAGCTCACCGGCTGGTTCACCGAGGACTTCACGCTCGCCGAACTCAAGACGCTGCGCGCCAAGGAGCGCATACCGGGAACCCGGCAGCACAACACCCTCTACGACGGGGTGTGGGAGGTCCCCACCTTCGAGGAGGTGCTGCGGTGGGCCGAGCGCGAGGGCCGCGAGCGGGGCCGCCGCGTCTGGCTGCACATCGAGACCAAGCACCCCACGTACTTCCGCAAGCTCGGTCTCGGCCTGGAGGAGCGGGTGGCCAAGGCGCTGCGCGCGCACGGCCGGCACCGTAAGAACTCCCCGAACTTCCTGCAGTCCTTCGAGCCCAGCAGCATCCAGCGCCTGGACAAGCTCGTGGACTGCCCCAAGGTCGTCCTGCTGGGCACGCTCAAGGACCGGCCCTGGGACTTCACGGAGTCCGGTGACCCGCGCACCGTCGCCGACCTCGTCAAGCCCGAGGGGCTGAAGTGGCTGGCCGGCTTCGCGCAGGGCATCGGCCCCGACCTGACCGTGATCATCCCGCGGGACAAGGACGGCAAGCTCGGCGAGCCCACGTCCGTCGTCAAGGACGCGCACGCCGCCGGACTGGTGCTGCACCCGTATACGGTCCGCAACGAGAACACCTTCCTGCCGGCCGACTTCCGCCGCGGCACCGACCCCAACGCCTACGGCGACGCCCTCGGGGTGTTCCGGGCGTACCTCAAGACCGGGATCGACGGCCTGTTCTCCGACAATCCCGACACCGCGCTGCTGGCCGCCGCGGAGTTCCGCAAGCACTGACGCCCGCCGCGGCCCGCCGCCGCGGCGGTGAACGGCCACCCGGACCGGCACCGCTTTCCTCGCATTCTCATCTGAGTTGGGAATGTCACAGGAGAGCTCGGTGCCGGTCCGTTCCGTCTGCCCCAATTGCCTGCGCAGAATGCTCGCGGCGAAGATTGCCACCGCCGTTCACCGGGGATTCCGGAAGAGGCGGTGTCAGCGACGCCAAGGCGGTGCCGGGTACCCCACGGCACCGTCCGTCAGGGCACATCGTTCCGGGCGCACCCCTCTCACCCTCATCGCGCCCGGACCAGCGAACCGAATAAGGGGAGGCATACGCGCATGGGCACGAGCGTGACCATCTCTGCCGCGACCGACCAGGACGCCGAGCAGATCCTCAAGCTCCAGTACCTCTGCTACCAGCAGGAAGCCGCGCTGTACGACGACTACGGCATCGAGCCGCTCACCCAGACGCTGCAGGCGCTGCGCGCCGAACTCGGCGAGGGCTGCGTGGTGGTGGCCCGGCTCGGCGAGGAAGTGGTCGGCGCCGTGCGCGGCACGGTCGACGGGGACGGCACCGGGCGGATAGCCAAACTCATCGTGCACCCGCGGATGCAGCGGCACGGCCTGGGCGGACGGCTGCTGGACGCCGTCGAAGGGCGGCTGGCGGCCGAGCGGTCGGCCATCCGCTACCGCCTGGTCAGCGGCCACCGCAGCGAGGGCAATCTGCGGCTCTACCGAGGCCATGGCTATGTGCCCGTGGGCACCGAGCAGCTCACACCCCGGCTGAACGTGGTCACGCTGGAGAAGGAAGCGCCCCAGCCGGCCGGTGCCGGGGAGCTCGTCGCGCAGGCGTAGCGCCGGGGGCGGGCCCGCCCCCCGGGCGGGGCGGGTCCGCCGGGCTCTCCGCGGCGGAGCGGAGATCAGAGGATGTAGAGGAAGACCCCGGGTGCCGCGTCGCTGCCGCCCGTGGTGGTGACCGTGATGGTGACCGCGCCCGTGGCGTGGCTGGGTGCGACGGCCGCGACCCTGGTGTCGGACAGCACGGCGAACGTGGCGGGGGTGCCGTCGAAGGTCACGCCGGTGGTGGTCGCCAGCGCGGTGCCCGTGATGTCGACCAGCGTGCCGCCCGCGGGCAGACCGGTCAGCGGGCTGAAGCCGGTGACGGTCGGCGCGGGTACGAAGGCGAAGGTCTCGGATGCCGTCGCGGTGCCGCCGCGCGCGGTGACGACCAGGGACACCTCATCCGTCGCATGGGCCGGGCTGACGGCGGTGAGCTCGCTGTCGGACACCACCGTCGGCGTCACGGCGGTGTCCCCGAACAGCACGGAGTCGGCGGTGGCGAGGCCGCGACCGGTGACGGTGACCGTGCCGCCGCCCGCCACCGGCCCGGACGACGGGGAGACGTCGACGACCACGGGCGGGGGGACGTAGAAGAACGGCACCGGGCTGCTGGTGCCCCCGGGCGTGGTCACCGTGGTGTCGACCACGCCGGCCCCCGAGGGGGCGACCACCGACACCGAGGTGGGTGAGGTGGCCGTGATGGTGGCCGTCTTGTTCCCGAAGTGCACCATGGTGGCCCCGGTGAGGCCGGTGCCGGTGAGGGTCGCCGGGAAACCGCCTCCGGTGGAACCCTGGTTCGGACTGATGGGCATCTTCCCGCTCCGTTTCCGCGCCCCGGCGAACCGTGAACGCCTCTCGGACTCCAGTGAGCCAGGGCCGTCGGCCGGGAGCGAGGGGCGGCCCCGCTCTTCACCCGGATGGCGCAGCGTGCTCGTCGGACGGTCTCAGGCCGCCGTCCGCTCCATACGCGACCGGCGCAGCCACAGCAGCCCGGTGACGGGCAGGAAGACCGGGATGAAGAGGTAGCCCATGCCGTAGTCCGACCAGACCGTGGCGTCCGGGAACGCGGACGGGTCGAGCAGCGTCCAGGTGCCGATGCCGAACACCCCGAGCAGCTCCAGCGCACAGCAGACGAACGCGGCCCGGCGGGCGCCCTCGCCGCCGCGCACCAGCGAGAAGGTGATGAACCCGTAGACGACCGCGGAGACCGCCGAGAGGCCGTACGCCAGCGGGGCCCGGTCGAACTGGGCGATGACCTGGTACAGCGAGCGGGAGGCGGCCGCGACGGTGAAGATGCCGTAGAGCGCGACCAGCAGCCGGCCGGGGCCGGTGCCCAGGGAGCGCCGTGCCGGGCCGGTGGCCTCCGTGGCGCGGGTGGTCCGTGTGGTCTCAGGCACTGCCGCCTCCCCAGATGTCGAACAGCCGCACTTCCAGGACGGCCAGCACCACGGCGCCCGCCGCGACGGTGGCCGAACCCCAGCGGGTGCGCTCCGACAGCGACATGAAGCCGGTCGCCGGGACACAGGCGGCCGCCCCGAGCAGATACGAAACGAACAGCGCGGTGCCCTTGTCCGGCGACACGCCACGGGACAACTGCACGACGGCGATGACCAGTTGGACGATGCCGAGCAGCGACACCAGGCCCATGCCGATGAAGTGCCAGTCCTTGGTGGGCTGGTCACGGAACGCCGCGAAGCCGCACCAGGCGGCGAGGGTGAGGGCGGCCACCGCGACCGCGATCGTCAGCGCGTCGATCACCGGGGCCTCCGGACGGCGTGGCCGCGCGCCGTGGGGTAGTGGGGCATGGAGCGATGCTAATCGGCGCCGGACGGGCGGCCGCCTCCGGCCCCGGGGTGCGGCGGCCGGGACCGTGACCGTGGCGTTGACCACAGCACCCCGGGCCGCCGCGCTCCCGGCCGCCCTCCTCCGTCCTCCGCTCCCGGCGGCATCCGCGCAGGCCACGGGCCGGTCCGCGGAGATCGTTTCCGCCGGTCGGGGCGCTGTCCACGAGTTGGTCGGTGGTGTCCGCGATCCGGACTGGCTTGATCGGTGCGTACAGCTGTCTGGTTTACTGCCACACATGACCACGACGAGCTACCGCACCCCTGCGACCGAGGCGTACCAGACGCCCGGTGCTCGTTGCCTGTGTCGAATGTGTGACCGCTGAGGGCCCCCGCCTGAGCCTCGCGCCCCGAAGCGAGACCCCGCATGAGCCGCACGTCGACCTCCCGACGCCCCCGGCCGCCCCGCGTCACCGGAACCCGGAGCCGGGCCCCGCGCCCGCCGCCGCTCCCTGGTCCCCTCTGCCGCACTCGCAAGAATGCCCCGTGCCCGGCGGGCGAGCCGCCGAGCACTCGACAGTGACGGAATTCCCTAGTGATCACCACAACGGGCCTGACCAAGGTCTACCGTTCAGGAGACCGCGAAGTCACCGCCCTGGACGGCGTCGATCTGCACGTCCGTGAGGGCGAGGTGTACGGCGTCATCGGCCAGAGCGGCGCCGGCAAGTCCACCCTCATCCGCTGCCTCAACCTCCTGGAGCGCCCCACCTCCGGCACGGTCACCGTCGCCGGCCAGGAACTGACCTCCATCGCCGGCCGCGGCAAGCGCGCCAGCGCCCCGCTGCGCGCCGCCCGCAGCCACATCGGCATGGTCTTCCAGCACTTCAACCTGCTGTCCTCGCGCACCGTGCAGGACAACGTCGAACTGCCGCTGGAGATCCTCAAGGTCGACCGCCGTGAACGCTCCCGCAAGGCGCTGGAGCTGCTGGACCTGGTCGGCCTCGCCGACAAGGCCCAGGCCTACCCCGCCCAGCTCTCCGGCGGGCAGAAGCAGCGCGTCGGCATCGCCCGCGCGCTGGCCGGCGACCCCAAGGTGCTGCTCTCCGACGAGGCCACCAGCGCCCTGGACCCGGAGACCACCCGCTCCATCCTCCAGCTGCTGCGCGACCTCAACCGCAAGCTGGGCCTGACCATCGTGCTCATCACGCATGAGATGGACGTGGTGAAGTCGATCTGCGACTCGGCCGCGCTGATGAAGAACGGCCGCGTCATCGAGCAGGGCACCGTCGCCGAACTCCTCGCCACCCCCGGCTCCGAGCTGGCCCGGGAGCTGTTCCCGGTCGGCGGTGAGCCCTCGGCCGACGACCGCACCGTCGTGGACATCACCTTCCACGGCGATGCCGCCACCCGCCCGGTGATCTCCGAGCTGTCGCGCACCTACAACGTCGACATCTCGATCCTCGGCGCCGCCATGGACACCGTCGGCGGCAAGCAGATCGGCCGGATGCGCATCGAGCTCCCCGGCCGCTTCGAGGAGAACGTCGTACCCATCGGCTTCCTGCGCGAGCAGGGGCTCCAGGTGGACGTGGCGGAGGTCGACGGCAGCGCCCCGGCACCCGCCAGCGACTCCGCCGACACCGCCGACGAGCCCGCCACCCCGGCGCCGGCCGCCACGCTGCAGAAGGAAGGTGCCAAGTGACCTGGAACGAGATGCAGCCGCTGCTGTACGACGCCACCCTCGACACCCTCTTCATGGTGTGGTGGTCGACCTTCTACGCCGTGCTCTTCGGCATCCCCGTCGGGATCCTGCTGCACCTGACCGACCGCGGCGCCATCCTGCAGAACATCGTGGTCAACAAGGTCCTCGGCGCGATCGTGAACATCGGACGGTCCTTCCCGTTCCTGATCCTGATCGTCTGGCTGATCCCCTTCACCCGGCTCCTGGTCGGGGTCTCGATCGGCCCGACCGGCGCGGTCGTCCCGCTCACCATCGCCGCCATCCCGTTCTTCGGACGGATGGTGGAGTCCGCGCTGCGCGAGGTGGACAAGGGCCTCGTCGAGGCCGGACACGCGATGGGCGGCGGCACCTGGACGATCATCTTCAAGGTGCTGCTCCCGCAGGCGCTGCCCGCGCTGGTGGCGGCCGTCACCACGACCGTCATCACGCTGATCGGCTACTCCGCCATCGCCGGTGCGGTCGGCGGCGGCGGCCTCGGCAACCTGGCCTACACCTACGGCTACCAGCAGTACGAGACGACGCTGATGATCATCACCGTCGTCGAGCTGGCCGTCTTCGTCACCCTCGTACAGCTGCTCGGCGACCTCGTCGTCCGCCGGCTCACCCACCGCGGCACCCGCGCCTCCTCCCTGGGGACCGGCCTGCGCCGGGCCCGCACCGAGGAGCCGGCCGCCGTCACCGAGGCCGCCTGAACCCGGAGCCACCCGCTCCGCCCAAGAGCCCGGACCCTTTGCCGGGCGGACACCGCACAGGAACCCTGTGTGTGAACAAGAAAGAGGCACTCTTCGTGCGCAACACCCGCAAGATCTCCGTCGCCATAGCCGCCGCCTCCGCCGTCGCCCTCGGCGCGAGTGCCTGCTCGGCCCCCTCCGACACCACCGCCAGCGGCGACAAGGGCGATAAGAACGCCCCCCTCGTCGTCGCCGCGAGCCCCACCCCGCACGGCGCCATCCTCGACTTCGTCAAGAACGAGCTGGCGGAGAAGGAGGGTCTCAAGCTCGTCGTCAAGCCGTTCAACGACTACAAGATCCCGAACAAGGTCACCGACGACGGCCAGGTCGACGCCAACTTCTTCCAGCACAAGCCGTTCCTCGACACCTTCAACAAGGAGAACGGCACCCACATCGTGCCCGTCCAGAACGTGCTCATCGAGCCGCTGGGCGTCTACTCCAAGAAGATCGACAAGCTCTCGGACCTCAAGGCCGGCAGCACCGTCTCGCTCCCGAACGACCCCTCCAACGAGGGCCGCGCGCTCAAGCTGCTCGCCGACCACGGCGTGATCACCCTCAAGCCCGGTGTCGGCTCCGACGCCAAGCTGAACGACGTCAAGGACGACAAGGGCGTCAAGCTCACCGAGCTGGAGGCCGCACAGACCGCGCCGCGTATCGACGATGTCGACGCCGCGATCATCAACGGCAACTTCGCCATCGGCGCCCACCTCAAGCCCTCCAAGGACGCGCTGGCCCTGGAGAAGGCGAAGGACAACCCCTACGCCAACTTCCTCGCCGTCAAGAAGGGCAACGAGAACGACCCGCGGATCAAGAAGCTCGCGAAGCTCCTGAACTCCCCCGAGGTCAAGAAGTTCATCGAGGACAAGTACAAGGACGGCTCGGTCATCCCGGCCTTCGGGCCGGCCAAGAGCTGACGCGCTTCGCCTGAGGGGACTCCCCGGGGCGGGCGGCGCGGGCTCTGTAGTGGCGCCGGGATTTCCCGGAGCTCTTGGATTCCGGCCCGTCCCGGGCTTCGCCCAACGGGCAGGTTTGTTTCCCCGCCGCCCACCCCCCTTCGGGGGGTGGGCGGGTGTAGAGGTGAGGTACCGCCCCGCACGGGTGCCCACAGGCCCCCCGCAGGCCCCGGACTCGCGCGTGGCGCGGGCCGGGGCCCTCGCGCGTGGCACACCCGTACGCCGATGCTGCATGCTGGTGCATTCAAGACGGTCAAGACGGCCCGTGACCTCGCGGTCTCACAGCCCGCGACGTTCCGGACACCACAGTCAACGGCGCGGGAGCAGCGGCATGACATCCACCTTTCCGGACATCTCCATCAGCACGGACCGGTTGGTGCTGCGCCCCTTCGAAGAGGCCGATGTGCCGCCGCTCACCGCGATGATGAACGACGAGCTGATCGCCGCCTGGACCGCGATACCGCAGCCGTACACCGAGGACGCCGCGCACACCTGGACCACCGAGAGCGCCCACGCAGAGCGGACGGCGGGCCACGGTATCGATTTCGCGGTCACCGAGTTCCTCACCCAGCGCCTGGTCGGCGTGGTCCAACTGCGCAACACCGACTGGCGGATCCGTTCCAGCGAACTCAGTTACGTCGTCGCCTCCTGGGCCCGCGGCGAGGGGTACGCCTCCGAGGCCACGCTCGCCGTCGCCCACTGGCTCTTCCACGACCAGAAGTTCGAACGTATCGAGCTGCGCACCGCGGCCGGCAACACCGCCTCCCAGCAGGTCGCCCAGAAGGTCGGCTGCATCAGCGAGGGCGTGCTGCGCAACGCCTTCATAGCCCGCAGCCGCACCGAGGACGGCGGCTGGACGGACATCCGGACCGATCTGATCGTGTGGAGCCTGCTCCCCGAGGACCTTGAGGGGGTCCCCGGCCGGCTGGCGGACGCGAACGGATTCAGCTACCCCGAGTGGAACTGACCACGCCCGCGCTCAGGTCCGTACCGCAGGGGGTAGTCTCGGCCTGCCGCGCACCTGCGTGAGCAGCGCGGACCTGCGCTTCACAGCGGCACCACAGCGGCACCACCGGCCTGCGGCCGTCCCGCCTGCCGCACCCGCCCGCGTAACCACAGCAGCCCCAGGAGACTGACGAGCATGGCCGACCGGGTCACGGTGATCGGATGGGACGGCTCTCCGCTGACCGCCGCCGCCCGCTCCGCGCTCGGCGCGGCCACGCTGGTGGCCGGCGCCGCCCACCACCTCGCCCTTCCCGAAGTCCCGCCGCACGCCGAACGGATCCGGCTCGGCAGCGTGTCCCTGGCCGCCCGCCGTATCGCCCAGCACCGCGGCACCGCCGTCGTACTCGCCGACGGTGACCCCGGCTTCTTCGGCGTCGTGCGCACCCTGCGGGCCCCGGAGCACGGCCTGGAAGTGGAAGTCGTCCCGGCCGTCTCCTCCGTCGCGGCCGCCTTCGCACAGGCCGGGATGCCCTGGGACGACGCCCAGGTCGTGGTCGCCCACAGCCGCGATCTGCGCCGCGCGGTCAACGTCTGCCGCGCCCACACCAAGGTCGCGGTGCTCACCTCACCCGGCGCCGGCCCCGCCGAACTCGCCCTGCTGCTCCGCGGCGTCCACCGCACCTTCGTCATCTGCGAGGAACTGGGCACCGAACGGGAGCAGGTGACCGTCCTCACCTCCGACAGGGCCGCCGACCATGTCTGGCGTGACCCCAATGTCGTCATTGTCGTCGGCGGTTCGCCCGGCGGCGCCGCGGCCCAGGGCACCGGCTGGATCGCCGGTCGCGACGTCGGCCACCCGACGGGCCCGCGCGGCTGGGGACTTCCGGCCAGCGCGTACGGCGGCGCCCTGGGCGAGGGCGAGTCCGTCCAGCTGCGGACCGCACAACTCGCGCGGCTCGGACCGCAGGTGGGCGACCTGGTCTGGGACATCGGCGCGGGCAGCGGCGCCGCCGCGGTGGAGGCCGCGCGCTTCGGCGCCGCCGTCATCGCGGTCGACGCCGATCCGGACGCCTGCGCACGCACCGCCGCCCTCGCCCGCCGGCACGGCGTCCAACTCCAGGTCGTGCCCGGCCGGGCGCCGCAGATCCTGGAGGACCTGCCCGAGCCCGACGTGATCCGGGTCGGCGGCGGGGGAGCGGACGTGCTCACCGCCTGCGCGGCCCGCCGTCCCGAACGGATCGTCACCCACGCCGCCACCCGCGACGAGGCCGAATCGCTCGGCCGCGCGCTGGCCGACGGCGGCTACGAAGTCGAGTGCGCACTGCTGCAGTCCGTGGACCTGGACACTTCCGTCTGGGTCGAACGTGAACGGTCTGTGGTGTTTCTGGTCAGCGGGTATCGGGTTCCTCACCCGTGACCAGCCAGGCAACCCGCGCGAGGTAGGCTGGCGGATCGTTGCGCCGCCGTTCCGCATTCGGCTTCGTACGCCAATATCCGGAAAATGCCGTGGTTTTGGCCGAATATGAAGCTCTGGAGAGCGGACGTGCCGCGAGGCGTGCTCGCTCGTTCTAGCTATCGGGGCGTCGGCGCGCCCCGGTCGAGCGCGTCGCACGAGCGGTTGGAAGGAGCACTACCAATGGGCGAGGGGTACGCATGACCGACACCGGCCAGGTCCCGGGCGAGGGACAGCCGGAGAACGCAGGCGGACATCCCGGGCAGCCGCAGCCGGCGGCCGCTCCTTCCCCTGCCGACGCCGGACCGACGGAGCTGCCGGGCATGGTGCCTGCCCCGGGCGCATACCCCTACCCCGGCCAGCCCGAGGACGACGATCTGCTGCTGATGCCGGGCACCCAGGGCGCCTGGAGCGAGCAGCCCGCGCCCCAGCCGTACCCGCAGCCGCAGGAGACCCACCACGGCGCGGACCAGCAGCCCCAGCAGGGCGCGCCGTTCGACGCGGCCGCCCAGGGGACCACCGGCTTCGAGCCGATGCCCGCCCAGGCCGGCGACCACGAGAGCGGCGGACGGGACTCCGGTTCCGTCGACCTCGGCTCCGTCCGTATTCCCCAGCCCGCGGCCCCGCAGCCGGACCGGGCCCGCGCGGCCGCCCCCGCCACGCCCCCGCGCCGTCCGCTGCACATGGGCCCGCCCGTCCCCGACGCGACCGGCGGCGTGGTCCGTTCGCTCGCCGACCGCGGACCGGCAGCGGCCCCCACCCCGTCCGCCGCCCGGCACGCCGGACCCCCTACGGGCGGCCCCGAATACTTCGACACCCCGGCGGCGGCCACACCGGATGAGCAGCTGGTGACCGGCCCGCAGGCCGAGGCGCAGAGCGCCGCTGACCTGCCGTATGCCGAGCAGCCCCCCGGGGAGGCGCCGGCCGGGCAGACCTTCGCCGCGCCGTCGTACGGTGAGCAGCCCTACGGTGGGCAGTTGCACCCCGAGCAGGCCTACGGGGCCGCGGGGCAGGGCCCGTTGCCCGGCCCGCAGCTCGGCGAGATCCCGTCGCAGGTGCCGCAGTGGAACCAGGCCGCAGCGGCCCCGTTTGCAGAAACGGTCGCCCCCGAGGCTCCCGCCGCGCCCGCCGAGGCCGTGCAGCCCGCCCCCGCCGTGCAGACCGCTCCGCAGGACGCGGCGCTGCCCGTTGAACAGCCGATGCCGCTGCCGGCCGAGGACGCCGCGCAGCCCGTGGACGGCGCCCCAGCCGCCGGGGCTGCCGTCGCCGCCGCTGCCGGGCAGGAAGCGCAGGCCGAGGCGCCGATGCAGCCCCAGGACGGCGTTGCGGAGACGGCGCCCGAGGCGGTGCCCGACGCGGCCCCGGCCGGTCAGGACGACACGGACCGGACGGACGCCGCCGTGGTGGCGGGCGCCGCGCCGGGCATGGTGACGGCGGATGGTCCGGTCGCGGACGTCCCGGGGGACCAGGAAGCCCACGGCCAGGAAGCTCCCGGCCAGGAAGTCCCCGCCGAGGCAGCCCCCGCGGCGGACGTCGTCGCACCGGAAGCCCTCGTGCAGGACGCGTCCGGCCAGGTCCCCGCCGCCGCGCAGCAGGCCGAGGCCGTCGCGGCCGAGGCGCAGCAGCAGCCTGCCGAGGAGCCCGCCCAGAACGCGCCCGGCGAGCCCGAGGCACAGGCACCGACGGAGCCCGCCGACGCCCCGGAGCCGGCCCCGGAGCCGGAGCCGGCCTCGTCCGACGCCGCCGGTCCGGCCGCGGAGCCCGTAGCGGAACAGCCCGCGGCCGACGCCCCCGCCGAGGCCCTCCAGGCACCGCAGGACGAGCCGAGCGCCGGGCAGACCGCCGAGCCCGAGCAGTCCGAGACCGCCGCCGAGGCTGTCGCGGAGGCCGTCGCCACCGAGCCCCAGCCGGAGCCCACCGCGGACGCCCCGGCCGAATCCGCCCCGGGCCGGCCCACCCCGCCGGAGGCCACCGACGCCACCCCGGCCGCCGACCCCACCGAACCGATGCCCGGCACCGCCCCCCAGGGCCCCGTCGACCTGCCCGCCGCCGACAACGGTGCGCCCGAGGAACAGGCCGTCATAGAGCCGCCCGAGGAGCAGCAGCCGGCCCCCGGAGAGCCGCAGCCCGGCGCCCCCGAGAACGCCGCCCAGCCCGCCGAGGAGCCCGCCCAGGAGGCCACGGACACCCCCGCCGGCCAGCAGCCCGCGTCGCCCTCCTCGGACGACACCGACACCCCCGCCGAGCCGCACACCCCCGCGGCCGAGGCGCCCCCCGCCGAGCCCGCTGAAAACGCCGCGTCCACCGAGGACACCGCGCCCGCCGCCGCTGCCGAGCCCACCGAACCCGCCGAGGCCACCCCCGACGCCCCCGCCGAAGCACCCGACGAAGCCCGGCCCGTCACCGTCCACATCCCGGCCCAGGCCTCCGGCGAGCACGCCCCCGTCGACGCCCCGGCCCCCCAGGCCCCGGCCCCCGAGGGCGAGCCCACCGCCGACTCCGACGAGACCCCCCAGCAGCAGGACGCCGCCGCACTCGTCCAGCTCGGCGAGGGCCAGGACGACGAGCAGCCGCAGACGGCCGACGAGCAGGACCCCGCCGGGATGTCCGCTGTCGCCGACGCCCTGTTGTCACCGGCCGCCGGGTACGACGACTCCGAGCGCGCCGCCGTGCACCGCGTGATCCGCGAACGCCGCGACATCCGCAACGGCTTCCGCAGCGACCCGATCCCCCACGACGTACTGCTGCGCGTCCTGGAGGCCGCCCACACCGCGCCCAGCGTCGGCCACTCCCAGCCCTGGGACTTCGTGGTCATCCGCTCGGACGAGACCCGCGAGAAGATGCACCAGCTCGCGATGGCGCAGCGCGAGGCGTACGCCAAGTCGCTGCCCAAGGCGCGCGCCAAGCAGTTCCGCGAGCTGAAGATCGAGGCGATCCTCGAAACGCCGGTGAACATCGTCGTCACCGCCGACTCCACCCGCGGCGGCCGGCACACCCTCGGCCGCCACACCCAGCCGCAGATGGCCCCGTACTCCTCCGCGCTCGCGGTCGAGAACCTCTGGCTCGCGGCCCGCGCCGAGGGCCTGGGCGTCGGCTGGGTCAGCTTCTTCGACGAGCGGGAGATGGTCCGCGAACTGGGCCTGCCCGAGCACCTCGAAGTCGTCGCCTACCTGTGCATCGGTTACGTCGACGAGTTCCCGGAGGACCCCGAGCTGCTGCAGGCCGGCTGGTCCAAGCGCCGCCCGCTGTCCTGGGTCGTCCACGAGGAGACCTACGGCCGCCGCGCGCTGCCCGGCGAGAGCCCGCACGACCTGCTCCAGGAGACCCTCCAGGGCATCCGCCCGCTGGACGCCAAGGCGCTCGGCGAGGCATGGGAGCGGCAGAAGCGGATGACCAAGCCCGCCGGGGCGCTGGGCATGCTGGAGATCATCTCCGCGCAGCTGTCCGGACTGTCCCGCAAGTGCCCGCCGCCGATCCCGGAGCCCGCCGCCGTCGCGATCTTCGCCGGTGACCACGGTGTGCACGCCCAGGGCGTGACCCCCTGGCCCCAGGAGGTCACCGGCCAGATGGTCGCCAACTTCCTGGGCGGCGGCGCGGTCTGCAACGCCTTCGCCAACCAGGTCGGCGCCGAGGTCTGCGTCGTCGACGTCGGCGTCGCGAGCGATCTCCCGGCCACCCCCGGTCTGCTGCCGCGCAAGGTCCGCGCCGGCACCGCCGACTTCACGGCCGGCCCGGCGATGACCCAGGAGGACGTGCTCAAGGCCATCGAGGTCGGTATCGACACCGCCCGTGACCTCGTCGCGGCCGGCAACAAGGCGCTGCTCACGGGCGAGATGGGCATCGCCAACACCACCACCTCCGCCGCGCTGATCTCCGTCTACACCGGTGACGACCCGGCCGAGGTCACCGGCCGCGGCACCGGCATCAACGACGAGACGCACGCCCGCAAGGTCGATGTCGTCCGCCGCGCCCTGGAACTCCACCAGCCCGACCCGGCCGACCCCATCGGCGTCCTCGCCGCGATCGGCGGCCTGGAGCACGCCGCCCTCGTCGGCCTGATCCTGGGCGGCGCCTCGCTGCGTACCCCGGTGATCCTCGACGGGGTCAGCGCCGGCGCCGCCGCCCTGGTCGCCCGCGCCATCGCCCCCGAGGCGCTGGCGGCCTGCATCGCCGGCCACCGCAGCGCCGAGCCCGGCCATGTCGCGGCCCTGAACAAGCTCGGCCTGCGCCCGCTGGTCGACCTCGATCTGCGCCTCGGCGAGGGCACCGGCGCCCTGCTCGCCCTCCCCGTGGTGCAGAGCGCCGCCCGCGCCATGCACGAGGTCGCCACCTTCGACTCCGCCGGAGTGACGGAGAAGACCTGATCAGGCCCTGACCTCCGCATGACCCCCGGCCCGCAGCCCCATAGGCTGTGGGCCGGGGCCGTACCGCCACCCCGGGCCGTACCCCTGACCAGCCGCTCCAGAGCCGCAGCGGCCGAGTCGGCCGCCGAACCCGCATCATCCGCACAAGGAGCCGCACCGCCATGGCTGAGCACGCCGCCGAACACGCCGCCTACCCCGTCGGACTGCGGCTGTCCGGCCGCCGGGTGGTCGTCCTGGGCGCCGGACAGGTCGCCCAGCGCCGGCTCCCGTCCCTGGTCGCCGCCGGCGCCGATGTCCTGCTGATCTCCCCGTCGGCCACCCCGTCCGTCGAGGCGATGGCCGACGCCGGTGAGGTCCGCTGGGAGCGGCGCCGCTACCGGGACGGCGACCTCGACGGCGCCTGGTACGCGCTGATCTCCACCGACGACCCGGAGGCCAACGCCGCCGCGTCCCAGGAGGCCGAGGACCGCCGGGTGTGGTGCGTACGCTCCGACGATGCCGAGGCGGCCACCGCCTGGACCCCGGCCACCGGCCGCAGTGAGGGCGTCACCGTCGCCGTGCTCACCGGCCGCGACCCGCGCCGCTCCGCCGCCGTACGCGACGCCATCGTCGAGGGCCTCCGGGACGGCAGCATCGCCGCCCCGCACCACCGCCGCCCCCACACGCCCGGCGTGGCGCTGGTCGGCGGCGGCCCCGGCGACCCGGACCTGATCACCGTCCGCGGCCGCCGCCTGCTCGCCGAGGCCGATGTCGTCATCGCCGACCGCCTCGGCCCCCGCGATCTGCTCGCCGAACTCCCGCCGCACGTCGAGGTCATCGACGCCGCGAAGATCCCCTACGGGCGGTTCATGGCCCAGGAGGCCATCAACAACGCGCTGATCGAGCACGCCAAGGCCGGCAAGGCCGTGGTCCGGCTCAAGGGCGGCGACCCGTTCGTCTTCGGCCGCGGCATGGAGGAGGCCCAGGCACTCGCCGAGGCCGGCATCCCCTGCACGGTCGTCCCCGGCATCTCCAGCACCATCTCGGTGCCCGGCGCCGCCGGAATTCCCGTCACCCACCGCGGCGTCGCCCATGAATTCACCGTCGTCAGCGGCCATGTCGCCCCCGACGACGAGCGTTCGCTGGTGGACTGGCCCGCGCTCGCCACACTGCGCGGCACCCTCGTCATCCTGATGGGCGTGGAGAACAGCGGCGCCATCGCCGCCAAGCTCATCGCCCACGGCCGCGCCGCCGACACCCCCGCCGCCGTCATCCAGGAGGGCACCACCGCGGCCCAGCGCCGCGTCGACGCCACCCTCGCGACACTCGGCGAGACCGTACGGGCCGAGGGCGTCCGCCCCCCGGCGGTCATCGTCATCGGCGAGGTCGTCGCCGTAGCCCCCGCCCCCAGGTAACCGAGCCCGACGCGGCCTGGGAACCCCGACACCGACAAGGCATGCTCTCCCCGTGGCAGAAATCATCACCATCGATGACCCGGACGACCCGCGGCTGGCCGACTACACCGGCCTGACCGACGTCGAGCTGCGGCGCCGGCGCGAGCCCGCCGAGGGGCTCTTCATCGCCGAGGGCGAGAAGGTCATCCGGCGGGCCCGGCACGCCGGTTACCCGATGCGCTCCATGCTGCTCTCGGCCAAGTGGGTCGACGTCATGCGTGATGTCATCGACGAGGTCCCGGCACCGGTCTACGCCGTCACCCCGGCCCTCGCCGAGCGGGTGACGGGCTATCACGTGCACCGCGGCGCACTGGCCTCGATGCAGCGCAAGCCACTGCCGACGGCCACCGATCTCCTCGCCGGGACCCGCCGCATCGTGGTCATGGAAGCGGTCAACGACCACACCAACATCGGCGCGATCTTCCGCAGCGCGGCGGCTCTGGGCATGGACGCGGTGCTGCTCTCCCCGGACTGCGCCGATCCGCTCTACCGCCGCTCGGTGAAGGTCTCCATGGGCGCGGTGTTCTCCGTGCCGTACGCCCGCCTGGACAGCTGGCCCCGGGACCTGGCCGCCGTACGGGAAGCCGGTTTCAAGCTGCTCGCCCTCACCCCGGCCGAAAAGGCCACCGCCATCGACGAGGCGGCCCCGCACACCCTGGAGCGCGCGGCGCTGATGCTGGGCGCCGAGGGCGACGGCCTGAGCACCGGCGCCTTGCGGGCCGCCGACGAATGGGTCCGCATCCCGATGGCCCACGGCGTCGACTCCCTCAACGTCGGCGCAGCCGCCGCAGTGGCCTTCTACGCGGTGGCAACGGGCCGCCCCGCATAGCCCTGCCCGACGACCTGCTCTTCACTTCCTCGGTGGGGCCGGGAATACCACCCCGCCCCACCCCGTTGAGGCCCGCAGGGGGCGCCCGAACCCCTAGGGATTCCGTTCCCCCACCCCTTAGGGCTCCTCCACCCCCGCGTAAGGCCCCACGACCCCGGCCGTGACCACCGCCGGCCCCGCCCCCACCGCACCCAGCCCACGGGCCGGCCCCTGGCACCCCTGAGCCGCCGCGATACCGAGTGCCACCAGCAGCGTCACCACCACGAACACGATGATGCGCTGGCGCAGCAGCCGACGGTCCGGACCCGGCCGGCGCCCGCCCGATGTCGTACGCACCGGGGTACGTGAACCGTTTCGCCCCGTGGGCCGCGCGGCCGGCACCCGTCGCCCGTTCCGGCCGCCGGTCCGCGGATTCTTTCCCGCGGCCGGGACCGGGCCGGACGGCCGGGCCGCCGCCTCCCGGGGAACCGGGGGACGGGAGGGGTGCGGCCGCGGCGAGGAAGTGCCCGCCGTCCGGCGCTCGGTGCGCTGGCGCGCGTACTCCTCGGCGCGCTGCCCGGTCGGCCGCTCCGAGGGCCGGCGCTCCACCCGCTCCCAGCCGGCCCCGGCCCCGCTGTCCAGGGGGCCGCCCGACAGACCGTGCGCCTCACGGGCCGCGATCTCCTTGAGCCGCAGCGACAGCGACAGGGTGCTGGGGCGGTCCGCCGGGTCCTTGGCCAGACACGAGGCGAGCAGCGGAGCCAGCGCGTCCGGCACCCCGGCGAGCTGCGCCTCCTCGTGGACCACGCGATAGAGCATGACCTCCGAACTCCCTTGCCCGAAGGGGGAGTCCGCGGTGCAGGCGTAAGCGAGGGTGGCGCCCAGCGCGAAGATGTCCGTCGCCGGGGTCACCGCGGCCCCGCGCACCTGCTCCGGCGCCAGAAAGCCGGGTGAGCCGACGGCCGTACCGACATGGGTCAGCGTGCTGGCGCCGGTCGCCCAGGCGATACCGAAGTCGATGATCCGCGGGCCCTTGGGCGACAGCAGAATGTTGGACGGCTTCAGATCGCGGTGCACCACGCCCGCGTCATGCACCGCCAGCAGCCCCTCGGACAGCGCGGCGCCGATCGAGGCGACCTGCGCCGGGGACAGCGGCCCCTCCTCGTTGACCTTGTCGTGCAGCGAGGGCCCCGGGACGTACTGGGTGGCGAACCAGGGGCGGTCCGCGTCGAGATCGGCCGCGACCAGCCGGGCCGTACAGCCCCCGCGGATCCGCCGGGCGGCGGAGACCTCACGGGCGAACCGCGAGCGGAATTCCTGATCCTCCGCCAGGTCCGGCCGGATCACCTTGAGCGCCACCCGCTGCCCGCGCTTGTCCGAGCCGAGGTAGACCACGCCCATCCCGCCCGCGCCGAGCCGGCGGTGCAGCCGGAACGTCCCGACGACACGCGGGTCCTCGCGTCGGAGCCGCATCATCGCCATGTCCGTCCCCTACCTGCGGTGGGGAGCCCCCTCCGCTGCCAACCGTCTGACGTGGCACAGCTTACGGATTGACGGCACGCTGTGCTGAGAGGCCGCGCATGCGTCGGCCGGTCGGTTGACCGTGGCACCGGCGATCCCCGACCTGCGGGAGCGCTCCCTCCCACCGTGCGGTCCGGCATTCCACCCGCGATCCCAATGATCCGCCGCGGAAGGGGGATTGACGGGATGTAGCGGGATCATGCCCGGTTGGTAGCGGATACGGGGGATACGGCCGGGATGGGGAGCGGGCGGCGGGCCGCGTACCGCGCGGGGGCGGGACGGCCGTGCGCGGGGGAACGGCCGGAGTGAGCGAGGTCACCCTCAGGAGTGCCCGGGACGGGGCGTTCGACGGTCCCTCTTGAGGGAGATGCCCCAGGTGCCAGACGTTTGCCTCCACCCAGAGGAGTAGGCAGGGCGCGGTGCCGTCATCCTCTTGGAGGCGAGCAATGGGTACGACGGCATGACGCCTGCCGACGGCCGGTTGCCTAGGGTTGTCTTCAAGCGGCGGGTGGAGCACTCGTCCCCCGAGGTCAGACGCCCGCCGCCCCAGAACACGACGGGAGCGGGACGATGGCACGGACCTCCGGGTGGACGGCCCTTCGGGCGCAGGGACGCAGGGTCCCCGCGGCGCTCGCCGGGCAGCGGTCCTCCGGTACCCGCCACCCCCTCGTCGCGGTGGCCATGGTGCTGCCGCTGGCGGTCCTTCTCTTCGTGGTCTTCGGCGGCTGGGAAGCCGTGCTGACACAGGCGTCGTCCGTGGCCGGAATGCTGGGGCGCTGAGCGGCGCCCCGGTCCCGGGAGAGCGGCCCGGGACGGGGGACCTCCGGCCGAACCCCGTGGGGACGGGGGGTGCGGCGGACGGCACGACGGCCGGGCATCTGGGGAGATGCCCGGCCTTCGGGCATTCGGGGGCTGAACGCCCCGCCGCCGGAAGGCCGTTCCTCGCCGAAATTCCCGCTCGCTGAATCTCCCGCAAAACGACCGAGGGCCGGAGCGAAATGCTCCGGCCCTCGGGATCAGATGTGGACGATACTGGGATTGAACCAGTGACCTCTTCCGTGTCAGGGAAGCGCTCTCCCGCTGAGCTAATCGTCCGCGGGACTGTGGATCACGAAGATCCGCAGCTGCGTGCGCGATACTGGGATTGAACCAGTGACCTCTTCCGTGTCAGGGAAGCGCTCTCCCGCTGAGCTAATCGCGCGGGATGGACACCCCGTTTCCGGGGATCCAGTGGACGATACTGGGATTGAACCAGTGACCTCTTCCGTGTCAGGGAAGCGCTCTCCCGCTGAGCTAATCGTCCTTGGAGGTGGAGACGGGATTTGAACCCGTGTAGACGGCTTTGCAGGCCGTTGCCTCGCCTCTCGGCCACTCCACCAGGAGTGAGGGGGTTCGGGAAGATCCCCCACATCGAGCGGACGACGAGACTCGAACTCGCGACATCCACCTTGGCAAGGTGGTGCTCTACCAACTGAGCTACGTCCGCAGGTGTCTCTCCCAGACTACGTCCGGGAGCTACTCGGCCTCCGGGGCGCTTGTGCGTCCCGGCGACGTGTTGAACTCTAGCGGATTCCGGGGCCAGTACAAAAACGCGTTTGTGCAGCGTGCTGCGGTACTCGCTCGGCGCAGGCGGGCTGCGGGCCGCCACCATAGACTCGCTGACGTGCACGACTTCGCTCCGATGGCACGCTTCGGCGGCCTGATAGCCACTGATCTGCGGGATGTGACCAGCGACCCCGCGGCCCTGGACTCCACGGGCTGGTGGGCGGTCGCCGCCGACTTCGAGGGCACCGTGGTCTGTGCCCGCTTCGGCGACGTCCGGCCGGCCACCGCGGCGGACCGGCCCGCCGCCGACGGCTGGCGCGGCCCCGCCCCCGGCGACTGGACCAGCTCGCTGGACCGGGACGCCTATACCGGCGGCGTACGACGCGTCCGTGAACACATCGCGGCCGGCGATGTCTACCAAGTGAACCTCTGCCGGGTGCTGACCGCGCCGCTGCCCGACCCCGGCCGCGCGGATGTCGACGCGCTGTCCGAGGTGCTGGCCCGCGGGAATCCGGCGCCGTACGCGGGCACGATCCGGCTGCCCGGCCACGGTGTGGAGATCGCCAGTGCCTCCCCGGAGCTGTATCTGCGGCGCGCGGACCGCACCGTCACCTCCGGTCCCATCAAGGGGACCGGGCGTACGGCGGCGGATCTCTCGGCGAAGGACCGGGCGGAGAACGTGATGATCGTGGACCTGGTCCGCAACGATCTGGGCCGGGTCTGCGCCACCGGATCCGTAACCGTCCCGGCACTGTGCGCCGTCGAGGAACACCCCGGCCTGGTCCATCTCGTCTCCACGGTGCGCGGTGAGCTGGCGGAGGCGAACGAGAAGACGGCCTGGGCGGATCTGCTGGACGCGACTTTCCCGCCCGGGTCGGTCACCGGCGCCCCCAAGTCCAGCGCGCTGCGGATCATCGACGAGCTGGAGACCGCCCCCCGCGGCCCGTATTGCGGAGGCATCGGCTGGGTCGACGCGGACCGCCGCACCGGTGAGCTCGCGGTCGGTATCCGGACGTTCTGGATCGACCGCACCCCGCCCGGCGGCCCGGTGCTGCGCTTCGGTGCCGGTGCGGGGATCATCTGGGACTCCGATCCCGAGCGGGAGTGGGCCGAGACCGAGTTGAAGGCGCGCAGGCTGCTGGCGGTAGCGTCGGGCCTGCACGAGGTGAGTGGAGGAAAGCGATGAAGATCTGGCTCGACGGGGAACTGCAGGACGCCGAGAGCGCCCGGGTCTCGGTTTTCGACCACGGGCTGACGGTCGGCGACGGGGTCTTCGAGACCATCAAGGCCCAGCACGGCCGGGCCTTCGCCCTGACCCGCCATCTGGAGCGCCTGACCACCTCCGCCCGCGGGCTCGGGCTGCCCGATCCCGATCTCGACGAGGTGCGGCGCGGCTGTGAGGCGGTGATGGCGGCCAACCCGATGGCCCTCGGCCGGCTGCGGCTCACCTACACCGGCGGTGTCTCCCCGCTCGGCTCGGACCGCGGCGACGCCGGCCCCACCCTGGTCATCGCGCTCTCCGAGACCACCCGCCGCCCCGACACCACCGCGGCCGTCACCGTCCCGTGGACCCGTAACGAACGCGGGGCGCTCACCGGCCTGAAGACCACGTCATACGGCGAGAACGTGGTCGCCCTGGCCCGCGCGCGTGAACGGGGCGCTTCCGAGGCGCTGTTCGCCAACACCGTCGGCGCGCTCTGCGAAGGCACCGGCGCCAATGTCTTCGTCGTCCTGGACGGCGAACTGCACACCCCGCCGCTGCACTCCGGCTGCCTGGCGGGCATCACCCGCGCCCTGACCGTCGACTGGGCCGGCGCCAAGGAGACCGACCTGCCGCTGGACGCCCTGGAGCGGGCCGAGGAGATCTTCCTGACCTCCACACTGCGCGATGTCCAGGCCGTGAACCGTATCGACGACCGCCAACTCGCCGACGCTCCGGGCCCGGTGACCGCGGAAGCCATGCGGATCTTCGATGAGCGGGCGGCCGCCGACTTCGATCCGCGGTGATGACGCGCCCGCTCAGGGGCGAGTAGAAAGTCCTCGTGACCACAACGCTGCGCCCCGCGGGACCGGAAGAACGGCACGATGACGCGCACCGCGCCCGCTCGTACGACGTCTGTGTCAACAGCCGCCGGGTCGGCGGGATACGGCTGACGACGGACGCCCGGTTCGGCCCGGCGGCCGGCCGGATCGCGGAGCTGGCCATCGACGAGCCGGACCGGCACCGGGGCCGTGCCACGGTCGCCGCGCTCGCCGCCGAAGAAGTGCTGCGGGGCTGGGGCTGCCGGCAGATCGAGCTGACCGTCCCGGCCGACGCCGAGGCCGCCGGGCGGCTCGCGGCTGCGCTGGGCTACACCGAGCGCAGCCGCATGATGAGCAAGCCCCTCACCGCGCCGCCCCCGCTGCCCGAGGGCAGCACCGACCGTGCGCTGAGCGAGGCGGAGTACCCGGCCTGGCGGGACGCCGCGCTCGCCGAGCACATCCGTACGCAGATCGGCCAGGGGATGTCCCGGGCACGCGCCGAGGAGACCGCGGCCGCCGGCCACCGCGCCCTGCTCCCGGAGGGGGCGGAGACGCCCGACCAGGCGCTGCGCGTCCTGGCCCACGGCGGCGCGGACGTCGGCAGCATCTGGGTCGCGCTGCGGATGCCGGACCAGCCCGGCGGCTATGTCGTCGATGTACGGGTCGCCCCCGCACACCGGGGGCAGGGCCACGGCCGCACCCTGATGGGCGTCGCCGAGCGGGAGAGCCTCGCGGCCGGCCGCAGCAGCCTCGGCCTGAACGTCTACGCGGGCAACGCCCCGGCGCTCGGCCTCTACGCCTCGCTGGGCTACCGGCCCACCGGGTATCTGCTGTGGAAGCCGATCCTGTGAGCCGGCCGGCGATGGGCGCCTGAGGCCTCGGGCTCAGTCCTGTCCCGCCAGCAGCCGGTCGGCGATCTCCTCGATACGGGCGCGCAGCCCCTCCTGGCTCTTGCCGCCGTCCAGCCGCTCACCGCCGATCACATACGTCGGGGTCCCGGTCACCCCGATGGCCTTGCCCTCGGCCTGGTCCGCGTCGACGATCAGCAGATGCCGCCCGTCGATCAGCGCGGTGTCCAGCTCCTCGGTGTCCAGCCCCAGCTCGCCGGCGACCGCCAGCAGCAGCTTGTCTCCGCGCTTGCCGAGCTCCTCGCTCCGCGCCAGCACCGCCTCGATGTACGGCCAGCCCTGCCCCTGCTCGATGGCCTCCTCGGCGGCCTGTGCGGCGGTGTAGGCGTGCGGGTGCTTCGGCAGCGGGAAGTGGCGCAGCCGGATGTCCAGCCGGTCGCCGTAGCGCTCCCGCAGCGCCCGCACGTCCTCCAGGGCGGTATGGCAGTCCGGGCACTGCAGTTCACACCACACATCCAGCACGGGGCGGACGGGACGGGCGGGGGACGGGGTGGCGGCGTCGTTCATGGGCGCCAGTCTTCCAGCCTTTCCCCGGGCAAACCCGGGAGGTACCCCGGTCCGGCACTCAGATCCGGCACCTGGGAAGGAGCCCGACCCCGAGATGTCCCTGAGGACGTGCCGGAACATGGCCCACCGGGGTCGGGACAAGGCAGGATGGAAGGGAGCAGATTGCCTGCTCACCCATCCATCGGCAGGAGGACCGGATGCTGACCTCGACCGTCTGCGCCGCGGTGTCGGCAGCGGGCCTGGGCATCGCCGCGATCACGGCATACCGCAAGCGGTTCCTGGCCGCGACCCGCATCGCCGCCTATTCCCTGATCCCCATCGGCCTGGTGATGACGGGCGTCATCGACTGGGTCACCGGCATCGTCTTCAAGCCCGTGGTCTGGGCCGGCTTCGGCGTGCTCGCTCTCTCGGTCGTGCTGTTCATGACCACCAGGGCGGTGGAGCGCCGCCGGGGCGGGGCCGGCAGCCGCAAGGAGCGCCGGGCCGCGGCGTCCGCCGGGACCGACGCGGTGGCCCCGGCCGCCTCCGCACCCTCCCTCGGCGCGGGCCGGCCCGCGCCGCAGCCGGCCGCCAAGGGGAAGGCCGCGGCGGGCAAGGGCGGCGCCCCCAAGGATGACTTCTCGGACATCGAAGCGATCCTGAAAAAGCACGGGATCTGATGAACTACCGCTGCTGAGGCGCCTATCGGGCGTCCGGGGGCGATCGTCTGCGCCATGATGCGCGCGAGATGAACGATGAGTGCGCCCTCGCCCAAGACGACGCCCCGTCCCCCGAACCACGCGGTTGTCTGTTCGCGCTGTCCCAGCCGCCGCTGATGCTCTTCCTCGCCGTCATCGGCTTCCTGCTTCTTCTCGGCGCGGTCCACGACCTCTTCCTCCTGTGAGGCAGCGGGCCGCGCCGCCGCTCAGCCCGCGGCCTCCCGCCGCCGTGCCCGGTAGGCCGCGACATGCAGCCGGTTTCCGCAGGTACGGCTGTCGCAGTAGCGCCGGGAGCGGTTCCGGGAGAGATCGACGAAGGCGTGTCGGCAGTCCGGTGCCTCGCAGTGCCGCAGCCGCTCGCGCTCCCCGGCGACGACGAGGAAGGCCAGCGCCATCCCGCCGTCCGCGGCCAGATGATCGGCGACCGACGCGCCCGGCGCGAAGTAGTGGACATGCCAGTCGTACCCGTCGTGATCGGTCAGCTGCGGAGTGGTGCCCGCCGAGGCCACCAGCGCGTTCAGCTGTGCGGCCGCGGTGCGGTCGTCCCCGGCCGCGAAGACCCGGGCGAACCGCTCGCGGACGGACCGTACGGCGGCCAGATCGCCCGTCCCGAGCGCGCCGACATCGCTGACGTCGTTGCGCTGTACGAAGTCCTGGAGGGCCGCGAGATCGGTCAGGCTGTCCGGCGCTCCGGGCCCTTCGCCCTCCGGGGCGGTGTTCAGCAGATCGACGACCGCGTCCAGCGCGCACCGGGTGTCATGGGTGATGATCACGGTTCCGCTCCCTGGCAGGGTGGGGCCGGACGGGTACCGCCCCCGTGGGTTGCCGAATGGTCGCCGACTCTAGCGCTTCGAACAAGCTTCAGCGCCGACTCCGCGGTGGGTCCGCGGCGACGACGCCGAAGTGTGCCGTGTGAACTTGTCGGTCCTGCGCCGTCTCCCCGAGTCGGACGGGCGCAAGTGTGAGCGGGTGGGTGCTTTCGGTAACCGTTCTGCGTCTCAGCTCTCCGCAAGGATGTGGGAGAGCTCGGTGTCGAGATCGAAATGCCGGTGCTCCGTACCGGGCGGTACGGCGGCATCGGTCCTTTTGAGGAACGACTCGAGAGCCCGCGCGGGCGCCTCGAGCAGGGCTTCGCCTTCCGGGGAGCTCAGGGCGATGCAGACCACGCCCTGTCCATGGCTCCGGGACGGCCATACGCGGACGTCTCCGGTGCCCGTGGGCCGGTGCAGGCCCTCGGCGAGGAGGTCGCGGGCGAAAACCCACTCGACGGTCTCCTCGGCTCCGGTATGGAAGGTGGCATGCACGGCATAGGGATCGGCCGTGTCATACCGCAGGCCCGCGGGTACAGGCAGTGAGGACTCGCTCGACACAACGAGGCGCAGGTGCAGCTCGCAGCTGACCGTGGTGTTCATAAGCGCCAGGGCCTTTCGCTCAGTGTGCGCTCGGGGATTCGCACGTCGGCGAAATCGACATGCCACCTACGGTGCCGTTGTAAACCCCTCTGACGGTTTTGTGTGGCTTCAGGTACCTCTTACGGCGGATTGCGAGATCGTCCCCGGCGGTAATTCCGGAGGGTGGTCGCGTCCGGTAAGTTGGGGGGTATGAATACGCAGAGTAACGGGGGGCTGGGAACGGTGGAGGAGGAAGCCGCGCCGGCCGAGAAGCCGCTCGGCTCGCGGGCACCGCACTTCATCAAGCGGTCCCGGCCGCTCCACGTGAGCTGGCAGGTCGGAGTCTTCGTCGTCGGTCTCGCGGTCGTGGTGGGCGGCGTGATCATGCTGCCGCTGCCGGGGCCGGGCTGGCTGGTGATCTTCGGCGGTATGGCGATCTGGGCTACGGAGTTCGTCTGGGCGCAGCTGGTGCTGCGCTGGACCAAGCGCAAGGTCACCGAAGCGGCCCAGCGGGCGCTCGACCCCAAGGTGCGGCGGCGCAACATCATCCTGACCACCATCGGCGTGGTGATCATCGCGGCGCTGCTCGCGGTCTACCTCTGGAAGTTCGGCATGGTGCTGCCGTGGAAGGTTTCCGAGTGACCGAGGTGTGGTCAAAAGGGCCCGCCGACGTGCGGTAATGTTGGCGGTGCGCCGGGCGATTAGCTCAGTGGGAGAGCGCTTCGTTCACACCGAAGAGGTCACTGGTTCGAACCCAGTATCGCCCACCCCGGACGAGGGCCCGGAGACATCAAGTCTCCGGGCCCTCGCAGTTGTTGGGCAATGGATCGGCAGGGGGCACACACTGGGGTCATGCCCCACTGGTCCCACCGATTGCACCGCTACCGCTTCCGCAGCGTCTGGCTGCTCCAGGCCCCGCCGACCGTCGTCTACGCGGTCCTCGAACGCGCCGAGGCATATCCGCAGTGGTGGCCGCAGGTCCGCGAGGTGACCCGGCTCGACGACCGCAGCGGCACCGCCCGGTTCCGGTCCCTGCTGCCGTACGACCTGACGGTGGTGGCGAGCGAGCGCGTACGGGACCCGGGGGCGGGGGTGCTGGAGATGGTGATGCGCGGCGATCTGGCGGGCTGGGCGCGCTGGACGGTGGTGCCCGGCGCCGGCGGCACCCGTGCCGTCTTCGAGCAGGACGTCGAGGTCTGCAAGCCGCTGCTGCGGCGGTTCGCGCTGCTGGGGCGGCCGCTGTTCCTCGCCAATCATGCGCTGATGATGCGGGCCGGACGGCGGGGGCTGGCGGCCTGGCTGGCCCGGGGGTGAGGTGCGGCGGATACCCGGGCGCGGCGGGCCGGGGGCGCCGTGGAACAGGAATTTGATGGAAGCCCCGGGCTGCCTGTATTGTTCTGCTCGTTCGCGAGGGAAACCCCGCCGACACCCGGGCGATTAGCTCAGTGGGAGAGCGCTTCGTTCACACCGAAGAGGTCACTGGTTCGAACCCAGTATCGCCCACCGGGATCAAGAACCGGGCCGCCAAAAAGCGGCCCGGTTCTTTTTGTTGGAAGAGTGCTGTGCTTGTGGGAAGAGCGCCTTGGCGGAATTCCGCCCGGCGCCTTTGTCTCCGTACGGAATCGCTGACGGGGGATCAGGCCGCTGCGGGAAGTTCGGGACGCAGCGGCCAGTGCGGGTCGACGGTCTCGGGGTTGCCGCTGCGGGCGAACCACGCCTGCAGTCCGCGGGCCTGGGCCGCGTACCAGACGGCCTGGCGGGTGTGCAGCTCCGCCGGATGCAGCCCCTCCAGCCGCTCGGCGAAGCGATGCCCCAGGGCCCGTACGACACGCAGCGCGGCGAGCGCGTCGGCGGCCGCCTCATGGGCGTCGGTCAGCTCGACCTCGTAGTGCGCACACAGGTCGGTGAGCGTACGGCGGCCCTTGCGATAGCGGTCCAGATGCTTGTCGAGGACGTGGGGGTCCAGGACGCGCAGCGGGTGGCCGCCCAGATAGGCGTCCAGTGAGCTGGCGCGATGGCGCTTCAACTCGCGCTGCAGCAGGGTGAGATCGAACGGGGCGTTCATCACGACCAGCGGCCGGCCGGCCATCGACTGGGCGGCCAGGGCGCGCGCCACCTCCTCCAGCACCGGCGCCGGCCAGCGGCCGTGCAGGGCGAGATGGTCGGCCGTCAGGCCGTGCACCGCCGTCGCGGCGTCCGGTATCTCCACGCCCGGGTTGATCAGCCAGCGGGTGACCCGGGGCGCGGAGCGCGGTGTCTCCTGGACCACCAGGGCCGCGGAGACGATGCGATCGCGCTCCACGTCGATCCCGGTGGTCTCGGTGTCGAAGGCGGCAAGCGGTCCGTCATACCAGCACGGCATCATCCCAACTCCTCGCGCTCGTACGGGGGATGACATGCAGGCCATCCGAGCTGGTGATACCCGAGCCGCACGGTGCTCGAACCGCCCTTGTTTGCGGACCACTTGACGCGGAGACAACCAGAGGGACGGGCCGGCGCGGTCCACCGCCTTCTCCCCGTCATCCACGCATCGATCGGCACAGCCCGGAAGGCCACTCCGCGATGACGCTCGCGCAGCCCGAGCCGGGCGGGCTGCTGCCTCAGCGGACCACACCGCAGCGCGGCGGACTCGCCACCACCGCCTGCATGGAGACCCTTCAGGTGGGCTACCTCCATGCGGTCGCCGCCGCCTCCGGATGCTCGCTGGCGCAGCCCTTCCCGGACAACGGAATCGACTGGCACGTCAGCCATGGCGCGCCCGGCCACACCGTCGACGACGAGGTCACCATCAAGGTGCAGCTCAAGTGCACCTACCAGACCGCCCCGCGCCCGCCGGGGCCGACGTTCGCCTTCACGCTCGACAACGACCACCTGGTGAAGCTGGCCCGTACGCCCGTGGCGGTGCACAAGATCCTCGTGGTGATGCTGGTCCCCCGGACCCAGGAGAACTGGCTGCGGGCCGGCCACGACCGTCTCGAACTGCGGCACTGCTGCTACTGGATCAACCTGGCCGGCCATCCGGTGACCGGCCGGCGCAGGACCACTGTGCGGATCCCCACCGCGCGGATCTTCGACGACCGAGCGCTCTGCGAGATCATGACGCGGGTCGGGGCGGGAGGGAGACCCTGATGTACCGGCCGACCGATGAATTCGACGCACGGCTGCTGGATCCCGCGCGGCTCGACCCGGCGGTGCTCGGCGCGCTGCTGGCCCGGCACGGCTGGCGGCGCAGGGGCGGGGCCGCCGGCCACTACGCCCGCTGGACACCGCCCGGAGGCGCGGGTGGCACCAGCCTGCTGGTCCCGCACGACCGCCGCTTCCCCGACAGCGGGGAGCTGCTCGGGGAGGCGCTGGCGGCGCTGGCGCAGAGCGCCGCGCCCTCGGCCCGTGAGGTGCTGATGGGGCTGGCGGTGCCCAGCGACGAGGTGTGCTGGGAGCGTGCGGTCCCCGACGGCGGCTCGGGGGCCGCGCACTGGGTCGCGCAGGAGCAGCTGCGCGGGGCGGCCCGCTCGATGCTGCTCGCCGGGGCGCTGGGCACGTACGGCCGGGCCGGGTACTACGGCGCCCGGCACAAGCGGCAGGCCGAGGGCTTCGTGGGCCAGGTGCTGGTCGGTCCGGCGGCGGCCGGGCGCCGGGTGACCGCGTTCGTACCGGTGCGCGGCGGGCGCCGGGCGGTCGCCGGGCTCCAGCGGGCGCTGCACGCGGCCCGCGACGCCACCGACTACCAGCGGGCCACCGGCGGTATGGAGGCCTTCGACGCGGCCGTCGAGCTGGGGGTCTGCCATGAGCTGGCCCAGGCGCTGATCGCGCTGGTGCGGGATGCGGAGGGGGTGCGGATCGCGGTCGAGTGGTCGCCGGCGGCCGGTGCCCCGGCCGGCTGCCCGGCCCGTCCCGAGGCGGTGGAGTTCTCGCCCGGCGATCTGCCCGCGCTGCAGCAGGCCGCCCGGCGCTATGTCCGCGAGGAGCCGTCGCTGCCGGTCCGGGTGACCGGTGCGGTGGTCCGGCTGCGCCGGGAGCGGCCGGGCGGCCCCGGCACGGTCCGGCTGCGGGTGATCACCGGAGCCGATGTGCCGCAGGTACGGGTCGCGCTGGGGGAGGAGGACTACCGGATCGCGGGGCATGCTCATCTGGTGGGGCTGCCGGTCCGGGTCAGCGGGCGGCTGGAGAGCCGGGGCGGGTTCCGCCGGATCACCGGCGGCCGCGATGTCACGCCCGTACAGGTCGACGAGGCGGAGCGGGACCGGTTGCTGAAGTCGCTCCAGGAGAATCTGGACTTCTTCGAGGAGGCCTGCGGCGCGGAGGAATGACACCGTGCGAGCGGGGGGTGGTGAAACCGTTTCGCGGTCGGGTCCGCGGGCTCGGTACGATTCGGCTGCGCAGCAATCGCTGCCGTGAAGAGACAGTAGTCAGGAGAGACCGGTGTCAGACGTCCGTGTGACCATCCCACGCGATTCCGAGCGGGAAGAACGCGTGGTGACCACGGGCACTACGGCCGCCGACCTCTTCCAGGGCGAGCGCAGCATCGTCGCCGCGCGGGTGGCCGGGGAGCTGAAGGACCTGGCGTACGAGGTCGCCGACGGTGACACGGTCGAGCCCGTCGAGATCACCTCCGAGGACGGTCTGAACATCCTGCGGCACTCCACCGCGCATGTGATGGCGCAGGCCGTGCAGGAGCTGTTCCCGGAGGCGAAGCTCGGCATCGGTCCGCCCATCAAGGACGGCTTCTACTACGACTTCGACGTCGAGACCCCGTTCCACCCGGACGATCTCAAGCGCATCGAGAAGAAGATGCAGGAGATCCAGAAGCGCGGCCAGAAGTTCGCCCGCCGTGCGGTCAGCGATGACGCCGCCCGCGAGGAGCTGGCCGACGAGCCGTACAAGCTGGAGCTGATCGGGCTCAAGGGCTCCGCCGCGGACGCCGCCGAGGGTGCCTCCGCCGAGGTCGGCGCCGGTGAGCTGACCATCTACGACAACCTCGACGCCAAGAGCGGCGAGCTGTGCTGGAAGGACCTGTGCCGCGGTCCGCACCTGCCCAGCACCCGTGCCATCCCGGCGTTCAAGCTGATGCGCTCGGCCGCCGCCTACTGGCGCGGCAGCGAGAAGAACAAGCAGCTCCAGCGGATCTACGGCACCGCCTGGCCGACCAAGGACGAGCTCAAGGCGCATCTGGAGTTCCTCGCCGAGGCGGAGAAGCGTGATCACCGCAAGCTGGGGGCGGAGCTGGATCTGTTCTCCTTCCCGGAGGAGCTGGGCCCCGGTCTCGCCGTCTTCCACCCCAAGGGTGGCGTCATCCGCAAGGTGATGGAGGACTACTCCCGCCGGCGGCACGAGGTCTCCGGCTACGAGTTCGTGAACACCCCGCACCTCTCGAAGGAGCGCCTCTTCGAGATCTCCGGGCATCTGCCGCACTACGGCGAGTCGATGTTCCCGGCCATCGAGTTCGACGAGCAGAACTACCGCCTCAAGGCGATGAACTGCCCGATGCACAACCTGATCTTCAAGTCCCGCGGCCGCTCCTACCGTGAACTGCCGCTGCGTCTCTTCGAGTTCGGGACGGTCTACCGCTACGAGAAGTCGGGCGTCGTGCACGGCCTGACCCGCTCGCGCGGCTTCACCCAGGACGACTCGCACATCTACTGCACCAAGGAGCAGATGCCGGAGGAGCTCGACACACTCCTCACCTTCGTGCTCGACCTGCTGCGCGACTACGGCCTGACCGAGTTCGAGCTGGAGCTGTCCACCCGCGACGAGTCCGACAAGTTCATCGGCTCGGACGAGGACTGGGAGGAGGCCACCGAGGCGCTGCGCCAGGCCGCCGAGAAGCAGGGCCTGCCGCTGGTCCCGGACCCGGGCGGCGCCGCGTACTACGGCCCGAAGATCTCGGTGCAGGCGAAGGACGCGATCGGGCGGTCCTGGCAGATGTCGACTCTGCAGGTCGACTTCAACCAGCCCAAGCGTTTCGGCCTGGAGTACACCGCGGCGGACGGCTCCAAGCAGCAGCCGGTGATGCTGCACCGCGCGCTGTTCGGCTCGATCGAGCGCTTCTTCGGTGTGCTGCTGGAGCACTACGCCGGCGCCTTCCCGGCCTGGCTGGCGCCGGTCCAGGCGACCTGCATCCCGATCGGCGACGCGCATGTCCCCTACCTCCAGGAGTTCGCCGCCCAGGCGAAGACCAAGGGGCTGCGGATCGAGGTGGACTCCTCGTCGGACCGGATGCAGAAGAAGATCAGGAACGCCCAGAAGAGCAAGGTGCCGTTCATGATCATCGCCGGTGACGAGGACGTCGCCCAGGGCGCGGTGTCCTTCCGCTACCGCGACGGGTCGCAGAAGAACGGCATTCCGCGCGATGAGGCGATCGCCGAGATCCTCGATGTCGTGGAGCGCCGCGTCCAGGTGTGATGACGTGAGCCCATGGCCCCGGAGAGCGAGTGGCTCTCCGGGGCCGCGTCATCTCTCGCCCTCCCGCCGGAAGCTGCGCATCAGATACGAGGAGAACGAGCCCACCACCGCTCCCACCAGGGCCACCCCGACGAACATCAGCCCCACCGCGACCACCCGGCCGCGCGCGGTGACGGGCGTGGCGTCGCCGTAGCCCGTCGTCGTCAGGGTCGAGCAGGCCCACCACACCGCGTCACCGAAGGTGTGGATGTTCGCATCCGGGGCGGAGCTCTCCACGTGGTAGACCGCCAGGCTGGCGGCGTAGCCCAGCAGCGCCGCGGCGAGCCCGGAGTAGGTCATCACCCGCGCCTCCAGGCCGAGCCCGGGTGCGTCCCGGCGCAGCTGCATCCGCTCATGCAGATCGATCATGCGCAGCGGGCGCAGCAGCGGCAGCACGGTCACGATCAGGTCCAGCCAGCGGGTGCGTACGAAGTGCCACCGGTCCCGGCTGAAGACCAGCCGTGCCAGGTACTCCGCCACGAAGACGCTCCAGCTCACGACCGTGACGGTCTCCCAGAGGACGTACCAGGCGGGGGAGAGGCCAGGGTCCAGGACCCGGACCGAGTAGGAGGTGAGAAAGAGGGTCGAGGCGATGAAGAGGTACGGCTGCGCGCGCCTCTCCCACTCCTGCAGCCGCGCGTCCCTGTCCACCGGCACAGCATCGCGGAGCGGGGCAGGGTATCCGCCCCAACGACACGGTGCCAACGGGCGAAGCCATATGCTGGCCCGTATGACAAGCGAGCCGGAGCAGCAGATCGGAGTCGGGACACAGGACGCCTTCCAGCGCCTGTGGACGCCCCACCGGATGGCCTACATCCAGGGGGAGAACAAGCCGACCGGTCCGGGGGCCGATGACGGCTGTCCGTTCTGCACGATCCCCGAGAAGTCGGACGAGGACGGCCTCGTGATCGCGCGCGGTGAGCATGTCTACGCGGTGCTGAACCTGTATCCGTACAACGGTGGTCACCTCATGATCGTCCCGTTCCGGCACGTCGCCGACTACCCGGAGCTGGACGGCCCGGAGACCGCGGAGCTGGCCGAGTTCACCAAGCGGGCGATGACCGCGCTGCGTACCGCCTCCGGGGCGCACGGCTTCAACATCGGGATGAACCAGGGCACCGTCGCCGGGGCCGGGATCGCGGCCCATCTCCACCAGCACGTCGTCCCGCGCTGGGGCGGCGACACCAACTTCATGCCGGTGGTCGGCCACACCAAGGTGCTGCCCCAACTCCTCGCCGACACACGGGCGATGCTGGCCCGCGCCTGGCCCGCGTAGGGCTCCTTCGGCTCTCTCCCGCGTGCGTGTCCGGGACGACACGCACCCGATAGATCGGACAGATCACCCCAATTAGGATTAGTTGCCTCTCTAATGGGGTGGTGACTTCCCTAGATCGCCGCTCCGTGCTGCGTGCGGCCGCCTCGGCCGCGGCCGCCGGTGCGCTGGTGGCGGGCTGCGACCCGCACCGGGACCCCGGAGCCGTCCGGTCCCCCGGCGGACCGAAATCCTCCGGGGCGGGCCATGCCACGCCCGTCCCCGTACGTGCCGCCCGCCCGCCGACCCGGGTGCCCGGCCTGCCCGTACAGATCGAGCACGGACCGCGGAACGGCCGGGCGGTCGCCCTGACCTTCCACGGCAGAGGCGACCCCAAGATGGCGACCGCCCTGCTGCGCGAGGCCGAGCGGGCCGGCGCCAAGGTCACCGTGCTCGCCATCGGCGACTGGCTCGACGAGCAGCCCGCGATGGCCCGCCGGATCCTCGACGGCGGCCATGAGCTGGGCAATCACACCATGCACCACCGCGATATCTGCGCCCTGCCGGCCGCCGAGGCATACGCCGAGATCACCGGCTGCGCCGCCCGGCTGAACAAGCTCACCGGCAGCATCGGCAGCTGGTTCCGCCCCTCACAGACCCGCCGGGCCACACCCCTGGTGACCGAGCTGGCCCGCAAGGCCGGCTATCCGCACGTCCTGTCCTACGACCTGGACTCCCTCGACGCGAACGACCCCGGAGCCGCCGCCGTCCAGCGCACGGTCCTGGACTCGGTCGGGCCGGGCTCCGTCGTGAGCCTCCACCTCGGGCACGCCGGCACGGTGGCCGCGCTGCCCCCGATCCTCGACGGCCTCCGCCGGCGCGGTCTGCGCGCGGTGACGACAACGGAGCTAGTGACCTGATGGCTGAGCGGAACCGTACCCACGACCGTCGGAGCCCGCACGCGCGCCACCGGGCCGCGCTGCTCGCCGTGGCCTGCGCGCTGGTGGCCGCGGGCTGTGGCAGCGGCGACGGGAACGAACGGGCCGCGCACGGCCCGCGGCCCGTCGAGCGCGCACCGGTCCAGGCCGCCAAGCCGGGCCTGCCCGGGATGCCGCCGCTGCTGGACCAGCACGACCTTTACGCGGCGGACCGGCCGGGCAGGCTGGCGCCGCAGGTCAAGGACTTCCCCGCGCGGATCTACGTCCCCAACACCGGCTCCGACACGGTCAGCGTCATCGACCCGAAGACCTACAAGGTCATCGAGACCATTCCGGTCGGCGTACAGCCGCAGCACGTCGTGCCGTCCTGGGACCTCAAGACACTCTGGGTCAACAACAACCGGGGGCACGACCTCACCCCGATCGACCCCGCCACCGGCAAGGCCGGCGACCCCGTCAAGGTCCACGACCCGTACAACCTCTACTTCACGCCCAACGGGAAGTACGCGGTCGTGATGGCCTCCATGGACCGGCAGTTGGTCTTCCGCGACCCGCACACCATGGAGGTCCGCAAGACACTCCCGGTCAACTGCGCCGGCGTCAATCACGCGGACTTCTCGCCGGACGGGCGGTACTTCATCGTCTCCTGTGAGTTCTCCGCCGAGCTGCTCAAGGTCGACACCGAGAAGATGAAGGTCATCGGCCAGCAGAAGCTGCCGTTCGAGGGCGCGATGCCGCAGGACGTGAAGATCTCCCCGGACGGCAAGACCTGGTACGTCGCCGACATGATGGCCGACGGCATCTGGGTCCTCGACGGTGACCGCTTCACCCGGCCCCGGCTCATGCCGACCGGCAAGGGCGCCCATGGCCTCTACGTCAGCCGCGACTCGACCTACATGTACGTCTCCAACCGCGGCGAGGGCTCCATCTCCCGGCTCGACTTCCGGACCGGCAAGCTCGTCGACAAATGGCATATCCGCGGCGGCGGCAGCCCCGACATGGGCGGCCTGTCCACCGACGGCAAGGTGCTGTGGCTCTCCGGCCGCTACAACTCCGAGGTCTACGCGCTGGACACCCGTACCGGCAAAACCCTCGCCAAGATCCCGGTCGGCCAGGGCCCGCACGGCCTGGCGGTCTACCCGCAGCCCGGACGGTACTCCCTGGGACACACCGGCATCTTCCGCTAGCCGGTGCCTCCCGGGTGCCTGAGGGCTCAGGCGTTGTACTCGTCCGCCTTCTGCGGCTCCACGCCCTGGATCATGCCGCTGAGCACCAGGGAGCGGTTGGTGAAGCGCTCGGTGTCCACGCCGTTCTCCTTGAGGACGCTCATCGCGGCGGAGTGGACCGTGCGCAGCACCGGGGTCGCGGCGCGCAGCGCGTCATCGGCCATGAAGCGGTGGCGCCAGGGCTTGTCGGCCCAGACGTGCCGCAGGCCGAACGGCTCGGGCAGGGTCAGCTTGCCGCCGAGGAAGTCCAGCACCGGCGGGAACCAGGTCAGCGGGGCGCGGGCGGCGAGCCGGACCACCTCCTGCGGCTCGATGAGCGGGAGCTGATGGGTCCTGGTCTCCCAGAACTTGACGACCTTGGCGACTTCCTTGGTCTTGGGCTCCGGCTTCGTCGTGAAGAGGCCGTTGACCGGGCCGAGGGCATGGCCGGTTACCTCGATGCGCAGCGTCTCGTGGAGCACGGTGACGGTGATCATGAGGGTGATCACCAGCTGGCCGTCCCACAGCACGAACTGGACGCCGAGGTAGTGGCGGTTGCCGCTGCCGAACTGCTGCTCGTTGCAGATCCGCTCTATCTCGTGCCCGCGGATCTGGTACGCCTCCACATGGGTGCCCTCGGGGCGGCTGACGGCGGCGGCCTTCTCGCCGACCGGGGAGACGATCCAGTGGCGTACGGACGGGGTGGGGAAGCCGCCGGTGTGCAGCGGGCTGCGCTCCAGCAGCCGCAGCTTGTCGTGGATCGCGCGGATCACGTCCCAGCTGCGGAACGGGTGGATCTCGCTGCCTGCCTGCGCCGGGGTCAGCTCCTCGGCGAGCTGCCAGCTGCCCCAGCGCGTCCCCATGCCGAGTATCCCCTTGGGCCCGGCGTAGAAGACGACATTGCTGCTCTGCTCGGCGGAGATTTTGGCGAGATTCTGGCGGAGGGTTTCGGCGGCGATCTGGTTCGGGTCCTGGGGGACCGCCTCGGGGATCTTCGCGGCCACCCCGCCGCCCTCCAGCAGCCCCTTCCAGGACTCCCGCATGGCCACCGCGGTCTTCTCACAGATCTGCTTGGCCAGCCACCAGCCGATCACCGGGGCGAGGACCATGCCGCGGGCGTACAGCGGCCAGAAGCCGTTGAACGGCAGCTTGATCATGAAGAACAGGCCGAGGACGGCCAGCACCGTCAGCAGCACCCCGCCGAGCAGGGAGAGCCCCTTGCCCGCGCCGTCCTTGGAGAGCATCTTCCGCAGCTGGAAGACGCCCAGCCACAGCAGCACACCGGGCAGGAACAGCACCCCGAACAGCACCATCAGCACCGTCAGCTTGGCGTCCCGCTGCTTGCGGATGCGGGTGGCGGACAGACAGTGCTCGACGATGGTCTGCGGCTCGGTCCCGAAGGACTGGATGAGCGCGGCGCGCCCGCCGCCGAGCATCCGCACCTGCACCGCGCGCGCGAACGCCTCACCGAGATTGGGCGCGAACAGCGACAGCTTGGGCTTCTTGATGGCGGACTTGCCGGAATCCGAGTCGGCCTTGGAGATATCGGCCAGCGGGCTGTCCCGATAGGCGGCCGAGGCCAGTGCCTGGGTCGCCGCCGTCTGCCCGGCGCTCCCCGACAGCGGGACCTGCGCCCCCGGACTGAAGTCAAAGCCGTCTGCCACTACCGCCCCCCACACCGCACGCATCCGATGATGCGGCTCTTCCCGACTTCTGCTGACGGCACACCTGCTGAGCGCCTGTCATTGAGCCTGTGACCTCGCCTCCTGGCCCGCCGAACCCCCGGATCGACGGCACGGCCTCAGCGTACAGCCGCCGCCCCGCCCGCAGGAGTTGAGCGGGACAGCGGCCGCTCCAATGGTTGATCAGCCGTCAACTATGCGCCGTTCTCCGCCTCTTCCCGCCACTTGTCGGCGAGCTGCGGCGGCATCGCCTCATGCCGCAGGTGGACGCGGGAGAACCGCCCGGTGCCGTGCGAGAGGGAGCGCAGATCGACGGCGTACCGGTCGATCTCGATCTCGGGCACCTCGGCGCGCACCACGGTGCGTCCCGCCCCTGACTGTTCGGTGCCCACGACCCGGCCGCGGCGTCCCGACAGATCGCTCATCACCTGGCCGACGAAATCGTCCGGAACCATCACGCTGACCTCGGACACCGGTTCGAGCAGATCGATCCGGACCTCGCCGGCGGCCTCGCGCAGCGCCAGCGCGCCCGCCGTCTGGAACGCGGCGTCGGAGGAGTCGACGGAGTGCGCCTTGCCGTCGAGCAGCGTGACGCGGATGTCGACGAGCGGATGCCCGGCGGCGACCCCGCGTGCGGCCTGGGTGCGTACGCCCTTCTCCACGGACGGGATGAACTGCCGGGGCACCGCACCGCCCACGACCTTGTCCACGAACTCGATGCCGGAGCCGCCGGGCAGCGGTTCCACCTCGATCTCGCAGATCGCGAACTGGCCGTGCCCGCCGGACTGCTTCACATGGCGCCCGCGGCCCGCGGAGGGGGACCCGAAGGTCTCCCGCAGCGACACCTTGTGCGCCACCGTGTCCACCTGGACGCCGTAGCGGGATCGCAGCCGCTCCAGGGCCACATCGATATGCGCCTCGCCCAGGCACCACAGGACCACCTGGTGGGTGTCCTGGTTGTGCTCCAGACGCATCGTCGGATCCTCGGCGACCAGACGGGCCAGGCCCTGCGAGAGCTTGTCCTCGTCGGCCTTGCTGTGGGCCTGGATGGCGACCGGCAGCAGCGGGTCCGGCATCGTCCAGGGCTCCATCAGCAGCGGGCTGTCCTTGGCGGAGAGGGTGTCGCCGGTCTCGGCCCGGGACAGCTTCGCCACACAGGCCAGATCGCCGGCGACCGCTTTGGACAGCGGGCGCTGCTGCTTGCCGAACGGGGTGGACAGCGCACCGATCCGCTCGTCCACGTCATGGTCCTCGTGGCCCCGGTCCTGCAGGCCGTGGCCCGAGACATGCACCGTCTCGTCCGGGCGCAGGGTGCCCGAGAAGAGGCGGATGAGGGAGATCCGCCCCACGTACGGGTCGGAGGAGGTCTTGACCACCTCGGCCGCGAGCGGACCGTCCGGATCGCAGCTCAGCGCCGGGCATGGCGCGCCCTCCGGGGTGGTCACGGCCGGCGCCTCGCGCTCCACGGGCGTCGGGAAGCCACCGGTGATCAGCTCCAGCAGCTCCACGGTGCCCAGCCCCTGTTTGGCGCCCTCGGCGGCCGGGGCCGCGGCCAGAACCGGGTGGAAGGTGCCCCGGGCGACCGCCGTCTCCAGGTCCCCGATGAGGGTCTTGATGTCGATCTCCTCGCCACCGAGGTAGCGGTCCATCAGGGACTCGTCCTCGCTCTCGGCGATGATGCCCTCGATCAGGCGGTTGCGGGCGGCTTCGATCAGCGGCAGCTCGTCCGCCGTCGGTGCGCGTTCGGTGCGCTCGCCCGAGGAGTAGTCGAACACCCGTTGGGAGAGCAGGCCGATCAGGCCGTGTACGGGGGCATGGCCGTCGGCGCCCGGCGTCCCGTACAGCGGGAGGTAGAGCGGGAGGACGGCGTCCGGGTCCTCGCCGCCGAGCGTGGTGCGGCAGCGCTCGGTCATCTCGTCGAAGTCGGCGCGGGACGCCTCCAGGTGCGTGATGACCAGCGCACGCGGCATACCGACGGCCGCGCACTCGTCCCAGACCATACGGGTCGCGCCGGCCACACCGTCGGCCGCCGAGACAACGAAAAGGGCCGCGTCCGCCGCGCGCAGACCGGCCCTGAGTTCCCCGACGAAATCGGCGTATCCGGGGGTGTCCAAGATATTGATCTTGACTCCTCCCCAGTCCACCGGGACCAGGGAGAGCTGTACGGAGCGTTGCTGCCGGTGCTCGATCTCGTCGTAGTCGGAGAGGCAGCCGCCGTCCTCGACCCGGCCCGCCCGGTTGACCGCGCCGGATGCCAGTGCGAGGGCCTCGACCAGGGTGGTTTTTCCGGAGCCGCTGTGGCCGACCAGCACCACATTGCGCAGGGCCGTGGGCTGGCCGGCCGTTGATGCCCTGCCGGCGGCTCCCGGGTGTGTACTCGATTTCTCGCTCATGTGTCTCGCCTCCAGGTCGACACTTTGCGGTGATTCGAGCTTTCCACCGAGGCCATGATGCGTCCATACATGGCGCACGGGGCCGGTGCTCCCAAGGGGTCCGGGCGCCCCGCGCGGGGCCTGCGGGTGCGTCCACCGGCGCGCGCCGGCGGCCCCGAGCCACGGGACGCACCCCGCGCCGCGATGCGTTCGTGGTGCCCCCTGACCTCCTGGCTACGATGGGCCCGCCGGTGGCCGTTAGACCGCACGGCCCGTATCGACTCCCGGGAAGGCCATGCTGAACAAGTACGCGCGTGCGTTCTTCACGCGTGTTCTCACGCCGTTCGCCGCCCTGCTCATCCGGATCGGCGTCAGCCCGGACGCGGTCACTCTGGTCGGCACCGGGGGCGTGGTGGCCGGCGCCTTGATCTTCTATCCCCTGGGCGAGTTCTTCTGGGGGACGGTCGTCATCACGCTGTTCGTCTTCTCCGACCTCGTCGACGGCAACATGGCGCGGCAGCTGGGCCGCTCCAGCCGCTGGGGGGCCTTTCTCGACTCCACCCTCGACCGGGTCGCCGACTCGGCGATCTTCGGCGGGCTCGCCCTGTGGTACGCGGGCCGGGGCGACAGCCTGGTGCTCTGCGGCATGGCGATCTTCTGCCTCGCCAGCGGCCAGGTGGTCTCGTACACCAAGGCGCGCGGCGAGGCCATCGGGCTGCCGGTGGACGTCAACGGCCTGGTGGAGCGCGCCGAGCGGCTGGTCATCACGCTGGTCGCCTGCGGCCTGTCGGGCCTGCACGCCTTCGGGGTGCCGGGAGTCGAGATCCTGCTGCCGATCGCCCTGTGGGTCGTCGGCATCGGCAGCGCGGTCACCCTGGGCCAGCGCGTGGTAACGGTACGACGGGAGTCGGCCGAGGCCGACGCCATGGCACAAGGGGGGAACAGCGCATGAGCCCGCGCAGGAACGGCCGGCCGTTGATCGACACGGAGAAGCTGTCGGAGGCGCTCTACGCCCTGGGCTGGAGCACCGTCAAGAAGCTGCCCGAAGGCGCCGCCGTACGGCTCGGCCGCCGGATCGCCGACATCGCCTGGAAGCGCCGCGGCAAGGGCGTCCTCCGCCTGGAGTCGAACCTCGCCCGGGTCGTCCCGGACGCCACACCGCAGCGGCTCGCCGAGCTCTCCCGGGCCGGGATGCGCTCGTACATGCGCTACTGGATGGAGTCCTTCCGACTGCCGGCCTGGAGCAAGGACCGGATAAGGGCGGGTTTCACCCCCGAGGACGTGCATTACCTGGAGGACGGGCTCAAGAGCGGCCGTGGCGTCATCCTGGCGCTGCCCCACATGGGCAACTACGACCTCGCGGGCGCCTGGGTCACCACCAAGCTCGGCGTCCCCTTCACCACCGTCGCCCAGCGCCTCAAGCCGGAAACCCTCTACGACCGCTTCGTCGCCTACCGCGAGGGCCTGGGCATGGAGGTGCTGCCGCACGAAGGCGGTGCCGCCTTCGGCACGCTGGCCCGGCGGCTGCGGGCCGGCGGCCTGGTCTGCCTGGTCGCGGACCGTGATCTGTCCGCCTCCGGAATACCGGTCAAGTTCTTCGGCGAGGCCACGAAGATGCCGGCCGGCCCCGCCGCCCTCGCCGTCCAGACCGGCGCCATGCTGCTGCCCGTCACCCTCTGGTACGACGACACCCCCGTCATGCGCGGCCGGGTCCACCCGGAGATCGAGGTCCCCGAGACCGGCACCCGCGCCGAGCAGGCCGCCCAGATGACCCAGACCCTCGCCGACGCCTTCGCCTCCGGCATCGCCGACCACCCCGAGGACTGGCACATGCTCCAGCGGCTCTGGCTCGCCGACCTGGAACCGCGCGAGCAGCCCGCCGCCCCGGGCGGCTCCGAGGCTTCCAGAACCTCCGGATCGGAGTCCGTGTGAAGATCGGCATCGTCTGCCCGTACGCCTGGGACGTCCCCGGCGGCGTGCAGTTCCACATCCGGGACCTGGCCGACCACCTGATCCGCCTCGGCCACGAGGTCTCCGTGCTCGCCCCCGCGGACGACGAGACCCCGCTGCCGCCCTACGTGGTCTCGGCCGGCCGCGCCGTCCCCGTCCCGTACAACGGCTCGGTCGCCCGCCTCAACTTCGGCTTCCTCTCCGCCGCCCGGGTCCGCCGCTGGCTCCAGCACGGCGCCTTCGACGTCATCCACATCCACGAGCCGGCCTCGCCCTCCCTCGGCCTGCTCTCCTGCTGGGCCGCCCAGGGCCCGATCGTGGCGACCTTCCACACCTCCAACCCGCGCTCACGGGCGATGATCGCCGCCTATCCGATCCTGCAGCCCGCACTGGAGAAGATCAGCGCACGGATCGCGGTCAGCGAATACGCCCGCCGCACCCTCGTCGAACACCTCGGCGGCGATGCGGTGGTCATCCCCAACGGCGTCGACGTCGACTTCTTCGCCACCGCGGAGCCCAAGGCCGAGTGGCAGGGACGGACGATCGGCTTCATCGGCCGGATCGACGAACCGCGCAAGGGCCTGCCGGTCCTGATGAAGGCGCTGCCCACGATCCTCGCCGAGGTCCCCGACGCCCGCCTGCTCGTCGCCGGCCGCGGCGACGAAGCGGAGGCCGTCGCGGAGCTGCCCGCCGAACTGCGCTCCCGGGTCGAATTCCTCGGCATGGTCAGCGACGAGGACAAGGCCAGGCTGCTGCGCAGCGTCGACCTCTACGTCGCGCCCAACACGGGCGGCGAATCCTTCGGCATCATCCTCGTAGAGGCGATGTCGGCCGGCGCCCCCGTCCTGGCCAGCGACCTCGACGCCTTCGCCCAGGTCCTCGACCAGGGCGAGGCCGGCGAACTCTTCACCAACGAAGACACCGAGGCGCTCGCCGCTGCGGCCGTACGACTTCTTGGTGACCCGGCTCGTCTCGCGGAGCTGCGGGAGCGGGGCGCCCGCCATGTGCGGCGCTTCGACTGGTCGACGGTCGGGGCCGACATCCTCGCCGTCTACGAGACCGTGACCACGGGGGCGGCGTCCGTGGCCACCGACGAGAGGGTGGGCTTGCGGGCTCGCCGCTGGCTGCCGTAAGGCTGGCTTCCCACGTGTTTGGCTGCCCCGCCGTGGTTGTTGCTCGCCGTTTGTTGCCCGCTTGCGCGGTGCACCCGCCGTGGCGCCTGCGGCGGGCCGGGTGGTTGTCGGGTGCGGTGACGGACCTCCGGGGCCGGTGTGTGGGACTGCTTCGCTTTACGTCCCACACACCGGCCCCTCCGGCCCGTCCCCTCCCGTTGGGGAGAAGGTGAACGTGGGTGGGGGCTGGCGTCCGTGGGACGTTTCTCTCCTGCTGCGCGAGGAGCGGTGGACCACCGGCGTGCACTCCCACCAGGGTTTTTCCACCCTCCAACGGGAGGGGACGGGCCGGAGCGGGTGGGGTGCCGGACGTAAAGCGAAGCAGTCCGGCACCCCACCCGCGGAGGTCCGTCACCGCACCCCGACAGCCCCGCGCAGCGGCACCGCCCGCCGCAGGCGCCACGGTGGGACAGCCGAAGACGCGGGCAGAACGCAAAGCGCAGCGAAACGGCGGGGCAGCCAAACACGTGGGAATCCCACGCGCGACAGCCGCGTAAGGTGACGCGGTGTGACCACGTTCATTTGGATCGCCGCCGCGATCGTCCTCATTGGCATCTACCTCAGCTGGACGGCTGGGCGGCTCGATCGGCTGCATGCGCGGATTGACGCGGCCAGGGCGGCCCTGGACGCGCAGCTGTTGCGGCGGGCTTCCGTTGCGCAGGAGGTGGGTACGTCGGGGGTTCTCGACCCGGCCGCCTCGATCGTGCTCTATCAGGCCGCGCATGAGGCCCGGCAGGCTGAGGAGGACCATCGGGAGGTCGCGGAGAGTGAGCTGAGCCAGGCGTTGCGGGCGATTTTCGCGGAGGAGGCGCAGCTGGAGGCCCTGCGGGAGGCGCCCGGTGGGGAGCAGTCGGTCAGTGAGCTCACCGCCGCGGTGCGCCGTGTCCCGATGGCCCGCCGGTTCCACAACGACGCCGTACGGGCGGCGCGCGCGGTCCGCCGCCACCGGGTGGTGCGCTATTTGCGGCTGGCCGGGCATGCGCCGTTTCCGCTGGCCTTCGAGATGGATGACGAGCCGCCGGCCGTGCTGGACGACCGGTCGGCCGGGAACTGAGCCGGGCGGCGGGTGCCGGTGGCGGGGGCCGCAGACGGCGACTCCCGGCGGTGACGAGCCACTGACCTGTAATTGGCCCTTTTCCCGGGCCACTCACCAACGGTTGTGTGGGCGCATCAGTACAGCCACCCGCACTGAGTGAGGTCAACCGTGTCCAGCACGCCCACCACGCCCCAGCACCCCGAGACCGGAACCGCGCGCGTCAAGCGCGGTATGGCCGAGCAGCTCAAGGGCGGCGTGATCATGGACGTCGTCACGCCGGAAGAGGCGAAGATCGCCGAGGACGCGGGCGCCGTCGCCGTCATGGCCCTGGAGCGGGTCCCCGCCGATATCCGCAAGGACGGCGGCGTGGCCCGGATGTCGGACCCCGACATGATCGACGGCATCATCAACGCCGTCTCCATCCCGGTCATGGCGAAGTCCCGGATCGGCCACTTCGTCGAGGCGCAGGTGCTGCAGTCGCTCGGCGTCGACTACATCGACGAGTCCGAGGTCCTCACCCCGGCCGATGAGGTCAACCACTCCGACAAGTGGGCCTTCACCACCCCGTTTGTGTGTGGTGCCACCAACCTGGGCGAGGCGCTGCGCCGGATCACCGAGGGCGCGGCCATGATCCGCTCGAAGGGCGAGGCCGGCACCGGCAACGTCGTCGAGGCGGTGCGCCACATGCGTCAGATCAAGGGTGAGATCGCCCGGCTGCGCGGCTACGACAACAACGAGCTGTTCGCCGCCGCCAAGGAGCTGCGCGCCCCGTACGAGCTGGTCAAGGAGGTCGCCGAGCTCGGCAAGCTGCCGGTCGTGCTGTTCTCCGCCGGTGGTGTCGCCACCCCGGCCGACGCCGCGCTGATGCGTCAGCTCGGTGCCGAGGGTGTGTTCGTCGGCTCCGGAATCTTCAAGTCCGGTGACCCGGCCAAGCGCGCCGCCGCGATCGTGAAGGCCACCACCTTCTACGACGACCCGAAGGTCATCGCGGACGTCTCCCGCAACCTGGGCGAGGCCATGGTCGGCATCAACTGCGACACCCTCCCCGAGGCTGAGCGCTACGCCAACCGCGGCTGGTAGGACGGCAGATGAGCACCCCCACCATCGGTGTGCTGGCCCTCCAGGGCGACGTCCGTGAGCACCTCACCGTGCTCGCCGAGGCGGACGCCCTGGCCCGGCCGGTGCGTCGCCCCGAGGAGCTGGACGGGATCGACGGTCTGGTCATCCCGGGCGGCGAGTCCACCACGATGTCCAAGCTGGCCGTCACCTTCGGCATGCTGGAGCCGTTGCGGGCGTTCGTCCGCGCGGGCAAGCCGGTCTACGGCACCTGCGCGGGCATGATCATGGTCGCCGACAAGCTGCTGGACGCCCGGGAGGACCAGGAGACGTTCGGCGGCGTCGACATGATCGTGCGCCGTAACGCCTTCGGGCGGCAGAACGAGTCGTTCGAGGCGGCCATCGACGTCGCCGGGATCCCCGGCGGACCGGTCGAGGGCGTCTTCATCCGGGCGCCCTGGGTCGAGTCGGTCGGCGGCGCGGTCGAGGTCCTGGCGACGTATGACGGGCACACCGTGGCCGTGCGGCAGGGTAACGTCCTCGCCACGTCTTTCCACCCGGAACTCACCGGCGACCACCGGGTCCACGCCCTGTTCGTGGACATGGTGCGGCGGGCCCGGGACTGATCCGGAGGGCGGGCCCCGGAGCTCCCTCCGGGGTCGTCGCCGGGTGACGGGCGGGAGTGACACCGCGTGACCTCGCCCCGGTAGGATCTGAGGCGTTCGTTTCAGACGTTGGTTACGCGAAGGAGACAGGCGGATGTCCGGCCACTCTAAATGGGCTACGACGAAGCACAAGAAGGCCGTGATCGATGCCAAGCGCGGCAAGCTCTTCGCGAAGCTGATCAAGAACATCGAGGTCGCGGCCCGTACGGGCGGCGCCGACCCGGACGGCAACCCCACGCTCTTCGACGCCATTCAGAAGGCCAAGAAGAGCTCGGTGCCCAACAAGAACATCGACTCCGCGGTCAAGCGCGGTGCGGGTCTTGAGGCCGGCGGAGCCGACTACGAGACCATCATGTACGAGGGGTACGGCCCCAACGGTGTCGCGGTGCTCATCGAGTGCCTCACCGACAACCGCAACCGCGCCGCCTCGGACGTCCGCGTCGCCATGACCCGCAACGGCGGTTCGATGGCCGACCCGGGTTCGGTGTCGTACCTGTTCAACCGCAAGGGCGTGGTGATCGTCCCCAAGGGTGAACTGTCCGAGGACGACGTCCTGGGCGCGGTCCTGGACGCCGGCGCCGAAGAGGTCAACGACCTCGGCGAGTCCTTCGAGGTGCTCAGCGAGGCCACCGACCTGGTCGCGGTCCGTTCGGCCCTCCAGGAGTCCGGTATCGACTACGACTCCGCCGACGCCAACTTCGTCCCGACCATGCAGGTCGAGCTGGAGGAAGAGGGCGCGCGCAAGATCTTCAAGCTGATCGACGCGCTGGAGGACAGCGACGACGTGCAGAACGTCTTCGCCAACTTCGATGTCTCGGACGATGTGATGGCCAAGGTCGACGCCTGAGCGGCGCGGCACACTCGGTCGACTGACGGGCCGGCGGGGACACACCCCGCCGGCCCGTCGGTTTGTCAGTGGCAGCCATTACTGTGCTGATCAGGGGGCATGCGCTTCCGAGGCAGGCACAGCTGACCGATACGGCGAGGGGCGGGGACCGATGAAGGTGCTGGGGGTGGACCCGGGGCTGACGCGCTGCGGGGTCGGGGTGGTCGACGGGGTCGCGGGGCGTCCGCTGACGATGGTCGGCGTCGGCGTCGTCCGTACGCCCGCGGACGCCGATATCGCCCAGCGCCTGGTCGAGATCGAGCGCGGGATAGACGCCTGGCTCGACGAGCACCGCCCCGAGTACGTCGCCGTGGAGCGGGTCTTCAGCCAGCACAACGTCCGTACGGTCATGGGCACCGCCCAGGCCAGCGCGGTCGCCATGCTGTGCGCGGCCCGTCGTGGGCTGCCGGTCGCGCTGCACACCCCCAGTGAGGTCAAGGCCGCCGTCACGGGATCGGGACGGGCCGACAAGGCCCAGATCGGGGCGATGGTGACCCGTCTGCTGCGGCTCGACGCGCCACCGAAACCAGCCGACGCCGCCGATGCCCTCGCCCTCGCCATCTGCCACATCTGGCGCGCCCCCGCGGTCAACCGCCTCCAGCAGGCGCATGCCGCGGCCCGCCGCGCCGCTCCCGTTCGCACCCCCGGCGTCCGCCGGGCGACACCCCAGAAGGGCACCCGATGATCGCCTTCGTCTCCGGGCCGGTCGCGGCCCTCGCCCCGGACTCCGCCGTCGTCGAGGTCGGCGGTATCGGCATGGCCGTCCAGTGCACCCCGGACACCCTCTCCGGGCTGCGCATCGGCCAGCAGGCCAAGCTCGCCACCTCCCTCGTCGTCCGCGAGGACTCGCTCACCCTCTACGGCTTCGCCGACGACGACGAGCGGCAGACCTTCGAGCTGCTGCAGACCGCCAGCGGTGTCGGGCCCCGGCTCGCCCAGGCGATGCTCGCGGTGCACTCCCCGGACGCGCTGCGGCTGGCCGTCGCCACCGGTGACGAGAAGGCGCTCACGGCCGTGCCAGGCATCGGCAAGAAGGGCGCGCAGAAGCTGCTCCTGGAGTTCAAGGACCGGCTGGGGGAGCCGGTGGGCAGCGGCCGTGCGGGCGTCGGCAGCGCCGTCACGGCCGGCTGGCGCGACCAGCTGCACGCCGCCCTGATCGGCCTCGGCTATGCCACCCGCGAGGCGGACGAGGCGGTCGCCGCGGTCACCCCGCAGGCCGAGGCCGCGGTCGCCAAGGGCGGCGCGCCCCAGGTGCCGCAGCTGCTGAAGGCCGCCCTGCAGACCCTGAACCGCGCCCGATGACCGCCGCTCCCCGGGCCGCGCGCCCCCGACCGTTCGACCACGCAGGCGGCCCGGCCGCCCCGACCCCGCGAGGCAATCCGCAGTGAACTGGGACGACACCGCACCACCCACCAGCGAGGACAGCGCCGCGGGCGCGCCCGACCGGCTGGTCGGGGCCGACGCGGACGGTGAGGACACCGCCGTCGAGGCCGCGCTGCGGCCCAAGGACCTGGAGGAATTCGTCGGCCAGGAGCGGGTGCGCGAACAGCTCGACCTGGTCCTGCGCGCCGCCCGCGCCCGCGGCGCCACCGCCGACCACGTCCTGCTGTCCGGCGCGCCGGGCCTCGGCAAGACGACCCTCTCGATGATCATCGCCGCTGAGATGGGCGCCCCGATCCGCATCACCTCCGGCCCGGCCATCCAGCACGCCGGTGACCTCGCCGCGATCCTCTCCTCCCTCCAGGAGGGCGAGGTGCTCTTCCTCGACGAGATCCACCGGATGTCCCGGCCCGCCGAGGAAATGCTCTATATGGCGATGGAGGACTTCCGCGTCGACGTGATCGTCGGCAAGGGCCCGGGAGCCACCGCCATCCCGCTCGAACTCCCCCCGTTCACCCTGGTCGGCGCCACGACCCGGGCCGGTCTGCTGCCGCCGCCGCTGCGCGACCGCTTCGGCTTCACCGCCCATATGGAGTTCTACGCCCCGGCCGAGCTGCAGCGGGTCATCCACCGCTCCGCCGGGCTGCTGGACGTCGAGATAGAAGCGGAGGGCGCCGCCGAGATCGCCGGCCGTTCCCGCGGTACGCCCCGTATCGCCAACCGTCTGCTGCGCCGGGTCCGCGACTACGCCCAGGTGAAGGCCGACGGCGTGATCACCCGCGAGATCGCCTCCCAGGCCCTCGGGGTCTACGAGGTCGACGCCCGCGGCCTGGACCGCCTCGACCGCGCCGTGCTCACGGCCCTGCTCAAGCTGTTCGGCGGCGGCCCGGTGGGCCTGTCCACCCTCGCGGTCGCGGTGGGGGAGGAGCGCGAGACGGTCGAGGAGGTCGCCGAGCCGTTCCTCGTACGGGAAGGACTGCTGGCCAGGACCCCCAGGGGCCGGATCGCGACCCCGGCGGCCTGGGACCACCTGGGGCTCGTCCCGCCGCAGCAGCGGGCGGGCGCCGGCGGACAGCAGGGCTTGTTCGGAGCGTGACGGCGCGGGCACTCGCCCGGTCAGGAACTGCGGTGGGATGCTGTGCGTTGTTCCACTGGTGGGGACTCGCCTAGACTCCGCCGATGCCGTTCGTACGGACGGCATACCCACCCCCGTATATGAGATCGCGCATCCGCGGTCGTGCGAAGGAATTTCCGTCCCGTGAACATCGTGACTCTCCTCCCCTTCATCGTCCTCATCGGGGCCATGTTCCTGATGACGCGCTCCGCCAAGAAGAAGCAGCAGGCGGCCGCGCAGATGCGCGACGAAATGCAGGCCGGCACCGGCGTCCGGACCATCGGCGGCATGTACGCCACCGTCAAGGAAATCCACGAGGAGACCGTCCTCCTGGAGGTCGCCCCCGGCGTGCACGCCATTTACGCCAAGAACGCCATCGGCGCCGTGCTCGCGGATGAGGAGTACAACCGCATCCTGGACGGTGCCGACCCGATCCACGGTGACGAGCCGGTCGTCCCGGACGACGCCTCCTCGCTGACCGGCGACGCCGCCGAGGCCGGGAAGGGCGACAAGATCGACCTGGGCAAGACCGCCGCCCCGGCCGATGCCGAGCCCGCCGCGGACGAGGCCAAGGACGCCGAGCCCGCCGACAAGGCCAAGGACACCGTCAAGGCGGACGCCGACGCCGCGAAGGACGACAAGAAGTCCGGCGACGACGCGAAGTAGTCCACCCCACGGAACCGCAGAGCACGCGTGGTGTGTCGTGCACCGCGGTTCCGGGACGGTCTAGGCTCCGGCGGGGGCAGGTCCCCACAAGACTTCGTGGCCTCTCGGCCGGCATCCCGGGCCGAGGGGTTGGACAGGGAGATACGAGAAGGTGGCAGCACCGAAGAAGGGCCGCAGGGCGCCCGCGAGCCAGGGGCATCCGGGCCGCACCCTGCTCCTGGTCCTCATCGCCATGGCGGGGCTGATCGGAGGGATGTTCTACTCCGGCACGATGACGCCGCGACTGGGCATCGACCTGGCCGGCGGCACCAGCTTCACGCTGGCGGCCCAGAACCAGCCGGGCAAGCCCAACGCGATCAACGAGACCAACATGAATACCGCCGCCGGCATCATGGAGCGGCGGGTCAACGGTCTGGGTGTGTCCGAGGCCGAGGTCCAGACACAGGGCACCGACCACATCATCGTGAACATCCCCAAGGGGACGGACGCGAAGCAGGCCCGCCAGCAGGTCGGCACCACCGCCAAGCTCGGGTTCCGTCCGGTGCTCACCACCACGGCGGGCACCAAGACCCCCGAGCCCAAGCCCAACCCCTCCAAGGGCGGCGCGAACGGCAAGGGCAAGGGCGACAAGGCCGCGGGTGACCCGGCCAAGGACCAGCCGGGCACTCAGCAGAACGCCTCGTCCTCGCAGTCGCCGAACGCCAAGCCGACCACGCAGGGCCGTGCGGTGACGGACGCACTGAAGAAGGCACCGTCCGCCAAGCCCACCCCTTCCGGCCCGGCCAAGCCCTCCGCACCCCCGGTGCCGCCGACGCCCCCGGGCGCCGCGGAGATTCCGCCGGCCCTCCAGAAGCAGCTCAACGCACTGGACTGTTCCACGGACCGGAGCCGCTCCACCGCCGGTGAGAAGGCCGCAGGCACCAAGCCGTCCGACCCGGTCGTGGCCTGCAAGGACGACGGTACGCAGAAGTACGCGCTCGGCCCGGTCGGCGTCGAGGGCACGGACGTCAAGGACGCCAAGGCCGTCTTCGACAGCCAGGGCGGCCAGGGCTGGATCGTCCAGATGGACTTCACCTCCGAGGGCGGCAAGAAGTTCGCGGACGTGACCGGCAAGCTCGCCACCAAGACGCCGCCGCAGAACCAGTTCGCGATCGTCCTGGACGGTGCGGTGGTCTCCGACCCGCGCGTCAGCCAGCAGCTCAACGGCGGTAACGCCACGATCTCCGGCGGCTTCACCCAGCAGACCGCCGAGGACCTCGGCAACATGCTGTCGTACGGTTCCCTGCCGCTCTCCTTCAAGATCGACGACGAGACCACGGTCACCGCGGCACTCGGCGGCGAGCAGCTGCACGCCGGTCTGATCGCCGGCGCCATCGGCCTCGCACTGGTCGTGATCTACCTGGTCGCCTACTACCGGGGGCTGGCGCTGGTCGCGCTGGCGAGCCTGTTCGTCTCGGCGATCCTGACGTACACGATCATGACGTTGCTCGGCCCGACCATCGGGTTCGCGCTGAACCTCCCGGCGGTCTGCGGCGCCATCGTGGCCATCGGTATCACCGCCGACTCGTTCATCGTCTACTTCGAACGCATCCGGGACGAGATCCGCGAGGGCCGCACCCTGCGCCCGGCCGTCGAACGCGGCTGGCCGCGGGCCCGCCGGACGATCCTGGTCTCCGACTTCGTGTCGTTCCTGGCCGCCGCGGTGCTGTTCATCGTCACCGTCGGCAAGGTGAAGGGCTTCGCGTTCACGCTCGGCCTGACCACCGTCCTCGACGTCATCGTGGTCTTCTACTTCACCAAGCCCCTGATGACGATGCTCGCCCGGCGGAAGTTCTTCGCCGACGGCCACTCCTGGTCCGGCCTCGATCCCAAGCGCCTGGGCGCCAAGCCGCCGCTGCGCCGTCGTCGCGGCGCCGCCCCCACCCAGACGAAGGAGGCGTGAGATGTCCAAGCTCGGAAACATCGGCGCCCGGCTCTACCGCGGCGAGGTCGGCTACGACTTCATCGGCAAGCGGAAGATCTGGTACGGCATCTCGATCCTCATCACCATCACGGCCATCGTCGGCCTGGCGGTGCGCGGTCTGAACATGGGCATCGAGTTCTCCGGCGGTGCGGTCTTCACCACCCCGGAGACCTCCGTATCCGCCGAGTCGGCCCGGCACCAGGCCGAATCGGCGGCGGGCGGACACCAGGCCATGGTGCAGAAGCTCGGCGGCGGTGCGCTGCGTATCCAGATCAGCGGTCTGGACACCCAGCAGGCGCTGCCGGTCCAGGAAGAGCTCGCCAAGGACCTGAACGTCCCGGTCAAGGACGTCAACACCCAGTTGGTCGGCCCGAGCTGGGGTGAGCAGATCGCCAACAAGGCCTGGCTGGGCCTGGGGATCTTCATGGTCCTCGTGGTGCTCTATCTGGCGATCGCCTTCGAGTGGCGGATGGCGCTCGCCGCCCTGATCGCGCTGATCCACGACCTCACGATCACGGTCGGCGTCTACGCCCTGGTCGGCTTCGAGGTCACCCCCGGCACGGTCATCGGTCTGCTGACCATCCTTGGTTACTCCCTGTACGACACGGTCGTCGTCTTCGACAGCCTCAAGGAAGCGTCCAAGGACATCACCAAGCAGACCCGCTTCACGTACGGCGAGATCGCCAACCGCTCGATCAACAGCACCCTGGTGCGGTCGATCAACACGACGGTCGTGGCGCTGCTCCCGGTCGCCGGTCTGCTCTTCGTCGGTGGCGGTGTGCTGGGCGCGGGCATGCTCAACGACATCTCGCTGGCCCTGTTCGTCGGTCTCGCCGCCGGTGCCTACTCGTCGATCTTCATCGCGACTCCGCTGGTCGCCGATCTGAAGAACCGTGAGCCGCAGATGAAGGCGCTGGCCAAGCGGGTCAAGGCGAAGCGCGCCGCGGCCGCGGCCAAGGACGCGGGCCAGGAGGACACCGAGGAGTCGGCCCCCGCCGCGGCGGACGCCGAGGACGGTGCCGCGGTCGTCGGCCCCCGCCAGCAGCCCGCATCCCGTAACCGCGGACGCGGCCGCCCCTCGGGCAAGCGCCGGTGAGCGCCCCGGCGGAACTGCGTGAGCTCCTGCTCAGCCGGATCACCGACATCCCGGATCACCCGCAGCCGGGTGTGGTGTTCAAGGACATCACCCCGCTGCTGGCCGACCCGGCCGCCTTCGGCGCGCTGACCGAGGCGTTCGCCGAGCTGTGCGGGCGGCACCGGGTGGACAAGATCGTGGGCCTGGAGGCGCGCGGGTTCATACTCGCCGCTCCGGTCGCGGTCCGGGCCGGGGTCGGCTTCGTCCCCGTCCGCAAGGCGGGCAAGCTGCCCGGCACGACGCTCGGCCAGACCTACGAGCTGGAGTACGGCACGGCCGAGATCGAGATCCACACCGACGCACTGGCCCCGGGCGACCGGGTACTGGTGATCGATGACGTCCTCGCCACCGGCGGTACGGCTGACGCCTCGCTGCAGCTGATCCGCCGCGCGGGCGCCGAGGTCGCGGGCCTGGCCGTGCTGCTGGAGCTCGGCTTCCTCGCCGGGCGGCAGCGGCTGGAGCCGGGCCTGAAGGGCGCTCCGCTGGAGGCCCTGATCACGGTCTGAGCCGGTCGCGGGCGACAGCTCCGCAGCGGGGGCATCCGGAAGAATCCGGGTGCCCCCGCTGCTGTGTCATGTACGGACCCATGGCCGCGGGGGAGTCGCGGCCCCCGGGTCGATACCATGGCACCCCGACCCATAAGAGGTCCTGGGGTCCGGAACCGCCTGAGGAGTGCTCTTGCCAGACGAGGCCCAGCCGCTCTCCCCCGGACTGCGTCCGACGGGATCCGACGCCGCGCGCCCGGACGAGCCGAAGCCCAGGGACGTGGCTTCCCCGGACGCTGCCCAGCCAGAGCGGCAGGGCGCGCCCGACGGCACCGCCACGCCCCGGCCGCCGGCCGGCCCCACCTCCGCGTCACCGGCGCCCGCCGAGCGGCCCTCCACGGCGACCGGGCCGGGGCCCGCCGCCTCCTCGTCCCCGCGGGGCTCCGCGCCGTCCCGGGCGCCCAAGCCGCCCGCCAAGGCCGACCAGCCCGCCTCGGCCAAGCCGCTGCCGCCCACCCCCGCCGGCCGCTCCGGCTCGCCCAACCGGGTACGCGCCCGCCTGGCCCGTCTCGGCGTCCAGCGCTCCAGCCCGTACAACCCGGTCCTGGAGCCGCTGCTGCGGGCCGTCCGCGGCAATGACCCCAAGATCGAGACCGCCACGCTGCGCCAGGTCGAGCGGGCCTACCAGGTCGCCGAGCGCTGGCACCGCGGCCAGAAGCGCAAGAGCGGCGACCCGTACATCACCCACCCGCTCGCGGTCACCACCATCCTCGCCGAGCTGGGCATGGACCCGGCCACGCTGATGGCGGGCCTGCTGCACGACACCGTCGAGGACACCGAGTACGGGCTCGACACCCTCCGCCGCGACTTCGGTGACCAGGTCGCGCTGCTGGTCGACGGCGTCACCAAGCTGGACAAGGTCAAGTTCGGTGAGGCCGCGCAGGCCGAGACCGTCCGCAAGATGGTCGTCGCGATGGCCAAGGACCCGCGCGTCCTGGTGATCAAGCTCGCCGACCGGCTGCACAACATGCGCACCATGCGCTACCTCAAGCGGGAGAAGCAGGAGAAGAAGGCCCGCGAGACGCTGGAGATCTACGCTCCGCTCGCCCACCGCCTGGGCATGAACACCATCAAGTGGGAGCTGGAGGATCTGTCCTTCGCGATCCTCTACCCCAAGATGTACGACGAGATCGTGCGGCTGGTCGCCGAACGGGCGCCCAAGCGTGACGAGTATCTGGCCATAGTGACCGACGAGGTCCAGACCGATCTGCGCTCCGCCCGGATCAAGGCCACCGTCACCGGCCGCCCGAAGCACTACTACAGCGTCTACCAGAAGATGATCGTGCGCGGCCGCGACTTCGCCGAGATCTACGACCTGGTGGGCATCCGCGTCCTCGTCGACACCGTCCGCGACTGCTATGCCGCGCTCGGCACCATCCACGCGCGATGGAACCCGGTCCCCGGCCGGTTCAAGGACTACATCGCGATGCCGAAGTTCAACATGTACCAGTCGCTGCACACGACCGTGATCGGCCCCAGCGGCAAGCCCGTTGAGCTCCAGATCCGTACGTTCGACATGCACCGCCGCGCCGAGTACGGCATCGCCGCGCACTGGAAGTACAAGCAGGAAGCGGTCGCCGGCGCCTCCAAGATCCGTACGGACATCCCCAAGAACGCCGGCAAGGGCCAGGACACCGTCAACGACATGGCCTGGCTGCGGCAATTGCTGGACTGGCAGAAGGAGACCGAGGACCCCGGCGAGTTCCTGGAGTCGCTGCGCTTCGACCTGTCCCGCAACGAGGTCTTCGTCTTCACGCCGAAGGGCGATGTCATAGCGCTGCCGGCCGGTGCCACCCCCGTCGACTTCGCGTACGCGGTGCACACCGAGGTCGGCCACCGCACGATAGGGGCGCGGGTCAACGGCCGCCTGGTCCCGCTCGAATCGACCCTGGACAACGGCGACTTGGTGGAGGTCTTCACCTCCAAGGCGACCGGTGCCGGGCCGTCGCGCGACTGGCTCGGCTTCGTCAAGTCCCCGCGTGCCCGCAACAAGATCCGCGGCTGGTTCTCCAAGGAGCGCCGGGACGAGGCCATCGAGCAGGGCAAGGACGCCATCGCGCGCGCCATGCGCAAGCAGAACCTGCCGATCCAGCGGATTCTGACCGGCGACTCCCTGGTCACCCTCGCGCACGAGATGCGCTACCCCGACATCTCCTCGCTGTACGCAGCGATCGGCGAGGGCCATGTCGCCGCGCAGGGCGTCGTCCAGAAGCTGGTGCAGGCACTCGGCGGCCAGGACGAGGCCACCGAGGACATCGCCGAGTCCACCCCGATCCGGCCGCGCTCCAAGCGCCGTTCCAGCGCGGACCCGGGTGTGGTCGTCAAGGGCGTCGACGATGTGTGGGTCAAGCTGGCCCGCTGCTGTACGCCGGTGCCGGGCGACCCGATCATCGGCTTCGTCACCCGCGGCAACGGCGTCTCGGTGCACCGCGCCGACTGCGTCAACGTCGACTCGCTGTCCCGGCAGCCCGAGCGGATACTCGACGTCGAGTGGGCGCCCACCCAGTCCTCGGTCTTCCTGGTCGCCATCCAGGTCGAGGCCCTGGACCGCTCCCGGCTCCTCTCGGACGTCACCCGGATCCTGTCCGACCAGCACGTCAACATCCTCTCCGCGGCCGTCCAGACCTCCCGCGACCGCGTCGCCACCTCCCGCTTCACCTTCGAGATGGGCGACCCCAAGCATCTGGGGCACGTCCTGAAGGCCGTACGGAGCGTGGAGGGCGTGTACGACGTGTACCGGGTGACGTCGGCCCGCAGGCCGTAACCACGCACGGAAGGGGGCCCCGGTACGTAAGTACCGGGGCCCCCTTCCATATCAGGCACCTCAGCCATCAATTGACGAACCCCAACGGCGATCAACCACTACCGCGAGAGCGGCGGCGGTTTAGCCGCAAAGTCAGCCGCCGAACTCCTCCAGGCCCTTCAGCGCCTGGTCCAGCAGTGCCTTGCGGCCCTCCAGCTCACGGCCGAGCTTGTCGGCCTTGGCGTCGTTGCCGGCCGCCCGCGCCGTGTCGATCTGCTTCTCCAGCTTGTCGACCGCGTCCTGGAGCTGGCCGGTCAGCCCCGCGGCGCGGGCCCGCGCCTCAGGGTTCGTCCGGCGCCACTCGCTCTCCTCGGCCTCCTGGATGGCCCGCTCGACGGCGTGCATCCGGCCCTCGATCTTCGGGCGGGCGTCCCGCGGCACATGGCCGATGGCCTCCCACCGCTCATTGATCGAGCGGAACGCCGCCCGCGCCGCCTTCAGATCCGAGACGGGCAGCAGCTTCTCGGCCTCGACGACCAGCTCCTCCTTGCGGGTCAGATTCTCCCGCTGCTCGGCATCGCGCTCCGCGAAGACCTCACCGCGCGCCTGGAAGAAGACGTCCTGGGCGCCGCGGAAACGGTTCCACAGATCGTCCTCGTGCTCGCGCTGGGCCCGTCCGGCCGCCTTCCAGTCCGCCATCAGCTCGCGGTAGCGGGCCGCGGTGGCCCCCCAGTCCGTCGAGTTCGACAGCGCCTCGGCCTCGGCGACCAGCTTCTCCTTCGCCTTACGGGACTCCTCGCGCTGCGCGTCCAGCGACGCGAAGTGCGCCTTGCGCCGCTTGGAGAACGCCGACCGGGCATGCGAGAAGCGGTGCCAGAGTTCGTCGTCCGCCTTGCGGTCGAGCCGCGGCAGGCCCTTCCAGGTGTCGACCAGCGCGCGCAGCCGTTCACCGGCCGCCCGCCACTGCTCACTGGCGGCCAGCTCCTCGGCCTCGGCGACCAGCTTCTCCTTGGCCTGCCGTGCCTCGTTGCTCTGCCGTGCCTTCTGGGCCTTGCGCTCCTCGCGACGCGATTCGACGGCCTCGACGAGCTTGTCGAGCCGCTTGCGCAGCGCGTCCAGATCGCCCACCGCATGGTGTTCGTCGACCTGGGTGCGCAGATGATCGATCGCGGTCGTGGCGTCCTTCGCCGACAGGTCGGTGGTCTTGACCCGGCGTTCGAGGAGGCCGATCTCGACGACCAGGCCCTCATACTTGCGCTCGAAGTAGGCGAGGGCCTCCTCGGGAGTTCCCGCCTGCCACGATCCGACGACCTGCTCGCCATCGGCGGTACGCACGTACACGGTCCCCGTCTCGTCGACGCGGCCCCATGGGTCGCTGCTCACAGCGCCTCCTCCACATGATGCCGACGAGGGCGTGCGGCCCCCCGGCATCGTCCACAGTTTCTGTCCGGCAGGGCCGCGCCCTGACCGGTCCGACGGGCTGAATTGCGGGTGAGGGTGGCAGCCGTCGGAGCAGGCACCCTACCCAACGCCAATCTAGGCGACCGGCGGTCGGCTGTCCGCATCCAGCACCACCGAAATTCCACGGGTTCGCAGCGGGAGCGCCGCGGCCCGCCACCGGTCGCCCGGCAGGTCAGGACTTTTTGACGGTTGCCTTGTCGATCACGACGGTGGCGTTCGGCGCGGTGTTCCCGGTCTGCGGGTCGGGCCTCGAACCGGCCTTGGCGATCTTCTTCAGCACGTCCATACCGCCGGTGACGGTGCCGAACGGTGTGTAGTTCGGGGGCAGCTTGCTGTCCTGGTAGACGAGGAAGAACTGGCTGCCGCCGGTGTTGCGGGTCTTCTCGCTCTGGCCGTCGTAGCGGTTGGCCATCGCGACCGTGCCCGCCGGGTAGACACCGCCCTTGAGCCGGGGGTCCTTGAGGTTCTCGTCCGGGATGGTGTAGCCGGGGGTGCCCTGGCCGGTGCCCTTCGGGTCGCCGCACTGCAGGACGTGGAGGCCCTCATCGACCAGGCGGTGGCACTTGCTGTGGTCGAAGTAGCCCTGGCCGGCCAGGAAGGCGAAGGAGTTGACCGTATGCGGCGCCTTGCCGGCGTCCAGCTTCAGCTCGATCGCGCCGCAGGTCGTCGCCAGCTTCGCGGCGTAGGAGGCCGAGGTGTCGAGGGACATCGCCGGCTCCTTCTTCCAGGTCTTGGTGGAGGGCGCCCCCTCGGCGGGTCGGTTGCACGGGTCCGGCGCCTTGGAGGGGGACGGGGCCGCCGCCCGGTCGGCGCCCTGGTCGTCGCCGGTCAGGCCGGTACTGGCATACGCGGTGACGCCGGCGGCCAGCGCGACGGCCAGGGCGGACGCGAGGACCACATTGCGGCGTTTGGTCTTCCGCTGCGCCGCCGACCGCCGTTGCAGCTGGCGCTCGTACTTCTCCCTGGCGAGCTGCCGCCGCCGCTGATCTCTGCTGACCACCGGTCGTCTCCTTCGTCCGATCACCGATCGCTGTCGCCGCCGTGGCCGTACCGTATACGGGTTCGCTCTGCCGGGAGTCCCGCCGGTAGGCTCTGGAGCTGCCGAAATGTTCCGGGAGCGGTCCCGCGGACCGACCCCCACCACCGACCTTTAAGGACGAACGTGCTGATTGCCGGGTTCCCCGCCGGGGCCTGGGGCACCAATTGCTACTTGGTCGCCCCCGCCGCCGGCGAGGAGTGCGTCATCATCGACCCGGGCCACCAGGCGGCCCAAGGCGTCGAGGACGCGGTCGCAAAGCATCGGCTCAAGCCCGTCGCGGTCGTTCTCACCCATGGCCACATCGACCATGTCGCCTCCGTGGTCCCGGTGTGCGGCGCGCATGACGTCCCGGCCTGGATCCACCCCGAGGACCGCTTCATGATGAGCAACCCGGAGAAGGCCCTGGGCCGCTCCATCGGTCAGCAGCTCATGGGCGAACTCACCGTGGGGGAGCCGGACGACGTCAAGGAGCTGAGCGACGGTGCCGCCCTGGAACTCGCCGGGATGGAGTTCTCCGTCGCGCACGCACCGGGCCATACCAAGGGGTCGGTGACGTTCAGGATGCCCGAGCAGGCCGACATTCCGCCGGTCTTCTTCTCTGGCGACCTGCTCTTCGCCGGCTCCATCGGACGCACCGATCTGCCGGGCGGCGACCACGCCGAGATCCTGCAGTCGCTGGCGCGTGTGTGCCTGCCGCTGGAGGACTCGACCGTCGTCCTGTCCGGCCACGGCCCCCAGACCACCATCGGCCGCGAGCGCGCCACCAACCCCTTCCTGCGGGAAGTGGCCGCCGGCCTCGGAGAAGGCTTCAGTGCCCCTCCGCGACGAGGAATGTGACGAGAGCTTCCGTGAGCACCTTCAAGGCCCCCAAGGGCACGTACGACCTGATTCCGCCGCAGTCCGCCACCTATCTAGCGGTGCGCGAGGCGATCGCCGCGCCGCTGAAGAACTCCGGGTACGGCTACATCGAGACGCCCGGCTTCGAGAACGTCGAGCTGTTCGCGCGCGGGGTCGGTGAGTCCACCGACATCGTGACCAAGGAGATGTACGCCTTCGAGACCAAGGGCGGCGACCAGCTGGCGCTGCGCCCCGAGGGCACCGCGTCCGTACTGCGCGCCGCACTGGAGGCCAACCTCCACAAGGCGGGCAACCTCCCCGTCAAGCTCTGGTACTCGGGCTCGTACTACCGCTACGAGCGTCCGCAGAAGGGCCGTTACCGCCACTTCTCCCAGGTGGGAGCCGAGGCCATCGGCGCCGAAGACCCGGCGCTGGACGCCGAGTTGATCATCCTGGCCGACCAGGCTTACCGCTCGCTCGGCCTGCGGAACTTCCGCATCCTGCTCAACTCCCTGGGCGACAAGGAGTGCCGCCCCGTCTACCGGGCCGCGCTGCAGGACTTCCTGCGGGGGCTCGACCTGGACGAGGACACCCGGCGCCGGGTCGACATCAACCCGCTGCGCGTCCTGGACGACAAGCGCGAGGCCGTACAGAAGCAGCTCGACGGGGCGCCCAAGCTCCGCGACTACCTCTGCGAGGCCTGCAAGGCGTACCACGAGCAGGTGCGTGAGCTGCTGACCGCGGCCGGGGTGGCCTTTGAGGACGATGAGAAGCTGGTCCGCGGCCTGGACTACTACACCCGCACCACCTTCGAGTTCGTCCACGACGGTCTCGGCTCGCAGTCCGCGGTGGGCGGCGGCGGCCGCTACGACGGCCTCTCCGAGATGATCGGCGGCCCCGCGCTGCCGTCCGTCGGCTGGGCGCTGGGCGTCGACCGCACGGTGCTGGCACTGGAGGCGGAGGGCGTCACGCTCGACATCCCCGCCGCCACGGCCGTCTACGCCGTCCCGCTTGGCGAGGAGGCCCGCCGGGCGCTGTTCGGAGTGGTCACCGAGCTGCGGCGGGCCGGTGTCGCCACCGACTTCGCGTTCGGCGGCAAGGGCCTGAAGAACGCCATGAAGTCCGCCAACCGCTCCGGCGCGCGGCTGGCGCTGGTGGCGGGTGAGCGGGACCTCGCCGAGGGCGTCGTCCAGCTCAAGGACCTGGAGAACGGTGAGCAGACCGCGGTCGCGCTGGACACCGTGGCCGAGGAGGTCCGGCGCGCGCTGGGCTGAGACGGCACGGCGCGGCCCCGGCGTCAACGCCGGGGCCGCCGCCGTCATCCCGGCGAAGGGATTCCGGCACGGCCGCGGCGGCGGCGCCGGGCCGCCGGGCGATCCACCGGCCGGGCGGCCGGAGCGGGCCGGAGCCGGGCGCAGGCTGAGAGAACCCTGTGTGCGGGCGGCTCTTCTTTATGCTCCTCGCACAGTGGGCCATGGTGGAGTTGGGGCAGAATGAACGGCGTGGCCGCGACCGGGCCCGCCTCAGCCTCACTCCCAGGGATCGACGGAACGGCGATATGACGACGACAGCGCTTGACGACGTGTCCACCGACGACGACCGCGCGAGCGGCACGGGCACCATCGGCTCGGGTCGCGGCTACGCCCTGCTCCTGGTGATCACCGGCGCGCTGGGTCTCCTGGCGGCCTGGGTCATCACCCTGGACAAGTTCGAGCTGCTGAAGGACCCGAACTACAAACCGGCCTGCAGCCTGAACCCGATCGTCTCCTGCGGCAATGTCATGCAGAGCAAGCAGGCGGAGGTCTTCGGCTTCCCGAACCCGCTCGCCGGTCTGGTCTGCTTCGGCGTGGTGATCGGGATCGGCATGGCCCTGCTGGCAGGCGGCCGCTTCCGCCGCTGGTACTGGCTCGGGCTGAACATCGGCACGCTGCTCGGCACGGTCTTCTGCATGTGGCTGATGTCCCAGTCGCTGTACGAGATCAACTCGCTGTGTCTGTGGTGCACGCTGACCTGGATGGTCACCATCCTGATGTTCTGGTACACCACCGTGCACAACCTCAAGCACGGCATCATCCCGGCCCCCGCGGGGCTGCGCCGGGCCGTGCTGGAGTTCCACTGGGTCGTGCCGGTGCTCTGGTACGGCGTGATCGCGCTGCTGATCCTCACCAAGTGGTGGTCGTACTGGAGCACGCTGATCTGAGCTCCGCCCGACGCGTTGCCCGCGCCCCGGCCCGTCCCTGACGGCGGCCGGGGCGTTGTCAGTGGGGTGGCTTAGGCTCGTGATCGTGGAGCCCGACCTGTTCACCGCCGCTGCCGAAGACCGCCAGGAGAAGGACCCCGCGGGGTCCCCGCTCGCCGTCCGGATGCGCCCGCGCACCCTCGACGAAGTCGTGGGCCAGCAGCATCTGCTCAAGCCGGGCTCGCCGCTGCGCCGCCTCGTCGGGGAGGGCGGGGGAGGGCCCGCGGGGCCGTCCTCGGTCTTCCTGTGGGGGCCGCCCGGCATCGGCAAGACGACCCTGGCGTATGTCGTCAGCCAGGCGACGAACAAGCGCTTCGTGGAGCTCTCGGCGATCACCGCGGGCGTCAAGGAGGTCCGTGCGGTCATCGACGGCGCCCGGCGCGCCTCGGGCGGCTACGGCAAGGAGACCGTCCTCTTCCTCGACGAGATCCACCGCTTCAGCAAGGCCCAGCAGGATTCCCTGCTGCCCGCTGTGGAGAACCGCTGGGTCACCCTGATCGCCGCGACGACCGAGAATCCGTATTTCTCGGTGATTTCGCCGCTGCTGTCCCGCTCCCTGCTGCTGACCCTCGAACCCCTCACGGACGAGGATCTGCGCGGACTCCTGGGGCGGGCGCTGACCGATGCGCGCGGGCTGGCGGGCGCGGTGACCCTCCCCGAGGACACCGAGGGGCATCTGCTGCGGATCGCGGGCGGCGATGCCCGGCGCGCGCTGACGGCACTGGAGGCCGGTGCCGGTTCCGCGCTGGCCAAGGGCGAGAAGGAGATCACCCTCCAGACCCTGGAGGAGTCCGTCAACCGTGCGGCGGTCAAGTACGACCGGGACGGCGATCAGCACTACGACGTCGCCAGCGCACTGATCAAGTCCATCCGGGGTTCGGACGTCGACGCCGCGCTGCATTATCTGGCGCGCATGATCGAGGCGGGGGAGGACCCGCGGTTCATCGCCCGCCGGCTGATGATCTCGGCGAGCGAGGACATCGGCCTGGCCGATCCGACGGCCCTGCAGACCGCGGTCGCCGCCGCCCAGGCCGTGGCGATGATCGGCTTCCCGGAGGCGCGGATCACGCTGAGCCACGCCACCATCGCGCTCGCCCTGGCGCCGAAGTCGAACGCCGCCTATATGGCCATCGACGCCGCCCTGGCGGACGTACGGGCCGGTCAGGCGGGCGCGGTGCCGCCGCATCTGCGCGACAGCCACTACAAGGGCGCCCAGAAGCTCGGCCACGGCCAGGGCTATCAGTATCCGCACGACCTGCCGGGCGGTATCGCGGCCCAGCAGTACGCGCCGGACGAGGTGCACGGCAAGCGCTACTACGAGCCCACCCGCCATGGTGCGGAGGCGCGCTACGCCGATGTCGTCGAGCGGGTGCGGATACGTCTGCGCGCGGACTCCGGCGAGAGCGCCGCCGACACCCCCTGACCCCTCCGCCGGGCGGCGGCCCCGGACCTACTCGGCCGCCGCCTCGAAGAGGACATGCATCGCCCGCCGCAGGTCCACCACGTCCCGTACGGGCTCGGGGAAGTCGAACCGCGCGTCGAAGGAGTGCTGCTCGTCGTCGGTGAAGCGGACCCGCAGGCCGAAGCGGTCCAGGCCCACCGGCACGGCCCGGCCGCGCAGCCCGCAGACGTCCCTGCGGTCGCCGAGCAGGGCGCACAGCCCGCGCACCTGCTCGCTGTGCGCGGAGTGCAGATGCTGGAGCAGCTCCGCCTCGTGGGCGACCAGCGGATCGGGGACCGCCTCGGCGAAGTCATCCGGCTCGACGGACTCGGTGCCCCACAGATCGTCCACCGCGCCCTCACCGACCTCCAGGCGCAGCATCATCCAGGCGGTCCGCCCGTACAGGCCCGGAGCGGGGTCCGGCTGCAGCGCCTCGCCGATGCCGAGCAGCTCACCCACCGGGTGCCGCTCCGCGAGCAGCAGCGCCGCCTCGGCCCGCTGCTCATTGCGTACGGGGGTGAGCCAGCCGGCCACCCAGGCTCGTCCGCGGATGCGATGAGGCACCGAAACGGGTGCCACATCCGTGATCTCCATCACTGCTGTGAGGTCGTCGTCCTGTGCGTGCGCGGCCGCCCGAGCCGCCGCAGAGTCGCCGGAGACCAGCAACAGCACGTCTCCCCCGGGTGTCACGGTCCGACAGACCGGTGCCGAGAGACCGGTCTCGTCGGGGTCCTCGACACCGGGGATGTTCAAAGACGCCATACCATTGGACTCGACGAGGGTTCGTACGCGCTCAGCGGCTGTGGGCTGCTGGGCGTCTTCCACGGGACGCGGCTGACCCGCCTCGGTGCGGTGTGCACTGGGCAGGGGGATCCCAGGTCGAAACATGCGTTCTCCTCGCGCTAAGGTAAGCCTCACCTAACTTACACGGAGGTCCGTTCCACGTGAACCAGTCGCGTCCCAAGGTCAAGAAGTCCCGCGCGCTCGGCATCGCGCTGACGCCGAAGGCCGTCAAGTACTTCGAGGCCCGTCCCTACCCGCCCGGCGAGCACGGCCGTGGCCGCAAGCAGAGCAGTGACTACAAGGTCCGTCTGCTCGAAAAGCAGCGCCTGCGTGCGCAGTACGACATCAGCGAGCGCCAGATGGCGCGTGCCTACGACCGCGCTCGGAAGGTCGAAGGCAAGACCGGCGAAGCGCTGATCATCGAGCTTGAGCGCCGTCTGGACGCGCTCGTCCTGCGGTCGGGCATCGCCCGCACCATCTACCAGGCCCGCCAGATGGTCGTCCACGGCCACATCTCGGTGAACGACCGCAAGGTCGACAAGCCGTCCTTCCGCGTCCGCCCCGGCGACGTCGTGATGGTCCGCGAGCGCAGCCGCGAGAAGCACCCCTTCCAGGTCGCCCGTGAGGGTGGCTACGACACCGACGGTGAGACCCCGCGCTACCTGGAGGTCAACCTGCCGGCTCTGGCGTTCCGTCTCGACCGGGACCCGAACCGCAAGGAGATCCCGGTGATCTGCGACGAGCAGCTCGTCGTCGAGTACTACGCCCGCTAAGCACCACCGCAGGCACAGCGCTCAGCCCGCCGTCTCCCCGCCGCTCGCGGAGGGGGAGGCGGCGGGCTCGTTCGTGCCCGGCGGCGCGATCCGCACCGCCCGCCGCCGGGCGGGCACCGGATCGCCGGTCCGCAGCCCCCGGGCCACCGCCGCGTCCAGACCGAGCCGCGCGCCCGTACGCAGGGCCCGCCCGTAGTGCTCGGCCCCCAGCCGCTGCTGGGCCTGTTCCTCGCACAGCGCGTGCGGCCGGCGGAAGTGGCGCGAGCCGAACAGCGGCAGCCCCACCGAGGGCCAGATCCGCCCCGCGGCCCCCTGGAGGACTGCCGCCTCCGCCGCGTCCCCCTCGCCGAGCGTCACCATCGCCAGCAGTTCGAGCGCCAGCACCACGCCCAGCACGTCATGGAAGGCGTGATGGACGGCCAGGGACTCCTCCAGCAGGGTCCGGGCCCGCCCGCCGTCGCCGCCCGACCAGGCCGCGTACGCCAGCACGAACTGGGCGTACGCCCGCGTCCAGCGCTCCCCGTGGTCCTCACACACCGCCAGGACGTCCTCGCACAGCCGCACCGCGTCCGCCGGCTCGCCCTGGAAGGCCATCGCCATCGCCAGCTCGACCCGCGCCAGCAGCACGGTGCCGTTGAGCTCGCCGATCTCCCGGTAGCGCCGCAGCGCCCCGCGCAGCAGTTCCTCGGCGCGCGGCAGGTCGTCGCAGACCAGCGCCAGACAGCCGGTGCGGTGCAGCGCATACGCGGCTGCGGTGGCGTTGCCGGTCCGCTCGGCCTCGTCGCGGCACTCCTGGAGCACCCCCAGCGCGCCGATCGTGTCGCCCTGGATCAGCGCGACATAGCCGGCCACCCACAGCGCCTTCAGCCGTGCGTCGTCGTGGTCGCTCTCCAGCTCCAGGGCCCGGTCCAGCCAGTGCCGGCCCTCGGAGAGCCGCCCGCAGCCCACCCAGTAGAACCAGAGGGTGCCCGCCAGGTACTGGCCCAGATGCGTATCGGTGGGGCAGTCCAGGCTCTGCTCCAGCGCCACCCGCAGATTGGGCAGCTCGGCCTCGATCCGGGCCGCGATCTCGGCCTGCCGGGAGCTGAACCAGTCCAGCTCGCACCAGGTGGCCAGCCCGAGATACCAGTCGCGGTGCCGGCGCCGCAGCCGCTCGCCGTCCTGCGTCGCCGCCAGCCAGCCCGCGCCGTAGGCCCGTACGGTGTCCAGCATCCGGTAGCGCACCCCGGCGGCGGTCTCCTCGCGCACCAGCACCGACTGGGCGACCAACTCCGTGATGACATCGAGGAGTTCACCGGCCGGCAGTTCCGGGCCCGAGCAGACGTATTCGACCGCCTCCAGGTCGAACTGCCCGGCGAAGACCGACAGCCGCGCCCACAGCAGCCGCTCCCCGGGCGTACACAGCTCATGGCTCCAGCCGATCGCGGTACGCAGCGTCTGGTGGCGCGGCAGAGCGCCGCGGGCCGTGCCGGTCAGCAGCCGGAAGCGGTCGTCGAGCCGCTGGAGCACCTGGTCCGCGGACAGCGCCCGCAGCCGCCCGGCGGCCAGCTCCAGCGCCAGCGGAATGCCGTCCAGCCGCTCGCAGAGCTCGGTGACCGTGGCCTCGTTGGCCTCCCCGACGGTGAAGGCGCCGAGCACGGCCGCGGCGCGGTCGGCGAACAGGGCGGTCGCGTCGGCGGTGTTCAACGGCGCCAGCGCCACATTCCGCTCACCGGTGAGCCCGAGCGGCCGTCGTCCGGCGGCCAGTACGCGCAGCCCGGGGGCGCGGCGCAGCAGCTCCGCGGTCAGCTCGGCGCAGGCGTCGACCAGGTGCTCGTAGCCGTCCAGGACGAGCAGCAGTTCACGGTCGGCGAGGTGCTCGCGAAGCGCGGTGCGCACCGGGCGGCCGCCGTGGTCGGCGAGCGCCAGCGCCTCGGCGACGGCGTGGTCCAGCAGGTGCGGTTCGCGCAGGGAATCCAGTTCGACCAGCCACACCCCATCGCAGAAGCGATCCTGCAAGATCGCCGCACCGTGCCGGGCGAGCCGTGAGGTGCCGACGCCGCCGAGGCCGGTGAGCGTCACCAGCCGGGCGGATTCCAGCTGCCGTGTCAGCGCGGCCAGTTCGTCGTCGCGGCCGATGAAGCGGGTGAGTTCCGCGGGAAGGTTCCCCGGCCTGCCCGGGGCCCGCAGACGCGCGGGGGACGGGCGGGAGACGGGGCCGGGGCGCGTGAGGCGTCGCATGGCACACGGAGCGTACTCGGCGGGATGCGGACCGTACAATCACGCTGCCGGATTCACCTGGTGGCCGCCCCGCGTGACCGGGAACGGGGTACGGACGGACAGTCACGGCGCGATAAGGTCAAGGTTGCCGTTCGAGCAGGACGAGAACCAGACCAAACCAGTCGGAGAGTGGTGCCAACGTGTCCGGTGGAGAGGTGGCCGGGATCCTCGTGGCCGTCTTCTGGGCGATCCTTGTGTCGTTCCTCGCCCTCGTGCTGGTGAGGCTCGCGCAGACGCTCAAGGCGACCACCAAGATGGTGGCCGACGTGTCCGAGCAGGCCGTGCCCCTCCTCGCCGACGCCTCCGCAACGGTCCGCTCCGCGCACAGCCAGCTGGCCCGCGTCGACGCCATCGCCGCCGACGTCCAGGAGGTCACCGCCAACGCCTCCGCGCTCTCCTCGACCGTCTCCTCCGCCTTCGGCGGCCCGCTGGTCAAGGTGGCGGCGTTCGGCTACGGCGTGCGCCGCGCGATCGGCAAGAAGGGCGAACCGGAGCCGCAGCGCACCGTCGTCCCCGGCCGTATCCTGCCCGGCGCCCGCCGTGGCGGGCGCCGCAACCGTCGCTCCAAGGACTGATCACAGCGATGTTCCGCCGCGCATTCTGGTTCACCACCGGCGCCGCCGCCGGCGTATGGGCCACCAACAAGGTCCACCGCAAGCTGCGCAAGCTGCAGCCCGACAGTCTCGCCGCCCAGGCCGCGGACAAGGCCGTCGAGACCGGACACCGGCTGCGCCAATTTGCATTGGACGTACGGACCGGAATGGCGGACCGTGAAGAGCAGCTGCACGACGCCCTGGGGCTCGGCGAGCCGGACGAGGTCCGCGAGCTGCCCGCACCGCGCCGCGCGGTGCTCGAACCGCAGTACCGAACCACGAGAACAACCGGACACCCCGGTCTGACCGGACCGACTGGAAAAGAGGACCACTGATGGAGTCGGCTGAAATCCGCCGCCGCTGGCTGCGCTTCTTCGAGGAGCGCGGGCACACCGTCGTGCCGTCGGCGTCGCTCATCGCGGACGACCCGACGCTGCTGCTCGTCAACGCGGGCATGGTCCCCTTCAAGCCGTACTTCCTCGGTGAGGTCAAGCCGCCCGCCCCGCGCGCCACCAGCGTGCAGAAGTGCGTGCGTACGCCGGACATCGAAGAGGTCGGCAAGACCACCCGGCACGGCACGTTCTTCCAGATGTGCGGCAACTTCTCCTTCGGCGACTACTTCAAGGAAGGCGCCATCAAGTACGCCTGGGAGCTGCTGACCGGCTCCCAGGCCGACGGTGGCTACGGCCTCGACCCGGAGAAGCTCTGGATCACCGTCTACCTCGACGACGACGAGGCCGAGCGCATCTGGCACGAGGTCGTCGGGGTGCCCAAGGAGCGCATCCAGCGCCTGGGCAAGAAGGAGAACTACTGGTCCATGGGCGTCCCGGGCCCCTGCGGACCGTGCTCCGAGATCAACTACGACCGCGGCCCCGAGTTCGGCATCGAGGGCGGCCCGGCCGTCAACGACGAGCGGTATGTGGAGATCTGGAACCTGGTCTTCATGCAGTACGAGCGCGGCGCGGGCACGAGCAAGGAGGACTTCGAGATCCTCGGCGAGCTGCCCAGCAAGAACATCGACACCGGCCTCGGTCTTGAGCGCCTGGCGATGATCCTGCAGGACGTGCCGAACATGTACGAGACGGACACCCTGCGTGTCGTCATCGACAAGGCCACCGAGCTCTCCGGTGTGCGCTACGGCGACTCCGACGCCACCGATGTCTCGCTCCGCGTCGTCGCCGACCACATCCGTACGTCCACGATGCTCATCGGCGACGGCGTCACCCCCGGCAACGAGGGCCGTGGCTACGTCCTGCGCCGCATCATGCGCCGCGCCATCCGCAACATGCGGCTGCTGGGCGCCAGCGGGCTGGTCGTCGGCGAGCTGCTGGACGTGGTCATCAAGACCATGGGCCAGCAGTACCCGGAGCTGCTGGAGGACCGCCGCCGCATCGAGACGGTCGCCCTCGCCGAGGAGGCCGCCTTCGTCAAGACGCTGAAGGCCGGCACCAACATCCTCGACACCGCCGTGACGGACACCAAGTCCGCCGGCTCCACGGTCCTGCCCGGCGACAAGGCCTTCCTGCTCCACGACACCTGGGGCTTCCCGATCGACCTCACCCTCGAAATGGCCGCAGAACAGGGCCTGTCGGTGGACGAGGACGGCTTCCGCCGCCTGATGAAGGAGCAGCGGGAGCGCGCCAAGGCCGACGCCCAGGCCAAGAAGAGCGGCCACGCCGACCTGTCGGCCTACCGCGAGGTCGCCGACAAGTCCGGCAGCACGGAGTTCACCGGCTACAGCGCCACCGAGGGCGAGTCCACCGTCGTCGGCCTCCTGGTCAACGGCGCCCCGGCCCCCGCCGCCCACGAGGGCGACGAGGTCGAGGTCGTGCTGGACCGCACCCCGTTCTACGCCGAGGGCGGCGGCCAGCTCGCCGACAGCGGCAAGATCAAGCTGGACTCCGGCGCCGTCGTCGAGGTCCGTGACGTCCAGCAGCCGGTGCCCGGTGTCACGGTCCACAAGGGCGTCGTCCAGGTCGGCGAGGTGGTGCTCGGCTCCGCCGCGTACGCCACCATCGACGTCACCCGTCGGCGCGCCATCGCCCGCGCCCACAGCGCCACCCACCTCACCCACCAGGCGCTGCGTGACGCTCTCGGCCCGACGGCCGCGCAGGCCGGCTCGGAGAACTCCCCGGGCCGCTTCCGCTTCGACTTCGGCTCGCCGGCCGCCGTGCCCGGCGGGGTCCTCACGGACGTCGAGCAGAAGATCAACGAGGTGCTCTCCCGTGAGCTCGATGTGCATGCCGAGGTCATGAGCATGGAGGACGCCAAGAAGCAGGGCGCCATCGCCGAATTCGGTGAGAAGTACGGCGACCGTGTCCGGGTCGTCACCATCGGCGACTTCTCCAAGGAGCTGTGCGGCGGCACCCACGTCCACAACACCGCCCAGCTGGGCCTGGTGAAGCTGCTCGGCGAATCGTCCATCGGCTCCGGTGTGCGCCGGGTCGAGGCCCTGGTCGGCGTGGACGCGTACAAGTTCCTGGCCCGTGAGCACACCGTCGTCTCGCAGCTCACCGAGCTGGTCAAGGGCCGCCCGGAGGAGCTGCCGGAGAAGATCTCCGGTGTCCTGGCCAAGCTGAAGGACGCCGAGAAGGAGATCGAGAAGTTCCGCGCCGAGAAGGTGCTGCAGGCCGCCGCGGGGCTGGCCGAGGGCGCCAAGGACGTGCGCGGGGTGGCGCTGGCCGCCGGGCAGGTCCCGGACGGCACCTCCGCCGACGATCTGCGCAAGCTGGTGCTGGACGTCCGCGGCCGGATCCAGGGTGACCGCGCCGCCGTCGTGGCGCTGTTCTCGGTCGCCAACGGCCGCCCGGTGACGGTGATCGCCACCAACGAGGCCGCCCGCGAGCGCGGCATCAAGGCCGGTGACCTGGTCCGTACCGCCGCCAAGACGCTCGGCGGCGGTGGCGGCGGCAAGCCGGACGTCGCCCAGGGCGGCGGTCAGAACCCCGCCGCGGTGCCCGAGGCCATCGAGGCCGTCGAGCGCCTCGTCGCCGAGGCGGCCTGACGCGCGTGAGTGAGATGCGACGCGGCCGGCGCATCGCCGTGGATGTCGGGGACGCCCGTATCGGGGTCGCCTCGTGCGACCCCGACGGGGTCCTCGCCACCCCCGTCGAGACCGTGCCGGGACGTGACGTTCCGTCAGCACACCGCCGGCTCAAGGCGATCATCGAGGAGTACGAGCCCCTCGAAGTCGTGGTCGGTCTGCCCCGCTCCCTCAACGGGGGAGAGGGGCCGGCCGCGGCCAAGGTCCGGGCCTTCGCCCAGGAGATGGCCAGGAACATCGCCCCCGTAGGGGTCCGGCTGGTCGATGAGCGGATGTCGACGGTCACGGCCACCCAGGGGCTGCGGGCCTCGGGGGTCCGGAGCAAGAAGGGCCGCTCGGTGGTCGACCAGGCGGCCGCGGTGGTGATCCTGCAGAGCGCGCTGGAGACCGAACGCGTCTCCGGGGAACCTCCGGGCGAGGGCGTCGAAGTGGTCATCTGATCGCGGTACGGTAACGTTCCGCGCGATGTGCGGCGTTCGAACAGCCGCGCGTGCAAGTAGAGGCGGACCTAGTTACCGCAAGCGCACTGCCAGGCCGGAGTGCACCGCCTCTTGGCTCTAGGGGATCGATGACCGAGTATGGCCGGGGCTATAGCTCCGAACCGTGGCATCCCGAGGACCCGCTCTACGGAGACCAGGGTTCCTCCAGAGGCCAGGAGCAGCAGCCTCAGTGGGACGGACAGCAGGCCCACCGGTATCCCCAGCAGGCTGACCCATATGCCCAGCAGCAGTACAACGGCGGCTGGGACGGTTCGCAGGGCGGGCAGCTGCCCTACGACCCGTACGACCCCTACGGGCAGCAGCCGCCGGCCGACCCGTACGGCGGGGGCGGACCCGACCACTACGCGGCTCCGGAGGCCTATCCGCCGCCGCAGCACCCGCATCCGCCGCAGCAGGCCCAGCAGCCCCCGCAGGGGATGCGGCAGCAACAGCAGTACCAGCAGCCGCCGCACCCCCAGCAGGGGGAGCCCTACTACGACGAGGGCACCCGCGCCGACGACGACTGGCGGGCCGGGCCGGAGCCGCATGAGCCGGAGCCGCGCGAGCCGGAGCACGCGTTCTTCGCGGACCGCGGTGAGGACGACGACCGTGACGACGCCGACCCGCGCGAGGAGCGCCGGGGCGGCCGTGAGCGGCGCGGCAAGAAGACCAAGAAGAACAAACGGCGCAGCGGTCGGGCCTGCCTGGTCGTGACCCTGTTCTTCGCCGGAGCGGTCGGCACCGTCGGCTATTTCGGCTATGACTTCATCGTGAGCCACTTCGGCTCGGCCCCCGACTACGAGGGCGACGGCACCGGCGATGTCCAGGTCGATATCCCGGAGAACTCCACGATCCTGCAAATGGGTCTGGCCCTGAAGCAGGCAGGCGTGATCAAGAGCGCCGACGCGTTCTCCGAGGCGGCCGTCGACAGCAAGAAGGACAAAATCCTGCAGCCGGGGACGTATTCCCTGCGCAAGCGCATGTCCGCGGCCTCGGCCATCGAGCTGATGGTGAACCCCAAGAGCCGCAACGGCCTCACGATCCGTGAAGGGCTGCGCTCCGCCGACGTCTACAAGCTCATCGACAAAAAGCTTCACCTCAAGACGGGCACGACCAAGGACGTCGCCGAGACCGACGCCAAGAGCCTCGGGCTGCCTTCGTGGGCCAAGGACTCCCCGAAGACAAAGGACCCGCTGGAGGGATTCCTCTACCCGTCGACCTACAGCGTCGGGGAAAAGGCCAAGCCGGCCGCGGTCCTGAAGCAGATGGTGACGCGGGCGAACCAGGTGTACGCGAGGTACGACCTGGAGGGCAATGCGCAGAAGCTGCACCTCGAATCGCCGATGCAGCTGCTCACCGTCGCCAGCCTCACCCAGGCCGAGGGCAAGTACAAGCACGACTTCGTCAAGGTCGCCCGGGTCGTCTACAACCGCCTCAAGCCGAACAACACCGAGACCTACGGTCTGCTCGATTTCGACTCGACGGTGAATTACGCCAGGTCCAAGAGCACCCTGGACACCGGATCCGTCGACGATCTGCGGCACTTCAACGATCCCTACAACACCTACAAGTTCAAGGGACTGCCGCCGGGGCCGATCGGCAACCCGGGCGAAGAGGCGCTGCGCTCGGCCATCAAGCCGGCCAAGGGCAACTGGTACTACTTCGTCTCGATCAATCCGGAAAAGACGCTGTTCGCCGAGACGAACGAGCAGCATGAACGCAACCGCCGCATTTACCTCAAGGAACAAGAGAAGAACAAGTAATGAGCGCCACCCGTCGGGCTGCGGTACTCGGCTCCCCGATCGCCCACTCCCTCTCCCCGGTACTTCACCGCGCCGCCTACGCGGAACTGGGGCTGGGGGACTGGGCGTACGACCGCTACGAAATCGACGAGGCGGCGCTGCCCGGCTTTCTGGAAAAGCTCGGCCCCGAATGGGCGGGCCTCTCGCTGACCATGCCGCTCAAGCGCGCGGTGATTCCGCTGCTCGACGAGATCAGCGCCACCGCGGCCTCCGTCGAGGCGGTGAACACCGTCGTCCTCACCTCCGACGGCCGCCGGGCCGGTGACAACACCGATATCCCCGGCATGATCGCCGCACTGGAGGAGCGCGGGGTGCGGCAGGTCGAGAGGGCCTCGGTGCTGGGGGCCGGAGCCACCGCGTCCTCGGCGCTCGCCGCGCTCTCCCGGATCTGCACCGGCGAGGTCACCGCGTATGTCCGCAGCGCGGCGCGCGCCGACGAGATGCGCGGCTGGGGCGAGCGGCTCGGGGTCACGGTCCGCACCGCCGCCTGGGAGGACGCCGCCGCGGCCTTCGAGGCGCCGCTGACCATCGCCACCACCCCGGCGGGGACCACCGACGCCCTCGCCGCCGCCGTCCCCGACCGGCCCGGCACGCTCTTCGATGTGCTCTACGAGCCCTGGCCGACGGCGCTGGCCACGGCCTGGGCCGAGCGCTGCGGCGCCGTGGTCGGCGGCCTGGACCTCCTGGTCCACCAGGCCGTCCTCCAGGTGGAGCGGATGACGGGGTGCGCTCCGGCGCCGCTGGCCGCGATGCGCGCGGCGGGCGAGGCGGCGCTGGCGGCCCGCTGACCTCCGCACCGGGCCCGTCCGCCCGGTCCGTCCCGTTCGTCCCCGCGCGCCCGGTCCGCCCCCTGGACTGGGCGCCGGCCGTCCCGCGCGACGTGGGAGGATCAGGGGGAGACCGTACGCGGATGAGCAGTACATGAGGAGCACCGTTGAGCAGGTTGCGCTGGCTGACGGCGGGGGAGTCGCACGGCCCCGCACTCGTGGCGACGCTGGAGGGCCTTCCGGCCGGCGTGCCCATCACCACGGAGATGGTGGCGGACGCGCTGGCGCGGCGCCGGCTCGGCTATGGCCGCGGTGCCCGGATGAAGTTCGAGCAGGACCAGGTCACCTTCCTGGGCGGGGTGCGGCACGGTCTGTCGCTGGGCTCGCCCGTCGCGATCATGGTCGGCAACACCGAGTGGCCCAAGTGGGAGCAGGTGATGGCGGCCGACCCGGTGGACCCGGAGGAGCTGGCCGCGCTGGCCCGTAACGCGCCGCTGACCCGTCCCCGCCCCGGCCACGCCGATCTCGCCGGTATGCAGAAGTACGGCTTCGACGAGGCCCGCCCCATCCTGGAGCGCGCCTCCGCCCGCGAGACCGCCGCCCGGGTCGCCCTCGGCACGGTCGCCCGCTCCTTCCTCAAGGAGACGGCCGGTATCGAGATCGTCTCGCACGTGGTCGAGCTGGCCGCGGCCAAGGCCCCGTACGGCGTCCTCCCGAAGCCCTCCGACGTCGAGCGGCTGGACGCCGACCCGGTGCGCTGCCTGGACGCGGACGCGAGCGAGGCGATGGTCGCCGAGATCGACCAGGCCCACAAGGACGGCGACACCCTTGGCGGGGTCGTCGAGGTGCTGGCCTACGGTGTGCCGGTGGGCCTCGGCTCGCATGTGCACTGGGACCGCCGTCTGGACGCCCGGCTGGCCGCCGCCCTCATGGGCATCCAGGCCATCAAGGGCGTCGAGGTCGGCGACGGCTTCGACCTGGCGCGGGTGCCGGGCTCGAAGGCCCATGACGAGATCCTCTCGACCGACGACGGCATCCGCCGCAGCTCGGGCCGCTCCGGCGGCACCGAGGGCGGGCTGACGACCGGCGAGCTGCTGCGGGTGCGCGCCGCGATGAAGCCGATCGCCACGGTGCCGAAGGCGCTGGCGACCATCGATGTGAGCACCGGCGAGGCGGCCAAGGCGCACCACCAGCGCTCGGACGTCTGCGCGGTGCCGGCCGCGGGCATCGTCGCCGAGGCGATGGTGGCCCTGGTGCTGGCGGACGCGGTGGTGGAGAAGTTCGGCGGCGACAGCGTGCCGGAGACCCGCCGCAACGTGCGGACCTTCCTCGACAACCTGGCGATCAAGTGACGTCCCCGGTCGTCGTCCTGATCGGCCCGCCCGGGGCCGGCAAGTCGACGGTGGGCGCACTACTGGCCGAGCGGCTGGGCGTCGGGTACCGGGACACCGACGCCGATATCGTCGCCACGGCCGGCCGGCCGATCGCCGAGATCTTCATCGACGAGGGCGAGCCGTACTTCCGCGACCTGGAACGGGCCGCGGTACGTGACGCGCTCGACGGCCACCCGGGAGTGCTCGCGCTCGGCGGCGGCGCGATCCTCGACGAGGGCACCCGCAAGCTGCTGACCGGGCTGCCGGTGGTCTTCCTGGATGTCCAGCTCGCGGACGCCGTCAAGCGGGTGGGCCTCGACGCGCCCCGCCCGCTGCTGGCCGTCAATCCGCGCAAGCAGTGGCGCGAGCTGATGGAGCGCCGCCGTCCGCTGTACACCGAGGTCGCGCGGGCCGTGATCGACACGGCGGAGCGGACCCCCGAGCAGGTCGCCGAGGCGATTCTGGACGCGTTGGAGCCAGGCCAGGCCGCGGGAGACGCCCCGCAGGCCGCCCACAGGGAGGAACAGGCATGACGGAGCAGGCCACCCGTATCCAGGTAGGCGGCACGGCCGGCACCGATCCGTACGAGGTGCTCGTCGGGCGGCAGCTGCTCGGTGAACTGCCCGGCCTGATCGGCGACGGGGTCAAGCGGGTCGCGGTGCTGCACCCGGAGGCGCTGGCCGCCACGGGCGAGGCGCTGCGCGAGGATCTCGCCTCCCAGGGCTACGAGGCGATCGCCATCCAGCTGCCGAACGCCGAGGAGTCCAAGACCGCCGAGGTCGCGGCCTACTGCTGGAAGGCGCTCGGCCAGTCCGGCTTCACCCGCAGCGATGTGATCGTCGGGGTCGGCGGCGGTGCCACCACCGACCTGGCCGGATTCGTCGCCGCGACCTGGCTGCGCGGGGTGCGCTGGATCGCCGTACCGACCACCGTGCTCGGCATGGTGGACGCGGCCGTCGGCGGCAAGACCGGCATCAACACCGCCGAGGGCAAGAACCTCGTCGGGGCCTTCCACCCGCCGGCCGGTGTCCTCTGCGATCTGGCCGCGCTGGACTCGCTGCCGGTGCACGACTACGTCTCCGGTCTGGCCGAGGTCATCAAGGCCGGCTTCATCGCCGACCCGGCGATCCTCGACCTGATCGAGTCGGACCCGGAGGCCGCCAAACGCCCGGACGGCGCGCACACCGCCGAGCTGATCGAGCGGGCGATCCGGGTCAAGGCCGAGGTGGTCTCCGCGGACCTCAAGGAGTCCGGTCTGCGGGAGATCCTCAACTACGGCCACACCCTGGCGCACGCCATCGAGAAGAACGAGCGCTACAACTGGCGGCACGGCGCGGCCGTCTCCGTCGGCATGGTCTTCGCCGCCGAACTCGGCCGGATCGCCGGCCGCCTGGACGACGCCACCGCCGACCGGCACCGCTCCGTCCTGGAGGCCGTCGGGCTGCCGCTGACCTACCGGGGCGACCAGTGGCCCAAGCTGCTGGAGACCATGAAGGTCGACAAGAAGTCCCGCGGCGACCGGCTGCGCTTCATCGTCCTGGACGGCCTGGCCAAGCCGACCGTCCTGGAGGGCCCGGACCCGGCCATGCTGCTCGCCGCGCACGCGGAGATCGCGGCATGAGTGCGCAGCCCCGTCGGGTGCTCGTCCTCAACGGGCCCAACCTCGGCCGGCTGGGCTCCCGTGAGCCGGACGTCTACGGCGCCACCTCCTACAGCGGACTGGTCGAGGAGTGCACCAGGCTCGGCAAGGAGCTGGGGTTCGCGGCCGAGGTACGGGAGACCAACGACGAGGGGGAGATGATCCGCTGGCTGCACGAGGCGGCCGACGGATCGATTCCGGTCATCATCAACCCCGGTGCCTTCACGCACTATTCGTACGGCATGCGGGACGCGGCCGCCCAGCGCACCGCCCCGCTGATCGAGGTGCATATCTCCAACCCGTACGCCCGCGAGGAGTTCCGCCACAATTCGGTCATCGCGGCCATCGCCAGCGGTACGGTCGCCGGCTTCGGCATCGGCTCGTACCGTCTGGCGCTCCGCGCGCTGGCCGAGGAACTGAACGGCTGACGCCCCCTCGGGCACGCCCCGGCGCCCTGGCCGTTTCCGCAGCGAGCGCCGGGGACAAGGGACCACCGGCCGCGTCCGGGAGGGTACCGTTCGCTCCAGCACCAGCCACGCCGACGGCTGTGGGACACAACGGCCCCTCCGGGCCGGTGGGTTGCCGCACGGGGCGCCGGGCAGCCGAGCCCGGTGCCCGGGGCACCACCCGGCGTGCGCCGGGGAGCACCGCACCACGTCGACCGCACGAGACGGAGAGCCACCGGATGCAGTACGCAGTGGGGGCTCCGCTGCCGCCGCCCCACGGGCAGGCATCAGGACCCGGGGCCGCCATGCACTGGACGCCCCACCCGGGAGGGCACATCCCGGCAGGGCCTACCCCCGGAGGGCACGCCCCTGGGGGGCACGCCCCGGGAGGGCACACCCCGCCCGCCTCGCCACCGGCCCCCGCCGCCCCGCCGCCGGCCGCGCAGCAGCCCGCCCCCGCCGGCCAGGGCTGGCACGCGCCCGCGCACGGGCAGGCCCCGCCCGCCCCCCAGGGCATGGACGTCACCGGCCATGTACCGCTGCCCCCGGGCGCCCCGGTGCCACTGCCCAGCCCGCCCACCGACGCCGCACCGGACGCCGCGCACACGGCCGTCGCGGTGCTGCTGATCGGCCCGGCCGGGGCCGGCAAGACCAGCGTGGCGCGCCACTGGGCCGACACTCGGCGGGTGCCGACCGCGCACATCAGCCTCGACGATGTCCGCGAATGGGTCCGGTCCGGCTTCGCCGACCCGCAGGCCGGCTGGAACGAGCACTCCGAGGCCCAGTACCGCCTCGCCCGCCGTACCTGCGGCTTCGCGGCCCGCAACTTCCTCGCCAACGGCATCTCCTGCATCCTCGACGACGCCGTCTTCCCCGACCGGCCGGTGGTCGGCCTCGGCGGCTGGAAGCGCCATGTAGGACCCGGTCTGCTGCCGATCGTGCTGCTGCCCGGCCTGGAGATCGTGCTGGAGCGCAACGCCCGGCGCAGCGGCAACCGCCGGCTCTCCGACGAAGAGGTGGCGAGGATCCACGGGCGGATGGCCGGCTGGTACGGCTCCGGCCTGCCGATCATCGACAACTCCCAGCACGACGTCGCCACGACGGTGCGGGTGCTGGACGACGTCGTCGCCCGCAGCATCGCCAGCCCGCCCAACTGGTAGACAGGACGGCACCGGTCCCCCGGGCGGCCCCGCCCGACCGGCCGCCCCGGGGGAGTCGCCGTACGCTCGTGATATGTCCGAGTTGTACGCGGCCCGACGCACGCGTCTGCGCGACCGCGTAGCCGGGCCCGGAAGTGCCGCCGCACTGATCTCGCGCCCCGCGAACGTCCGCTATCTCACCGGCTGCGCGCCGCCCGGCGCCGCGCTGCTGCTGGGACCGGCCGATGACGCGCTGCTGTGCGGCAGCCCGCTGAGCGGTGATCCCGCCGAGGGGCGTCCGGCCGAGGACGTACGGGTCTCGGTGCTGCCGACCCGTGGTGGGGACCCGGTCGTGGCGGGCGCCGACCTGGCCGCGAAGGCCGGCGCGCAGATCCTGGCCGTCGAGGAACACCACCTCACCGTCACCCGCCACCGGGCGCTCACCCAGGTCGCGCCCCGGCTGCGGCTGACGGACCTGGCCTGCGCGGTCGAGGCGCAGCGGCTGGTGAAGGACGACGACGAGATCGCCTGTCTGCGGATCGCCGCGGAGATCGCCGACCAGGCCCTGGGGGAGCTGCTGGAATCGATCCTGGTCGGCCGCACCGAGCGGCATCTCGCGCTCGAACTGGAACGCCGGCTGGTCGACCACGGCGCGGACGGGCCGGCCTTCCCCACCTCCGTCGCGACCGGCCCGAACGCCGGCCGCCCCGGGCATCTGCCCACCGACCGGCGGGTCGAGGAGGGCGACTTCCTCAGCGTCGGGCTGGGCGCCAACTACCGCGGCTACCGCTGCGAGATCGGCCGGACCTTCGTCATCGGCACCACGCCCTCGGACTGGCAGATCGAGCTGTACGATCTCGTTTTCGCAGCCCAGCGCGCCGGACGGGAGGCGCTGGCGCCGGGTGTGGAGTGCCGCGAGGTGGACCGGGTGACCCGTCATGTACTGGATGCCGCGGGGTACGGCGAGCGGCTCGGACCGTGGACCGGGCACGGTGTGGGACTCGAAATCGATGAGGACCCTCAGTTGTCCCCTGCCGCCATGGGTAAACTGGACGCTTGCGTGCCGGTCACCGTCGAGCCGGGGGTTCACATCCCGGGCCGTGGGGGTGTCCGGATCGACGACACACTCGTCGTCCGCCCCGAGGCGGACGGCGGGCCCGAGCTACTCACGATCACGACCAAGGAGCTGCTCGCACTCTGAGCCGTAGGGTTTCGGCGTGCGCCGCTCCGGGGTCCCACCACCTGCAGTCCAGGAGATTCCGCAACCGTGGCATCCACGAACGACCTCAAGAACGGCATGGTGCTCAAGCTCGAAGGCGGCCAGCTCTGGTCCGTCGTCGAGTTCCAGCACGTCAAGCCCGGCAAGGGCCCCGCCTTTGTCCGCACGAAGCTCAAGAACGTGCTGTCCGGCAAGGTGGTGGACAAGACCTTCAACGCCGGCGTGAAGGTCGAGACGGCCACCGTCGACAAGCGCGGAATGCAGTTCTCGTACATGGACGGCGACTACTTCGTCTTCATGGACATGGACACCTACGACCAGCTGCACGTCGACCGCAAGGCCGTCGGCGACGCCGCGAACTACCTCATCGAGGGCTTCGAGGCGGTCGTGGCGCAGCACGAGGGCGAGGTGCTCTACGTCGAGCTCCCCGCCGCGGTCGAGCTGATCATCAAGCACACCGAGCCCGGTGTGCAGGGCGACCGCTCCACCGGCGGCTCCAAGCCCGCCGAGCTGGAGACCGGCTACTCCATCCAGGTGCCGCTCTTCATCACCACCGGTGAGAAGATCAAGGTCGACACCCGCACGGGCGACTACCTCGGCCGGGTGAACAGCTAACCGTGGCTGCCCGCACCAAGGCCCGTAAGCGCGCCTTCCAGATACTCTTCGAGGCCGACCAGCGCGGTGCCGATGTGCAGTCCGTGCTCGCGGACTGGATGCGGCACGCCCGGACCGATCCACGCCAGCCGCCGGTGAACGAATACACCCTGGAGCTGGTCGAGGGATACGCGGACCATGTCGCCCGCATCGACGAGCTGATCTCCACCTACGCGGTCGACTGGGACCTGGACCGGATGCCGGCGGCCGACCGCAGCATCCTGCGTCTCGGCGCCTACGAACTGCTCTGGGTGGACGACACCCCGGACGCGGTGGCGATCGACGAAGCGGTGCAGCTCGCCAAGGAGTTCTCCACGGACGACTCCCCGGCCTTCGTCAACGGCCTCCTCGGCCGGCTCAAGGAGCTGAAGCCGAGCCTGCGGCGCGAGGCGTAGCAGGCGGTCGGCAGAGCGTGTGAACGGGCCCGGAGTGAGGGGTAAGGCTCCGGGCCCGTCGCATGCCCGCAGAACGCCCGCCAGCGGCCCTCGCGGGGGTGCCTCGTACGGAACCTGTGCGCACCGGCGCGTACCGCTGCGCTCCGGAGGAGTCCCCACAACGCGCGACCGCCGCCCCGGGAAGCCCGGAGCGGCGGCACGTTTCTGCAGGTACGAGGGCTAGAGCTCCTCGTGGGACACGGCTCGGCGTGCATCGGCGTCGAGCACGCCCCAGCTGATCAGCTGCTCGGTCAGCACCGAGGGCGACTGGTCGTAGATGACCGCAAGGGTGCGCAGATCGTCCTGGCGGATCGAGAGCACCTTGCCGTTGTAGTCACCGCGCTGGCTCTGGATGGTGGCGGCGTAGCGCTGCAGCGGGCCGGCCTTCTCCTGCGGGACATGGGCGAGGCGCTCCAGGTCGAGCACCAGCTTCGGCGGCGGCTCGGCCGCTCCGCCCGGTGTCGTGCCCGGAAGCAGTTCCTGCACCGGAACGCCGTAGAAGTCCGCCAGCTCGGCGAGGCGCTGCACGGTTACGGCGCGGTCACCGCGCTCGTACGAACCGACCACCACGGCCTTCCAGCGGCCCTGGGACTTCTCCTCGACACCATGGAGAGAAAGGCCCTGCTGGGTGCGGATGGCGCGGAGCTTGGCCCCGAGCTGTTTGGCGTATTCGCTGGACATAAAACTCCCCAGACGGCTGTATCGACATGCGGCTCCGCCGCGGGCTGGTAACTCACTGTGAGGTTACGCAGCGTAATCTGACTTCGTCAAGCGGAACGGGGCAGACCCTCACCCGTCAGGGGTGCGGACGGCTCCTGGAGGGGCTCCTGGTAGCCTGGGCCGCGTAAATCCGACGTCCTTTAAGGTCCGTCCCGTGAGGCGGAGAAGGAGGTCCGTTTCGTATGGACGCAAGCAGTTCCGACATCGGGGTTCAGCTCCCCGCGCGGCCGGTGCTCGAAGGCCCGGACATCGCGCGCATGCTCACCCGTATCGCCCACGAGATCGTCGAGCGCGCCAAGGGCGCGGACGATGTGGTGCTCCTGGGAATCCCCACCCGCGGCGTCTTCCTCGCCCGGCGACTGGCCGCCAAGCTCGAAGAGATCACCGGCCGTGCGGTTCCGGTCGGCTCGCTCGACATCACCATGTACCGCGACGACCTGCGTCTGGGCCCCGCCCGTACGCTCGCCCGCACGGACATCCCCGCCGACGGCATCGAGGGCCGGGTCGTCCTGCTCGTCGACGACGTCCTGTTCTCCGGGCGCACGATCCGCGCCGCCCTGGACGCGCTGGGCGACATCGGCCGGCCGCGCGCCGTGCAGCTGGCGGTCCTCGTGGACCGGGGCCACCGCGAACTGCCGATCCGCGCCGACTACGTGGGCAAGAACCTCCCCACCTCGCTGCGGGAGACGGTCAAGGTCCAGCTCACCGAGGAGGACGGCCGGGATGCCGTGCTGCTCGGCGTGAAGCACACCGCTCCGGCCGGCGAGCGCTAGCGCCTCGCGCAGGGACCCGGTGCCCCCGGGGCCCGCTGGCATGCCCGCTCAACGGACATTCCCGTACACCTCCTTCACCCACGGAGAAAACCGGATGAAGCGTCACCTCATCTCGGCCGCCGACCTCACACGCGACGACGCCGTCCTGATCCTCGACACCGCCGAGGAGATGGCCCGGGTCGCCGACCGGCCGATCAAGAAGCTCCCCACCCTGCGCGGACGCACCGTCTGCAATCTCTTCTTCGAGGACTCCACCCGGACCCGGATCTCCTTCGAGGCCGCCGAGAAGCGGCTCTCCGCGGACGTCATCAACTTCGCCGCCAAGGGGTCCAGCGTCTCCAAGGGCGAGTCCCTCAAGGACACCGCCCAGACCCTGGAGGCGATGGGCGTCGACGCCGTCGTCATACGGCACGGCGCCTCCGGAGCCCCCTACCGGCTCGCCAACTCCGGCTGGATCGACGCTCCCGTCATCAACGCCGGCGACGGCACCCACCAGCACCCCACCCAGGCCCTGCTCGACGCCTTCACCATGCGGCGCCGGCTGATCGGCCCGGACGCCGGGCTCGGCGAGGATCTGAGCGGGCGGCGCATCACCGTCGTCGGTGACGTGCTCCACAGCCGCGTCGCGCGCTCGAACGTCGATCTCCTGCACACCCTCGGCGCCGAGGTCACCCTCGTCGCCCCGCCCACCCTGGTGCCGGTCGGCGTCGAGACCTGGCCGTGCGAGGTGTCCTACGACCTCGACCGCGTCCTGCCGAAAACCGACGCGGTGATGATGCTGCGGGTGCAGCGCGAGCGCATGAACGCCGCCTTCTTCCCGACCGAGCGGGAGTACTCGCGCCGCTACGGCCTGGACGGCGAGCGGATGGCGCGGATGCCCGAGCACGCCATCGTGATGCACCCCGGCCCGATGGTCCGCGGCATGGAGATCACCGCCGAGGTCGCCGACTCCGACCGCTGCACGGTCATCGAGCAGGTGACCAACGGCGTCTCCGTCCGCATGGCCGTCCTGTACTTGCTGCTCGGCGGCAACGAGCCCGCCGTCACCCACACCCGTACCGAGGGGAACTAAGAACATGAGCAAGATCCTGATCCGTGGTGCGAAGGTGCTCGGTGGCGAGGCCCAGGACGTCCTGATCGACGGCGAGACCATCGAGGCCGTCGGCGCCGGGCTGTCCGCCGAGGGCGCCGACGTCATCGAGGCCGAGGGCAAGATCCTTCTGCCGGGCCTCGTCGACCTGCACACCCACCTGCGCGAGCCGGGCCGCGAGGACTCCGAGACCGTCCTGACCGGCACCCGCGCCGCGGCGAGCGGCGGCTACACCGCCGTGTTCGCCATGGCCAACACCTTCCCCGTCGCCGACACCGCCGGCGTCGTCGAGCAGGTCTACCGCCTCGGCCAGGAGCACGGCTACTGCGATGTGCAGCCCATCGGTGCCGTCACCGTCGGCCTGGAGGGCAGCAAGCTCGCCGAGCTGGGCGCCATGCACGAGTCCGCCGCCGGGGTCACCGTCTTCTCCGACGACGGCAAGTGCGTGCACGACGCCGTGATCATGCGCCGGGCCCTGGAGTACGTGAAGGCCTTCGGCGGCGTCATCGCGCAGCACGCCCAGGAGCCGCGGCTCACCGAGGGCGCCCAGATGAACGAGGGCATCGTCTCGGCGGAGCTGGGGCTCGGGGGCTGGCCGGCGGTGGCCGAGGAATCGATCATCGCCCGGGATGTCCTGCTCGCCGAGCACGTGGGCTCGCGGGTGCACATCTGCCACCTGTCGACCGCCGGCTCCGTCGAGATCGTCCGCTGGGCCAAGTCCCGCGGCATCGACGTCACCGCCGAGGTCACGCCGCACCACCTGCTCCTCACCGACGAGATGGTGCGTAGCTACAACCCCGTCTACAAGGTCAACCCGCCGCTGCGCACCGAGCGCGACGTGATGGCCCTGCGCGAGGCCCTCGCCGACGGCACGATCGACATCGTCGCCACCGACCACGCCCCGCACCCGCACGAGGACAAGGACTGCGAGTGGGCCGCGGCCGCCATGGGCATGGTGGGCCTGGAGACCGCGCTGTCGGTCGTGCAGCAGACGATGGTCGAGACCGGCCTGCTGACCTGGGAGGCCGTCGCGGACCGGATGTCCTACGCGCCCGCGCGGATCGGGCAGGCCAAGGGCCACGGCCGCCCCGTCTCGGCTGGTGAGCCCGCCAACCTCACGCTGCTCGATTCCGCTTACCGTGGAGAGGTGGACCCCGCGGGCTTCGCCTCCCGCAGCCGCAACACCCCCTACGAGGGCCGTGAGCTGCCGGGACGCGTCACCCACACCTTCCTGCGGGGCCGGGCAACGGTCGTCGACGGGAAGCTGGCGTGACTCCTCCACTGATCCACCTGGCCGAAGCGCAGAAGTCCGCGCCGGTCACCGACTGGGCCGCGCGGATCGGCTGGGTCGCCGGGCTGCTGGTCTTCGTCGTCTTCGTCTACTGGCTGATGCGCCAGGGCTGGAAATGGCGCGGCACGCTCCAGGGCGATCTGCCGGAGCTGCCGTCCACCCCGGACGATCTCGGCGAGCACCGGCTGCGGCTCAGCGGCCGCTACCACGGCTCCACCACCGCCGGGCAGTGGCTCGACCGGATCGTGGCGCGCGGCCTGGGCACCCGCAGCCGCGCCGAGCTGACCCTGACCGACCAGGGCCTGGACGTCGTACGGCCGGGCGCCGAGGACTTCTTCGTGCCGGCCGCCGCACTGCGCGGCGCCCGCCTCGACAAGGGCATCGCCGGCAAGGTCCTGCCCGAGGGCGGACTGCTGATCGTCACCTGGCGGCACGGGGACAAGGACATCGACTCCGGCTTCCGCTCCGACCGGGCGGGCGAGCACCCCGCCTGGGTAGAGGCCATCGACCGGCTGAGCACCGCCCGGCAGGGCACCAGCGAAACCAGCACCACCGAGCACGGCACCACCGAGCACCACACCAGCACCACCGAGCACACCGAAACGGAAGGCGCACGATGACGACCTCCACCAGGGGGACCGCCAAGATCCCCGCCGTACTCGTCCTGGAGGACGGCCGCACCTTCCGCGGCCGCGCCTACGGGTCCGTGGGGGAGACCTTCGGCGAAGCGGTGTTCTCCACCGGCATGACCGGCTACCAGGAGACGCTGACCGACCCCTCGTACCACCGCCAGGTCGTCGTCATGACCGCCCCGCACATCGGCAACACCGGGGTGAACGACGAGGACCCCGAGTCGCAGCGGATCTGGGTCGCCGGTTACGTCGTCCGTGACCCCGCCCGGCTCCCGTCCAACTGGCGCTCGGTGCGCTCCCTGGACGACGAGCTGGTCGCCCAGGGCGTCGTCGGCATCAGCGGTGTCGACACCCGCGCGCTGACCCGGCATCTGCGCGAGCGCGGCGCGATGCGGGTCGGCATCTTCTCCGGCGAGGCGCTGCCCGACGAGGGCACCATGCTCGCCCGGGTGCGCCAGGCCCCCGAGATGCAGGGCGCCGACCTGTCCACGCAGGTCGCCACCAAGGAGACCTACGTCGTCCCGGCGATCGGTACCAAGAAGTTCACCGTCGCCGCCATCGACCTGGGCATCAAGGGCATGACCCCGCACCGGATGGCCGAGCGCGGCATCGAGGTGCACGTCCTGCCGGCCACCGCCACCGTCGAGGACGTCTACGCGGTGAACCCGGACGGCGTGTTCTTCTCCAACGGCCCCGGCGACCCGGCCACCGCCGACCACCCGGTCTCCGTCATGCGCGGCGTGCTGGAGCGCAAGACGCCGCTGTTCGGCATCTGCTTCGGCAACCAGATCCTGGGCCGCGCGCTGGGCTTCGGCACCTTCAAGCTCAAGTACGGGCACCGCGGCATCAACCAGCCGGTGCAGGACCGTACGACCGGCAAGGTCGAGGTCACCGCGCACAACCACGGATTCGCCGTCGACGCCCCGCTCGACAAGGTCTCCGACACCCCCTTCGGCCGCGCCGAGGTCTCCCACGTCTGCCTCAACGACGACGTGGTGGAGGGTCTGCACCTCCTCGACCAGCCGGCCTTCAGCGTCCAGTACCACCCCGAAGCCGCCGCGGGGCCGCACGACGCCGCGTACCTCTTCGACCGCTTCGTATCCCTGATGGAGGGCCAGCGTGCCTAAGCGCACCGATATCCAGTCCGTCCTGGTCATCGGCTCCGGCCCGATCGTCATCGGCCAGGCCGCCGAGTTCGACTACTCCGGCACCCAGGCATGCCGGGTCCTCAAGTCCGAGGGCCTGCGCGTCATCCTGGTGAACTCCAACCCGGCGACGATCATGACCGACCCGGAGATCGCCGACGCCACCTACGTCGAGCCGATCACCCCGGACTTCGTCGAGAAGATCATCGCCAAGGAGCGCCCCGACGCGCTCCTGCCCACCCTGGGCGGTCAGACGGCCCTGAACACGGCCATCTCGCTGCACGAGTCCGGCACCCTCGACAAGTACGGCGTCGAGCTGATCGGCGCCAACGTCGAGGCGATCAACAAGGGCGAGGACCGCGACCTGTTCAAGGAGGTCGTGGAGGAGGTCCGCAAGAAGATCGGCCACGGCGAGTCCGCGCGCTCCTACATCTGCCACTCCATGGACGACGTCATGAAGGGCGTCGAGGAGCTCGGCGGCTACCCCGTCGTCGTCCGCCCCTCCTTCACCATGGGCGGCGCCGGCTCCGGCTTCGCGCACGACGAGGAGGAGCTGCGCCGGATCGCCGGCCAGGGCCTGACGCTCTCGCCGACCACCGAGGTGCTCCTGGAGGAGTCCATCCTCGGCTGGAAGGAGTACGAGCTGGAGCTGATGCGCGACAAGAACGACAACGTCGTGGTCGTCTGCTCCATCGAGAACTTCGACCCGATGGGCGTGCACACCGGCGACTCGATCACCGTCGCGCCGTCGATGACGCTCACCGACCGCGAGTACCAGACCCTGCGGGACATCGGCATCGCCGTCATCCGCGAGGTCGGCGTCGACACCGGCGGCTGCAACATCCAGTTCGCGGTCAACCCCGACGACGGCCGGGTCATCGTCATCGAGATGAACCCCCGGGTCTCCCGCTCCTCGGCGCTGGCCTCCAAGGCCACCGGCTTCCCGATCGCGAAGATCGCCGCCCGCCTCGCCGTCGGCTACACCCTCGACGAGATCCCCAACGACATCACCGAGAAGACCCCGGCGTCCTTCGAGCCGACTCTCGACTACGTCGTCGTCAAGGTGCCGCGCTTCGCCTTCGAGAAGTTCCCGGCCGCCGACGCCACCCTCACCACGACCATGAAGTCGGTCGGCGAGGCCATGGCCATCGGCCGTAACTTCCCCGAGGCGCTCAACAAGGCCCTGCGCTCCCTGGAGAAGAAGGGCAGCCAGTTCGACTTCATCGGCGAGCCCGGCGACAAGGCCGCGCTGCTGGAGAAGGCCCAGGTCCCGACCGACGGCCGGATCAACACCGTCATGGCGGCGATCCGGGCCGGCGCCACCCCGCAGGAGGTCTTCGACGCCACGAAGATCGACCCGTGGTTCGTCGACCAGCTCTTCCTCATCAAGGAGATCGCCGACGAGATCGCCGCGGCCGACAAGCTCGACCCGGAGATCCTCGCGGACGCAAAGCGCTACGGCTTCTCCGACGCCCAGATCGCCGCGATCCGCGGACTGCGCGAGGACGTCGTCCGCGAGGTCCGGCACTCCCTCGGCGTCCGCCCCGTCTACAAGACGGTCGACACCTGTGCCGCCGAATTCGCCGCGAAGACGCCGTACTTCTACTCGTCCTACGACGAGGAGACCGAGGTCGCCCCGCGCGAGAAGCCGGCCGTGATCATCCTCGGCTCCGGCCCCAACCGCATCGGCCAGGGCATCGAGTTCGACTACTCCTGCGTCCACGCCTCGTTCGCGCTCAGCGACGCCGGCTACGAGACCGTGATGGTCAACTGCAACCCGGAGACCGTCTCGACGGACTACGACACCTCCGACCGCCTGTACTTCGAGCCGCTGACGCTCGAAGACGTGCTGGAGATCGTGCACGCCGAGACCCAGGCCGGACCGGTCGCCGGTGTCGTCGTCCAGCTCGGCGGGCAGACCCCGCTGGGCCTGGCGCAGGCGCTCAAGGACAACGGTGTGCCGATCGTCGGCACCTCGCCCGAGGCGATCGACCTCGCCGAGGAGCGCGGCGCCTTCGGCCGGGTGCTGACCGAGGCCGGGCTGCCGGCCCCCAAGTACGGCACCGCGTTCTCCTTCGCCGAGGCCCAGCAGATCGCCGCCGAGATCGGCTACCCGGTCATGGTCCGGCCGTCCTATGTGCTCGGCGGCCGCGGTATGGAGATCGTCTACGACGAGCCCTCGCTGGGGGAGTACCTCACCCGGCACGCCGGCCTGATCGACCGCCACCCGGTCCTCATCGACCGTTTCCTCGACGACGCCATAGAGATCGACGTCGACGCGCTCTACGACGGCCAGGAGCTCTACCTCGGCGGCGTCATGGAGCACATCGAGGAGGCCGGTATCCACTCCGGCGACTCCGCCTGTGCGCTGCCCCCGATCACCCTCGGCGGCTTCGACATCAAGCGGCTGCGGGCCTCGACGGAGGCCATCGCCAAGGGTGTTGGCGTCCGCGGACTGATCAACATCCAGTTCGCGATGGCCGGGGACATCCTCTACGTCCTGGAGGCCAACCCCCGCGCCTCCCGTACGGTCCCCTTCACCTCGAAGGCCACCGCCGTACCGCTGGCCAAGGCCGCCGCCCGGATCTCGCTGGGCGCCACCATCGCCGAGCTGCGCGCCGAGGGCATGCTGCCCAAGGCGGGCGACGGCGGCACCCTGCCGCTGGACGCGCCGATCTCCGTCAAGGAAGCCGTGATGCCCTGGTCGCGGTTCCGCGACATCCACGGCCGCGGGGTGGACACCGTTCTCGGTCCGGAGATGCGCTCCACCGGTGAGGTCATGGGCATCGACTCGGTCTTCGGCACCGCGTACGCCAAGTCCCAGTCCGGCGCCTACGGCGCGCTGCCCACCAAGGGCCGCGCGTTCGTCTCCGTCGCCAACCGGGACAAGCGCTCGATGATCTTCCCGGCCCGTGAGCTGGTCGCCCACGGCTTCGAGCTGCTCGCCACCTCCGGCACCGCCGAGGTGCTGCGCCGCAACGGCATCAACGCCACCGTGGTGCGCAAGCAGTCCGAGGGCGAGGGGCCGGACGGTGAGCGGACCATCGTCCAGCTGATCCACGACGGCCAGGTCGACCTGATCGTCAACACCCCCTACGGCACCGGCGGCCGGCTGGACGGCTACGACATCCGTACCGCCGCCGTCGCCCGCGGCGTCCCCTGCCTGACCACGGTCCAGGCGCTGGCCGCCGCCGTCCAGGGCATCGAGGCCATGTCCCGCGGAGACGTGGGCGTGCGGTCCCTCCAGGAACACGCCGAACATCTCACCGCGGCCCGCGAGGAGTAGCGGCCGGGAGGGGGACACCGACGCGGTGTCCCCCTCTTCATGCCCCCTCGCTCCTCACTCCGGAAGGCCCACCCGACGATGTACCGCCTCTTCTTCCAACTCCTCTTCCAGCGCATGGACCCCGAGAAGGCCCACCACCTGGCCTTCCGCTGGATCCAGCTGGCCGTGCGCCTCCCCGTGCTGCGCACCTTCCTCGCGGCCGCCCTCGCGCCCCGCTACAAGGAGCTGCGCACCGAGGCCCTGGGCCGCCGGATGCACGGCCCCTTCGGCCTGGCCGCCGGTTTCGACAAGAACGCCGTCGCGATCGACGGAATGACCATGCTCGGCTTCGACCATGTCGAGATCGGCACGGTCACCGCGCAGCCGCAGCCCGGCAACCCCAAGAAGCGCCTGTTCCGGCTCGTACCGGACCGCGCGCTGATCAACCGGATGGGCTTCAACAACGACGGCTCCGCGTCCGTGGCGGCCCGTCTGGCGGCCCGCAACCCGGTCTTCCCGGCCACCGTCGGCGTCAACATCGGCAAGACCAAGATCGTCCCGGAGGCTGAGGCCACCGCCGACTACGTCACCTCCACCGAGCGGCTCGCCCCGCACGCCGACTACCTGGTCGTCAATGTCTCCTCCCCGAACACCCCGGGGCTGCGCAACCTCCAGGCCGTCGAGCATCTGCGCCCGCTGCTGACCGCGGTCCGCGAGGCCGCCGACCGTACGGTCACCGACCGCCGGGTCCCGCTGCTGGTCAAGATCGCCCCGGACCTCGCCGACGCCGATGTGGACGCGGTCGCCGACCTCGCCGTGGAGCTGGGCCTGGACGGGATCATCGCCACCAACACCACCATCGCCCGCGACGGCCTGGGCCTGACCTCCGACCCGAAGCTGATCGCCGAGACCGGCGGCCTCTCCGGCGCGCCCGTCAAGGAGCGCTCCCTGGAGGTCCTGCGCCGCCTCTACGCCCGCGTCGGCGACCGGATCACCCTGATCGGTGTCGGCGGCATCGAGACCGCCGAGGACGCCTGGCAGCGCATCCTCGCCGGCGCCACCCTGGTACAGGGCTACAGCGCCTTCATCTACCAGGGCCCGTTCTGGTGCCGCACGATCCACAAGGGACTGGCCGCCCGGCTGCGCAACAGCCCCTACGCCACCCTCGCCGACGCGGTCGGCGCCGAGCACAAGAAGGTGACCGCATGACCCCGGAAGCCGTCACCCCGCCGACCGCCCCCTTCGGCGCGCGCCTCCGTCAGGCCATGGACACGCGCGGCCCGCTCTGTGTCGGCATCGACCCGCATGCCTCGCTGCTGGCCGACTGGGGGCTGAACGACGATGTCGCGGGCCTGGCGCGGTTCACCCGCACGGTCGTGGAGGCGCTCGGCGAGACGGTAGCCGTCTTCAAGCCGCAGTCCGCGTTCTTCGAGCGCTTCGGCTCGCGCGGCCTGGCCGTCCTGGAGACCGCCGTCGCCGAGGCGCGCGAACGCGGCGCCCTGGTCCTGATGGACGCCAAGCGCGGCGACATCGGTTCCACCATGGCCGCCTACGCGGAGACCTTCCTGAGCAAGGACTCGCCGCTGTTCTCGGACGCGCTGACGGTCTCCCCGTACCTCGGCTACGGCTCGCTCCGGCCGGCCGTCGACCTGGCCCGCGAGAGCGGCGCCGGACTCTTCGTCCTCGCCCTCACCTCCAACCCGGAGGGCGCGGAGGTCCAGCGGGCGGTGCGCGAGGACGGCAGGACCCTCGCGGCGACGATGCTCGGCCATCTTGCGGCCGAGAACGCCGGTGCCGAGCCGCTCGGCTCCTTCGGCGCGGTCGTCGGCGCCACGCTCGGCGATCTCTCCTCGTTCGATCTGGCGATCAACGGCCCGCTGCTCGCCCCCGGCATCGGCGCCCAGGGCGCCACGCCCGCCGACCTGCCGAAGGTCTTCGGGAACGCCGTACGCAATGTCGTGCCGAGCGTCAGCCGGGGGGTGCTGCGACACGGTCCGGACACCGCGGCACTGCGCGCGGCGGCGGACCGATTCGCCGACGAAGTGCGCACCGCGCTCGCCTGACGCCCGAAAGACGGGGAGTTTAGTCCCGAAATGTCCTGGTCAGCAGAGTCTGACCAGGACTTTTCGCTTGTTCTCGCTGACTCCGGCGCACTCTGCCGCTAGTCTCCGTCGAGAGCACTGCACGTAAGCGCGTTGCTCGTTGCTCCGCAGGTGCGGGGTGACTAGGTTCCACACTGGTCCGTATCCGACAGTTCGACATCCGAGGTGACGTAGGCGTGGCTCTTCCGCCCCTTACCCCTGAACAGCGCGCAGCCGCGCTCGAGAAGGCCGCCGCGGCTCGCCGGGAGCGCGCCGAGGTCAAGAATCGGCTCAAGCACTCCGGTGCTTCCCTCCATGAGGTCATCAAGCAGGGCCAGGAGAACGACGTCATCGGCAAGATGAAGGTCTCCGCCCTCTTGGAGTCCCTGCCGGGCGTCGGCAAGGTCCGCGCCAAGCAGATCATGGAGCGGCTCGGCATCTCCGAAAGCCGCCGTGTCCGGGGTCTTGGCTCCAACCAGATCGCGTCGCTGGAGCGCGAGTTCGGCAGCACTGCTTCGTGAGTTTTCCGGCATGACCGGGAAGCTGGAATAATCGCTGCATGAGTTCTGCAGTCTCCGGGGGGATGACCCCCGAGCCCCCGGCCAGACAACCGCGACTGACCGTGCTCTCCGGCCCCTCCGGGGTCGGCAAGAGCACGGTCGTCGCGCATATGCGCAAGGTCCACCCCGAGGTCTGGCTCTCGGTTTCGGCCACCACCCGCAAGCCGCGCCCCGGGGAGCGGCACGGCGTCCAGTACTTCTTCGTCGACGACGGGGAATTCGACAAGCTCATCGCCAACGGTGAGCTGCTCGAATGGGCCGAGTTCGCGGGCAACCGGTACGGCACCCCCCGCAAGGCGGTGCTGGACCGGCTGGAGTCCGGTGAGCCCGTCCTGCTGGAGATCGATCTGCAGGGCGCCCGCCAGGTCCGGGAGTCCATGGCGGAGGCCAACCTGGTCTTCCTGGCCCCGCCGAGCTGGGACGAGCTGGTCCGCCGGCTCACCGGGCGGGGCACGGAGGCGCCGGAGGTCATCGAGCGCCGGCTGGCCGCCGCCCGGGTCGAGCTGGCAGCGGAGAAAGAGTTCGATGTGACGCTTGTCAACACCTCCGTCGAGGACGTCAGCCGCGAGCTGCTAGCCTTGATGCTGAATCGATCCGGGGACCGGAACACCAGCGGCTGACCGCGCAGCTCCCCGGACGACCAGGACTTCTGCGTTACACCCCGCTTCATCCCCCTTCGGAAGGTAGAGAGTGTCCTCTTCCATCACTGCACCCGAGGGCATCATCAACCCGCCCATTGATGAGCTTCTCGAGGCCACCGATTCGAAGTACAGCCTTGTGATCTACGCCGCCAAGCGCGCGCGCCAGATCAACGCGTACTACTCCCAGCTCGGCGAGGGCCTGCTGGAGTACGTCGGCCCCCTCGTGGACACGCACGTCCACGAGAAGCCGCTCTCGATCGCGCTCCGCGAGATCAACGCGGGCCTGCTGACCTCCGAGGCCATCGAGGGCCCGGCTCAGTAAGCGGCAGACATTCACGAAGGGCCCGGCGGAGCAACCGCCGGGCCCTTGGTGTGTCATAGGGGCATACGTAGGGACCTAGACCCGGGGAGCGGCGAAGCGATGGACAAGCGGGAGCGGGAGCGGCCCAGGGTCGTCCTGGGGGTCAGCGGCGGGATCGCCGCGTACAAGGCGTGTGAACTGCTGCGGCGGCTGACCGAGTCCGGGCACGACGTACGGGTGGTGCCGACCGCTTCGGCGCTGCACTTCGTCGGGGAGGCCACCTGGTCGGCGCTGTCCGGCAACCCGGCCGGGACCGAGGTCTGGGAGTCCGTCCACGAGGTCCCGCACGTCCGTATCGGCCAGGCCGCCGAGCTCGTCGTGGTCGCGCCCGCCACCGCCGATCTGCTGGCCAAGGCCGCCCACGGCCTCGCCGACGATCTGCTGACGAACACGCTGCTCACCGCCCGCTGTCCGGTGATCTTCGCGCCCGCGATGCACACCGAGATGTGGGAGAACCCCGCCACCCAGGAGAACGTCGCCACCCTGCGCCGCCGCGGCGCGCTCGTCATCGAGCCCGCGGTCGGCCGGCTGACCGGCGTCGACACCGGCAAGGGCCGCTTCCCCGACCCGGTAGAGATCTTCGAATTCTGCCGCCGGGTGCTGGCCCGCGGTGACCGGGCGACCGAGCAGGATCTCGCCGGACGCCATGTCGTCATCAGCGCGGGCGGCACCCGCGAGCCGCTGGATCCCGTCCGCTATCTGGGCAACCGCTCCTCCGGCAAGCAGGGCTACGCGCTCGCCCGTACAGCGGCGGCCCGCGGCGCCAGGGTCACCCTGGTCGCAGGAAACACCGAGCTGCCCGATCCGGCCGGGGTGGAGGTGATCCCCATCGGTACGGCGCGTCAGCTGCGTGAGGCCGTGCTGAAGGCCGCCGCGGACGCCGATGCGGTGGTCATGGCCGCCGCGGTCGCCGATTTCCGCCCCGCCGTCTACACCACGGGCAAGATCAAGAAGATCGAGGGCCAGGAGCCGGAACCCATCGCCTTGGTACGAAATCCGGACATCCTCGCCGAGATCTCCGCCGAGCGGGCACACCCGGGCCAGGTCGTGGTCGGCTTCGCCGCGGAGACCGACGAGGTGCTCGCCAACGGCCGCGCCAAGCTCGCCCGCAAGGGCTGTGACCTGCTGGTCGTCAATGAGGTCGGGGAGCACAAGGCCTTCGGCTCGGCGGAGAACGAAGCGGTGATCCTCGCGGCCGACGGGACTGAGACCCCGGTGCCGTACGGGCCCAAGGAAACCCTGGCCGAGACGGTCTGGGACCTGGTCGCACCCCGTCTGGCCGAGACTCGCCGCTGAGACGCCGAACCGGCCCCGGAATCACTGGATCGGCCCCTCAAAATCGGGCACGTCCCCTTGACCCGCCCCATTCTCAAGGTGATCGTCCTACCGTAAGCCGTGGTGTCCCAGGTCACGAGGGGTCCATAAATCGAGACCGCGTGCCCGAACGCCGCATACGACCGATAAACTGGCGAGTGGATCGGGTCGAGCGCAGCTCTCGGCCCGTCCGCCAATGATCAGCCAGCAGCCGCTGCAACCCCAGGGAGCGATGTGTCCCGCCGCCTGTTCACCTCGGAGTCCGTCACCGAGGGCCACCCCGACAAGATCGCTGACCAGATCAGCGACACCATCCTCGACGCTCTCCTCAAGGAAGACCCGACATCCCGGGTCGCCGTGGAGACGTTGATCACCACCGGCCTGGTGCACGTGGCCGGCGAGGTGACGACGAAGGCGTACGCCGACATCCCCAACCTCGTCCGCAACAAGATCCTGGACATCGGGTACGACTCGTCCAAGAAGGGCTTCGACGGCGCCTCCTGCGGCGTCTCGGTGTCCATCGGCGCGCAGTCCCCGGACATCGCCCAGGGTGTCGACACCGCGTACGAGAACCGCGTCGAGGGCGATGACGACGAGCTGGACAAGCAGGGCGCCGGCGACCAGGGCCTGATGTTCGGCTACGCCTGCGACGAGACCCCGGAGCTGATGCCGCTCCCGATCAACCTCGCGCACCGCCTGTCCAAGCGCCTGTCCGAGGTCCGCAAGAACGGCACCATCCCCTACCTCCGTCCCGACGGCAAGACCCAGGTCACCATCGAGTACGACGGTCACAAGGCCGTCCGCCTCGACACCGTCGTGGTCTCCTCGCAGCACGCCAGCGACATCGACCTGGACTCGCTGCTCGCGCCCGACATCCGCGAGTTCGTCGTCGAGCACGTCCTCAACCAGCTGGTCGAGGACGGCATCAAGCTGGACACCGACGGCTACCGTCTGCTGGTCAACCCGACCGGGCGTTTCGAGATCGGCGGCCCCATGGGTGACGCCGGTCTGACCGGCCGCAAGATCATCATCGACACCTACGGCGGTATGGCCCGCCACGGTGGCGGCGCCTTCTCCGGCAAGGACCCGTCCAAGGTCGACCGCTCGGCCGCCTACGCGATGCGCTGGGTCGCCAAGAACGTCGTCGCCGCCGGCCTCGCGGCCCGCTGCGAGGTCCAGGTCGCCTACGCGATCGGCAAGGCCGAGCCGGTCGGTCTCTTCGTCGAGACCTTCGGCACCGCCACCGTCGACACCGACAAGATCGAGCAGGCCATCGGCGAGGTCTTCGACCTCCGTCCGGCGGCCATCATCCGCGACCTCGATCTGCTCCGCCCGATCTACTCCCAGACCGCCGCCTACGGCCACTTCGGCCGTGAGCTGGAGGACTTCACGTGGGAGCGCACGGACCGCGTGGAAGCGCTGAAGCAGGCCGCGGGGCTGTAAATCCCCGCTCGCCCGTGTGAGGTGCCACGGCCCCGGACCGCTCGGCGGTCCGGGGCCTTCGGTTGTCCACAGGCCGCCGGGCACTGTCCGTGCGGTCTGCTAAGACTGATGCTGTGAGCAGGGAGAACGGGCGACCGGACGCGGGGGCGTCGGATGCGGGCGAGCAGTTGGCCCTCATCCGGGAGGCCGTGCGGGAGACCAAGACGGAGCGGGCGAAGCCGCGGACGTGGCGGGGGGCCGAGCTGGCCGCCGAGCTGCCGGTGGCGCGGGTGCTGGTCGACAAGGGGCTGGTGCACCTCGACCGGTATTTCGACTACGCGGTGCCGGCGGCGATGGATCAGGAGGCGCAGCCCGGGGTGCGGGTCCGGGTGCGCTTCGGTGCGGGGGAGAAGGGCGGCCGGCGCGAGGGCGGCAAGCTGGTCAGCGGGTTCATCGTGGAGCGGGTCGCGGAGAGCGACTACCGGGGGGTGCTCGCCCCGGTCGCGCAGGTGCTGTCGTCCGAGCGGGTGCTGACGCCGGAGCTGCTGGCGCTGTGCCGATCGGTGGCGGACCGCTATGCCGGGACGCTCGCCGATGTGGTGCAGCTGGCCGTGCCGCCGCGCCGGGCGCGCGCGGAGGCCAAACCGTCGCCCGCGCCGCTGCCACCCAACCCGCCCCCGGAGCCGGGGAGTTGGGAGCGTTACGGCGCGGGCGCCGGGTTTCTGGCGGCGCTCACCCGGGGGGACGCGCCGCGCGCGGTGTGGACGGCGCTGCCCGGGGCGACCTGGCCGCAGGAGCTCGCGCGGGCGGCGGCCGCGGCGCTGGCGGGCGGGCGCGGTGCGCTGGTGGTGGTGCCGGACGGGCGGGCCGCGGCGCGGGTGGACGCGGCGCTCGGCGAGCTGATCGGCGCGGGCCGCCATGTGCTGCTGACCGCCGACGCCGGGCCCGAGGAGCGCTATCGCCGCTGGCTGGCGGTCAGCCGTGGCGCGGTGCGGGCCGTGGTCGGGACCCGGGCGGCGATGTTCGCGCCGGTCGCCGACCTGGGCCTGGTGGCCCTCTGGGACGACGGGGACGCCAGCCACAGCGATCCCCATGCGCCGCAGCCGCATGCCCGTGAGGTCCTCATCCAGCGGTCGGTCCATGAGCGCGCGGGCTTTCTGCTGGGCGGCCTGAGCTGCACGGTCGAGGCGGCCCAGCTGGTCGAGACGGGCTGGGCGCGCCCGCTGACCGCCGAGCGCGAGGTGGTGCGGGCCGCGGCGCCCCTGGTGCGTACGGTCGGCGACGGCGACGAGGCGCGCGACGCCGCCGCGCGGGCCGCCCGGCTGCCGACGATGGCCTGGCAGGTGGTGCGGGAGGGCCTCCAGCGCGGACCGGTGCTCATCCAGGTCCCGCGCCGGGGATACGCGCCCCGGCTGGCGTGCGAACGGTGCCGTACCCCCGCGCGCTGCCGGGCCTGTGCGGGCCCGCTGGAGGCGCGGGACGCCGGTGAGTTGTGCTGCGCGTGGTGCGGACGCCCCGAGTCGGACTGGCACTGTTCCGAGTGCGGCGGTGCCCGGCTGCGGGCCCAGGTGGTGGGGGCACGGCGGACGGCGGAGGAGCTGGGCCGGGTGTTCCCGGCGGTGCCGGTGCGGACCTCGGGGCGGGACCATGTGCTGGCCACGGTGCCCGGGGCCCCCGCGCTCGTGGTGAGCACCCCGGGTGCGGAGCCGGTGGCCGAGGGCGGCGGGTATGCGGCCGCGCTGCTGCTGGACGGCTGGGCGCTGCTGGGCCGGCCGGATCTGCGGGCCGGTGAGGAGGCGCTGCGCCGCTGGCTGGGCGCCGCCGCGCTGGTCCGCGGCCAGGTGGAGGGCGGCACGGTCGCGGTGATCGCGGAGCCGACGCTGCGCCCGGTGCAGGCGCTGGTGCGCTGGGACCCGGTCGGCCATGCGGTCCGCGAGCTGGCCGAACGGGCCGAGCTGGGCTTTCCTCCGGTGTCGCGGATGGCCTCGGTGGCCGGCCGCGGTGAGGATGTCACCGAGCTGCTGCGATCCGCCGAACTCCCCGTGGAAGCCGAGGTATTGGGGCCTGTGCCGCTGCCGGTGCCGGACCCCGGGCGCCCGCGCCGGCCGGGCGATCCGCCGCCGGGCGAGCAGTGGGAGCGTGCGCTGGTCCGGGTCCGCCCCGGCCAGGGCGCGGCCCTCGCCGCCGCGCTCAAGGCCGCCCGCGCGGCCCGGTTGGTCAAGCGGGAGGGGGAGGCCGTACGGGTCCGGATCGATCCGCCCGATCTGGGGTGAGCACCGGCCCGGCCCCGGGCATGGCGCCGCCCCGGGACCAGGGGCGGCGTCCCGGGGCGTTGGCGAGCGGCGTGGGGGCACAGGCGCCCGTGTCGCGGGTGGTTCAGCCGTTGCGGGGGCCGGGGAAGGCGCCCGGCCGGGCGGGCTCCTCGCGGGCGGCCGCGGAGGACTGGGCGGGCATGGACCGGGCGGCCGGGACGGACGCGGCGCCGGGCAGCCCCGCGGCCACGGTCACCGCACGGGTCGCCGAGGGCTCCGGCGAACGCACCGCCGGTTCCCCGCCGTTGCCTTCCGCGGGCTGGGCGGCGGCTCTGCGGGCACCGTAACGACGGTGTACCGCCTGTTTGGTGACGCCGAGCGCCGAGCCCACGGCATCCCACGAGAATCCCAGCGAACGGTCGAAGTCGACCGCGGCGGTGACAAGGGTTTCGACGCTGTCCCGCAGTTCCTGGGCGAGGCGCACCGTCGGAGCGGGCGCGCGTCCGTAGACGACGAAGCCCGCGGAGGGGCCCGTGCGCCGAGGCCGGTAGACGTTGCCGAGCTGAGCGGTCAGCGTGCGCAGTGCGTCCACCTGCCGGCGCACCCGTTCGATGTCCCGCACCAGGAGATGCAGGCTGGCGCGCGCCTGGGCGTCGTGGGTTGCGTGGTCGGCCATGAGCAAGCCTCTCGAACCGGCGTGAAATAGGAAGGATGAAAACGAGCGGGCCGCCAATGCGGCCCGGCCCGGGTCAATGCTGTTTGACCAACGCGACAGCAGCGGCTCTGGTCACGGTATGGGGGCGTACGAGCTTCCGTACAAGGCGCGGGAAATCCTGTACGCCCCCTCGAACCGCCGCCCCTGGCCTCGTACGGGACCCATAGACTGGTGCGTCGTTCCGCTGCGTGTGAGAGGTAGTTCGCCACCCATGAGGCTTGTCTTCGCCGGCACCCCCGAGGTCGCCGTACCCGCCCTCGATGCCCTGATCGCCTCGGACCGGCACGAGGTCGTGGCCGTGGTGACCCGGCCCGACGCCCCGGCCGGCCGCGGCCGGAAGCTGGTCGCCAGCCCCGTCGCGGAGCGTGCGGAGGAGGAGGGCATCGAGGTGCTCAAGCCCGCCAAGCCGCGCGACGAGGACTTTCTGGCCCGGCTCCGGGAGATCGCGCCGGACTGCTGCCCGGTGGTCGCCTACGGCGCGCTGCTGCCGAAGACCGCGCTCGACATTCCCGCCAAGGGGTGGGTCAATCTGCACTTCTCGCTGCTGCCCGCCTGGCGCGGTGCGGCGCCCGTCCAGCATGCGGTGCTCGCGGGGGACGAGGTCACCGGCGCTTCCACCTTCCAGATCGAGACCGGTCTGGACTCCGGCCCCGTCTTCGGGGTGCTGACCGAGGAGGTCCGGCCGACGGACACCAGCGGCGATCTGCTCACCCGGCTGGCGTTCGCCGGTTCCGGGCTGCTGGTGGCGACGATGGACGGCATCGAGGACGGCACCCTGCAGGCGGTGCCGCAGCCGGCCGAGGGCATCACGCTCGCCCCGAAGATCGAGGTCGAGGACGCCAAGGTGGACTGGGCGGCGCCGGCGCTGCGGGTCGACCGGGTGATCCGTGGCTGCGCGCCCGCGCCCGGCGCCTGGACGGTCTTCCGCGGCGAGCGCCTCAAGCTGATGGCGGCCGTCTCCGCCGCGGACCACGCGGAGCCGGCCCTGGCGCCCGGCGAACTCGCCGTCACCAAGAAGGCCGTGTACGTCGGCACCGGCAGCCACCCCGTGGAACTCATCTGGGTCCAGCCGCAGGGCAAGAAGCCGATGAAGGCCGCGGACTGGGCGCGCGGGGTGCGCATCGAGGGCGGCGAGCGGCTGGGGGACTGACCCCCGGACCGACCCCGCGCACGGGCCCTGGCGCGGGCCCGCCTTCGGGTCGCCCTCGGGCCCTCGCCCGCGGCCCTCGGGCGGTCTCCGGGGCGGGCCGCCCCGCGCGCTCGGGCGGCCCGCCCGCGTAGGCTGGGGCCGACCTCTCATCTCGTATCCGGAGCACCTTTTCTGTGAGTCAGCAGCCGCACCGTCGCCCCAGCAAGCCCCATCGCCGCCCGCAGAAGGACCCGGTCAGGATCCTCGCGTTCGAGGCGCTGCGGGCCGTCGACGAGCGCGACGCCTATGCGAATCTGGTCCTGCCGCCGTTGCTGCGCAAGGCGCGTGAGGGCGGCGACTTCGACGCCCGGGACGCGGCGCTGGCGACGGAGCTGGTGTACGGCTCGCTGCGCTGGCAGGGCACGTATGACGCGATCATCGCGCAGTGCGTGGACCGGCCGCTGCGGGAGGTGGACCCGCCGGTCCTGGACGTGCTGACCCTCGGGGCGCATCAGCTGCTCGGTACCCGTATTCCGACGCATGCCGCGGTGAGCGCCAGTGTGGAGCTGGCACGGGTGGTGCTGGGCGACGGCCGGGCGAAGTTCGTCAACGCGGTGCTGCGCAAGGTCGCGGCCCATGACCTGGACGGCTGGCTGGAGCGGGTCTCCCCGGACTACGACGAGGACCCCGAGGATCACCTCGGCCTGGTGCACGCACACCCCCGCTGGATCGTCTCGGCCCTGTGGGACGCGCTCGGCGGCGGCCGGGCCGGTATCGAGGACCTGCTGGAGGCGGACAACGAACGCCCCGAGGTGACCCTGGTGGCCCGCCCCGGCCGCAGCACCGCCGAGGAACTGCTGGCGGTGGCCGGCGAGGAGAGCGCGCTCCCCGGCCGCTGGTCCCCGTACGCGGTCCGGCTCGCGGAAGGCGGTGAGCCCGGCGCTCTGGACCCGGTGCGCGAGGGGCGCGCCGGGGTGCAGGACGAGGGCAGCCAGCTCGTCGCCCTGGCACTGGCGAACGCCCCCGTCGAGGGCCCCGACCGGGCCTGGCTCGACGGCTGTGCCGGTCCCGGTGGCAAGGCGGCGCTGCTGGCGGCGCTCGCGGCGCAGCGCGGCGCCACCCTGCTGGCCTCCGAGAAGCAGCCGCACCGCGCCCGTCTGGTGGCGCGGGCACTGGAGGGCAACCCCGGCCCGTACGCGGTCATCACGGCCGACGGCACCCGCCCCGCCTGGCGGCCCGGCGCCTTCGACCGGGTCCTGGTGGACGTCCCCTGCACCGGTCTGGGCGCCCTGCGCCGCCGCCCGGAGGCACGCTGGCGACGCCGCCCGGAAGACCTGGACGGCTTCGCCCCGCTCCAGCGCGAACTGCTGCGGCAGGCACTCGCCGCGGTCCGGATCGGCGGCGTCGTCGGCTATGCGACCTGCTCACCGCATCCGGCCGAGACCCGGGCCGTGGTGGACGACGTGATCAAGGGCCGCGGCGGTGACCCGATCGAGGTGGAGTGGATCGACGCCCGCCCCCTGATGCCCGGCGTACCGGCACTGGGCGACGGCCCGGACGTCCAGCTGTGGCCGCATCTGCACGGGACGGACGCGATGTATTTGGCCTTGCTGCGCCGGACGGGCTGACGGGGGCCGTACCCCCACCCCACGCCCCCCGCCCCGCACGCCATACTGGGGGGCATGGCCTTGATCAACCCCAGCATTCTGTCCGCGGACTTCGCTCGGCTCGCCGAGGAGGCGAAGGCGGTGGAGGGCGCCGACTGGCTGCACGTCGACGTCATGGACAACCACTTCGTGCCGAATCTCACGCTCGGTGTGCCGGTCGTCGAGTCGCTGAGCAAGGCGACGGATACGCCCCTCGATCTGCATCTGATGATCGAGGACCCGGACCGCTGGGCGCCCCAGTACATCGAGGCCGGGGCCGGTTCCGTGACCTTTCATGTGGAGGCGGCGGGCGCGCCCGTACGGCTGGCGCGGGAGATCCGGGCCAAGGGGGCGCGGGCGTCGATGGCGCTGAAGCCGGCCACGCCGATCGAGCCGTACGAGGATCTGCTGCCCGAGCTGGACATGCTGCTGATCATGACCGTGGAGCCCGGTTTCGGCGGCCAGTCCTTCCTGGACATCATGCTGCCGAAGATCCGCCGTACCCGTGAGCTGATCTCCCGGCACGGCCTTCAGCTGGCGCTCCAGGTGGACGGCGGGGTCTCGGCGGCCACCATCGAGCGGTGTGCGGAGGCGGGCGCGGATGTGTTCGTCGCGGGCTCCGCGGTGTACGGCGCGGACGATCCGGCGAAGGCGGTCCGGGATCTGCGGGAGCAGGCCGAGAGGGCGACCGCGGCGGCGGGCTGGGGCTGCGCGCACTGAATTCCGGAGCGGGGCGCGGGCGGACCGGTCGATTCCGGCCACGGGAGTTTTCCTGTGGCACGACTGGTGCCGCCCCTTGTCTGCGGGGCCACCGAGCGTTCACGAGGGTCGGGGCGCCGATGGTCCCCGCTGCCGCCGGGTTTCTGAAAGGATGAGCAAAGACTCGATCAGATGCGCAAAAGGGGAGAATTTCGTGGTAGCCAGCCGCCCACAGTCCGGAATGGGCCCTGCCGAGCTGGTGCAGGCCGCGGCCATGGCCCGCCGTTTCTATCTTGAGGGCAAGTCGAAGATCCAGATCGCGGAGGAATTCGGCGTCAGCCGGTTCAAGGTCGCGCGGGTGCTGGAGACGGCGCTGGAGCGTGATCTCGTACGGATCGAGATCCGGGTGCCCTCCGAGCTGGACGCCGAACGTTCCGACGCCCTCCGGGCCCGCTACGGCCTGCGGCACGCGGTGGTCGTCGAGTCGCCCGCCGATGCTCCCCCCGCCTTCGGCGGCCAGACCCCGCCCGAGGACGCCGCCGACCCGGAGAACCTCGGTGAGGTCGCCGCCGACCTGCTGGGCGAGCTGGTCGCCGAGGGCGATGTGCTGGGGCTGGCCTGGGGCCGGTCGACCATTCATATGGCCGCCGCGCTGCACCGCCTCCCGCCGTGCACCGTCGTGCAGTTGACCGGTGTCTACGACGCGGGGACCGCCGACCGCGGCTCGGTCGAGGCGGTGCGCCGGGCGGCCGATGTCGCCGGGGGCGAGGCGCACCCGATCTACGCGCCGATGCTGCTGCCCGACTCGGCGACGGCCGAGGCGCTGCGCCGCCAGACCGGCATTGCCCGCGCGTTCGAGTACTTCGACAAGGTCACCGTCGCCTGCGTCTCCATCGGCTCCTGGGAGCCGGGCGTCTCGACCGTCTACGACATGCTGAGCGAGGAGGAGCGGGAGCACTACGCCTCGCTGGGTGCCGCCGCCGAGATGTCGGCGCACCTCTTCGATGCCGAGGGGCGGCGGATCGGCCGGGACCTCGGCGAGCGCTGCATCACGGTCGAGGCGGACCGGCTGCGCCGTATCCCGGAGGTCGTCGCCATCGCGGGCGGCCGTCGCAAGGCCGCCGCGATCGGCGCGGTGCTGCGCTCCGGTCTGGTGACGAGCCTGGTCACGGACACCGCCGCGGCCGACCATCTGCTGCTGGAGACCGGCCCGGGGACGCGCCCCGCACTGGACCGCGCCGACCCTGACGGGGCGTGACGTACGCCCGAGCCGGACGCGGTACGGGAGCGGCCGCGACGGCCGGTGCCGAGCCGCCCGCGGGCACCGGGGGCACGGTCATCGACGAGCAGCCCGCGCGGGCCTGTGACAGCATCGGCGCATGGTGATCCGCTCCTGTCCGCGCCGCGCCGCCGCCCTCGTCGGCGCGCTGCTCGCCGGGCTGCTCCTGGTGCTCACCGGGTGTGCCACGGGCGGTGGGGCCAACGGGAGTTCGCAGGCGGCGCCACGGGCCGGAGCCACGGCCGTCGACGGGACGCCGCGCGCTTCCGGCGTACCGGACTGGGCCCAGGGCATGCCGGTCGTTCCGGTCGGCGAGCTGCCCTCCCAGGCGCGGGACACCCTGCGCCTCATCGACGCCGGCGGGCCCTTCCCGTACGACCGGGACGGCACGGTCTTCGGCAACCGGGAGCGACTGCTGCCCCGTCAGCCGCGCGGCTACTACCACGAGTACACGGTCCCCACGCCCGGCGCACCGGACCGCGGCGCCCGCCGGCTGGTCACCGGCGAGGGCCATGAGACGTACTACACCAGTGATCACTACCGGTCCTTCAAGGCGGTGCTCCGATGACGGAACCCGTGCCCCGGCCGCTTGCGGCGGTGCTCGACGGCAGCACACCCGCGGGCGTGCTGCCCTGGCCCGCTGAGCGCGCGGTGGCGGACGCGCTGACCGCCGCCCGGGACGCCGGCTGGACCGGGGCGGCCCTGGACCTCGACGGGGTCGCGGACAAGGCCGCCTTCATGGAGCGCTGCGTCCGCGCGCTGCGGCTGCCGGACTGGTTCGGCCGGAACTGGGACGCGCTCGCCGACAGCCTCACCGATCTGTCCTGGTGCCCGGCCGGCCGCGGCCGGCTGCTCGTGGTGACGGGCTGGCAGGGGTACGCGGCCGCGGCGCCCGAGGACTGGAGCATCGTCGAGGGCGTGCTGGCGGATGCGGTGGGTTACTGGCGGGACACGGACGCCGGGCTGGCCGTGATCATGGCCCGCGGACGGGCCCGGCAGGGCGCTTAGCGACGGCAGCGGCGACCCGACCAGCGGCGATGCCGCGCGGTCCGCCCTCGGCGCCGAGCCTCCCCGTGCGGGCAGGGACACACCGGGCGCCGCAGGGCCCCTTGGGGGATCGCACACACGGCCGGAGAAGTGCTCGGACAATCATATGACCCCTGGTCAGGGCCCGTATCCTGGCCATATGCGATTCCTGAACCCGAAGAACGGCGCGCTCGAAGAGAGTTCTTCGGTGCCCTACGACCTGACCTACGACGATGTGTTCATGGTGCCCGGACGCTCCGCCGTCGGCTCCCGCCAGGGCGTGGACCTCTCCTCGCATGACGGGACGGGAACCACCATCCCGCTCGTGGTCGCCAACATGACGGCGATCGCCGGCCGCCGGATGGCCGAGACCGTGGCCCGCCGTGGTGGTCTGGTCGTCATTCCGCAGGACATCCCGCTCGATGTCGTCACCGACGTCGTGACCTGGGTCAAGCGCCGTCATCTGGTCCTGGACACGCCGATCGTGCTGTCCCCGGTCGCGACCGTGGCCGACGCCCTGGCGCTGCTGCCCAAGCGGGCGCACGGCGCGGGCATCGTCGTCGAGGGCGGCCGCCCGGTCGGTGTCGTCACCGAACACGATCTGGCCGGGGTGGACCGCTTCACCCAGGTGGCCGAGGTCATGTCCAGGGACCTGCTGGTCCTGGACGCGGACATCGACCCGCGGGACGCCTTCAACCGTCTCGACGCCGCCAACCGCAAGCTCGCGCCCGCGGTCGACGCGGACGGCATGCTGATCGGCATCCTCACCCGTAAGGGCGCGCTCCGGGCCACCCTCTACACCCCCGCCACGGACGCCGACGGCAAGCTGCGGATCGCGGCCGCCGTCGGCATCAACGGCGATGTGGCGGGCCGGGCCAAGGCCCTGCTGGCCGCCGGTGTGGACACTCTCGTCGTGGACACCGCGCACGGTCATCAGGAGTCGATGATCAGCGCGATCAAGGCGGTCCGGGGGCTGGACCCGCAGGTCCCGATCGTGGCGGGCAATATCGTGGCCGCCGAGGGCGTGCGCGATCTGATCGAGGCCGGGGCGGACATCATCAAGGTCGGTGTCGGACCGGGCGCGATGTGCACCACCCGGATGATGACCGGCGTCGGTCGGCCGCAGTTCTCCGCGGTGCTGGAGTGTGCCGCCGAGGCCAGGAAGTTCGGCAAGCACGTCTGGGCCGACGGCGGCATCCGGCACCCCCGCGATGTCGCCATGGCGCTGGCCGCGGGGGCGTCCAACGTCATGATCGGCTCCTGGTTCGCCGGCACCCTCGAATCGCCCGGTGACCTCCAGCACACCGCCGACGGCCGCCCGTACAAGGAGAGCTTCGGGATGGCCTCCGCCCGTGCGGTGCGCAACCGTACGAGCGATGAGTCGGCCTACGACCGGGCCCGCAAGGGGCTCTTCGAGGAGGGCATCTCCACCTCGCGGATGTTCGTCGACCAGGCGCGCCCCGGCGTCGAGGACCTGATCGACTCGATCATCGCGGGCGTCCGCAGCTCCTGCACCTACGCGGGCGCGGCCTCCCTGGCGGAGTTCGCCGAGAAGGCCGTGGTCGGGGTGCAGAGCGCCGCCGGTTACGCCGAGGGCAAGCCGCTGCACGACAGCTGGAACTGACCCGTCACGAGGCCGCCCGCCGGTCCTCGTCACCGCCGCTCAACGGCCCCGCACGGACTCCGTGCGGGGCCGTTCGCGTAAGCGGAACCCGGGGGCCCGGTCTGTACCGCGCCCCGGAACCCGTACGATCGGACCCTGGCGCGCAACGAACCACCGTCCGCCGCGCCGGTGCGCAACGATCCTGCGCCGTTACGCAAGGAACCTGCATTACGGCAGGTCAGCGGCGGGCCGTAGGGTCAAGCGCTGTACGTGGAGTGGCGGGGACCGCCTGCTCGGCGGTCTCCTGCTGCGGGGTGCTTCGGCATGCCCGTATACCGACCGCTGCCGGTCGCCGTCATCCGTACCCGTCATCTGATCGGCAGCGATAAAGGAGCCACCCCAGTGTTGGAGCACGGCGCATCCCCGCCCGCAGGGGACAGCGACCCCCGTCCCCCCTCGTCCGGGGGCCTGGCCACGCGGCTGATGCGGCGCAAGCCCGTCGAGCGGCTGGTCGCCGAGGGCGGCCAGGGGGAGGGCGGCACGCTCCGGCGCTCCATGGGCATGTGGCAGCTGACCATGATCAGCATCGGGGCCACGCTCGGCACCGGCATCTTCGTGGTCCTCGGCGAGGCCGTCCCGGACGCCGGGCCCGCGGTCATCCTCGCCTTCGTGATCGCCGGTGTCACCGCGCTGTTCTCCGCGCTGTCCTACGCCGAGCTGGCCGGCAGCATCCCGGTCTCCGGATCCTCGTACTCCTACGCCTACGCCACCCTCGGTGAGCTGGTCGCCTGGGTCTGCGGCTGGTGTCTGATCCTGGAGTACGGCGTCTCGGTCGCGGCCGTCGCCGTGGGCTGGGGCCAGTATCTGAACGAGCTGCTCAACGGCGTCTTCGGCGTCACCATCCCGGACGCGCTGTCCCAGCCGCCCGGCGACGGCGGCATCTTCAACCTGCCGGCCCTGCTGGTCGTACTGCTCGCGATGGTGTTCCTGCTGGGCGGGGCCAAGGAGAGCGCCCGCGCCAACACGATCATGGTCGTCGTCAAGATCGCCGCGCTGCTGCTGTTCTGCGGTGTCGCCGTCCAGGGCGTGCGGTCCGGCAACTACGCGAACTTCTTCCCGATGGGCATGGCGGGCGTCAGCGCGGCCGGCGCGACCCTGTTCTTCTCGTACATCGGCTTCGACGCCGCCTCCACCGCCGGTGAGGAGGCCAAGGACCCGCAGCGCGACCTGCCGCGCGCGATCATGCTCTCGCTGGTGATCGTCACGGCGCTGTACTGCCTGGTCGCGGCCATCGCCGTGGGCGCGATGCCCTGGCAGAGGTTCGAGGGCTCGGAGGCCGCGCTGGCCGGGATCATGAAGGCGGTCACCGGCCAGAGCTGGTGGGCCGTGCTGCTCGCCTTCGGCGCGGTCGTCGCCATCGCCAGCGTCGTGCTGACCGTGCTCTACGGCCAGACCCGCATCCTGTTCGCGATGTCCCGGGACGGCCTGGTGCCGAAGGTGTTCTCCAAGGTGCACCCGAAGAGCGGTGCGCCGCGCGCCAACACCGTCCTGGTCTCGCTGTTCTGCGGGGTGCTCGCCGCCGCGGTGCCGCTGGGCGAGCTGGCCGACGCCACCAGCATCGGCACCCTGTTCGCCTTCGCGCTGGTCAATATCGCGGTGATCGTGCTGCGCCGCACCCGGCCCGACATGCCGCGCAGCTTCCGCACCCCGCTCTCGCCGCTCTTCCCGGCGATCGGCTTCCTGCTGTGCGTCTACATGATGGGCAGCCTCGGCACCGTGACCTGGATGGTCTTCGGTGTCTGGATGGTCGTGGGCCTTGTGTTCTACTTCGGATACGGCTTGCGCCGCTCCCGATTGGCCACCGCAGAGAAGTGAACCACCCGCAGTGCGACTGAACGATCTCGACGAACGCATCGTCCACGCCCTCGCCGAGGACGCCCGCCGCAGCTATGCGGACATCGGCCAGGAGGTCGGACTGTCCGCACCGGCCGTCAAACGCCGGGTGGACCGGCTGCGGGCGGACGGCGCGATCACCGGATTCACCGTACGGGTCGACCCGGCCGCGCTCGGCTGGGAGACCGAGGGGTTCATCGAGATCTACTGCCGCCGCAACACCTCGCCCGAGTCGATCCACCGCGGCCTGTCGCGCTACCCGGAAGTGGCGTCCGCCTCCACCGTCACCGGTGAGGCGGACGCCGTCGTCCAGGTCTTCGCCTCCGACATGCGGCACTTCGAGCGGGTGCTGGAACGGATCGCGGGCGAGCCGTTCGTGGAGCGGACGAAGTCCGTGCTGGTGCTCTCCCCGCTGCTGCGGCGCTACAGCTCGGGGGCGCCGGGCTGACCCGCCGCCTGTCGCGGCGGCCGCGCGCTTCAGGTCACGCCTGGCCGCGCGCCGGCCCGCAGACCGCTCACCACGGCGGCGCCCACCACCAGCACCACACCCGCCGCGATCCGGTAGCCCAGCGCCGTGCCGTCGGTGAACGCGGTGACGGCCGTGGCCCCGTGCCCGGTCCCCGAGGCGACGCGCACGGACAGTACGGTGCCCACCACGGCGATCCCCAGCGCGGCGCCCAACTCCCGTGCCGCGCCGACGAGGTCGTCGGCGCGCACAGCAGCGCGCCCGCGCCGAACACCCCGAGCCCGGCCAGCGGCACCCCCTCGCGGCCCACCCGGTCACCGAGCGCCCCGGCGGCCGCGGGAGGGGACTCCGGAGGGGAACCGGTGGAGGTCATGCCCGGACGCTAAGGTCCATCTCAGATGACCTCAAATGCAAGGGGTGCACTCCATGATTGCGCGAAACGCAAACATCGACCTCAACCTGCTGACGGCACTGGACGCCCTGCTCGAAGAGCAGAGTGTGACCGCGGCCGCCGACCGGCTCGGGCTCTCCGGACCGGCCATGAGCCGCGCCCTCGGTCGTATCCGCCGCACGATCGGCGACCCCGTTCTGGTGCGGGCCGGCCGCCATATGGTGCCCACCCCGCGCGCCCTGGAAATCAGGGCCGAGGTACGGCGGCTGGTGGAGGCGGCACACGGCGTCCTGGCCCCGTCCGCGCCGGCCGACCCGGCCCAGCTGGTCCGGGTGTTCACCCTCTACGCCAACGATCTCTTCGTCACCGACGTCGGCCCGCGACTGGTCGCCCGCGCCGCCCGCGAAGCGCCGCAGGTCGTACTGCGATTCCTCGGCGAGAGCCATATCGATGTGCCGCTGCTGCGGGACGGCGCAGCGGATCTGGAGTTCGGCGTCATCGACAGCCCCGAGCCGGAGATCCGCCGGGAGGAGCTGTTCGTCGACCGCAGCGTCGCGGTGGTGCGCGACGGCCACCCGCTGACCGCCGGGAAACTCACCCTGCGCCGCTACGCCGACGCCGCCCATCTCAACTTCTCCCGCCGCGGCCGGCTGACCGGGCCGGTCGATGAGGCCCTCGCCGCACACGGCCTGCGGCGCAAGGTGATCGCCACCGTCCCGACCTTCGCCGCCGCGCTGATGATGGTCCGCGACAGCGATGCGGTGGGCCTGACCGCCGAGCGGGCCGGGCTGGCGACGGTCCACGGGCTGGGGCTGCGCACCCTGCCGATCCCGCTCGAACTGCCACCGATGAACATGGAGATGGCCTGGCACCCGCGCCAGGAGGCCGATGCGGGACACCGGTGGCTGCGCGGGCTGGTACGGGAGACGGTGCGGGAGTCGGTGCGGGATGTGCCGCCCCTGACCACCCACCCGACCCGACGGCCCACCTGACCCGGCCACCCACCTCACTCCCGGGCGCCGACCTGCGGCTCGACGCGCGCCGGGGCGGCTGACGAGCAATCCCCGGGGACCGCTCCGCCACAGGCGCAACGAATCACCGCACAGTCCCTTGAACGCGCAATGAATCGTCCATCGGCGCGCAACGCTGGCGCCTTGTCCCGGATCACCGGCGGCCCGTAGCGTCAAGGCGTCCGCCCGCACCGTCCGCCGAGGGGTCCCATGACGTCGCTGCACACCGCCCTGCTCCAGAGTTCGGGCCGGCCCGGCGATGTCGCGCACAACCTGCGGGTTCTCGACGACGCGGCCCGCGAGGCCGCGGCGACCGGTGCCGGACTGCTCGCCTGCCCCGAGCTGTTCCTGACCGGCTACGCGATCGGCGCCGACGTCCACCGCCTCGCCGAGACCGCCGACGGCGACAGCGCCCAGGCCATCGGGAAGATCGCCGCCGAGCACGGCATCGCGGTGCTCTACGGCTACCCCGAACGAGCCGCGCAGGACGAGCCCGACAGCGCCGCGGTCTACAACTCGGCGCAGCTCATCGGCCCGGACGGCGAGCGGCTCGCGAACTACCGCAAGACCCATCTCTTCGGCTGCTTCGAGCACGAGTGGTTCACGCCGGGGGAGCGGGCCGTCGTCCAGGCCGAGCTGGCCGGCCTCCGGATCGGCCTGCTGATCTGCTACGACGTGGAGTTCCCGGAGAACGTCCGGGCCCATGCGCTGGCCGGTACCGATCTGCTGCTGGTGCCCACCGCGCAGATGCACCCCTTCCAGTTCGTCGCCGAGTCCGTCATCCCGGTCCGCGCCTTCGAGAGCCAGATGTACGTCGCGTACGTCAACCGGGTCGGCGCGGAGGGCGAGTTCGAGTTCGTCGGCCTCAGCTGCCTGGCCGGCCCGGACGGCGTGGTCCGCACCCGCGCCGGCCGCACCGAGCAGCTGGTCCGGGCCGAGGTCGACCCCGCCTTCCTGAAGCAGTCCCGGGCGGACAACCCGCATCTGCACGACCGCCGGCCGGAGTTGTACGGCCCGCTGACGTGACCTGACCCGCCGCCGCCCCCGCCGAACCGCCCCCGATCCGCCCCCCCGATCCGCCGCAGGCCGGCCCACCCCGGCCTGCGCTGCCCTGCCCTGCCTGTCTGCCGCGCCCTGTCTGCAAGGAGCCCGTCCCCGATGACGTCCACGGTGCCCACCGCCGCCCACCACGCGGATGCCCAGCCGCCGATCACCATGTTCGGCCCGGACTTCCCGTACGCCTACGACGACTTCCTCGCCCACCCGGCGGGCCTCGGCCAGGTCCCCGCGACCGAGCACGGCAAGGAGGTCGCGGTCATCGGCGGTGGCCTCTCCGGCATCGTCACCGCCTACGAGCTGATGAAGATGGGCCTCAAGCCCGTCGTCTACGAGGCGGACCAGATAGGCGGCCGGCTGCGGACCGTCGGCTTCGAAGGCACCCCGGCCGATGCCGCGGGACTGTCCGCCGAGATGGGCGCGATGCGCTTCCCGCCGTCCTCGACGGCGCTCCAGCACTACATCGACCTGGTGGACCTGAAGACCACGCCGTTCCCCAACCCGCTGGCGGCGGACACCCCGTCGACCGTCGTCGACCTCAAGGGCGAGTCGCACTACGCCCGTACGGTCGAGGACCTCCCCGAGGTCTACCACCAGGTCATGGACGCCTGGAACGCCTGCCTGGAGGAGGGCGCCGACTTCTCCGACATGAACCGGGCGATCCGCGAGCGCGACGTCCCGCGCATCCGCGAGATCTGGTCCCGGCTCGTCGAGAAGCTCGACAACCAGACCTTCTACGGCTACCTCTGCGACTCGACGGCCTTCAAGTCCTTCCGCCACCGGGAGATCTTCGGTCAGGTCGGCTTCGGCACCGGCGGCTGGGACACCGACTTCCCCAACTCCATCCTGGAGATCCTGCGGGTCGTCTACACCGAGGCCGACGACCACCACCGCGGCATCGTCGGCGGCAGCCAGCAGCTGCCGCTGCGCCTGTGGGAGCGCGAACCGCAGAAGATCGTCCACTGGGCGCCGGGCACCTCGCTGTCCTCGCTGCACGACGGCACGCCCCGGCCCGCCGTGACCCGCCTGCACCGCACCGCGGGCAACCACATCACGGTGACCGACGCCGACGGTGACATCCGCACCTATGAGGCCGCCGTCTTCACCGCGCAGTCCTGGATGCTGCTGAGCAAGATCGCCTGCGACGACTCGCTGTTCCCCATCGACCACTGGACGGCGATGGAGCGCACCCACTACATGGAGTCCAGCAAGCTCTTCGTCCCTGTCGACCGCCCCTTCTGGCTGGACAAGGACGAGGACACCGGCCGCGACGTCATGTCGATGACGCTGACCGACCGGATGACCCGCGGCACCTACCTGCTCGACAACGGCCCGGACGAACCCGCCGTCATCTGCCTCTCCTACACCTGGTGCGACGACAGCCTCAAGTGGCTGCCGCTGGAGGCGAACGAGCGGATGGAGGTCATGCTGAAGTCGCTCGGCGAGATCTATCCCAAGGTCGACATCCGCAAGCACATCATCGGCAACCCGGTCACCGTGTCCTGGGAGAACGAGCCCTACTTCATGGGCGCCTTCAAGGCGAACCTCCCCGGCCACTACCGCTACCAGCGCCGCCTGTTCACCCACTTCATGCAGGACCGCCTCCCCGAGGACAAGCGCGGCCTGTTCCTCGCGGGCGACGACATCTCCTGGACGGCCGGCTGGGCCGAGGGCGCCGTCCAGACCGCACTGAACGCGGTCTGGGGCGTGATGCACCACTTCGGCGGCACGACGGACGCCACCAACCCGGGTCCGGGCGATGTCTACGACGAGATCGCCCCGGTCGAACTGCCGGAGGACTAAGGCCCTGGGGGGACGAGGGCTGGGAGCCCTGAGGGACATGGCAGGAGTGGGGCGTGCGTGGGTGAGCCACTCCTGCCTTCGGCCTTCGGGGTCAGCCGCGCGCGGTGCGGTGGCGATCCGTGCGGGGCCCGGATCAGCTCGGCAGGGGAGTCAGGAGCATCCGACCGACCAGGCCCACCCCGGCGTCCAGGCGCTCGGTGAGTTCCTCGGTCACATCCGGGAGTCGGCGTACGCTCCATAGCGCCCTGGCCGCGACCCAGGCGCCGTCCCTGGCCTTGTCCAGGCTCCATGAGCCGATCAGATGGGTCAGGGGATCGGCGACGTCCAGCACATCGGGGCCCGGCATCAGCAGCTCACGGATCCGCTCCTCCAGGCTCGTCAGGACCCCGCCGACGCGGTCGAAGTCCCGTTCCAGCGCGGCCGGTTCGCACTCCAGCGCCCGGCAGGTGTCCAGTACGGCCAGCGCCAGGTCGTGGCCGATGTGGGCGTTGATCCCGGCCAGTGCGAATTGCAGCGGACGCACCCCCGGATGGCGGCGGAGCTGGAAGAGCGGCCGCCAGCAGGCCGGTGGCCGCAGTCCGGCGGCCGCGGCATCCACCGCGTCGAAGTAGCGCCGCGCGAAGCGGATGTCCAGCTCGCCGGTGGCCGCCGGGTCCTGGAACGTACCGTCCCCGATGCGCCGCGCCACCGCTTCGGTGACGGCCAGATAGACCCCGTTGAAGACCGCCACCCCGTCCTCGGCGGGCAGCCCCGCGCCCAGTGCCCGCATCCGGGCCAGCACCTCCGCCACACCCTCGGGTTCCGCACCGGTCGGGGGACGGGCGGCGGATCCCCCGGCCGGGCCCGTGCGGCCGGGACCGCCGTACGCCTGAGTTGTCGTCATCCACTCAGCGTGACAGTGCGATTGCGGATCGTGAGGTGTGTGGCTCGCCGATGACCGGAACGGGGGAATCGGCGGCGCGCCCGCTTGTGGCAGGCCCGTCTGTGCCGCGCCCGCTTGTGGCACGCCGGCCTGTGCTGTGCCCGCGTCAGTTTGTTCAGACGCAGTCGTTCGACTATGAATCACCTCGGCTCTGTGACGTGCAGGGCGTCGCAGAGTGGAGAGTGATCATGGCCGGTTTCGGGTGGAAGCTGCATGGCGACGGGCGGCATCTGAAGCCCGGCGAGGTGGTCAGGCCCGGCGAGCGGCTGACCTGGGGGCGGACGATCGCGCTCGGCGCCCAGCATGTGGTGTCGATGATCGGGGCCTGTTTCGTCGCGCCCGTCCTCATGGGGCTGGATCCCAGCCTCGCCCTGATGGCGTCGGGTGTCGCCACCGCCCTGTTCCTGGTGATGACCCGCGGACGCATCCCCAGCTACCTGGGCTCCTCGCTCTCCTTCGTGGGCGTCTCCGTCGTGATCGCGGGCCAGGGCGGTGACGCCGGCACCCTGACGGGCGCGATGCTCGTGGTGGGTGCCTGCCTGGCCGGCTGCGGTGTCGCCATTCATGTCGTCGGGGCCCGGGTGATCCACGCCGTGCTCCCGCCGGCCGTGACCGGCGCGGTCGTGATGCTGATCGGCTTCAACCTCGCGCCCGTCACTGCGTCCACGTACTGGCCCCAGGATCAGTGGACGGCGCTGGCGACGATGCTGTTCACCGGACTCGCCCTCGTCGTGCTCCGGGGTTTCTGGTCGCGGATCGCCATTTTCCTGGGCCTGGTCTTCGGCTATGGCCTGTCCTGGATTCTTGACCGCACCGCAGGAAAGATTCATTCCGTCAATGGCGCGGGCAAGCTCACGGACCACTGGCGCATCGACTTCTCGGGCGTGGAAAAGGCCGACTGGATCGGCGTTCCCACCTTCCACGCACCGAATTTCTCGGCCTCCGCAATCCTTGTCGCCCTGCCGGTCCTTGTCGCGCTGATCGCGGAGAACGCCGGACACATCAAGGCAGTTGGCGCCATGACCGGTGATCCTCTCGACGACAAAATGGGCATGGCCATCGTCGCCGACGGCACGGCAACGGTCCTGTCGACGGCGGTCGGCGGCCCCGCCACCACGACCTACGCCGAGAACATCGGCGTCATGGCGGCCACCCGGGTGTATTCCACCGCGGCTTACTGGGCGGCGGCCGCTTTCGCCCTGCTCTTCGGCCTGTGCCCGAAGTTCGGCGCGGTGGTGGCGGCGATCCCCGGCGGGGTGCTGGGCGGTATCACCGTCATTCTGTACGGCATGATCGGCCTGCTGGGAGCCCAGATCTGGGTACGGAACAACGTGGACTTCTCGGTCCCCCTGAACCTCATCCCCGCGGCGGCCGGAATCATCATCGCCATCGGCGGCGTCTCGTTGAAATTCTCCGAGAACTTCGAACTCAGCGGCATCGCACTGGGAACCCTCACCGTGCTCACCGGCTACCACTCCCTGCGCTGGCTCTCCAAGGCGGCGGGCCGCCCCCGCACGCCCCTCCTCGACGCCGGGACCAGCGAGTACCAGGAGCCCGGGGACGGGGAGGGGGAGAAGGCGTAACCGCCGAGGACCGCCCGCGGAACGCAGCGCTCACTCACCGCTGCGCAACGCGCGCTCACTTACAGATGAGGAGGCTGTCGCAGACGGCGATTCCCGGGGGAGTGGTGCTGGGGTGGGGGAGCCCTTCCCAGCTGTTGAGGATGTAGTACCCGTCGGCCGGACCGTCTTTGGCCTCGATGGCGATCATTGTCTGATTGCCCATTGCCTCACCGTGCGGGGCCACCACATAGTCGTTGAGCGTTTTGAAGAGATTGAGCGTCTTCAAGCTGTCGATGTGGACCACGCGATAGCTCCGGGGCTGCGGATTTCCGCTCTGGTCCGCCCCGGTGACCGTGATCAACGACGTGCCCCAACTCTTCAAGTCCTTGGGGATCTTGCCTGAACGGTAGGCCGTGTCGAGCCCGTTTTTCACATCTTGGCGCACTCCGGATACATGGATGTGCAACTGGTCGTGCGAACGGTGACCGGCGGCATTGATCCCCAGCCCGATCACGCCCCATTTCTGCTGGTTGAACCAGTATTCGCCGCGCTCTTCGGCGACCTGCCAGTAATTATTGGCGGCGAAGGCGCCGGACACCAGGTCCGGGCACTCGATTCCCTTGATGCGGTCGGTGGCGACCAGCAGATATCCCTTCACGCCTCTGGACATCAGCCAGAATGCGTTGATCTGTCGCTCCCGGCAGTCCCAGGCCATATTCCAGAGGAACTCGTCTCTGTCCTTGGGGTCTCCGCAGAGAGCCACGGGCGGCGCGGTGAGGGTGGTGGTTTCCCGGTTTTCGGCGGTCACGTCGGCACCTCCAGGGTGAGCGGGTTACGTGCCGCGACGGCCCGGCATGGCGTCCACGTCCCAGGTGCGCCGCAAGCCTCATGGGTCTCCTGGCCCACCACACCGCCGGGCGCACCACAAGCCGGGCACCGGCGGGAGAGGCATCGCACTGCCTTGTGACGAGGCATCGCACTGCCTTATGACGGGCGCCTGGGCTGACCCCCTCCGGGCCGAGGCACGCGCTGTACGACCACCGTCCCACCACCCCGGGACCGGCGCATCTGCTGGCCTGCCGAGGACCAGGAAGGCTGTCAGCGCGGGCCTGCGCCGCTGGGAGGCAGCGCCGAGTGGCTGGCCGAATGCGACCGGCTGGGCGTGGGCGAAGTTGTCGTCGACGTGGCCGACGTGTACTCCGAGCACGGACACCCGGATGCGGTGCGAGACTGCCAAGAACGACCTCGCCACGTACTGGAAACCGGAGTTGACGCTGAATCAGGTGCGGAAATCGGGTGCCATCGTGTCGAGTCGCTGCCCGATCGCCCGCTCGCAGCGAGGAGATAGGTCACCGTGCCTCGCTCACAGGGAAGGAGACACACCACCGTGCCCGACGACATCGCGCGCTGGCTGACCGAGCATGCCAGGCCCGGATCAGGCCCTCCTGCGCCGCGCCGAGGCACTCGCCACCTACCTGGACGACCACTACGAGGAGTTCGCCCGGCACACCACGGCGGACACCGCCGACGAGGCTCTGGAGCACGCGCGCATCCTCACCCGCGCCGCCGACCTGGTGACTCGCTCGCCCACCCCGCTCTCCGGGGAGCACAGCGTTCTGGCCGCCCGTGACCGCTACATGGCCGACGCCGTGACCCGGCTCGTCGACGACAACGCCGAAGTGCGCGTCATCGTCTGGGCACACAACGGACACCTCACGAAGGGCACATACGGCGACGGCGTGCCCGCGCTCGGCAGCCGACTCCGAGCGCGCTACGGCGACAGCTACTACGCACTGGCCCTGCTCTTCGGCAAGGGCTCCTTCCTCGCCCGCCGCAGCGACGACCTGCACGGTCCGCCACGCCGGCACCGCGTCGGCACCGGAATCCGCTCCCTCGAAGCCCGCCTCGCCGACGCCGTCCCCGGCAACTACTACGCCGACCTGCGCACCCACGGCCCCTCACCCGAAGCCGCCCAATGGCTGCACGCCCCGCAGACACAGCGCAGCTTCGGCTCCGTCGTGCCCCGGTTCCTCTACCGCTTCCACCTGGCACCACTCATACCGGCCCAGGACTACGACGGCCTCGCGTTCGTCGCCCGCTCCAGCTGTTCCCGCCCCCTGCCGGCCATGGAGACCTGACCCCCGCCGAGCAGACGGCTCAGGAATCGAGCACCGCGGCAACGGATTCGATCTCCACCAGCTGGTCGTTGTAGCCGAGCACGGTGACCCCCATCAACGTGCTGGGCACGTCGTGGTCACCGAACGCGTCCCGGACCACCTCCCACGCCGTCACCAGGTCCTCCTGCCGGTCGGACGCGACGAGTACGCGGGTGCTGATGACGTCGTGCAGCGACGCGCCGGAGTCCGCCAGCGCAGTCCGCAGGTTCTCCACGGCCTTGGCCGCCTGACCCGCGACGTCCCCGATCGCCGCGGTGGAGCCGTCCTCGTTCAGCGGACAGGCACCGGCGAGAAAGATCAGCCGCGACTCGGCCGGAGCCGTGGCCGCATAGGCGTACTCGGCGACATCGGACAGGGAGGCAGAGCGAATCAAGGTGACGGCGCGTGGCACGGGTATTCCCTTCGCGGTGAATCCGGAACACCCACGACCTTCTCAGGAATCAACTCCGCCTTCGACGCGTTTTCTTGGGTGGGGCGCGGCTACTCCGAGGCGATGGCTGTGAGCCAGTCCTCGACGCCGATGACATCGGCCCACTGCGGGAACAGCCTCTCGGTCAGGACCCGGTGCACCTCGGGGTCGGTGTCGAGGCAGGCATCCGCCAGGACAATGAGCCCGAAGTCCTGGTCGTTGGCCTGACACAGGGTGTGCAGCACCACGCCACTGGTGGCGATGCCGGTGAGAACAAGGCTGTTGATATCGCGAGCCCTGAGCACCACCCCGAGATCACTGCCCGAGAACGCACTCGCCCGCCTCTTGGTGACCACGATGTCGCCCTGGCGGGGCGCGACTTCGCGGTGAATCGCGGTGCCGGGGGCATCCTCGGCGAAGAGACCGGCCTGCACGGCGGAGGTGAGCACCCGATTACGGGGGCCGACGTCAGGTTGGCCCGGCCGTAGCGCGATGACCACGTAGATCACCGGAATACCCGCCGCCCGCGCACCGTCGATCGCGCCACGCACGCGCGACAGATATCCGGAGTCGGCGCCGACGATATCCACGATGTCCTCCTGAACATCCATCACGAGGAGGGCACTGTTGCTGTTCGCCATGCTGACCGTCCGTTCTTCTCGTCGCTGGGAAACACCAGCAAGTCTGGGGAATGGGTTGCGCTTCGGTGAGAGGCAAAGGAGCCGATCTCGGGTCGGGTTGCGGCACTAAGTTGTCACGATGACCGAATCCCTGCCGCCAGGCGGCATTGTGCTCGATGCGGACGAACTGGAGGCCCGGTGGGCCGACGCCTGGCGGCCGGAACAGGTCGCGGAGCGGTTGGGCGGGGTCAGTGCGACCTGGTGTATCGCAGCAGGGTGGGCGCTGGATTTGTTCCGCGGGGTGCCATCGCGGCCGCACGGCGATGTGGAGATCGCGGTGCCCGCGGCGGGATTCCCGGAGATCCGGGACCGCTTCCCCGAGTACGTGTGTGACGCGGTGGGTTCGGGGCGGGTCTGGCCGGCGGCGGGGGCTGAGGCACTGGCAGCCACACACCAGACCTGGCTGCGGGATCCGGCAAGCGGTCAGTTCCTGTTGGACGTCTTCCGCGAGCCGCACGAGGGCGGGACCTGGATCTGCCGACGGAACGGGAATCTGCGGCTGCCGTACGACACGATCATCGAGCGGACGCCGGACGGGATCCCCTACCTGGTGCCGGAGTTGGTGCTGCTGTTCAAAGCGAGGGCGACGCGGCCCAAGGACCAGGCCGATTTCGAGGGCGTGTTGCCGCTGCTGAGCCGGGCACGGCGGGACGCCCTCAGCGGGTGGCTGGAGCGCGTGCATCCCGGTCATCCGTGGCTGGCGGAGCTGGGGTAGCTGGTGGATCCGGCGGGGTAGTGGCACCCGAGGCCGTGGGTCCGTAGTTGTCGGTGGCCGGTGCCCAGGGCCGGTCGTCACCCGGTGCTCAGGGCGGACCTGCCGTCCGGTTCTCGGGGTACCGGCGCTCAGGACCTCTCCAGGTCCCCCGTCACCGCCGGCGCGCCCCCGGACGCCGTACGGCTCGGCACCCGCAGCACCCGCGCGCCCGCCACCAGCCCGCACGCCAACGCCGTGACCAGCATGAACGACACCGGCAGTGAGGTCGCTTGGGCGAGTCCGCCGATTGCGGACGGTGCGATGAGGCCGGAGGTGTAGGTGATCGTGGCGACGCCCGCGATCGCCTGGCTGGGGGCGGGGCCGCTGCGCCCGGCGGCGGCGAAAGCCAGCGGGACCACCACCGCGATTCCGAGGCCCATCAGGCCGAACCCGCTCATCGCCATGGCCGGATGCGGCGCCGTGACGATCAGCAGCCCCCCGGCCGTCGCCAGCACCCCGCCGGCCCGCACTGTGCGTACGGCACCGAATCGGGCCACCACCTTGTCCCCGGCCAGCCGTGCGACCGTCATCATGCAGGCGAAGGCGGTGGTCGAGGCGGCAGCCAGACCAGCGTCGGTGCCCAGCTCGTCGCGGAGGTAGACCGCCGACCAGTCCAGACCGGCGCCCTCCGCGAACACCGCGCAGAACCCGATGGCCCCGATGATCAGCGCCGACCTCGGCGGCAGCGTGAAGCGCGGCGGCGGATGCTCCTCAGGGGCGCTGCGCAGCTCCAGCACGCCCCGGCAGGCGAGCGCGCCGAGCAGGCTCAATACGAGGGCGGCGCCGGACAGATGGAGCCGGGCGTCCCATCCGGCGTGCGCGGCGACGGTGCCGGCCGCCGAGCCGAGCAGGGCGCCCGCACTCCACATGCCGTGCAGCCCCGACATGATCGGTTTGCCGAGCCGTTCCTCGGTCTCCACGCCCAGCGCGTTCATCGCGACGTCCGACATCCCGGAGGCCGCGCCGTACATCAGCAGCGCCGGGCACAGTGCGTAGAGGCCGGGGGAGAGGGCGGGCAGGATCAGCGACAGGGTCCACAGGGCGAGCAGACCGCGCAGCGCCGTGCGGGCGCCGAGGCGGTGGCTGATCCGGCCGGCCAGCGGCATCGCCAGGGACGCGCCGATCGCCGGGAAGGCGAGTGCCAGACCGAGCTGGCCCGGTGAGAGGGCGGTGTGGTCCTGGATCCAGGGGATGCGGGTCGCGAAGTTGCCGGTGACCGAGCCATGGATGAGGAACACCATGGCAAGGGAACGGCGCGCCCGGCGCAGTTCGGTGTGGGGGAGTGGGTGGGCGCCGACGGGGACGCTGTTGCCAGCCATGGGCGGAAAATTATCAGGAACCCTGCCTGATAATAAGGGAATTGGCTCGACGGGATGGAAGAATCCGGCCATGCATCCACCGCGCGCGGCAGCGACCGGCCGCACCGCCTCCCCGGCCACCGCACGGCAGATCAACGACCGCCTGGCGCTGCAACTCCTCCAGTCCGAGGGGCCCTTGACGGCAGGTCAGCTCAAAACGCTGACCGGACTGTCCCGGCCGACCGTGGCGGACCTCGTCGAACGTCTCCAGGAGGCCGGACTGATCGCCGTCGTCGGCGAGAGCGGCGCACAGCGGCGCGGCCCCAATGCCCGGCTCTACGGGATCGTCGCCGACCGGGCCCATCTCGTCGGCCTCGACCTGCGGACGCACAGCATCACCGTCGCGGTCGCCGACCTCCTCGGCCGGGTGCGCGCCGAGCACACCGTCCCCATCAACCCGGACGGCGCCGCCGATACGGCCGTCGCCACCGCACTCGCCGCCGTCGACAAGGCACTCGCCGCGGCGGGCGCACCCGCGCCGCACACCATCGCCGTCGGCGCACCCGGCCTGGTCGACCCCGCCACCGGGCGGCTCGACAGCACCGACTGGATCACGTCCTGGCACGTCGGACTGGTGAGCGCGCTGCGCGCACGGACGGGCGTCCCGGTCCTGCTGGAGAACGAGGTCAATCTCGCCGCCATCGCGGAACAGCGGGACGGCGCGGCGCGCGATCGCGACACTTTCGTCCTGCTCTGGCTCGGACACGGCACCGGCGCCGCCGTGGTCCTGGACGGCGCGCTGCGGCGCGGCGCCTCGGGCGGCACCGGCGAGATCGGCTTTCTGCCGGTCCCCGGCACCGGCGCACTGCCCTCCGCGAGCGGCTGCGACGGCGGGTTCCACTCCCTGGCCGGGTCCGCCGCGATCTGCGCTCTAGGGGCGGAGCACGGCCTGTCGTTCGGCGATGCCGTCGGGCCGAGGAGGGCGAACAAGCTGCCGTCTGGAGGCGGGGCCGCTACCGAGGCGGTCGACGGGGCTTCGGACGAGGCCGTTACCCCGGCCCCCGCCGAGGCCGTCACCCGGGCTCTCGCCCCGGACTCCGCCGAGGCCGTCACCCGGGCTCTCACCCCGGTCCTCGCCGAGGCCCGCACCGAGGGGCCGCCCGCCGAATCCCTCGTCCGGGCCGCGGTGGCCGCCGGTGATGCCGGTGCCGCCTTCCTCGACGCGCTGGCGGCACGGATCGCTCTCGGCGTGGCGGCCGTGTGCGCCGTACTCGACCCCGGGTGTGTCGTGCTCGGCGGCGAGATCGGCTGCGGTGGAGGGACCGAACTCGCCGACCGGGTCACCACGCATCTGGCCCGGCTCTCCCCGCTGCGCACCGACGTACGCGCGGGGTCGGTGGGCGGACGGGCGGTGCTGCGCGGCGCGGTGCTCGCCGCACGGGACGCCGCGCAGAACGAGCTGTTCGGAGCGGCGGGCCCAGCGACATCTCGGCGGCCCTGAGGGAACCCTTGGGGGCGGTGGGAACAGATCCCGTAGGGGGTGGGTACCCCCCTTGCGGGCCACAACGTGCCGGGGGCGGAGGGTATTCCCGACGGCAGGCAAACGGGCGGGCGTCAACACTCACGAATGGGCGCCGGGCGTCAGCACTCACGAACGGGCGCCGGGCGTCAACACTCACGAACAGGCGCCGGGCGTCGACACTCACGAACGGGCGGGCCGAAGGCCTCACCGCCCCCTCACCCCTTCACCGCACCCCCACCCACCCTCTCCCCCAGAAACTCCCCATAGCTACGCCGCCCCTCAGCACGCTCCGGCGCCAAGTTCCCGCCTCGGCGCAGCGCGGCGGCGCTCTTCCCCGGCAGCCACACAGGCACCAGCAACCGCCGCCGTCCCCCCGCCTCCAACGTGGCCCGTACGAGATTCCGGGCGCTGACGACCTCGGGGCCGCCCAGGTCCGGAACCCGGCCGGCCGGTGGCCCGGACGCCAACTCGGCCAGACGAGCAGCCACTTCGCGTACCTCGACCGGCTGCACCCGTACGCCGGACGGCACCGGCAGTACCGGTGAGCGGGCGCCCGCCTTGATGAGCTGGAGCACCAGATCGTGGAACTGCGTCGTGCGCAGCACCGTCCAGCCGAGGCCGGAGTCCTCGATCAGGCGCTCCACCGCGAGCTTGGTGCGGTAGTAGCGGAGCGGGACCCGGTCCACCCCGACGATGGAGATGTAGACCAGGTGCGGGACGCGCGCGGCCTTCGCGGCCTGGACGAGTCGGCCGGCTGCCTCCATGTCGCCGCCGGTCGGTGAGCTGGCGCAGTGCACGATCGCGTCCACGCCCGCCAGCGCCTCGGGCAGCCCCGTGCCATCGCGCAGATCGACGGCGTAGGAGTGCGGCCGGGGCCGCTCCCGGCCGGTGTGGGGGTGCCGGCTCAGGGACCGGACGTCATGGCCGTCGTCGAGCAGCCGGTGCACCAGGGGACGCCCGAGTGTGCCCGTGCCGCCGGTCACCAGAATTGTCGCCATCGTGGATCAGTCCTTGAGGGGTGGAGGATCGGGTACGTCCTCGCTATGACGCCTCATGCGCGCCGTCTGTGACACGGGCGGCGCGCCGGGGGCTGTGAGGCAGCCCACAGGGCTTCGCTCGCATGGGCCATGACCCGGCGTGGCAGACTGAAGCCGTACTGACATAAAAGCAGCAGCGCACTCCGGGGTCGGTGTAATTCCGAACCGGCGGTAACAGTCCGCGACCCGTCCGCAGCCAGCGGCCGGTTGAGCAGGTGAAATTCCTGCACCGACGGTGAAAGTCCGGATGGGAGGCAGTGCGCGGCGGGCGAGCTTCGGTACACCGCCGTCGGCGGCGCGTCCGGTCATTTTCCCGGACGGTCCGTTGTATTTTCCGGCCGCGGTGTTCCCGTGGCGTCGTTTCCGCTTCTGTCGTCCAGACAGCCCCGGAGTCCGTGCCCTGAGAGGCAGGAGGACCCGGTGGCCACCGCAGCCCCCGTCGAGATCGCGGCGATGCGCCGAGCCATTGAGCTCGCCGCGCGCGGGCTCGGGCACACCAGCCCCAACCCCGTGGTCGGCTGTGTCGTCCTGGACTCCGCCGGCCGTACGGCGGGCGAGGGCTGGCATCAGCGGGCCGGCGGGCCGCACGCCGAGGTCCATGCCCTGCGTGCCGCGGGCGAGCGGGCCCGGGGCGGCACCGCACTGGTCACCCTCGAACCCTGCAACCACACCGGCCGCACCGGCCCCTGCGCCCAGGCGCTGATCGAGGCCGGGATCGCCCGCGTCGTCTACGCCGTGTCCGACCCCGACCCGACCGCCACCGGCGGCGCCGTCACCCTGGCCGAGGCCGGGATCGACGTCGAGGGCGGACTGCTCGCCGACGAGGCCGCCGCCGGCAACGAGGCCTGGCTGACCTCGGTGCTGCGCCACCGCCCCTTCGTGCTGTGGAAGTACGCCGCCACCCTCGACGGCCGGATCGCCGCCGCCGACGGCACCAGCCGCTGGATCTCCTCGCCCCAGTCGCGTGCCGATGTGCACCGGCTGCGTGCCGCCGCGGACGCCGTGATCGTCGGCTCCGGCACCGCCCGCGCCGACGACCCGCAGCTCGGCGCCCGGATCGCCGGACTGTCCGACGACGAGATCAGCCAGCCGCTGCGGGTCGTCGTCGACTCCGGCGCCACCGCCGTCAAGGCCGGCGCCCGCGTCCTGGACGGCACCGCGCCGACCCTCATCGCGGTCGCCGAGGACGCCGACGCGAGCCATCTCGAAGGACTCGCCCCGATCATCCGGCTGCCACGCGCCGACGACGGGCGCGGGCTGCACCTCCCCGCACTGCTCCAGGCCCTGTACGAGCGCGAGGTGCGCTCCGTGCTGCTCGAAGGGGGCCCGACGCTCGCCGGTGCCTTCCTCGCCGCCCAGGCCGTCGACAAGGTCGTCGGCTATCTCGCCCCGGTACTGCTCGGCGCCGGACCGGCTGCCGTCGGGGACGCCGGAATCAGCACCATCACCGAGGCGTTGCGGCTCGATGTGACCGACACCGAACGGCTCGGCCCCGACCTGCGCATCACCGCCACTCCCATCCGCCACGCCCGCCCTGAGGAGAACTGACGTGTTCACCGGAATTGTCGAAGAGCTGGGTGAGGTCGTCGCCGTCGAGAACCTCGGTGACGCTTCCCAGTTCCGGCTTCGCGGCCCCGTCGTCACCGAGGACGCCAAGCACGGCGACTCGATCGCCGTCAACGGGGTCTGTCTGACCGTGGTGGACACCGCCGACGGGGAATTCACCGCCGATGTGATGGCCGAGACCCTGAAGCGGTCCAGCCTCGGCGCGCTGGCCACCGGCTCGCGGGTCAACCTGGAGCGCCCGATGGCGCTCGGCGGGCGGCTCGGCGGACACCTCGTCCAGGGCCATGTCGACGGCACCGGCACGATCCTCGAACGCACCCCCGGTGAGCACTGGGAGATCGTCAAGATCGCGCTGCCGGCCGCGCTGTCCCGCTATGTCGTCGAGAAGGGCTCCATCACCGTCGACGGGGTCAGCCTCACCGTCGTCGACGCCGCGGACGACTACTTCACCATCAGCCTCATCCCCACCACCCTCGCCCTCACCACCCTGGGCATCAAGAAGGCCGGTGACCCCGTCAACCTTGAGGTCGATGTCCTCGCCAAGTACGTCGAGCGGCTGCTCGGGCGGGGCTCCGCGGACACCGGGGGCATCAAGGACCTCGCGGAGATCAAGGAGATGGACCGGTGAGCGTCCTCGACACGCTGAACGGCACGGCCTTCACGGCCTTCGGGCAGCACGTCATCTGGTCGGACATGATCGGCAACACCATCGGTCTGGCCGCGCTGGCACTCGGCTGGCGGCGCTCCATCTGGACCTGGCCCGCCCAGCTCCTCTCCGGCGTCATCCTCGTCGCCGCCTACGCCTCCGCCCACCTCAGCGGCGGCGTCGGCAAGCAACTCCTCGTCATCGGCGTGGCGTTGTGGGGCTGGCGGCAGTGGCAGCGCGGCCGGAAGCAGGCACAGGACGGCTCCATCGCCGTACGCTTCGCCGGCTGGCGCGAGCGCGCACTGCTGCTCGGCGGCACCGCCCTGGGCACCGGGGCCGTCGGCACCCTCTTCACCCTGATCCCGCAGCTGTCCTGGAACCCCTGGCCGGACGCCTACATCTTCGTCGGCACGCTCGCCGCGATGGTCGCCCAGGCCCGCGGGCTGGTCGAGTTCTGGTTCGCCTGGCTGCTGGTCGACGTGGTCGGCGTCCCGCTCGCCTTCAGCAGCGGGCTCGCCTTCTCCGGCCTCGTCTACGTCGTCTATCTCGCCCTCGTCGTGTGGGGCATGCGCGACTGGTGGCTGCGCTCGCGCGCCGCCGGCCCCGTCCTGGAAGGAGCAGCGGCATGACCGCACTGCAGAGCTGGTACGACACGGAGGAGGCCGCGGCCCTGGCACTCGACCCCGTCGAGCAGGCCATCGCCGATATCGCCGCCGGCCGCCCGGTGGTCGTCGTGGACGACGAGAACCGCGAGAACGAGGGCGACCTCGTCATCGCCGCGGAGAAGGCCACCCCCGAGATCATCGCCTTCATGATGAGCGAGTGCCGCGGCCTGATCTGCGCCCCCATGGAGGGCCCGGAGCTGGACCGGCTGGAACTCCCGCAGATGGTCGAGCACAACACCGAGTCGATGCGGACCGCCTTCACCGTCTCCGTCGACGCCACCGCCGCGCACGGTGTGACCACCGGCATCTCCGCCGCCGACCGCGCCACCACCCTGCGGCTGCTCGCCTCCGGGGAATCGGCCGCCGGTGACTTCGTCCGGCCCGGCCACATCTTCCCGCTGCGCGCCCGGCCCGGCGGGGTGCTGGTCCGCAACGGCCACACCGAAGCCGGTGTCGACCTCGCCCGGCTGGCCGGACTGCGCCCGGCCGCCGCCATCGTGGAGATCGCCGGTGAGGACGGCACGATGCTGCGGCTGCCCGAGCTGGTGCCGTTCGCCCGTAAGCACGGACTGTCGATCATCTCCATCGAGGACCTGATCGCCTACCGGCAGTCCTCCGAGCCCACCGTCCGCCGTGAGGCCGAGACCCGGCTGCCCACCGCCCACGGCGAGTTCACCGCCTACGGCTACCGCTCCACCACCGACGGCGTCGAGCACATCGCGCTGGTCGCCGGGGAGCTGGGCGACGGTGAGGACGTGCTGGTCAGGGTGCACTCCGAATGCCTGACCGGCGATATCTTCCACTCGCTGCGCTGCGACTGCGGGCCCCAGCTGGAGGCATCGCTGGGGCAGATCGCCGAGGCCGGACGCGGTGTGGTGATCTACCTCCGCGGCCACGAGGGACGCGGTATCGGCCTGCTGTCCAAGCTGCGCGCCTACGAACTCCAGGAGCGCGGCCGCGACACCCTCGACGCCAACCTCGAACTGGGGCTGCCCGCCGACTCCCGCGACTACGCGGCCGGTGCGCAGATGCTCCAGGACCTCGGCGTGCGCTCACTGCGCCTGATGACCAACAACCCCGAGAAGACCGCCGCCCTGGTGCGGCACGGCCTGCGGGTCTCCGGCCGCGAGCCGATGCCCGTCCAGGCCGGGGAGCACAATCTGCGGTATCTGCGCACCAAGCGGGACCGGATGGGGCACGACCTGCCCTGGCTGGAGCCCGACCGCGCCACCACCTGCGACAACCAGTAGCCACCGAGCAGTAGTCACCGAGCCGGTAATCAAGCCACCACCAGCACCATCACCCGAACGAGGAGAACCGTGAGCGGCAAGGGCGCACCCGAACTGACCGTGAAGAACTGTGGCGACCTGCGGGTGGCCGTCATCGCCGCGCAGTGGCACCAGCAGGTGATGGACGGCCTCGTGGACGGCGCGCTGCGTGCCCTCACCGAGCTCGGTATCGACGAGCCGACGCTGCTGCGGGTGCCCGGCGCCTTCGAGCTGCCGGTCGTCGCCAAGGTCCTGGCCGGCCGCGGCTACGACGCGGTGGTCGCCCTCGGCGTGGTCATCAAGGGCGGCACGCCGCACTTCGACTACGTCTGCCAGGGCGTCACCCAGGGCCTGACCCAGGTCTCGGTGGACACCGGCGTACCGGTCGGCTTCGGCGTGCTGACCTGCGACACCGAGCAGCAGGCGCTGGACCGCGCGGGCCTGGAAGGATCCACCGAGGACAAGGGCCACGAGGCGGTCACCGCCGCGGTCGCCACCGCCGCGACGCTGCGGACCGTGTCCGAGCCCTGGCGCTGACAGCCCGCCCGTCGCGTCAGCCGAGGCGCTGCGCGTCGGAGCGACCTCACCGCGTAGGGTGGTCACCATCATGTCCAAGAAGACGTTCGAGGAGCTGTTCTCCGAGCTCCAGCAGAAGGCCGCCACCGGCGACCCCGCCACCTCCCGTACCGCCGAGCTGGTGCAGGCCGGTGTCCATACGATCGGCAAGAAGGTCGTCGAGGAGGCCGCCGAGGTGTGGATGGCCGCCGAGTACGAGTCCGACGAGGCCGCCGCCGAGGAGATCTCCCAGCTCCTCTACCACCTCCAGGTCATGATGGTCGCCAAGGGAATCTCCCTGGACGACGTCTACGCCCACCTCTGATCCACCCCACCGCACCCCAACACCCTTCACCGCAAAGGAACTTGCTCTCATGCTGCGCATCGCTGTCCCCAACAAGGGTTCACTGTCCGAGCCTGCGTCGGCGATGCTCCATGAGGCCGGCTACCGCCAGCGCAAGGACCGCAGGGAACTGGTGCTGGTCGACGCGGAGAACGAGGTCGAGTTCTTCTTCCTGCGCCCGCGCGACATCGCGGTCTACGTCGGCTCCGGCAAGCTGGACATCGGCATCACCGGCCGTGACCTGCTGCTGGACTCCGGCTCGCCGGCCGAGGAGATCCTCCAGCTCGGCTTCGCCGGCTCGACCTTCCGCTACGCCACCCGTCCGGGCACCGCCAAGGACGTCAGCGAGTTCGGCGGCATGACGATCGCCACCTCTTTCGCCGGCCTGGTCCGGCAGCACCTCGCCGACAACGGCGTGGACGCCTCGGTCGTCCACCTCGACGGCGCCGTGGAGACCGCCATCCAGCTCGGCGTCGCCGAGATCATCGCGGATGTCGTGGAGACCGGCACCACCCTGCGCAACGCCGGCCTGGAGATCATCGGCGAGCCGATCCTCAAGTCCGAGGCCGTCGTCATCCGGGGCACCGGCGCGCCGGACGACGACCCCAAGGTGCGCCAGTTCCTGCGCCGGATGCAGGGCGTCCTGGTGGCCCGCCGCTACGTGATGATGGACTACGACATCCGCGTCGAGCACGTCGAGAAGGCCGTCGGCCTCACCCCGGGGCTGGAGTCGCCGACCGTCTCCCCGCTGCACCACGAGGGCTGGGTCGCGGTCCGCTCGATGGTCCCGTCCCAGGACGCCCAGCGCATCATGGACGAGCTCTACGACCTCGGCGCCCGCGCGATCCTGACCACCGGCATCCACGCCTGCCGGCTCTGACCTGCGGCCCCGGCCACCCACCCGTACGCACCGCATCACCCTCGACGGAAGACCGACGACGTGTCCGCGCCCCTGCCCAGCCTCCCGGTGACCTTCCGGCCCACCCGCACCCGGGTCGTCCTGTACTCCGTGGGCCTCGCCCAGTTCGCCGCCCTCACGGCGATCGCGCTGGCGCTGCCGAACCTGAGCGGCGGCGAACGGCTGAGCTTCGTCCTCACCGGACTGCTGGTGCTGGCCGTCCTCCTGCTGCTCGCCCGCCCGAAGGTGGTCGCGCACCAGGAGGGCGTCACGGTGGTCAACCTCACCACCAAGCGCGAACTGGCCTGGGCCCAGGTCGTCCGGGTCAATCTCCGGGTCGGCGACCCCTGGGTCCATCTCGACCTCGCCGACGGCACCAGCCTGCCCGCGATGGGCATCCAGCCGGGCATCGCCCGCGACCAGGCCATCCGCGACGCCCGTGCGCTGCGCGACCTCACCGAGAAGCATGGTGCTGTCGACCACACGGCCGGATGAGCCTGCCCTAACCAGGGCCCCGCTGTTTACTCTGTTCTCCGGGGCGCACCCTGCGCCCCGCCCCTCTGTGGGCCAACACCGACCCGAGGAGTGACTCCCTCCGGCAATGGACGGATCGTCCTGTAGTACCTGCGCCGCCCCTCCCCGACCCCGGCACACCACGGAGGCGGCGGCATGACCGGCCCCCTGCTGCTGCTCGCCGCGGCCCTCGTCCTGATTCTGGCCAACGGTTTCTTCGTCGCCGCCGAGTTCGGACTCGTCACCGTCGAGAAGGCGGACGCCGAGCGCGCCGCGGCCGACGGCGACCGCCGCGCCCACACCGTCGTCTCCGCACTGCGGGAACTCTCCTTCCAGCTGTCCGGCACCCAACTGGGCATCACGATCACCTCCTTGGTGGTCGGTATGCTCGCCGAGCCCGCGCTGGCCGAGCTGCTGTCCGGCCCGCTGCTGGCCACCGGCCTGCCCCGGGGCGCGGTCTCCGGCACGGCGGTGGTGACCGGCATGCTGCTGGCCTCCGGCGTCCAGATGGTCATCGGTGAGCTGGTCCCCAAGAACTGGGCGGTCTCCAAGCCGCTGCCCGTCGCCCGCGTCGTGGCCGGTCCGCAGCGGGCCTTCTCCCGCTTCTTCCGCCCGGTGATCACCCTGCTGAACACCGTCGCCAACCGTCTGGTGCGCGCGCTGGGCGTGGAGCCGACCGATGAGCTGGCCTCCGCCCGCACCCCCGGCGAACTGGTCTCGCTCGCCCGGCACTCCGCCCGCGCGGGCGCCATCGAGCAGGACACCGCTGACCTGTTCGTCCGCACCCTCTCGCTGGGCGATCTGACGGCGGAGAACGTCATGACGCCGCGCGTCCGGGTGAGCGCGCTGCAGGCGTCCGCGACCGCCGAGGACGTGGTGAACCTGACCCGCGCGACCGGCCTCTCCCGGTTCCCCGTCTACCGCACCCGCCTCGACGAGATCGTCGGCATGGTGCACCTCAAGGACGCGCTGGCCGTCCCGGCGCACGAGCGGCTGCGCATCCCGGCGGCCCGGATCGCGGTACCGCCGCTGCTGGTGCCCGAGACGCTGCCGGTGCAGGCGCTGCTGGAGCGGCTGCGCAGCGAACAGCCGATCGCGGTCGTCGTCGACGAATACGGCGGCACGGCCGGTGTGGTCACCCTGGAGGACATCATCGAAGAGCTGGTCGGCGAGGTCCGCGACGAGCACGACGGGGTGGACCTGCCCGAGCTGGGCCAGGCCCCGCCCGAGGAGGGCCGCCCCGCCTGGGACGCCGACGGCGGCTGCCGGGTGGACACCCTGCGGCGGATCGGCCTGGACGCCCCCGAAGGACCGTACGAGACGGTGGCAGGACTGGTGGCACACATACTCGGCCGGATCCCGGCCCCCGGCGATATCGCGGAACTCGACGGCTGGCGGCTGCGGGTGCGGCTGGTCTCGCACCACCGCGCGGAGCGGATAAGGATCGTACGGACCGCGACGGTCACGCTGCCCGCCGCACCCGAGGCACCCCGTGAACCCGTCGTGGCGGTCGCGGAGGTGGCCCGATGACGCTGGTCCAGCTGTTCTTCGCGGTGCTGCTCGTGCTCATCAACGGCTTCTTCGTCGGCGCCGAATTCGCCCTGGTCTCGGTGCGCCGCAGCCAGATCGAGCCGCTGGCGACCGAGGGCTCCTCCCGGGCCCGGCAGGTGCTGCACGGGCTGGAGAACCTCCCGCAGATGATGGCCGCCGCACAGTTCGGCATCACCGTCTGCTCGCTGACGCTCGGTGCGGTCGCCGAGCCGACCGTCGCCCGCCTCCTGGAACCGCTCTTCGAGGCGGTGCACCTCCCGGCCGCCCTGGTCCACCCGCTCGGCTATGTCATCGCCCTGGCGCTGGTGGTCTTCCTCCACCTCGTCATCGGCGAGATGCTCCCCAAGAACCTGGCGATGGCCGCGCCGGAGAAGACCGCCCTGTGGTTCAGCCCCGGTCTGGTCGCCTTCGCGCGGCTGTGCCGCCCGGTCACCGCGCTGCTCGGGGCCTGCGCCCGCGGCGTACTGCGGATCTTCCGGGTGGAGCCGAAGGACGAGGTCGAGGCGGTCTTCACCAGCGAGCAGCTGACCCACCTCGTCGAGGACGCCGGGCAGGCGGGCCTGCTGGAGCCGGCCGAACAGGAACAGCTCTCGGACATCCTGGAACTGGGCAGCCGCCCCGTCACGGATGTCCTCCTCGACCGGGCGGCACTGGTCACCGTCGAACCGACCGTGACGCCCCGCCAGGTGGAGGAGCTGACCGTACGGACCGGCTACTCCCGCTTCCCGGTGTGCGCCCCCGGCGGTGCGTACATGGGCTATCTGCACGTCAAGGACGTCCTGGACCTGGAGGAACGGGACCGGGCTGTGCCCCAGCGGGTCTGGCACCCGATGACCACGCTGCGCGCCGAGCTGGCGCTGGACGACGCGCTGACGGCGATGCGCCGGGCCGCCTCCCATCTGGCGGCGGTCTCCGATGCGACCGGCCGGGTGCTCGGCGTGGTCGCGCTGGAGGACGTGCTGGAGATGCTGGTCGGTGAGGTCCGCGACCCGGCCCACCGCAGGGCACCGGCGGCCCGTACCGCGCGGCGGGAGGCCCGTGAGCGGGTCACCGAGCCCCGCGAGGAGGCCGCGCTGCCGGCGGAGAACCGGGCGATGGCGGGCTGAGGCGCGCGGGCGGGGCGGCTGCTCCGGGCGCCGGGCCGGGCCTGACCTGGCCGGGACGCCGTCGATCGGGCGGCCTCGCATCGGGCGGTGTCCAGGACAGCCGGCCCCGCCCCCGCCGCCTCAGAACTCCGGCCTCCCCTGCGGGTCCGGGCCGCGGCCGGAGAGGACCTCGCCGTAAGCCTGCATCAGATCCGGCAGCCGGAGGGTGGCGAGGTCGTCGCGGGTCGGGGTGCCGAGCCAGGTGGCGAGCCGCAGATCGCGGTAGGCGCAGCTCTTCTCGTACAGGGTGCGCAGAAAGCGGCCGTTGCCCAGCTCATCGATCCAGCCCTGCTCGACGACATGACCGCTGATGCTGCACAGCTCGTCGCGGGCCTCCTCGTCCCAGCGGTCGCCGTTCTCCGCGGCCAGCACCTCACCGATGGCGGTCAGCTCCAGCGGCCGGTAACTGGGGAAGTCGACACGGCTGGTGAAACGGGAGGACAGCCCCGGATTGGCGGCCAGCAGCCGGTCCATGCCCTCCGGGTAGCCCGCCAGGATGACGACGAGCCGGTCGCGATTGTCCTCGGCGCGCTTGAGCAGCACCTGCAGCGCCTCGTCGCCGTAGGCGTCGCCCTTGCTGTAGCCGGAGTTGGACAGGCTGTACGCCTCGTCGACGAAGAGCACCCCGCCCAGCGCCGAGTCGATCAGCTCATTGGCCTTCACCGCGGTCTGGCCGAGGAACTCGCCGACCAGGTCGGACCGCTGGGCCTCCACGAGATGGTCGCCGCCGAGGAGCCCCAGGGCGTAGAAGACCCGCCCCAATATCCGGGCCACGGTCGTCTTGCCGGTGCCGGACGGCCCGGAGAAGACGAAGTGCCGTTTCGGCGGCTGCACCGGCAACCCCTGGCCCGCCCGCAGCCGCGCCATTCTCAGCTGGGCCGACAGCGCCCGCACCTGCCGCTTGACCGGCTCCATGCCGACCATCCGCTCCAGCTCCGCCAGCGCCTTCTCCAGCAGCACCGGATCAGCGGGCCCGGCGGGCAGCCGCTCGGCACCGCGCGGCACCGGCGCCGTCGCCTTGACCCGGGCCGCCGCGTCGCCCCCGGCGGGCGGGCCGACCGGCTCGCCGTCCGGCCCGTCCGCCTCACCGGTCACCAGCAGCTCACGGCCGTCCACCGGATCGAGCGGGGCCAGCGGATCCGGATCGCCGCCGGCCCCCTGGCCGAGACCGGCGGCGGAGACCGTCGCGAGATCGGAGCCCTCGTCCAGGCCGTCCCCCTCCGCGATGGCGGCCAGCCGTGCCGCGGTGTCCATGAACGCCGGGTCGATCCGGTGCACCGCGCGGTAGAGGGGGAGCGCCGCGGCGCTGCGGCCGGTGCCCTCATGGGCGCGGGCGAGCCAGTAGCGCAGCTCCTTGCGCTGCGGCTGCTCGCTGCGGCAGCGCATCAGCGCGGCGGACAGCAGCGGCTCGGCCTGCCCGTACATCTCCAGCCGCACCCGCGCCATCCCCCCGAACAGCCCCGCCTCGATGCCCAGCACCGGATCGGCGAGCAGCGGCTCGGTCTGCCGTACGAGCTGGTCCCAGTCCTTGACGAGATAGGCGCGGCAGGCGTGCAGAAAGCGCACCTGGGGGTCGGTGTCGACCGGGGGACAGGCGGCCAGCGCCTGGTCCAGCTCGGCGACATGGCGGCCGTCGAGCCAGTGCGAGGCGTGCGCGAGCAGCAGATCGCGGCCGGTCTCCAGCACCGGCTGGACCCACCAGCCCAGCCAGTACCAGGAGTTGAGGGTGCGTCGGTGACGGGCGCGCATCTCGCCGAAGCGGTCGCGGTGCCGGTGCATCCGCAGCAGCGCGATGGAGGTGTCGGCGCGCAGCGCGTGCAGACCGAGCCAGGCGTCGGCCATCGTCGGATCGAGCCGTACCGCGGCCCGGAACTCCTCCTCCGCCTGCGGATAGGCGGCGATGGTGTAGGCGTCGACCGCGCGCAGCCAGGCGAGCTCGGCCGGGGCGGGCGAACCCTGAGTGCCGAAATCCATCCCGTCCCCCCACAAAACGTCCCCCGTGCGGCGCCGGGCGAGTGCCCGGCCGCGGCTCCCTAACCGGCATGCCGCGGGCGGGAGTTGACCGTCTCCGCGCACACCTCGGTCCCTGGCCGACGGTGGCACGGACTCGCATGGTACCTGCGGGATCGGCGCAGGCCGTAGAGGGCGGTACGGGACAAGAGTGGGCGACGGGGCAGGATGCGGCGGCGCGAAGGGGGCGGTGACCCAGGGTGAGGGAGAGCGGGCGTCCAGCGGCGGCGCGAGCCCGTTTTGCGCAGAACGAAGCCCCCGATCACGGGGGAACAACCGGGGGCTTCGCATCTGCGGGCGGTCCGTTGAACCGCACATTGAGAACGTAAGTCCTGTACGCCCCCCAGGTCAAGCCGAGTTGAGGTACTCGGCGGGACCCTATCGGCGCCGCCGGGCGCGTCGGTGGTGGTCGGCTACGGAGTGTGAAAAGCGGGGCCCATCACGGTGTCGTGGAAGGCCCCACGGCTACCTCGTACCCCATCTGCCCCTCGTGGACCAGGAAATCGGCGTACGGGCGCGAAGGGTCCGCCGCGAAGTGCGCGCGCTCCGCCGGAATCCAGCCACTCCAGAACGCGGAGAGCCCCGGCCCGTCCCGGAGTTGACCCCTTTCCCAGGAGTGTTCGCGCGTCAGTTCCATCCACAGCAGGCACGCCAGATACGGCCGCAGCGCCCGCCGGCCCGCGCCCACGCCCTCGACCAGCACCAGCGGCGCCGGTGCGAGCACCCGCTCGTCGGTGAACTCCCCGCGCACCCAGTCGTAGACGCCGTAGCGCGCCGTCTCGCCCCGGGACAGCGGCGCGAGGATCTGCGCGTCGAAGCGCGCACTCCAGGCGAACAGCTCCTCATGCGTCGCGAGATCGTCGGTGTGCACCACCGGAGCCCCGCCCAGCGCGGCGGCCAGCCGCCCGGCGAAGGTGCTCTTGCCCGAGCCCGCGTGCCCGTCCACCGCGATCAGCCGCACCGGACCGCAGGAGGGCGGCGCGGCGCGCAGCCGGGCGGCGAGGGCGGCCAGATCACGGTCCATTGCGCCAGCGTACGCCGCCGCCCCGGGCCCGTCCGACGCCAGTGGTCCCGACCAATATTGCTCCCGCGACGCGCCCCGCACCGCCTTCCGGAGCGGGGCCGGAACGGGAATAGTTGACTCGTTGCTCGGCCGTCAGTCGTTAGCCGCCCGTCCGCCGCCCGCCAGTCGTCAGCCGCCCGTCAGCCTTCGGCCGTCCGTCTGCCGTCCTCCGCCGTCCGCCGACCCTCTGCCGTCAGCCGCCCGGCCCGACCCTCCCGCCCGCTGCCCGGCCCACCCCACCCCACCCCGCCCGCCCGCTCGTCCGCATCCCACTGGGGGACTTCCACCATGACCAGCTCCGCACCCCGGCGCACCGTCCTGGCTGCCGCGCTCGCCGCCGCGGCGGGTGCCGCCACCCCCTCGGCGCAGGCCGCCGACGCCGCCCGTACGTCCGAAGCGTCCGCGCCCGCCGCCACCCCGCAAGCCGCCGCGCGCCGATCGAAGAGCCTCGTGGACTATCACTCCTGGACCACCACCACCGACTGGCACAAGGGCCGCGCCCAGGGCACCGGCATCACGCACGGCGCCCGCCCCGGCATCCACATCGTCCACCCGGTCGGCACCCTCGACTACAAGGACCCGCACACCGGCCGGACCACCACCTGGGACTACGCCGTCTGGACCTCCCCGGCCCACTCCCTCAAGGTCCCGGCCACCGAGGTCATCGCGTCCTGGAACGCCCACACCCCGCCCGCTACGTGGATCGCCGTCGAACTCCGCGGCACCTACTCCGACGGCGGCCACACCCCCTGGTACGTGATGGGCCGCTGGACCGCCGGCGACGGTGCGAGCGACATCCGCCGCACCTCCGTCGACGACCAGAAGGACGGCAGAAGCAGCGTCTCGACCGACACCTTCGCCATCGACGCCCCCGCCGGCGGCCTCCGCCTGACCTCGTACCAACTGCGTCTCACCCTCCACCGCAAGCCCGGCACCCCCCTCACCCCCACCGTCTGGCGGGTGGGCGCCATGGGCTCGGACCTCCCCGACCGCTTCGAGGTACCGGCGTCCCGGCCCGGCCAGGTCGGCCGTGAGCTGGTTGTCCCGCGCTACTCGCAGGAGATCCACAAAGGCCAGTACCCGGAGTACGACAACGGGGGCGAGGCATGGTGCAGCCCGACGTCCTCCCAGATGATCATCGAATACTGGGGCCGCAAGCCCACCCAGCAGCAGCTCTCCTGGGTCAACCCCGACTACGCCGACCCCCAGGTCTGCCACGCCGCCCGCCACACCTTCGACTACCAGTACGAAGGCTGCGGCAACTGGCCCTTCAACGCCGCCTACGCCGCCACCTACCGCGATCTCCAGGGCATCGTCACCCGCCTCACCTCCCTCACCGACCTCGAACACCTCATCCACGCCGGCCTCCCCGTCATCACCTCCCAGTCCTTCCTCAAGACGGAACTGGACGGCGCCGGCTACGGCACCGCCGGCCACCTGATGACCGTCATCGGCTTCACCAAGAACGGCGACATCGTCGCCAACGACCCGGCCTCCCCGGACAACGCCGCGGTCCGACGCATCTACAAGAGGCGGCAGTTCGAGAACATCTGGCTGCGGACCAAGCGGTACGACGCAAAGGGCCAGGTCAAGAGCGGTTCGGGAGGGGTCTGTTACCTCTACTTCCCGGCTAAGCCAGCACCAACTCAGCACCGAGTTCTCGCGGAGCTGGGAATCCACTGAGCATGTGCACCCCGAAGGTGGCCTCGATGACCTCACGGCAGCGTTCACTGCCGTCGAGGGTGAGGTGGCCGTACCGGTCCACCGTGATCTTGATGGAGCTGTGGCCCATCCACCGCGAGACCTCGTGGATGGGCACGCCGTTGCTCAGGGTCACGGTGGCCCATTTGTGCCGCAGGTCGTGCGGGTTGTAGCCGGGAAGCCCGAGGCGTTTCAGAGCCCGGTCCCAGGACTTACGGAAAAGGTCGGGGTAGATCATGCCTCCGGCCTGATTCCGAATGGGCAGCCGTTCGGCAAGCGGCTCCAGGGTGGAGGGCGCCGGTATGTCGCGCCATTCGCCCTCTTTCCGATGCTTCAAGGGAGCGTAGAGGGCTACGTACTTACCTGAGGAATTCTTGATACGCACAACCTGCCGCCGACAACGCAACGTGCCGTCGAAGATGTCCTCTGGAAAGACTCCCAGCGACTCTCCGATACGCAATCCGCAGCACGCCATGAGCCACACAGCAGGCTCCAGGCGTGGACCAATCTCTTTGGCCAAGGCTGAGATCTCATCGAAGCTGGGAAGCGCCCTCTCATCCACTTGCATGATGGGGTTGGCAGGCTTCTCAGCCTGCTTGGCCGGATTCTCACGGATCCTCTTGTGGCGAACTGCGTGAGAGAGTATCCCTGACAGAGCAATGCGGCGGGAATCTATCGTGTTGGGCATCGCGCCCTGCCGGCGCCAGAGCGCGTACAGTTCCTCCACGTCGGCCGCAGTGACCTGGGAGATGGTCTTCTTCCCCAGCTGCGGGAGGACGTGAAGCCGCATGATGCGCTCGTAGGACTCCTCCGTGCCGGCCGCCATGGGCTTCAGAGCGAGCCAGTCGGCCGCATAGCGCCGCACCGACACCTTGCCGGCAGAAGGATCGACGTAGCTGTTCTCCCGCTTGTCGTTCTCCATCTTGGTGGCGAAATCCACCGCGTCCTTTTTGCGGTCGAACGATTTCTCACGCTGCCGAGCGCTACGCCCACCGGGCTCCCGGTACCGTACGAGCCATCGCTTACCGGGCGCCCCAACGCCTTTGTCTACTACCGTCGCCAAATCTCGCGCCAATCCGTCCGAGCGTCACCGACGGGTCTTCCCGCCAGGGTGTGTTGTTGTAGCTCGGAATTCCGGCCGCGCCAAATGAGGGCTCGGGTTGATGATTTGGCTACGCGGCAACTTGGAGGAGGGCTCTGAGTTGCGTCGTTGACGATGGGGCGCAGAAGCGTGCCGTCGAAGCGTTCTGCAGCGTCGATGCGCCGCAGGGTTGGGGCGGCGGTGGTTGAGGGAACGGGTATTACACGGAAAGGAGTGCAATGATCACGGGGTGTCACAGGTAAACACGCAGAGAGAAGTTTGCGGTCGGCGCGAGCATTGCTCGGCTTCCCATGTCCGGCCCGGTCAACTGACGTCGTGGCTGGGACTCCTCGCGAGAGGCCCTGGGTATGCTGCAGACGTCAGAGGTCGAGCTGTACCCGGCGTACAGGCCGACTCGTCCGCCCCTACCTGGGACTTCACCTAGGAAAAGGCCTCTGACCTGCATCGGAGGCCCTTTCCGGCCTTTCAAGTGCTTGCCCCCTTACGCGGCCGAATGTCCCTTGCAAATCCCTCTGACAGACCTGAAAGTCCCTGCAAAGTCCCAGAGGCCGGCGGTCATCTGAGGCGTCTGAGCAGCCGCTCCATGGGGATACCCACGCTGATGATGTAGTTGCGTGCCGCCCAAGGGGCTGCCCCGCTGGGAGCGGGGTGGTAGGCCTGTCGGCGCGATCTCCGCTGCGCGGAGTGGCCAGCACGAATCAGTCCGCGAAATCGACCGCTTAGACCATGTAGGGCATGGTCTAAGCCGCTCAAGACTTCCAGCGATCTCTACTACCCGGAAGACCGGCCCGAGGGGCATCCGTGGTTCCTGTTCACCGAGCCCCGCAACTACGGCAAGAAGCGCCACGGACAGTGGAAGACCCGCTGGCGCGCCGACCCGGGCAAGGCGTCAAAGAACGCTGACGAGCGCAAGGAGAACGAACTCAACTCCCCCTGGTACAGCATGACCACTCGCGAAATTACTCCGATGTACACGCGCGACGGGTACGAGCGCGAGGCCCTCGCCGTCGCCGCAGCCCGACTCAGCCACCAGGCGCTCTCGTGGTCCGATCGAACCCGTTACCCCGCGCCACTTCACGCCGCACTCCAAATGGACCTCGGCCACCCGCAGTTCCGCCGCTCCGAACCCAAGGACGCCGAGAGCCTCGAGATCCTCAGGGAAGCACGCGGAGGCGACGCATAAGCCGCCGTCCTCCCAGCCGTTGAGGGCACGATCACGGACGATCGCGCCGAGATGAGAAGTGGGGCCAGCGGCCGGGAGGTATCCCGGCCGCTGGCCCCACTTCGAGTCCGCCGACAGCGGGAGTCAAACTGCACGCTGCACCTTGCCGAGGGCCCCCTTCAGTTGCGTATCGACAAGGCTGGGGGCTCCCGAGACGACGACCAAGACGTCACCGACACGGATAGCCGTCTGCTTGACAACACTGCGCTGCCCGCCGGACGAGACGCCGAAGAACTCTGGGGCGACTCAGGACGGCATGGCACCGTCGAGGTACTCCCGCACCGGCTCGAACAGTCCGTAGGGCACGTACTCCGGGATGTCACCGTGGGCGACCCAAGCAAGGTCGGCCAGTTCTTCGGTGTCCGCTACATGAGCTGTGCCGCCCAGCATCTGGCAGGCGGTGTACGACATCAGGCGGCCCGTCTTCGGGTGGACGCGCTCGCCGAGCAGCTTGACCGCCATCACGGTCAGCCCTGTCTCCTCCTGGGTCTCCCGTACGGCGGCGTCCTCGCGTTCCTCGCCGGGCTCGACCTCTCCGGCCGGAAACTGCCAGGAGAGCTGGCCCTCGCTCACGCGGCGGCGGACCATGAGCACACGGCCTTCGTGAACGACAATGGCGGCGGCGATACCCGACCGCCCGTCCCTGTTTTGCTGCGTCACGTCAGTTCCTCCAGGACGGCCAGGACGGCCAGGACGGGGGGAAGATCGTATCGACGGAGATGAAGCGGGTCACCGCGTTTCTGGGGACCCCACATCGCGTCGATGTTGTCGGCCGCGCCGCTGTTGGTGGCCTCGCCGGCCAGGTACTCACAGAGGAAGTACTCGCACAGCACGCCGGTCGCAGGGTGCAGGCGGTTCCCGAGGTGCTTCCGTACTGCGCAGTGGACCCCAGTCTCGTCCAACGTCTCGCGCACCGTGGTGGTCTCTGCCTTGCCTCCTGGCTTAAGCGCATCAGCATGGCCATCGAACTTCCTGTTTCAGCCCGGTGAGCCCCCCGAAATGGGGCTCACTGAACTTGCCCTGGGTGTAGTGCCGAGTGCGGAGGACTGTGGCGAGCGCTCTGTGGATCTCCTGCATTGCCCTGTCGTGAACTCCGGGGCGTGGCCCTACTGCGGTGTGCGGTACGGAGGAAGTACCCGTACCTGCCCACCCCGCTCAGCGATCCATGCTTCGAGTTCGGTGCCGGCCAGTTCTCGGGACGATTCGCCACTGAAGACGGTGACCGGCCCGAATACGGTGCCTGTCAAGCCACGCATCACCGTGGAGTTGTCGGCCTTGATCTCGAAGATGTTCTCGTCGAGGACGGCATCCGTCAGGTCTGCCCCCCTCATGTCGGTGTCGATCAGCGACGCACCGAGGAACCTCGTTGTGCGGAAGCTCGCTCCCGACGCATCGGTACCGTACAGCGAAGCCCCGACCATGTCCGTCCCGTTGAGCCGCGCCGTTCGGAGCACGGCCTCGTCCAGGTTCGCCTTGACGAGATCCGCCCCGGTCAGATCCGCCCCGGTCAGATCCGCCGACTGAAGGTCGGCCCGGTAGAAGGACGCGCCGACAAGTCGCACGCCCACGAGAACCGCATCGGTGAACCACGCGTTCGAGAAGTCCCCACCCGAGAGGTCGGCGCCCCGGAAGTCGCGCTCCATGCCATTGAGGTTATATTCCTCCGAGGCGAGCCATTCCTGCAGTTGCCGCGTGGCTTCCGGATCGGCCGGGAGCGCAGTCGGCTTCCAGTTCTTACGGGTACCAGATGACACGATCTCCCCAACCACGGCTTTCGACGACATCCTTGATGCTGTCGATTGCCGCTTGATTTGCGTTCCGAACGTCGATAATAACTATACGTCCACGTTTTTCGATCTGCTTCGCCAGCTGCTTGTTGACCCAAGCCTCGTTATTGGCCGGGTCGTACGCACCCTTGAACGGCTGAGACTTGTCACGCACGTTGTTGAAGGGGGGATAGTCGGAGTGGACGCCCTTGATGTCATAGTACTCGCCGGTGGATTCGGAATAGAATTCACCCTTGTCGGCCAGCTCCGGGCGACGGATATCCGCCGGGAGGCGGCCACTCTCCCGTAGATCGAGGCCGACTCGAGCCTCATCCATCGATTTGTCGTCGATCTGATTCTTGTGATCAGGATCATGCTTCAGGTGATCGAATTCCTCTGGAGCCCGATTTTCGACTTCATCGAGGTGGCCCCAGTGCGCCGCTCTTTCCTCCGCCGTCAACGCCGGAATCGGCTCGTTCGCACGCTCGCCGGGCTCGCCGACTCGGTCGGACCAGTCGGAGGGGGCGTGGCTGCCGCCGTCCGGCCCGTCCCCAGAGCTACCTTCGGTACCCCGGCCGTCGTGGTCACCACCGCTTGCTCCGTCGTGTGCAGGCGCGTCAGGTTCGCTCCCAGGGTTGTCGGTTGATGGGCCGTGGTGTCCGCCTGTGCTGTGCCCGTCGCCGTGACCGCCGCCGGAGGAGCCATCGCCGTGCCCGCCGGTCGACGGACCATCGTGCCCGCCGGCACCGGGGCCGCCGCCGTGCCGGCCGGTGGAAGGCTCGTGGTGGGCGGAGGGGCCGTCGCCCTGGTGCGGGATGGACGGGCCGTCGCTGACGCCGTGGCCACCGTTGCCCGTGCTGCTTGTTTCGTTGGTGTGGCGAGCGCCGCTCGTGGAGTTGTCCAGCCCGCCGGTGACCGGAGTGTGAGAGGTCCCGTCACCGCCCGGGGAGTGGCTGTTGGTGGGCATGCTGTCGGCCCTGCCGCCTGGGGTGTTACCGTCGCCGGCGCGGCCCATGGGGGTGTTGTCGCGCGGGCCAGTGGCGCCGTGGCCTGCGTTGTCGCTGGCACGGGTCGCGTCGGGTATACCCGAGCCGACGCGTGTGATGTCGTCGCCCCGTCCGCCGACGCCGGCCGGGACCCGCTGCTCCTGGCGGGCAGGGGTCTCGGTCCGTGGACTGTCCGCGCTCGCCTTCGGGTTGGGGACATTCTCCTTCTTGGCCTCGTCGCCCTTCTGGAGGAGGCTCCCGTCCTCCCTGTACAGGGAGCCATCGGTGCCCATGTACTTCCCCGGGCCGTCGAGTGGGCTCTTCACCGTGCCCGGCGGGAGGGTGACCGTGTCTTCGGGCAGCTTGATTCTGCCGCCCGGGAGCCTGGTCGCCCCCTCCGGAACGGCGGCGCCTTTGGGGAGCTGGATCGTGCCGTCCGGCAGCTTTTGGGACCCTTCGGGCAGGCTGTAGGCGCCGTCGGAGATATTCGGGGTCGCGAGGTGGCCGGCGTCCTTGAGGCCGGCCATGACGCCGCGGAGCTTCGTCAGGCCGACGCCTGCGCCCTTGGCGACGTAGGTCATCGGGTCGATGGCCTGGGCCACCTTGCTGCCGATGGAGATGGCCTTGGCCGCCGTGGCGGCCTTGCCCGCGCCCGCCACGGCGCTGCCGCCGCCCCGGGTGATGACGGCGCTCAGGATGTTGAAGGTGACAGCGCCTGCGGCCCGGGAGTTGTTCGATCCCCACTGGTCCCAGGCGACGAACGCTTTGCCGGTCTCGGTCATCGCGGTACGCGATTCCCGCAGCCAGGAGGGGAGCATGTCGTCCGGCAGCATCCAGTAGGCGTGGCCCACGAAGGGCAGGGTGGTGATCGTGATGCCGGTGGAGAGCTTGGCCAGACCGAGCCATGCCTCGCCGGCGGCGTCTCCTCCGTACCCGCCGAACAGGGTTTTCAGCGCCTCGACGCCGGCTCCTGCGCCGTCGACGACGAAGCCCTTGCCGAATTCCCAGGCGTGCTCCCACACCTGCCACCCGGGAATGGATTCCTCGACCGCGTCTCCCCAGGGCAGGCTCTTGGCCTGCTTGAGGTCTTCGGCGTTGTAGCCGTACCCCGTCTTGTGGGTGGCGTCGATGACGTGGAGTGCCTTGCCGTTGACGAGGCCGACGATCTTGGCGTGGCAGTTGCGTTCGGCTTCCTGGAACGCGGTCCAGACTTCGGCGATCTTGTTGCGGCGGGTCAGGTTCTCGTCGGTCAGGTCGCCGTCTTCGCTCCAGTCGTCTTCGGCGGCCTCGTTGGATTGGAAGTCGGCGGCTTCTTTCTTGAGCTGCTTGAACTTCGCGATCAGCGGGGTGATCTCGCGGGCGTAGGTGCCCAGCGCCTTGGTGATGACGCGCATGTCCTCGCCGAGGTCATGCGCCGTGTCCTCTACCGGTTTGGTGACGCCGAACAGCTGCTCCGCCTCGGGTGCCTTGTAGAAGGCGGCCAGGCCGCCGAAGGACTTGTGGACGTCCGAGCCGGCCCTTTCGAGCGTGGAGCCGCCGCGGGAGAGCGCCTTGATCTTGGTTTCGAGAACGTCCAGGTCACCGGTGAAGACCGGTACATCGGCCGGGTCGACCGGTCCGCCGCTCACTTCTTCTTCCCCCCGAAGTCCTTGAGAGCCTCCAGCCGCACGGCGTGGGCGGCGCTTTGGGCGTTCTTGGCCGCTTCCAGGTCGCCCTGGACGTATTCATTGGTGGCTTTGGCGGCGCCCCAGACGGCGGCCTGGCAACGGTCGGCCATCGCCTTCATGCCCTTCTTGCGGCCGTTCACGTACTCGACCAGCGCAGCGGCGACCGGGCCCGTGGCCGTCTTCGGCAACAGGTCCGGGGCCACCGGTCTCACCGGCTTGTACCCCGATGCCGACATCAGCCCGTTCGGTGACGTGGTGGCTTGCGTTCCCGGCACGGCGGTACCGGCCGCCTGGGCTGCCTCCTGGATGTCGGCGAGCAGTGTGTTGAGGGCCGTGCCGAGGTCTTCGGCGTGCGTGCCGACGACCTTCAACTGGCCCTGCACTCCCTGCGGTTGAATGTCCCATGACGCCATGAATGCCCCCCGTATTCCTCATCTCTTGCACCCACGCACCACGACCCGCGCGACACCGCCGCCCCCACGGAGGCCAACAACCCATCAGCGCAGCGCAAAAATGGTGTTTCTGTCTGCTGGTGCGCTGGGGTTGGTTCAGCCGATGTTGTCGACTGCGGCCTTTGCGCGTGCGAGTGTCTGGTGCGCGGTGGAGTCGTTCTTCTCCAGCGTCGTCTTCAGCAGCTGGATGATGCTCCGGACCTCCTGCGAGGCACGGTTCCAGCGCTGCTCCTTGCTGTGGTACTCCTCGGCGACACCATCCGCCGCGAAGTCCGCCATCGCCGCCTTGACCTGCGCATCACGCGTCGCGATCACCTGCTCCAGACGGCCGATCACCGCCTGGATGTTGCCCTGCGCCTCCGCCGATGCACCCGAGTCGTACGAACGACGGTCCATGCCAGCAGGCATCACAATCACTCCCCCTAAAGATCTGAGTACTTCCGCGGCAAGCGGGCTGTCAGCGGCCTGAGAAGCGGGCCGCGTCGAAGTTCGCCGCCGCCATCTGCGTCCGGGCGTTGTCGGCCTGCTCCTGCACGCCCGAGCCGAATGCCGACTCCATCCCCGACTGGCCGCCCACAATCGCGGACAGCGCGCTGTTCAGCGACGCCGTGATCTCGTCCGCGTTCGCCTTGAACGAGTCGAACGCCGCTTTGCCCGCGCCGTTGAACTTGCCCTCCAACGGCTGCGCTGCCTGGACGAGCTGGTGGATCAACGTCCCCAGTTCCGTGCTCGATCCCTGCGACTTCGACCTCAGGGTCGAGAGCGTCTGCGCTCCCATGTCGAACTTCATCGGGCTCCCCCTGCCGGACTTGACGATCGTATGTACGGTCATGCCTATCAACCGGGACATGACCGGTGCAATTCACAATCCCGATGCTATGACGAGGGTGTGACAATGGCTCAAACGCGCCAGAAGCCACCCCCGCCACTTGCGGCGATGTGCCGGGCGTGGGGACGCATACACCCATCCACGGTGCCGCACCGATCGACCAGGTGCTCTTACTCGCCTTTCAGGTGCCGCATCAGTCGTTCGAAGTCCTGCCAGCCGGACAGGTCCGAGGGGTCGCCCGGCAGCGGGTAGTACAGCGCGGGGCGGACCTTGGGGCCGAGGGGGACGGGCGGCTGGGACAGCGGGGTATTGCGGGCGCGGCCGTCGGGCATCTGGTGGACCTCTTCCGCGCCGAGCACGAAGGCGAACGGGACGCCGGGTCCTTCGAAGTGGGGCGGTACCGCCAGGTCGCGGCGGGCTTTGCGGATCTGGATGAGCATCGAGGTGAGGCGGTGACGAGTGGCGAGCAGTTCCGCGGCCCTGGGCAAGGCGTCCACCGGAGGCTCCTCGTCCGGTCCGTAGCCGAAGGCCAGCGTGACGTACTCCTCCACGCCGGCCTTCGTGCGCTTGACGCGTATGGTCGCGAGGCCGGGCCGGTCCGGGCTGCCGACCACCACGAACCAGGTCGGCGCAGGTGCCCGCTCGTAGGCGATGTCGGTCAGCTGGCGTGGCGACCAGGGAAGGGTGGCGGGTTCTGCGGTGCCCCAGCCGGCCGGGGGATTGCCGGTGAGTTCGCGCCATATCGACTCCAGCGCGCCCCCGAGTACCAGACGCTCGTCTGCTGGGTGGGTGGTGCGGAAGGTGATGGCCAGCTGGCGCTCGTCGGTGGCCGTGACCTCCTGGTAGGAGGCGGCCAGCTGAGTGCGGGGGGCGTCGTCGGTTGCGTCGGGCGACGCCACGGGGGCGAACATGCCGTCCTGCCAGGACAGTACGGCTCCGGTCAGCCCGTCGTAGTAGCCGTCCCGTTCGTCCCGTAGGACCCAGCGGGAGGGCCAGTGGTTGAGGCTGTCGCGTACGGCGGGGGAGAGCGTGGTACCGGGCGGGGTGACGATCTGCAGGCTCAGCTCGGCGTTGGCGGCTGTCTGGTATGCGTGCGAGAGCCAGGCTGTCATGGCGACCACGGGGCGGTCCTGGATGACGACGGCGACTTTGTCGGTGAGGACGTCGACGGTGGCCTGACCGGCGGCGGGCGGGGGCGCGAGGCTCACACCTTCGGTTTTCACCACGGTGAGGTTCTGTGCGGCGGCTTCAGAGGGCCAGGCGGAGCCGTCAGCCAAGGTGGCCAGCCGGGCAGCGAAGGCGCCCACGAGGCGTTCGGCGTGCTCGACGCCGGTGGTGGCGCGGGCTTCCGTCCACCAATAGGGGACGGGCGGTGGCGTGGCGCCGAGGAGCCGTTCGGCTTCTCCGGGGACTTGGACGAGCAGTGGGGCCTCGACGGAGACGAGGGGTCGGCCCTCCTCGTCGCAGAGTCGTATGACGGCGCCTTCGCCGGTGGTATCGACGAGGTTGTCGGGGCCTCCGGAGAGCAGGCCCGCGAGCATGGTGGCCGGGTCGGGCATGCGCTGAGTGAGGGCGATGACGTCCTTGGTCATGGGGTCGTCCGGTCCTTCGTCGTTCGTGGCATGAATGCCGTACGTCTTGTGGTCCACGTGGGCGAGAGAGCCCGCTTGCGCGTCACCTCGGGGCGTGCACGGTTTGGATCAGGCGGTTGAGCTGGCCTCTGCGGATGAGGACGCCGCGGCCCGGTGGCTGCTGGGAGGCGTAGACACCGGGGAAGAGCTGGCCCTCGCCGCGGTCGCCCGCCATGAGCAGTGCGGAGGACCCCGACTCGCGCAGGCCCTGGACCAGGGGCTCGTAGATGCCGCGTGAGGCGCCTGCGACACGGCGTGTCAGGACGAAGTGCAGGCCGATGTCGACCGCGGAGGGGACGTAGGGGAGGAAGGGGGCAAGCGGTTCCTGGCCGGCGGTGGTGAGCACGTCGTAGTCGTCGACGAGGACCACGATCCGCGGGCCGCCACCCCAGCTGCCGGGCTCCAGGTCCTCTAGGCGCGCGCCGTCATCGGGCAACCGCTGCTCCAGCACGGTGGCGATACCGGCGGCCAGGCCCGCGCACAGCTTGGCGTTGTAGGCGTAGCCGCCGTTGAACTCTTCGGGGATGGCGCCGCGCAGACTGCGCCGGGGGTCCATGACGGCGAAGACCAGCTCGTCCTCGCCGTAGCGCTCGATGAGGCCACTGGCGATTGCCTTGAGGAGGTTCGTCTTGCCGCATTCGCTGTCGCCCAGGACGAGTAGGTGCTGGTCGTGCTGGAAGAGGTCGAGGACGACGGGTTCGAGGGCTGTCTGGTCCAGACCGATGGGGACTCGCTTTGGTTCTGCGACCGGGCCGGGCAGGAGGTGGGGCTCCAGCAGGTGTGGCAGCACCTTTACCGCCTGGGCGACCTCGCCGCTCCAGGTGGCGCGAATCGTGCGGGCCGTCCGCTCCAGAACAGCGCCGAGGTCCGTGGCGTCGGCCAGACCGTCAGTGCGGGGGAGTGCGACCTGTGCGAAGAGTTTGCCGTCGGTCAGGACACGTCCGGGCTCGTCGGACGAGAGGGTTTCGGCGAGTTTGTTGTCGATGCTGGATTCGCCGGGGTCGTTGAGCCGCAGCTCGATACGGGTGCCGAAGTTCGACTGGACGGCGATGCGTACGTCGTTCCAGCGGAGCATGCCCGCAACGACGTGGATGCCGTAACCGCCGCCGCGTTTGAGGATGTCGGCGACGGCATCGTCCAGCTCCTCGAAGTCCTCGCGCAGCGCGCCGAAGCTGTCGATGACGAGCACGATCTCGGCGGAGGCCAGCTGAGGGAGCCGGCCCGCCGCGTGCAGGTCGCGCAGCTGCTCGACGGAGTCGATGCCGTGTTCGCGGAAGAGGCCCTCCCTGGCCGCGAGCATGGTTCGTACCTCGTCGACGGTGCGGGCCACCCGCTCACGGTCGACGCGGCCTGCGACACCACCTACGTGAGGCAGACCCGACAGGGCCGCCAGGCCGCCGCCCACCAGGTCGAGGCCGTAGACGCCGACTTCCTGCGCAGTGTGGGTCAGCGCCAGTGAAAGGACGAGGGTGCGCAGGAGCGTGGTCTTGCCGGACTGCGGGCCGCCGATGACGGCGGCGTGGCCGCCCGCCACCGTCAGGTCCAGGTACCACTGGCCCTGCCACTGCTTGGCCGGATCGTCGAGCACACCGAGCGGTATCTCAAGCGGCCCACGTCGCCTGGCGAGCTGCATGCCGCGCGGGCCGACGTCGAGTGGTCCGGCGACCGTGTCCAGCGCGATCGCGTCGGGCAGCGGGGGCAGCCAGATGCGGCGCACCGGACCTGCGGCGTTGGCCAGCTGCTCGACCATGACGCCCAGCTCGGTCGGCCCCATTTCACGGCGCCGCACCGCAGGCTCGTCGGTGCCCGAATCCTCCGCACCCGTCATGGTGTTGAAGGTGTCGTAGGGGAGGGCGAGGGGCCCGGTGTCCTCTTCCTCCTGGCGCTGCACCGGGCCGCGGTACGCGCCGGAGACATAGCTCGCCTTGAAACGGTCGTAGTGGCTGGTGTCGACCTTGAGGTAACCGAATCCGGGCAGCGGCGGCAGGTGGAAGGCGTCTGCGGTGTCCAGGACCGTACGGGATTCGTCCGCGGAGAAGGTGCGCAGGCCGAGCCGGTAGGAGAGGTAGGTGTCCAGGCCCTTGAGATGGCCGCCCTCGATGCGCTGGCTGGACAGCAGCAGGTGCACGCCAATGGAGCGGCCGATGCGGCCGATGGACAGAAACAGGTCGATGAAGTCAGGCTTGCCGGTGAGCAGTTCACCGAATTCGTCGATGACCACGAACAGGTGCGGCAGAGCCTCCAGGTCGGGCTGCTGATGGGCGCGCAGCGCGGCGTAGTCACCGATGTCGGCGATGTTGCCCGCGTCCTTGAGGACCTGCTGGCGGCGCTTGACCTCACCGGCGAGCGAGGCGTGGACGCGTTCAACGAGGCCCGCCTGGTTCTCCAGGTTGGTGATGACACCGGCCACGTGCGGCAGGTCCGCGAACGGGGCGAACGTCGCACCACCCTTGTAGTCGACGAGGACCAGGGCGAGGTCCTCAGGCGGGTGCGTGGCCACCAGGGCGAGGACGATAGTGCGCAGGAGTTCCGACTTTCCCGAGCCGGTCGCCCCGACGCACAGGCCGTGCGGACCCATGCCGAGCTCGGAGGACTCCTTCAGGTCCAACAGCACCGGCTCGTGGGCATCGTTAATGCCGATCGGTACGCGCAGGAAGGCACGTTCGCCGCGCGGCGCCCACAGATGTGAGACGTCGAGCTGTGCCACGTCGTCGACGCCGAGCAGCTCGGCGAAGTCGACGGGCCCGGTCAGGGGGGCGTCGCTGAGCGATTCGGCTGACAGGCGCAGTGGCGCCAGCATCCGGGCCAGGCCCTCGGCGAACGGGATGCCGGCCTCGTCCACGGTGCCGTGGGCACTCACCGGTTCCTGCGCGCGCAGGTCCTCGATCACCACCTGATCGCCGTCCACGGTGATCCGGACCCCGACCTGCCCCGGCTCTTGGACCCGCTGATCGAGCAGGTGCAGGACGGTGACGCCCATCTCCCGCAAGCCGACCGCCTCGTCGGGCTGCGGGAGGTCGACGGCATCCATGCCGTGTCCGTCGGCGACGACCAGCAGCCGGGACGTCATGGACAGGGCGTCGTTGCCGGACAGGCCGCGGCGCACCTCGGCCGCATAAGAGGCGCGACGGCGCAGTTCGGGGCCGAGCTGCCGGGCGAGCTGGGGCACGGAGGGGGCGATACGGCGAGCGGCGACGGGCCCGTCGTACTGCTCGGTGTCGAGCAGATGCGGCATCCATTTCGCCCACTCCCAGTCGGCGAGCCGGTCACCGGGCACGGCGAGCGCCATCGCCACATCGTCCGGGGCGTGCAGGGCGGAGGCCTGGACGAGCAGGGCCCGCGCCACGCGCAGGCAGTCCTCGCGGGGGCCGATCACGCTGACGTTGCCCACGCGGTCGAGCGGGACGGTGAGCGGGAGTTCGGTGCCGGTACGGAAGCGGGACATCAGCGCCGACGCCTCGTTGAGCATGAACCGGTCGGGCGGAGTCAGGACCGACGAGCCCTGCTGAGCGATCTGCAGATCGCGTACGGGCATCTCGCCGGTGCCGACCCGCACGCGCAGAAAGTCGCCGTCGACGCGACGGCGCTCCCAGAGGCGAGCCGGATCGCGCACGATGTCGTACAGGGCGGGCGGCGGCGGGTTGAGAACACCGGCGCGTTCGCGCCTCTGGCGCTCCTCGGCAGAGAGCTCTTCGCGCAGATCCTCCAGATAGGCCAGATACGCCTCGCGCTGGGTGCGCCGGGTGCGCTGCGCCTTGCCACGCTGCGAGAAGACCAGCGCGACCGAGCCGATGACGGTGACGACGAGGATGATCGCCCCGAGCCCGGCGAACTGGCTATTGCGCACCACCGTCATCATCACCACGGACGACATGACGCCGGCGACGGGCAGCAGCGACATCGCGATGTTGCCCGCCTTCCCCTCGGGGAGGTTGGGCGGGGCCTCGATGGTGCGCGCCTCGGAGGCGGCCGTGGGCCGGGTGGTCCTGGCCGGGCGGTGTATCAGTCGGGTACTCATCGTCGTCCGTCATTCACGATCGGGCTCGGCATCTGGTCAGTGACGCTGCTGGGAGAGGGAGAGCTGGAAGACGTCCGCGGCGAGGCGGGCTGCGGCTTCCCTTGTCGGGTGAGCAAGCAACTCGGTATGGACTCGGCCACCGGCTGCCAAATGCCGGTCATACGGCAGAACCTGGACACTTACTCCCGTGGACTTGAGCTCCCGGGCCGCCTGGTCGAGGTCGAGTCCCGAGTGCGGTACCAATTCGGTGAGCACGACGACCGTGCCGGCGATCACCTGACGGGGCAGCTTCTGCATCCACTGGAGCACCGAGTACGTACTGGTGATGCCTTCCGGCGTGGCGGGTGCGGTCAGGACGCGCCCATGGGCGGCGGCGAGTGCAACACGGGCAACTTCGGCGGGCAGTGTCTCGCAGTCGATGACCATCACACCGAAGTAGCGGCGCAGCGCGACCACGGCCCGCTCGTACGCCCGGCTGTCCAGCATGACGCCGATCTGGCCCTGGCTCGCGGGCAGCAACCAGGCGTTGTCGGGGAGCTGGACGAGATAGCCGGTGACGTCGAGCAGGGACATGTCCGGCTTGACGAGGTCGGCGATATCGCTGGTGGTCCAGCGCAGCGACTCGGCACCGAGGCGCACCGGCAGGGAGCCGAGCGCCGGATCGGCCTCCAGGAAGAGGACCGGGTCCTGCCGGTAGTGCGCGTACGTGGTGCCGAGCAGCGCGGCGACGGTGGACTTGCCGGACCCACCGCGGATCGAAGTGACGGCGATCTGTCGGCCGGTCGTCACGGGCTGCTGCAGCACCGCAGCGGTGCGGGTGATCTCGGCGACCTCGCGCGCGGCTGACGAGGACAGCGTATGGCGCAGCGCACGTGCGGCACGCGCCGCGAAGGACTCGCCGTGCCGCGGCTTGCTGCGTAGCGCGTAGGCCAGGCCCTCGTCCACCACAAGCCGCGAGCCGGGACCGCTCCGGGGCCGGGGGCCCGGGGCGTACGCGGCCGGCACCTGCTGTTCCTGCTGTTGTTCCTGGTACCCGGCCTGCTGCGGCCGGCCGCCTGGATGACCCGCGTGCCGTTCCTGCCCCTCGTGCGGGGAGTCGGCCTGCCGTGGCGTGCCACCGCCATGGGCGGCGCCCGGCGCCTGGATGCCCTGCGCAGGCAGTGTGTGGCCCGGCGCGGAAGCGTGGTACACCTGCCCGCCGGTGCCCTGTGCCCCCTGCTCGCCGCCGCCCCTCAGGTCCCGCAGCACATCACCCTGCCAGCCGTCTCCGCTCGGCATACCTGCTAACCCCCCACTCTGCTGCCCCGCCCGCAGCGCCAGCACATCCACTCAGAATTGTCAGAACTGGTTGAGCAGCTGCCCGTACACACCGAACACACCAAAGGCGAGCGGGAAGAGCCCCACCATGCCAATGGACTCGACCAGATCGCCCATGCGCCGTAGCCGCACCTGCACATGCTCGGGTACCTGCACCGCCAAAACGACCAACGGCAGCACCGCAGCCACACACAGCACAGCCAGCGGCCCGACACCCCCCGCATGCTCCATCCACCACGTCACCAGGCGCACCACCAGGCACGACGCAGCAGCGAAGAGCGCAACAACTTCAACGACCAGCGGGAACGCTCGCGCCCTCGACACCAGCACCACGACAATGAGCGACGCCAGCACCACGCTCCATGCGGTCGGCTTCTCGGCCAGCGTGAGCAGCCAGCCGGCGGAGGCTGCCGAAATTGCAGTGACGATCGTCGAAAGGGCAAGGCCGCGGTGCGTCGCCGCAAGCGCGGTACCTACCTGGTGACGGCTGACAGAGGCACCGCCCGAGCGGCGGTCATCGAGCGCGGTGAGCCCTGACGCCATCAGCGCAAGCCGCGGCAGCACTCCGAGCACCACCAAAGAAAAGACAGCCATAACGGCACCGAGCCGGGCCGGATCACCCTGAACAGCGGCCGTCGTCTCCCACGCAATGGCGATCGCGGACGTGGCTACCGCACCAACGAGCCCACCCTTACCCAGCGGAGAGAAGTAGCCAAGGAACACAAGCGTCACGACCAGCGCACCCGCCACGGCAGCGAACCGCGCGGTGCCCGGCCAGCCGAACGCATCGGCAGCCGTCCACGCCGTGAGAACACCAAGCCCGCCGGCGGCGAGCAGGAGCGCGGTCGCCAGTCCCCGGTTCCCCCGCCCGATCTTGGCGACGAGCGCACCGGCCGCCAGGAGCACAAGCGATACAGCTGACAAAGCACCGACCAGGGCGCCAAGCTGGAACTCACGGCGGGCGAGCAGCGCGGCGACCACGGCGAAGACGACCGTCGCCACACCCGCACTGGCTCGGCGCGCAGCAGGACGCCAGCGCCAAGACCGCAGATCGAGGTCGTCAGCCACCTGATCGGTAACGTCGTGCACAACGGGAGCCGGCGGCGCAGAATGCGTCGTCACCAGCCGGAGCACGGCGCCGTCGGCTACCCCGGCCGACGCCAGCGTGCTGTCGTACGGCAGGACAGAACCGTCGGCCGTAATCAACTGCCGGGCTACGGGCCGCGATGCGGGCCGATCGCCCAGCAACGGCAGGACATCCGGGATCAGTTGCCCTATCGGCGTATCGGAGAGCAGGACGACATCGGCCCGGCGTCGCTCGCCGACCAACGTCACTCGGCTCAGTTGCGTCCGGGAACTCGCTGCTCTGCTCACCACTTACCGGAACCTACCATCGCGGGGTTGACGAACTCTTTGGCCAAACGGGACGTGCTTCCACCCTGGCTCTGCGTCAGGGAAACTTCTTCTGCACGGTCAGCTCTTCGCGCATCCCCCGGGAATGTCGCAAACTCTGTCCGAATCCGATCCGTGGGCTTCTAGGGGGTCGCCGACCTTGTCGGCTGCCCGTACTGCTGCATCTGACGCTGCTGCTTCTCCTGCTCAGCCTTCTGTGTGGCCAGCGTGTGCTGAAGAAACGACCACCCCACGCACCCCGCACACAGGACAGCCGTGATCGCGATGCCCGCGAAGACCTTCCCCAGCCGCTCGTCCGCCGTGCGACGTCCCCGCTGGGAACCGAACAACAGGGCGTCCCGCATCCTGCGGCGGCGTACCGCCACCGACTCCAGCAGCTGACTGTCGTAATCCCGCGCCATTTCCTCGTCCGTCGCTTCAAATCGCTTGCCGCACTCGCCATGGTCGATGAACCCTCGGCCATGGGGGCCATACGCCGGCCGTTACTCCGAAACCTTCATGCATGATGGCGCACTTCTGCGCCTGCCGTCGTCCGGCTGGCTCGTCGAGCACCGCCATGCTCTCGGCCGACGCGGTGCATGGCGGCCGACTCCAGATCTTCAGCGACCAGCCAGCACATGTCCCGATCGTTCGGTGGACACGAGCGTCGAAGCGTGCTCCTTGAGCCCGATTCCGGGCAGTGGGACCGGGTACCCGGGAGGCCATCCCGGTGAGAGCAGACAGCACGTGTACGTGTGGGAGAAGCTTGCAGTTTCGTTTGGAATATCGGGCTGACCAGAGGAAGATGCCTGCGATGTGGAGTCCGGCCAGGGGGCGCAGGGCGAGACCTCGGGGCGTTTGTGGCCATGATGTCGTCAGTGGAAGCGGCGACGATGCTCGCGGCGGGCGTGGGGAGCAGCCCACTCTGCCGCCAGGGATCAACCCCGCGTGCGCGGGGAGCAGAGCCAGGCCCAGGCCCTGGCGTACGGCCTGATGGGACCAACCCCGCGGGTGCGGGGAGCAGCGATCGCCGCGCTGCGGTCCGTCGTCTACCGCGGGACCAACCCCGCGGGTGCGGGGAGCAGTCCAGGGCGGTGACGGCAACGAGCCGCTTGGCGGGACCAACCCCGCGGGTGGGCGGAGCAGAGCGCGAAGACCATCGAAGCGGGGGCTGAGGCGGGACCAACCCCGCGGGTGCGGGGAGCAGGCGATCGCGATGATCGGCATCGCCAGGATGACGGGACCAACCCCGCGGGTGCGGGGAGCAGCGCGTCGGCCGGTTCCTGGACTGCCACGCGACGGGACCAACCCCGTGGGTGCGGGGAGCAGCTTCGGACCACCTGGGCATCGCCGACAAGGAGGGGACCAACCCTGCGGGTGCGGGGAGCAGGCGATCCCCGCCTCGGTGGCTCCCTCCGTGGCGTGGATCAACCCCGCATGCGCGGGGACCACACGAGGGCCTTCGGCAGCCACCGCATGGGGTAGGGACCAACCCCGCATGCGCGGGGACCACGCACGGAGCAGGCTCTGTACAAGGCGGGCGAGGGGACCAACCCCGCGGGTGCGGGGAACATTTTGGCATTTGGAGACGGGACTGGGGGCTGCTGTGTAACGATGCCTCTCGCGTCTTATGGCGTAGATGCATGGGGGGAAGCCTAGTTGTGTAATTTGCTGGACGACGCGTGGCTGTCCGCACGCTCCTCGAACAGTGTTGTGGGGGAGGGGCACCGAGGGCTTGGTGCCTTCGAAGAGGTCGGTGTACGACGGCTCCTTCTGGGGGCCGAGCGGTTCCAGGACATCGCTGTCGAACTGCCGACCCAGAAGCCTGCAATTTTCCGGCAGTTGTTGCTGCCCATCGTCGTGGATGCTCTGGGACGGCCGCGGGATGCCGCTGAGTGGGTTGCGATGTTCAAGGCCGGGGCCTTCTCTCCTGAGCAGTGCGACAAGCTCAATGCTTACCTTGACGGTCACCGTCACCTGTTCGACCTCTTCGGCAAGGACGCGCCCTTCGCACAGGTAGCGGGGCTGCGTACCGCCAGAGACGAGACCAAGGGGTCGGCGCTTCTGGTGGCGACGGCTGCCACGGGCAACAACGTGCCGCTGTTCTCGTCCCGTTCGGAGGGCGACTCTCTGGAGCTGACCCCGGCGCAGGCTGCACGATGGCTGCTGCACACCCACTGTTGGGACACCGCCGCCATCAAGACAGGTGCAGTGGGCGATCCGCGGGTGAAGGCGGGAAAGACGACGGGGAATCCGGTCGGTCCGCTGGGGCAATTGGGCGTCGTTATGCCCAAGGGGCGTACCGTCTACGAAACTCTTCTGCTCAACATTCCCTTCGGGCAGCCGCTGCTGTCCGATGACCTTCCCCAGTGGAGGCGTCGCGAGCCGGATAGCAGGGGCGAAGGGACGCTGTCCTGTGCCACACCGGCTTGGCAGGCCCGCGCGTCTCGTGGGCTGTTGGACGTATGGACCTGGCAGTCGCGTCGTATCCGGCTGGTTCCGGAGGAGACCCCGAGTGGGCTGCGGGTCACGCAGGTCGTTGTGGCAGCGGGGGACCGACTGGACAGCACGCCCGATCACGAACCCCATACTGCCTGGATCGTCGACAGTGCCGCTACCCGTGGCAAGAAGAGCGGCAAGGGGAAGGTCGTCTCTCCTGTTCGTCCTCGACGACATCAGCTGGGGCGTGCTGCTTGGCGAGGTCTGAACGCATTGCTGGCGGTTGATCGTGCGGGGGAGCAGATCGATGCGACGGACGTTCGTGCAGGCTTCCACACCAGCGTTCTGCTGAGCCGCATCGGTGCGGTCAGGGAGCGGCTGCCCCAGGAGTACCCGCTCCAGGTAGAGCTGACAGGTATCGCCTACGGCACTCAGTCCTCGGTCGTCGAGGATGTCTTCTTCGACGAGATTCCCCTGCCGTTGACTGCACTGAACCCGGACGGCATCGTCTGCGGCTCGCTTCTGGAGGCCCTGAGCCAGGCGGAAGGTCTCGCCGGCGCGGTCAACAATCTCTCCGCTGATCTGCGGCGGGCGGCCGGCACCGAACCGATCCCCTGGGACAAGGGGCAACGCCCCGGGGACACCTTGCTGCACGCCCTTGATCCGCTGGTACGGCGGCTGCTGGTCGGCCTGCGCACGATCGGTGAGGACTTCGAACAGTCCGAGCGTGGATTGACGGCGTGGGAGCAAAAGGCCGGGCGGGAGACTTGGAAGGTGGCTGAACAGGTGCTCTCCACAGCCGCCCCCGGACTCTTCAGCGGCAGGACCGTGACGAAGGACGGCAAGGAACGCGTCTATCAGCTCAGTCGTGCCGAGCGTCACTTCCTGGACCGGATGGATGAGATCCTCACCCGCCGCGCGGCTCTGCGGAAGTCCGCCTGAGCGGTAGTGCAGGCCCCCCTCTTCCACCCGTCCCGTCACCGCACCACACATGACCGATCGGCTGCCCGACGAAAGTGAAGGGGGACTGCCGTGTCTGCCACACCCGAGACCGGCCCCAGCAGCACCACCGAACCCACGGCGTCCACGCTCGTCCGCCGCTACTGGAGCCAGTACGTACGGAACGACGGGACCTGGCGCATCGATCCCAAGAACGGGGCGCTCGCCAAGGCCCCCGGCGAAGATCTCGCCGCCCTGCGGTCCGGACTGGGGCAGCCGGCCGGCACGGTCCCCGCGCTCTGGCCCTTCTACACCAGCCACACGGACGGACAGGTGACGCCGGAGCTGGAAGCCGAACACGCGGCGCTATCGCTCTATGGCCTGCATCAGCAGAGCCAGGCCCACCCCATGCACAAGCGGGGTGTCGGGCTGGGGGCGGCCCTGCGCGACCTACGTCACGACGACCGGTTCAGTACGGAAGCCGTGGACCGCCGGGTCGCAGCCACGGTGAACACGACCTCTGTGCCGACCCTGGTGTATCGGCTGCGGGGCCTGATCACCCAACTCCGGTCGGTCAAAGTGCCCTTGGATTACGACCAGTTGCTTCAGGACATCAAGAACTGGCACTACCCCGAGTCGCGTCGACGGGTCCGCCGCACCTGGGGGCTGGCGTATCACTCCTGGAATGCCCGCCCGGTCAAGCCGTCCCCTGACAACGTCTCCTAGTGCTCTTACCACAGCGCCACCGTGCCCGTCCGCAGATCGAAACACCGGAGGACTTCATAGTGCTCACCGAGCCCCGCGCCTACATCGACGTCCACATCCTTCAGACCGTGCCCCCGGCCAACCTCAACCGCGATGATCAGGGCAACCCCAAGGAGGCGTACTACGGCGGTGTGCGACGGTCCCGCGTCTCGTCGCAAGCGTGGAAGCGGGCCACCCGCCTCCATTTCACCGAGCGCATGCCCGAACAGGACCTGGCGACCCGCACCAGGCGCATCAGCAGCGCGCTCGCCGGCCTGATCGGCGCCGACAGCGACCTGCCCGCCGAGTCCTCGTCCCGATTGGCGAGCGCTCTGCTGGCGCCCTTGAAGATCAGCGCCGGAAAGAAGGAAGGGGACACCGCCTACCTGTTCTTCTACGGCCGCCGGCAACTCAGCGCTGTAGCCGACCTTGTCCGTGGCCGTGCAGCCGAACTGGCCGCCCTGGACGACGCGGAGCTGGCAGCCGAGATCGACCAGCTGCCGGTGCAGGAGAAGTTCAGCACCGGACATCCGATGGACGTCGCCCTCTTCGGGCGCATGGTGGCCGACGTTCCCGCACTGAAGGTCGACGCCGCCACCCAGGTCGCCCACGCCTTGTCCACCCATGCCGTCGAGTTGGAATTCGACTACTTCACGGCCGTCGACGACGAGACCATGAAGGAGCAGGAAACCGGCGCCGGCATGATCGGCACCATCGGCTTCAACTCCGCCACTCTCTACCGCTACGCCTCCGTCAGCCTCCACAAGCTCCTGCACAACCTCACCGACGAGGAGGCAGCGGTCACCGCCGTTGAGGAGTTCGTCACCTCCTTCGCCCGCTCCATGCCCACCGGTTACGGCAACTCCTTCGGCCACCGCACCTTGCCCAGCTTGGTCGCTGTCGTCGTACGCACAGACCAGCCGGTCAACCTCGTTTCCGCCTTCGAGGAGCCGGTCGGGGCCCACTCCGGAATCGCCGCGGAGTCCGCCCGGCGCCTGGCGCGCGAGTACGCCACCGCCACCAGCGTCTGGGGCGACACCCCCGCGTTCACCGCCCTGTGCCACACCTTCGAATCCTCCGGGAAGATCGCGGAGCAGCTCAAGGACACCTTCGCTGAGCCCGTGGCGTTCCCGAAGCTGCTGGCCGGCCTGCGCGCCCACCTCACCGACACGGTCAAGCGAGCCACCCGATGACCACCCCTCCGCCGGCAACGCCCGCCCCTCAAGGGACGACCACCGAGGCCGTACTCCTGCTCCGCCTGGCCGGCCCCCTGCAGTCATGGGGCTCTCGCAGCGCCTTCAACCGACGCGAAACCAACCCGGAGCCCACCAAATCTGGTGTGATCGGCCTGCTCGCGGCGGCTGCCGGAATGGCTCGTGAGGACCCGCTCGACGAGCTGACGCCGCTGAGCCTGGGCGTGCGCGTCGACCAGCCCGGAACGCTGCTGCGGGACTACCACACCGTCAGCGACTTCCGGGACCGGCCACTGCTCCAGGCCGGAGTCTCGGCCAAGGGCCTCCAGAAGCCCACCTCCCCGGCCAAGTACACCCACGTGACCACTCGCTACTACCTCCAGGACGCGGTCTTCGTCGCGGCTGTCGCTGGCCCCCGTGACCTGTTGTGCACCCTGGACCAGGCCGTCCGGGCCCCCTCCTTCCCCCTTGCCCTCGGCCGCCGCTCCTGCCCTCCCACCCAGCCGCTCGCCCTCGGCCTGCGGGAAGGACGCCTGGAACACGTTCTGCGGAAGGAGCCCTGGCAGGCCTCCCGGCGCGCCCGTGAGCAGTACGCCGCCCAGTGCGGACGGGAGCAGGAGCTGGACCGGCCGCTGTACCCGGCGTGCATCGACCGTTCGGTCACCATTGAGGACCCAGAAGGTGACGACGTCCTGCACGATGCCCCGGTCTCGTTCGACCCGTACGCCCGCAGCTTCACCAGCCGACGGGTACGGCACGGCTGGCTGAGCATCCCCACCGGGTTCCCCCGGCCCGACACCACCGACGACGGCGCGGACGAAGCCGCCGGACACGACCCCTTCGCCCTGCTGGGCTGGTGACCGCCATGACCTACCTCTCCCGTATCCGCATCAACCCCCTTCGCGCCGAAAGCCGTCGTCTGCTGGCCAACCCGCGTGCCATGCGCGGTGCCGTCATGGGGGGCATCCCCGATGCCCCCCAGGGCGACCGCGTGCTGTGGCGGCTGGACGCCGACAACCCCCGTCGCCCACACCTGTTCGTGCTCACTTCCGCCAAGCCCGACTGGACCCATATCGTCGAAAAGGCCGGCTGGCCGGACGCCGACGGAGAACATGCCGCCGTCCGCGACTACGCCCCGCTCCTCGACCAGATCGCCGTCGGCCGGGAGTTCGCATTCCGCTTGACCGCCAGCCCCGTACAGAACACCGCGGCGCCGATGAGCCCCACGCCCACGCAGGCGGCCCGCCTCGCCGCTGCCGCTGACAGCGACAGCAAACGGGTACGCGGCTTCAGGCTGGGCCATAGCACTGCGAGCGCGCAGCTGAACTGGTTCCTGACCCGCACCGCCCGATGGGGCTTCGACGTCCCCACAGCCCGTACCGACGCCCCGGCCCCCGGCCTCGCCGACAGCCGGACCGCTGACGACGCGCGCAACACCGAGGTAGGGACGGAGGACGCCGGCCCGGCACGCGACATCCGTATCACCGCAAGCCGTCGGCACTCCTTCGTCAAGAACGGGAAAGGCCCCCGCGTCACCATTCAGAGCGCCACTTTCGAAGGGCGCCTTCAGGTAACCGACCCCGCTGCCTTCGTCACGCGCCTGTTGGAGGGCATCGGCCCTTCGAAGGCATACGGCTGCGGCCTGCTCACCCTCGCACCACTGCGGAGCCGGACGACTCTGCAGTGACCGCGCCCTCGTCAATGATTCCGAGCACCGGGTCGTAGCGCAGCCGCCGCCCCGAAACCGAAGCGGTGCGGTCCGCCCCGAGGACAAGAGCCCTGCGGTATTTCAACCGTTCGTGCCCAACCCAGCCGGGTAGGACGGACAGCTCCACAGCCGCTTCCGACGAGCAGGTCGCGGGCAGCTTCACCGTGTCGGCGAGGACCTCGTCAATGAGGTCGTTGTCGGGGACGGCACCGTCCTCTGCCAGAGCGCTCCCCGACAGCGTCAGGTACCTCGCACCGTCGTGGATGACGAGGACGGCCTCCGCCCCGGGATCCCCGTCACGGACCAGGGCGGTCATCCCGGCATCGCCCTTTACGGGAGGCACGGCGACGTAATGGAGATCGGCCAGCGTCGTTGCCTCTCTGTCGCCGCGCCGTGTCAGTAGGTGGTGGGAGGCGTTCCCGATGCGTTCCCGTCGCTCGGCCTCCTCCTGCCGCCGGGCCGCGTCGGTGTCGTCCCGCCAGGCCTCCGGAACCTCGTCGTCGCCGCCGTAACCGGCCGCCACCAGCGCAGGAATATCCCCCGGGAGGCTCCAGCCGCCCGACTGCCCGGCGGCCGTGAAGACCAGGGCCGCCGTGTGCAGGAGCAGATGGCGGCCGTAGAGGGCCTGTGAGCGGGCGGGAAACCTCGGAGCGCCACGGCCGAGCGGATCCGCGTCGGTGCCGTCCCGGCCAGGTAGGGCGCTCCCGGGGGCCCAACCCGTGACGATCACCCGAGGCCGGGCCAATCGGCCGGGGCGGTGCATCCGGTCGCCGCGGTGCAGCCGGCCCATCCGCTGCAGCAGCGCATCGATCGGGGCCATGTCGGTGATCAGAACGTCCACATCGACATCGAATGCCTGCTCGGCGACCTGGGTGGCCACCACGATCATCTGAGGCCGGACCGCCGCGGTGCCGGTCGGCCACGGGGCGAGCCGGTGCAGACATTCCGCCGTGCGATCGGCACGCGTCCCGAGCGGAAGCTGCTCGTGCAGCAGCACCACCTGGTCGCCGAAGCGCTCACGCAATACGGTGCACAGCGCCTGGGCCCGTTCGACGGTGTTGCGGATGACCAGAGCGCATCCGCCGTGCGTCAGCTCCTCGCCGAGCAGGTCGGCGACCGCTGCGTCGGCGGCCGTATCGGCTGCCCGGTGCTCCTCGGGATCTGCACCCCCCTCGGGAACGGCCTCCGGCAGGAGGACAACGTCGACGGGCCGATCCGTGCGCCAACTGTCACAGACCGACACGCCGGAACGGTGGCCGGTGCCGTCCGGTGCGTTCCACACGACGGTGGCGGAAGGGTACCCCTGAGGGTGGCGGAGGTCGTCCGCCGTGAACTCCTCACATCCCAAGGCCCCGGCCAGATAGGCGTCGACAAGTGCCTGGCGCTGCGGTGCCGGCAGCGTCGCCGACAGCAGCACCACCGGTACGCCTGCCTGGCCGAACCAGCGCAGGCCCTCAAGGAGAAACTGCGAGGTGTAGACATCGGTGGCGTGCACCTCGTCGAGTACGACGACCTTCCCCACCAGCCCCGCCATCCGGAGCATCACGAACTTGGTGCGGGTTGTCGCGTACAGCAGCTGATCGACCGGGCCCACCACGAAGGGGCACAGCAGCCCGCGCGCGTAGCCGAAGAACCATTCGGCCGGTACGCGCGCCACCGGCCCGCCGCCCCCGGAACCGTGCGGATCGTCGCTCGCCTGCTCGCCGTGCCTCTCGTCCTCGTCGCATTCGCCGACGGCGGCGAGCCTGACCCCCCGTGGCTCGCTCAGCAGGGCGCTCCACTCCTTGTTGAAGGTCCGCTTGCCGTGGAGCAGCGCGACCCGATCGGCCAGCTTCCCGTCGATCCGGCTCACCCACTCTCTGACCTTCCCGAACATGGGGTCGTCGGTGGACCACTCCGGCATGCCGACGAACACGCCGTCCGCGCCGAACTTCGCGGCCAGGATCTCCGCCGCCATCAGGGCGGCCCTGGTCTTCCCCTCGCCCATCGGCGCCTCGATGACCATCAGGCCGGGAGCCGCCATTTGCCGCGCCGTTTCCATCGCCAGCTCCTGTGAGGGACGCGGCTCGCACCCGAACCGCTTCGCGAAGGCGTCCGGTGGCGGCTCTGGCAGCTCTCCCCATCCGCCCTGCAGGCCGAGCTTCTCCCATGCCGCAGCTGCCCGTTGCCGTGCACCCTGGAAGCTCACGTCGGCCAACGCGTCGATCCCCCGGAAGCCGGCCCCGCTGGCGATCCAGTCCGTCATCACGATGAGCCCGCTCAACTGGAGTTGGACAGCACGCGTCGGCACCACCGCGGGGGCGGGAGCGGTGAGAGCACCCAGTCCCAGTTCCCCGGAAAGACGCTGGACGAGGGTGAGTCGTACCTCAGCCCAGCGTTCGTCACCCTCCAACTGCCCGCGTGCCTTACGGTCCGGCTTCAGCGCGCTCTCGACTGAGAAGAACCCGTGATGCCCTGCAACAAGGGGCCACACCCAGTCGATGTGCTCCTCGGGCCACCCGGCCGCCGACAGCAGCCGCTGCAGCAGATAACCTCCGGCTCGTCCGTGATGCCATGCGAACCGTCCGGCGGTCGGCTCGTGCCACCGCAGCCCGGCCGCTCGTACGGCCTCCGCCTCTCGTGGCCACCGGTGTTGGAAGGCCGGCGTGGCCTTTCCGTAGTCGTGCATCCCGCAGAGCCAGATGAACAACCCCCGGCCCCGGCCCTGGCCACCGGCTGTCTCGTCCAGCAACCGCCGGGTGGACGGCGCCAGATAGCGCTCCCACATGACGTCGGCGATGGCTGCCGCGTCGAGCATGTGCGACAGCAGGAGATTCATCGTCCCTTCGGCATACTCGGGTGTCTTTCCCACCAGAGCGCCCAGCGCCGCGTGAAGGTCCAGGCTGTCGTCCGGGCCCGGAATGCCGGCCATACTCCCCCTCTTCGCCTCGTCCACCGGTCAGGTTAGGCGATGCGAGCGGCCCCCGTCCGGGTGACATCATGCCGTCGTGAGAGACGACGTCACCGGGCTGAACAGCGCGGTCAGTACGAGTTTCGGCCATGACCTGCTGACCGAGTGGATCCCCGACGCCCTCGGCGCCACCGATGTCATCCGGGACCTGGCCGGCGGAACTGTCGCGGTGCCGGAGCGGCTTGATGTCGGGTGGCTTCAGGTGCCCTTGACCCGGCGGACGGAGAGTGTGCCCGTCGTGCCACCAGCCGTACGCGCCCATGCGCATCTCCTGGTGGAGCGCTCGCTGCTCTACCAGGAGATGCGCCCCGAGGTGTTCAGCTACCGTTCCCCGGTCTGGGACTACCGCTCCGCCTACCGGGCACGACAGACCCGTATGCGCGAAATGGCACGCCGAGGTGATCTGCCACTCGTCCTGAGGCTCGACATTCACCGCTTCGGCCAGTCGCTTCCCCTGCACGTACTGCTCGATGCTCCCTGGATGACCGGCGAGTTGGCGGGATATCTGACCGAACTGCACCGTGCCACCGGCCGGTGCCTCCTGCCCGGTCACCGCTGGGCCAACCGGCTCGGTACCGCAGCGCTGGCCCCGATCGATGCCCTCCTGGCCGTGACGACGCCGGGCCGGTGGTTTCGCTGGGGCGACGACTGGCATGTCTTCGTCCGCGACAGCGCGGAAGCGGAACAGGTCCGCGACGTTGTGGAAGGCGGGCTGGAAGGACTCGGACTGCGGCTGTCCGAAGAAAAGACCACCACCGAGCCGGTGAACGACCTGTTCACGGGACCGGCCCACGACGTCGCAGGCCACCCACCCGAGGTCTGGCGCAGGGGCATACAGGACGCCGATGTACGTGCCCTCAGGTATGCCCTGGCCCGTATCGAGCCCGACGCGCAGATGTCCCGCGCCCTCGTCGGCACCGTACGAACGTGGCCGGTGCTGCTGCCGCGTGCGGTCCAGTACCTCGACCGCGCGGTGAGTACCCCAGCGGGCCAAGAGGCGGCGCGAGAACTGCTGGAAGACGCCCACGCAGATCTGTTCGGGGCCGCACGGATACTTGCTCTGGCCGGCCGGCATCAGGCACTTGCGTCGGGCGTTTCCGACAGGCTGCTGGACGTGGCCGCCGGCTGTGGGATCTCCGGGCTGCGGGCCCTGGCAGCACGCGTCGCCCTGTGCACCGGGCGTCGGCGGCTGGTGCACAGGCCACCTGCGCACCTGCTGCGCTGGATCGCTCAAGGCGCGGACATCCGGCGGAATCCGCCCTCCGTCGCCACCCTCCTGTGACACCGTCATCCCTGCGAACCGGGCGGACACGCGATCGAGGGACACGGATGGAACAGCGGCGCGGATCATGGGAGCAGGCCGACTGGACCGCGCTTCCCACAGCTGACCAACACCTGGTCCAATCCATAGCGGTGGTCCTGTCGAGTATCGACCGGCTCCTGCCACCGCACGCCTGGCATCTCAAAGGTTCGACGGCGCTTATGGGGTGGATGGGCTCTTCAGCCCGGCTGCCGAACGATGTCGATCTGGCCCTTTCCGAGCGCGCGGGCCGGCTGCTGCTGTCCGCCTCCGAACTGCCGCCCGGCCCGCAAGGGGAGAGTCTCCGGCTGCTGCGTTCGGAACCCGTGGTGTTCAGCTCGCCCGGCACGGCGACCGTACACCGGGCACTGATCCGCCTACGGGCGGGGGAGGCCATCGGGAAGGTCCTGCTCAACATCCTGCTGGTGCCGGACGCCGAGGCGGCGCGCGACAACCGCACCGCACCCCTTGACTTCCCCGGCCGGCACGCCCCGGTTACCGTACCGGCGGCGACCCTCAGCCGGTGCCTGGCGCAGAAGCTGCTGCGCTACACCCGACGGCGCGACGGCGGCAAGATCAATACGCGCTGGACCGATCTCACGGACTTCCTGCTGGCTGCCGCGAGCCCCCTGGCCCCCGCACTGCTCCTGGACGAAGTACGGCGTGACGTCGCGATCGAATTCGCTGCCATGGGCCGCACCTGGCCGGACCACCTGCCTCAACCACCACGCGAGTGGCTGGACTTCTGGGACACGGCAACCTTCCGGGACGGATTGGAGTTCGGCCGCCTGCCCGAAGCGGCGGACCGGCTCGCACAGTTCTGGAACCCGGTGCTGGTGACGCGGGTCGCTCCGTACGGTCCCTCTCCCGCACCGGTACCGCCGACGGCGCCACAGGTGTGGTCGTCCAGCGCATGGAAGTGGGCGACCGCATGAGGTCAGGGCTCACGCTCCCGCCGACGTGCCCGGTATCGATTCCTGTACCGATGCGAAGAGTCGGTCGAGGTGGCCCTGTGCGGTGGGCGGCAGGTGCAGATGCCACCAGTCGCGCCATCGCAGTGCGTGCGCGAGATGGTGGAAACCCGGGGTGCCGGGTCCTGCCCTCCGCAAAGCGGACAGAAAACCGACGACGGAATCGGCCGCTCGGGAGCCGAGAGGGTTACCGAAAGCGTGGAAGAACCGCTCCTGGTGTCCCGTGCCTTTGAGGGCCTTGGTCACATGGAGGCTGAAATGCGCGCGACGGCGGGCCGCGGTGAGCCCCCGCTCGTCCATGGGCGCCACACCGGCCCCACTGTGCATACGACCCGCACTCTCAGCGTTCGCCGTGACCATCGCCGAACGCATCAGCGCGGCGTCGGAGACGACGCCGGAGAGGCCGTCCCCCAGCGTCGCGAAGAGCCGGCCACCGGCCGCGACCGCGTCGCTCAGGGCCCGCAGATGGCGTGAGAGCAGCGATTCACGCCGCACCCGAAGCCGGTATGCCCGGTCCAACACGTCCGCCACCGGCAGGGATCCGTCCAGCCAAGCCGTGCTCAGGGGAAGCAGCTCGTGCGCACTGCCCTCCGTAACACGCTCACCGCTTTCCCGGTCGAGGGTGCCCCATTCGATGTCGTGAACGTCGCTGACCGCGTAGAGACCTCGCTGCGGTGGCCTCTGCGCGAACACGTCCCAGGCGTCGGCCGACGGCACCCCGGGGAAACGCGGATCTTCTCCCGGGCGGGCACCCGAGCCCTCGTCGGCACCGCCCAGCGGCCGGACAAGGACACCGGCGAGCAGCGAGGCCCCCCGCTCAGGTGACAGGAGTCCCGGCACCCGCAACAGGACATCAGCCGTCCGGCACGGCCGAAGATCCGGCCGGTCCCGCCGCAGCCGAGCGGCCATCGAAATGGCGTAGCAGGCACGCAGCAGCCCCTCCCGCCTCTCGTCGCCACTCCCGCTGAGGGAAACGAAGTCGAAGGCCCAGCCATGCCGAACCCCGCTGTCGCTGCCTCCAGCCGGAGGCTCCATGGACAGGCACGCGGGGACAGCATGCTTCCCGGCGCGGACCAGGACCAGATCCTTGCCGTAGTACGAAGAGCTCCATGCGGCCTCAAGGCGATGCCCGATCGCCGCCAGGCTCTGCCGGACTCGTGAGAGCCCCGCCATGTGATCCCCACTGTCCTCCACGCTGGCCCGCAACGCGCTCGTGACGACAACCACGGTCGCCTCTTGACGTGGCTCGCGGGCGAAGCGGGCGAGCACGTCCCCCGTGTCCACACATCCCAGCGGGTAGCCGGGAGCATGCCGGGGCGGCCAGGAGAAGGCGGGTGGTGGCGTCACCGCCCGCCACCCCGCCGCTTGCGCCGGAAGAGATCCACGAACAGCCTGCGCAGTCCAGGGAACAGCGTGACGAGGCCCACGGTGACCACGCCGGTCGCCCCGAGGATCCGGAACAGCGACGAGGCCCCGGCTTGCGGAAGCCCCTGCCAGATGGCGAGCCCTGTGGTCAACGGCAGGCCGACCGCAGCGAGCAGCCCGAGTATCGCATTGGTGGTCTCCGTCTCGGCGGACTGCACCTGGCGGGACAGCTCGCCGAGATCGCTGACGAGGCTCTGCAGTGACTGCGGCAGACCGGCACTCTGCTGCCATGCCCGCACCATGGCATCGACGGTTCCTTGCCGACCGAAGCCGGCCGCCCAGTAGCTGCGGCGGAAAACGAGCAGATCCCTTTCCATCTGCGCCACTTTCCGCCGGCGGGGTTCGTGCTCGCCGATCCGCGCCACTTCGCTGCCGAAAGCGTCCAGCACGGTCTGCTGCAGCCGGGCCAGGGCCAGGGCATCGGCGTACAGCGTCGCCAGGTGATAGCTGGTGCCGTCGTAGTAATTACGTGGAACTCCGACACCCGGATCGTGCTCGGTGCCCACGAGAGTGAGCCCACGAACGCCCAGCACGCCCCGGACCTTTGTGGGCAGCGGCAGGCGCATGGCGTGGAGTTGCTCCGCGGCCTCCGGGCCGGGCGGATACAACGTCGCGTGATGCAGATGCCACAGCCATTGATCGAGGGAATCCCAATTCCGCTGCGCACGCCCCGGATGCAGCCGCACCAGACCACTCTGGGCGGTGACGAGGGTGCAGTGCACCGCCTCCCGCTCGGTGTCAGCGATCCGACACCCCGATGGCAACTGCCGTGCGACCCAGGATCGTTGGGCACCCTGCCCGTGGTGCGGGTCGACGTCCGCGCACTCCTGGAGGGTTTTCGGCAGCTGCGTCGGCGGATCCGGCGGCAGAACGCCGTGCAGAAGAGCCACTCCGTTCGCATGAACCGGTGAGCCCATGTCCTTCAGCGCGCCGAGCGCAGTGTCGTTCAGGCGCACCAACTCGATGGCTGAAAGCTGGAAACGGGAAGGCGACGCCTCTGCCTGGGGCACCTCCCGATGCCACCGGACGTGCTGCCCCCACAGGAGCGGTTCGAGGTGACGCTGCGTGTATGCGGCACGGCGGGACGCGCTGGACACCACTTCGTCGGGCCGGCCAACTCGCCAGCGTCGTTCCAGAGGGCCTGCACGGAAAGGCGCCCCCGGGACGTCATTGATGTGGACAGCGATGATTAGGACGGTATCCCTACGGATGAGCGCCCGAGGGTCATCCCGTCCCGACGCGCGTCCGTGACGATTGCCGGTACGGCTCATGCGAGGCAGTCCAACGCCTCGCGAAGGTAGCCCCGCCGTTCCGACGGCCCCACGTGCCGCCACCGCCTCGGCCCCTCGGAAACCTCACCCCGTACCAGGACACGTGCGTACCGGCCCATCGGCTCCCCCCTCGCAACCAGGGTCATCGTGCCGGGCAGCGCGCTCGCCCGGTGGAATGTGAAAGCCGACATGCCATATGCGTCGCCTGCGCACACCGTGGCTGTTCGGTGCCCTGTCACGACCACTCGCTCCCCGCGGCTTGCGTCGAATCGGTACCCCCCTTTGCGGGGCTCGTAGCGGACGACCCGGTAGCCCGGAGACCAGGACGATTCCGTGCTGAGGAGGGGGTCGCCGTCGCAGAGGGGTTCGTAGGCTTCAGTGATGTCCAACAAGCTGTTGTGCACGGTTCCGCGCAACACGGTGGACGAGAAGTCCCAACGGTGATCGTGGGCTTGTGTGTCTTCTTCACCAGCAAGCCAGACGTGCAGGAAAAGCCGTCTTGAGTCCTCGACTACCAGTGCCAAGGGCAGCTTGACGAAGCCGTTCGGGTGCGCCACGGGCGCGGCTATTGCAGGGGCGCGGAGCGTGTCGCCGTAGGAGTCGTGCAACGCCGCGATGAGCGCGGACCTGGCGAGCCCCTGAGGTATGGGGCCACGGTCGGTAGCTTCGTGGTGGTGCGGCACTGGGTTCGTCCCTGAGGCGTCGACTCGACCTGTTCGCACAGTGCTCCTCGTCGTCTCGAATCCCCCACTTACCGTCAGTTTAAGGGACATGGGATGCCGGATGCCGCTCTTATGTTCGGACTGCCTGTCTGAGCCGGACCGGAAAGCCGGAGTCCGCGAGGTTTTGTTCAGGGCTGCTCGGGAGGCACCACTATCCGGCACGGTTCGCTCGCGGCAGCACGCTCACCGGATGGGCCAGAGGCTAGACGTCGGCGCGTTCTGCCGACTGGCTAGAAGAGGCCGGCGCGCATGTGCTGGGTGAGGTTGTCGAGCATCTCGCGCAGCCACGGGCTGCGGACGGCTAGTAGCCGGACCGGGGCGTGCCGGAACGCTTCCGCGTCGGCCTGGAACAGGAGACCTGTCGCGGTGCTGACGGGGTGTCGCACAGGACGCCCTCCAGGGACCAACCCCGCATGCGCGGGGACCACGGCGAGGGCGGGCGCCCCACCACCACCGAGCTGGGACCAACCCCGCATACGCGGGGACCACCGTTCGGGGAAGACGATCGCGTCGCTGGTGGCGGGACCAACCCCGCATAGGCAGGGACCACATGGTGATGCCGGCCGGGTTGGCTAGGTGGCCGGGACCAGCCCCGCATGCGCGGGGACCACATCAACCGGCGTCCCTCACCGCCGGTACCGCGGGACCAGCCCCGTGGGCGCGGGGAGCAGGGTGGGGTCAAGGTCCGCGGCTTCATCGACCAGGGACCAACCCCGCGGGTGCGGGGAGCAGGACGGCGGTGCCGGCGGTGCCGGCGGTGACGATGGCGGCGAGGGACCAACCCCGCATGCGCGAGGACCACCGCTGGCCCGGCTGGGCGGGCGAGATGCCGTCGGGAGCAACCCCGCATGCGTGGGGAGTAGCGGATCAGCGGCACGTCGGTCACGTGGCGCCCGGGACCAGCCCCGCGGACGCGGGGAGCAGCAACTCCGTCAGAGGTAGTTCATGAATCTCGAGGGACCATCCCTGCGGACGCGGAAAGCAGGACGCGCCGACGACGCCCAGGGCCACCGAGTCGGGGCCATCCCTGCGAGCGCAGGGAGCAGGAGGATCGGCACCCGGGGCTCTACAGAGCGTCCGGGCCATCCCCGCATGCGCGGGGACCACAAGGCGTAGTCCAGACACCAGGGGACCGGTTCGGGACCAACCCCGCATGCGCGGGGACCACGGTCTCGACTGGTCCGCGGACAAGCAGACCGTGGGACCAACCCCGCACACGCGGGGACCACTGAGAGCCGGGCGGCTGGGCCCGTAGGCCGCGGGGGCCAACCCCATATGCGCGGGGACCACGAAGCCGTGGGTGCGACGGCCTTCGGCCTCGCGGGACCAACCCCGCGGGTGCGGGGACCACGCGAACGCCACCTACATCGTCGAGTTCCACCTGGGACCAACCCCGCATGTGATGGGGCTCCTTGAAAATCCCCAGCCCCTGCTCGGGGTGCCATCAGACCTGCTCGACGGATCTCCCCACCCATTCCGGGCCTGTCCTGGTACGGGACACCAATAGCGAGGGACCGCCCGATAGCCCGTCAGGATCTGGGTGGTGTGTAGTTGCATATGCCGTAGCGGCATGTGGTGTCGTCGAGGGCACCACAGCACGAAAGGCCCTGTCTGCGATGTACCCCTCCGTCACGCCTCCCCGCGAGGTCAAGATCGGTGATGCCGCCGCCTTCGCCGGGACCACCCCGCGCGCCCTTCGCCACTACCACCAGATCGGTCTGCTGCCGGAGCCCGAGCGAGGCGGAGACGGACGCCGCCGCTACGGCTACGACGACATGATCCGCCTGCTGTGGATCCGCAAGATGTCCGAGGCCGGAATCAGCCTGGACGACATGCGGGCCGCCTTCGACGAAGCCCGGGACATGGAGGACGTCCTGGGCCGGCTGGAGGAGACCCTGGCCGCCCAGGAGGCCGACATCAAGCGTCAGCGCGCGGCAGTCCAGCGCCTGCGGGTCGTGGGCAGCCCACTGGGCTTGCTCTCCCCCTTGGTCACGGACCGGCTCAGCCACCTGCCTTCAGGCGCACTGCGCCCCTCCGACCTGGACGCCCTGCTGGTCACGGAACGGATCTTCGGGCCGCTGGGAGCCGCAATTCAGGCCAGCGTGTTCATCACCCTGGCCACCCACCCCGACCTACGGGCCGAGGCAGACCGCCTCGACGCGGCCGACGCCGCCCTCGATGACACCGTCGACCCCCACGACCCGCAGGTCGAGGAACTCGCCGCGCAGCACTGCGCCCACCACAAGGCCCTGCTCCAGGCCATTGAAGCGGCCGGACTGGAAGCGGCCGAGGAGAAGCTCTTCGAGATCTACGACGCCGAGGCGAGCGGCGAGGAGGAAGCCCAGATGAGCGCCTTCGAAGCGGTCACCAAGATGCCCTACGGCTTCTCCGCGGCCCGGACGCGGTGCATGGAACTCACGGCACAGCTCCTTGCCGGGGACCTCTCCGCAGGCAGCTGATCGCTGGTGTGGCCGTGCGTGAGGATCCCGGATAGGCCACCGATACGAAGCCAGCGTCTCGACGTCTCGACACGGCCCGCACACTCCACGAGCAGGCGACCCAAGCCGACGACCCGGGCCACGCTCCTTTGAAACTCCCCACTTCGTTGAACACCAGAGCAAGTGATGCGAAGAGCATCCCTGACCGTTTTCAAGAATCCCCATCACATGCGCGAGGACCACGTCCTCGCCGATCTTGTCCCGCACCGAGGCCATGGGACCAACCCCGTATGCGCGGGGACCACCACCCCTCGTGGCCTGCAGGGATGGCCGGGTAGGGACCAACCCCGCAGGCGCGGGGACCACCGGTCGCGCACCCATGCGATGGCGTCTTCCCAGGGACCAACCCCGCATGCGCGGGGACCACACCGCGAAGAGGTCGGGGTGCCGTGTCAGCAGGGGACCAACCCCGCATGCGCGGGGACCACCACACGCTGGCGGTGACCCGGACCGCTCTGTCGGGACCAACCCCGCATGCGCGGGGACCACCGTGCTCTGCGGGAACGCCCCGCGTCCGTCGTGGGACCAATCCCGCGGGTGCGGGGAGCAGGTGATACGGACCGTGTCGACGAGGAGGTTCGTGGGACCAACCCCGCGGGTGCGGGGAGCAGGAAGTGGGAGGTGCAGGAGGGGTGGGATTCTGGGGACCAACCCCGCGGGTGCAGGGAGCAGGCAGAGTGGGAAATCCCGGTCGAGGAGGGGGACCAACCCCGCATGCGCGGGGACCACCGGCGGTGTGGGGCGTCAGCGGGAGCACCTTGAGGACCAACCCCGCGTGCGCAGGGACCACCCGCACCCCGAACTGGTGCGGGCCACCAGTGCGGGACCAACCCCGCATGCGTGGGGACCACCCGGTCACGTCCGCCCACGGGCCGCCGACGCCGGGACCAACTCCGCATGCGCGGGGACCACCGGCGCCAACCGCGGTGTCGTACGAAGCGCTGGGGATCAACCCCGCATGCGCGGGGACCACCCTGTTTCCCTGAGCCGCCAGCAGCGCCGGCGGGATCAACCCCGCATGCGCGGGGACCACTACCTGGGTGTCAGCGTGAGCATGGTGAAGCTGGGACCAACCCCGCATGCGCGGGGACCACGACACCGCCATGGTCGTGAACTCCGTCGCCGGGGGACCAACCCCGCATGCGCGGGGACCACGCTGGCATGGGGGAGGGCAACCAGAAGTTCCAGGACCAACCCCGCATGCGCGGGGACCACGACCAGGCCCTGTACGAACTCGTCGAGGGCACGGGATCAACCCCGCATGCGCCGGGACCACAGAGCAGCGTTCGCCGCCCTCGAGTCGCCGAGGGGACCAACCCCGCATGCGCGGGGACCACTGGAGGGGTGGACGCCCCAGCAGATCCGGCAGGGGACCAACCCCGCGGGTGCGGGGAGCAGACCCGACCTCGGCCAGCATGAGGAACTTGCTGGGGACCAACCCCGCATGCGCGGGAACCACGCGAGGTAGCAGCCATGGCGGCAGCGCGGCCGGGGACCAACCCCGCATGTGCGGGGACCACAAGCGGGGAACGTGCAACCCAGGTCCCCTACCAAGGGGCCAATCCCGCAAGCGCGGGTAGCAGGTGGGGGTCGCCCATCAGTCCGTGTCCTGGTTGGGGGCACCCCCGCATGCGCGGGGAGCAGCCTACCTGGGTCTCCGGGCGCAGCCGGGAGAAAGGACCAACCCCGCATGCGCGGGGACCACGGCGTACCTTCAAAATGGAAAGCACGACAGTGGGGACCAACCCCGCATGCGCGGGGACCACGAACCGCACTCGGGGACCGGGACCTCACACCCGGGACCAACCCCGCATGCGCGGGGACCACCGCGCGCCACCCGGCCAGTCGCGCGAGTGATGGGACCAACCCCGCATGCGCGGGGACCACTAGGTTCCGGCGGTGCGGCGTGTTTCGAAGTCGGGACCAACCCCGCATGCGCGGGGACCACCCGGCCCTCCGTCGCGCTGCTGCCCACGGATCGGGACCAACCCCGCATGCGCGGGGACCACGACAATCCGCACCTCAATGCGCTGAGTCCGCAGGGACCAACCCCGCATGCGCGGGGACCACGCCCGGCGGCGAGCAGCCACCTGCTCCATTCCGGGACCAACCCCGCATGCGCGGGGACCACTGCCCGTCAGGGCCGACCAGGACGTGGTCGACGGGACCAACCCCGCATGCGCGGGGACCACCGGTCTGGAAACGGCGCCAGACGTCTGCCTCGGGGACCAACCCCGCATGCGCGGGGACCACCAGCTTGCCTTTCCGGCCCCTGGCACTGAGGAGGGACCAACCCCGCATGCGCGGGGACCACGGTGACCGTGCCGGAGTCCGCGGCCGCCCAGGGACCAACCCCGCATGCGCGGGGACCACGATCGACCCCGACACCGCCGACGTGGACACGAGGGACCAACCCCGCATGCGCGGGGACCACAGGCTGTGAGCTGCGGTTTCAGGAAGACGGTGAGTCGAGTTTACTAACTTTCAGCGATTCGGACATAACGCCCTTCAGTTGGGTTGCGGCTCCAGCGGGGCGCAGTGGTCCGCAGAGCCATTGCGGCCTGGGGCACCGCTCCGGCGTCGTGCACCCGGCACAGGTGATGTCGGTGGCTACGCTGAACCACCCCGGCCGCACCTCGGCCAGAAGCGGTTGCAGCGACCGCGCCGCTGCCCGCAGGTCCTGATCCGTGACGTCACGAGGCTCCGGCAGGCTCAGCCCATACCAGCGCAGCCGCCAGAGGTCGAAGACTTCACTCCCGTCGGCTGCAAAGTCCACATCGACCTCAGTGCCGTTGTCGCACACGAAGCGGCACCCTGCCCCATGAACCGCGTAGGAGTAGGCGCCGACCTGCCCCCTCCGGCTGATCCGGCGCGAACGGATCAGGCCGAGGACATCTGCCAGCCGCTCAAGCGAGGGGATCGCCACCCTCATGGCGTCGTCGATCGCGTTCAGCGCGTGGATGTAGCCGAGCACAAGATCCCGTGCAGCCCCAACCCGTTCCATACCGCGTCATCCCCCTGCGCCCGTGGCTGAAGGAATTGTTCCATGGGCCGCCAGCTTCTCCGCAGGTTGGCATTCTGAAACGATCAGTAAGCCGGGCCGTCGGTTTCCGCAGCCACCGTTATGGGGCGGGCGAGGCCGGCGGCGAGCTGCCAGGCCGCCGGGCCCCGCCCGTCTGGGGCAAGGCGCTCCAGGAGCTGGAGGTGCCCGATCGTCTCGCGGGGGAGTTGAGGTGACCCGATGGTGGCGGGGAATCGATAGCACCCCTGGCCACAATTGTGACACCGAACCCGGAGTCAGCCCCCCCCGGGACCAACCCCGCAGGTGCGGGCAGCAGAGAGGACCCAGTCATGAGCCGGCCGGAAGACGGGGACCAACCCCGCGGGTGCGGGGAGCAACCTCCGGGGTCGACGTACCCCAGGAACTTGCAGGGACCAACCCCGCAGGTGCGGGGAGCAGAGCTCGGGGCCGCCAACGGGGTGGCCCAGCTCGGGGACCAACCAACCCCGCGGGTGCGGGGAGCAGGCCGTACGGGCAGCCTTCAGCGCCTTCTTGCCGGGACCAACCCCGCGGGTGCGGGGAACAGAGGGAGCTGAACAGCTGGTTCGAGAGCTGGTCGGGACCAACCCCACGGGTGCGGGGAGCAGGAAAGCGGGGAGATCGTCCCGAGACTCAACTACGGGACCAACCCCGCACGCGCAGGGACCACATCCTCGCCTCCGGCGGCGCACTGCTCAGCCCGGGACCAACCCCGCGTATGCGGGGAGCAGGAGTTGTTGGCGATGGCGCCTCCCTGCGTCGAGGGACCATCCCTGCGGGTGCGGCAAGCAAGCACCGACGATCCAGTGGTCGACGGCCCCCGACAGGCCGAGTGCCAACCATGATCTCCCCCACGTAGGGAGGCCACCTGGGTGCTATCTGCGAGGACGTCTTTGGTTCTCCTGCGACGAGAGAAGTCCAAGCACAGCACGCTCCTGATGGTGGCTGCACCATTGTTGAGCCAACTGGCGATCCCTGAACCTTCCGAGACCGGGCTCCGTCGACGGGGTCATTTCAATCGCCTCCCACCCGCCGACCGTCCCGGCGAACTCCTCTGCGATGACGACAAACGAGGGTCCGCGGAAGTAGCTGACAGCCGTGTTGCTGCTATTCAGATGCACGCCGGACTGGTCCGAGGTTAACGAGCCAGCTTCCTTTCGAGCCTCGAAGTAGGTGTTGACGTGAGTCTTAACCTCGTCTCGCATGACGTTCATGACCTGTTGGCGGTAGGTAGGGCGACTCAGGCAGGTCTGGTACGAGAAGTCGATGCGGCTCCCGTCCGTACGAAGCACCTCGAATCCCGGATACGGGCCTCGCTGCGGCGGAGCGATCGCAAACGCATCAATGCCGGGGCCGACCTTGTCTTCCGCTTCATGATGCTTGTCGAGAAGGTCCAGCAGCAGCTGATGGTCGCCCTCCTGGTCCACGATGCTTCCCATGGGGTACCGGTACAGCACTGCGCGCACGGCCTCCTTCGCCTCCCCCTTCGTCCGATACCGTCGATGCCCAATCCAAAATTCAGGCATGGCCACTCCCTCTTAGACTTTGTAAGCCCTGCGGCGCAGTTATTCCGACAGCGTTTGGCAATCGCGTCCTATCGCCACGTCAACCCTCGGGTTCGAGCGACGAGGAATCCTGGTGTAGTCCTGCTCACCTCCCCAAGCAAGCGGTTCGAGTTGGGTTCATAGGTTCGGGCGGACTCTCAACGGAGGAGCAGGGCAGGAGTGCAGGCGTCTGCGAGCCCCTCCCAAGGGTCATCCCTGTGTCGTGGGGAGCAGCGGCAGCCAGCGTGACCCCACGGTATTGGCAGGACCATCCCCCGCAGGTGCGGGGGAGCACAACGCATCGTGCCGGGTCGAGGCACCGTTCCGGGGACCAACCCCGCATGCGCGGGGGCCCACTCCGAGCCGCCGGTGCGCCACTTCCCGACGTCGGGACCAACCCCGCATGCGCGGGGACCACATGATGCCCGCGAGGATCACGGCGCCGATGAAGGGACCAACCCCGCATGCGCGGGGACCACGCGGCCAGGCCGGCGGGGAGGCGGTTCATCTTGGGACCAACCCCGCATGCGCGGGGACCACCGCGGTCGCCTCGCCCGGCAGTCTGGCGGACAGGGACCAACCCCGCATGCGCGGGGACCACCACGGGCCGAACTACCGGCAGAGCGGTTCCACGGGACCAACCCCGCATGCGCGGGGACCACATGCCCGGCGCTTCCTGGGCTGTGATGGCCGGGGGACCAACCCCGCATGCGCGGGGACCACGTGGCGTTCACGGTCGTGGTGTTGTGGATGTTGGGACCAACCCCGCATGCGCGGGGACCACCGACAAGGACAGGGCCCCAAAGCCCCGTCAGAGGGACCAACCCCGCATGCGCGGGGACCACGGACTCGCGTCCGGCGTACTGAGTGCGGGCGAGGGACCAACCCCGCATGCGCGGGGACCACCCGGCCTGATGGATGACGTGGTGGCGGGCGGGGGGACTAACCCCGCATGCGCGGGGACCACATCCGGAGCAGGACGTCTGAGCTGTCGTCCGGGGGACCAACCCCGCATGCGTGGGGACCACGCGAAAACACCGCACAGGGGCCCCTCGTGGTCGGGACCAACCCCGCATGCGCGGGGACCACTCTGAACGCCCCCAGTAGCAGACCTCCCGGTCGGGACCAACCCCGCATGCGCGGGGACCACGCGGCGGAGTCCTTCGTGGCTCGATAGATGAAGGGACCAACCCCGCATGCGCGGGGACCACAGGCCGTGAGCTGCGGTTTCAGGAAGACGGTGAGTTGATTTTACTCACGTTCAGCGATTCGGACATAACGCCCTTCGGTTGGGTTGCGGCTCCAGCAGGGCGCAGTGGTCCGCAGAGCCATTGCGGCCTGGGGCACCGCTCCGGCGTCGTGCACCCGGCACAGGTGATGTCGGTGTCCCCAGGCTAATACTGGACTCTCACTCGATCCGTCACGCCGGATCTTGCCGGGTTTGAGCCGGCGTGATGGCGGGACGCGATGCCCGATTCGACTTGGCCGCCCGCCGACGGTAGGTCTCAGTCGGGCTGATGGAGATGTTTCCTGGGAGCTGTTCCGCCTACCACAGTAACGGGCTCATACAAGGCGCTGCCGGCGGCGCCTGAGGCCGAACAGGACGAGAGCGCGCCGCGCGGTGCGCCGCCGATTGCTCCACCCCGAGATGGTCTCGCGCGCAGGGTGGGGGCTTGGTGCAGGGGCAGGATCCCCCGCGACGCCGACCGCACCTAAGCCGAAGCCGCCGGAGCGAGCGGGTCCGCATCGTCGACATCGGCGACTTCTCCCGAGAACTTTGCGGCGGCACCCACGTCGCCCGCTGCTCTCAGGTCGGCGCCTTCCGCCTGCTGACCGAATTGTCGATCGGCTCCAACCTCTGCCGCGTCGAAGCCCTCACAGGCCATAGCACTCTCACGCGCCTCGACACCGAGCGCCGCCTCCTGTGCGAGCTGTCCACAACCCTCGGAATCCGCCCGCAGGGCGCGCCGACCGCCTTTGCGCAAGCGCCTGGAGGCTCTCGCCGACGCCCAGACGCAACTGACCTCCTGTCCTCGGCTGATCAGTTGAGGGGGTGGATGGCTTCCCCTGAGGCACTCGCTGGCCGGGGACTTTTCAGGGACTCTCGTGTCGGTCCAGGGGAGACTCCGGGGAATTTCCGCCGTGTAAGCAGGGAAGGCCATGACAGCGCTGAAAGGTACGGACACGCTGTTCAGGGCCCACAACCTCAGCACTCGATGATGTTCACCGCGAGCCCGCCGCTTGTGCTTGACGTTCATGCGACCCCCTGTTCGCGGCAATTCTCTTCCAGCCAGGTCATGATCTCGTTGGGCCAGAACCGCAGTTGTTGGCCCACACGGAAGCTGGGGATGGCCTGCTTCTCGTGATTGTCGTAAACCCAGGAAGTGGGCTTTCCGAGAAAGTTCGCCAGAGCCGGCACGGTCCACATTTTTTGATCCATCGCCGCTCACCTCCGTAGGTCGGGAGTGCGACAGGATAAGGATGGATCACGGCCGCACCAAACGGCCCGTACAGCGCCACTTGACCTTCATGGGCCCGTCGTGGCGGGCGTCTGTGCGTGAGACGGTGTGAGCGTCGGGGTGACGCACAGTGAAGAAGGTGCATCTCGTCGGTCTCGGTGCTGTCCAGGGTTCGGCCTTCAGCGCCAGAAGCCAGCACCGATCCAGCGCAACGCCCCCGAACGGACCGGAAGGGGCGGCAGCGGAAGTCAGCACGAACTCAGCACGGTCCGGCTCGGGCTCGTTCGAGGCGAACGAGACCAAGCCGTTGACCTGCATGTTTGTCATCGTGCTCGGTGTCTGATACGAGCCCGCATCCCAATTCGAGAACATCTGGCTGCGCACCAAGCGCAAGAACGCCGAGGGCAAGGTCGTCGGCGGTTCGGGAGGGGTCTGCTATCTGTACTTCCCGGCCAGGCCGTCAGCGACCCAGCGGCGGGTTCTGGCGGAGCTGGGAATCCGCTGAGCATGTGCACCCGAAGGCGGCCGCGATGGCCCTCCGACGCCTGCGGGCGATGAACGCCCGCAGGTTGAGATCGTCGGCATGCGGCGGTGACGGTCGGAGGGAGCCGGTCCAGGGTGTCGGAGGGCACCGGGGACCGTCCGTCGTGGCGTTGGCCGGGGGTGAGGTGGACGGCGTCAACGGGTGATCATGGCCCTCGCAGGCGAGGTGCATTCTGCTGGTCAAGGTGCTTCGGGAAGGGGCGAGGGAGCGAACGTCAGGTTCTCGTGCGGACGTTGACAGGGAGCCGTGTCATGTAGCGGTTCGAGTGGTTTACCGTCCTCGTCCGTGTGAATGCACTGGCTCCGCGCCGCTTGTATGCCAAGTGTGATGCCCGATGAGTACACAAGACATGAGCACTCCAGACGTGAGCATTCCGAGCACGAAGAACACGGACGCATCAAGCGACGAGCAACTCGCGTCGGATGCTTCGCGTGCCTCGCACCTCTCGCCTCGGTCGCACGGCGCGCAGCCCTCACGGCGCTCCGTGGTCACGGCGACCGGTGCCTCGGCGCTCGCTGCCGGGCTCACCGCTGCCTCCGTCGCGCCCGCGACCGCGTTGAGCCCTGCCACCGCACCCTCGACGGTGCCTGCCACGGTGCTGCCCGGCATCGATCCCAAGGCGTACACCACGGTCGCCCGCGCCATCGCCGTCTACGACGGGCACGACAAACCCCTTGTCCCGGCCTACGTGAAGGCCATCGAGAACGGCTTGCCCGCCAGCCGGGCGAAGGCAACGAAGCGGGTCCTGATCGTCGGGGCCGGACCGGCCGGCCTGCTCGCCGCCAACCTGCTCAACCGGGCAGGCCACGATGTCGTCGTGATCGAGGCCAACGGCAACCGCGTCGGCGGCCGAATCAAGACGTTCCGCAAAGGCGGCCACGAGAAAGGGGAACAGCCCTTCGCCGACCCCAAACAGTACGCCGAAGCCGGGGCCATGCGGCTGCCCGACAGCCACCCGCTCCTGATGGCACTGATCAAGAAGCTCGACCTCGCGCTCCAGGAGTTCTACCTGGTGGACGTGGAGGTCGACGACCCGACGAAGAAGGCCAACCGCACCTGGATTCACGTCAATGGCGTCCATATGCGCCGTGCCGACTACGAGAAGAACCCCGAAAAGATCAACGACACCTTTGGTGTCACGGGCCCCAACCGCACGAAGACCGCCTCTGCCATCCTCGCGGAGGCCCTCGAACCCGCACACCGGCTCATCCGGGGCAAGGAGGGGACCGCTCTCGTCAACGGATGGGTCAAGGTTCTCAAGAAGTACGGTCACTGGTCCATGTACCGGTATCTCACCGAAGTCGCCGGGCTCGACACCAGGACCATCGACCTCATTGGCACCATCCAGAACCTGACCTCCCGGCTGCACCTCTCCTTCACGCACAGTTTCCTGTCCGCCGCGCTGATCGACCCCAAGACCAAGTTCTGGGAGATCAAGGGCGGCACCGCACGGCTCGCCGACGCGCTGTACGCACCTGTGAAGGGGAAGGTACGGCTCGACAGGCGCGCCTTACGCATCGAACACCGCGGCGGCAAGGTCAGGGTGCACACCGTTTCCGAGGACTGCCAGACCGGCGAGGGGGGTGCCACGGAGGTCTTCGAGGGTGACGAGGCGATCATCACCGTCCCCTTCTCCGGACTGCGCCATGTGACCTTCGACCCTCCGCTCGCCTACGGCAAGCGCCGGGCCATCACGGAACTGCACTACGACGCCGCGACCAAGGTGTTGCTGGAGTTCTCCCACCGTTGGTGGGAGTTCACCGAGGCGCAGTGGAAGGAGGCGCTGAACTCCATCGAGGACAAGCTCTACGAAAAGTACAAGGCGGGCGGGGTCAAGCACGGCAAGTACCTCGGCGCGCACAAGTCCGTGAAGGACCTGGGGGTGATGATCCCCGACGAACTCAAGAAGTGCTTCGCCGTCTTCCGGCCCGTCGTGAGCGGTGAACCGGATGCCGCTCATGTCCGTGGCGGCGGCTCCGTGAGCGACAACGCCAACCGCTTCATGTACTTCGAGCACGCGCACCCTCTGGAGGGCAGCGACGGAGGCATCATGCTCGCCTCCTACAGCTGGTCCGATGACGCCCTCAAATGGGACGCCTTCGCCGACGAGGAGCGGTATCTGCGCGCGCTCGCTGGAGTGCAGGCTGTCTTCGGCCGCCGGTGCGAGGTCTTCTTCACCAACAAGTGCAAGACCCAGTCGTGGATGCGCGATCACTACGCTTACGGTGAGGCTTCTGTGCTCTTTCCCGGCCAGCACACGGAACTGTTCCCCGACGTCCCCACATCCGAAGGGCCGCTGCATTTCGCGGGGGACCACACGTCCATCAAGCCCGCCTGGATCGAAGGCGCCCTCGAATCCGCCGTCCGGACGGCATTGAAGGTCCACACGGGCTGACCGGCGTGATGCGACGCCCCGATCCGGCGCCCCACTTGGCGGGACGCCGGAACGGGGCCGCGTCCGCTCAGGGCCCCCGCTCAGCGTCCCCGTCGCCGCGCGAGGGACGGCCGATGGGTCTGGGGTAACAAATGCGGGCCGGGGTTGGTGATTTGGCTACGCGGCAACTCGGGAGCGCGCCTTGAATTGGGTAATTGACGAACAGCCCTGGAGGTCCCCTTGCCCTGAATACCTCATACCTCGGAAAGTGGTTCCCGGGTGCCGAGCCTTACGAGGTCACACGTGCGGCGATCCGCGAATTCGCCGAGGCGGTCGGAGACCCGAACCACCTGTATCACGATCCGGCGGTGGCGCGCGCCGCCGGATATCCCGATGTGATCGCCCCGCCCACTTTCGCAGGCATTGTGGCAGGTCACGCCTACTGGCAGCTGCTGGAGGACCCGGAGTTCGGCCTCGACCCGTCCGGCGCGGTCCATGCCGTCCAGCGCTTCACGTTCCAGCGCCCCCTCCACGCCGGTGACGAGCTCTGGACTGACGTGACACCCGAGGCCATGGATACCGTCGCCGGACGGGATCGGGTCACCTTTCGCAGCGTGGTCCGCAGTGCCCGGCAGCAGCCCGTGGCGACCGTGCTGACGACCCTGCTCGCGGAGTGAATCCCCTCCGGGGATACGCCCCGACGGCCGTGACTCGATACGCACCCCGCTCGGTGGTCAACTCGGCATAATAAGCCCGGGTTTTCCGGCCAGGGGCCGCGAAACCACGGACACAAGAGAAACGAATAAAAGGGGGCGCACCATCCTTTACCTCATCTTAATTTGCGACATTCTCTTCTGGGTGATGCTGGCGGGCGGCCTGGCCGCCCGCTACGTAGCCGGCTGGCGAGGACTCGGCGGCGCCCTTCTCCTGTGTGTTCCGCTGCTCGACATCGTCCTGCTTGCCGCGACCGTGATCAGTGTCCGAAACGGAGCCGGGCCGAGTATCTGGCACGGGCTGTCCGCCGCGTATCTGGGCATCACCGTCGTCTACGGTCACCGCACGCTGCGCTGGGCCGACGCGAAATTCGCGCACCGCTTCGGCGGCGCACCCAAGCCCGAGCGCCCGAAGCTGTACGGACGCCAGGCGATCGCCGATGCCTGGCGGTCCTGGTTCACTTTCCTGCTCGCGTACGCGATCAGCGCCGCGATGATGATTGGCCTGGTCGTCCTCGTCGGAGGGTTGAGCAAGGGCGCGCCGCTGCTGGTCTGGCTCAACCCGCTGACCAAGATTCTGATCTACAGCCTGATCTGGCCAATCGTTACGACCATCTGGCCAGGCAAGGCACCGGAGCCGGAGCCGGCCGGCAAGGTGTAGCGGCCGGACCCGGTACCCGCGGTGGCGGAGCCGCACGCTGTTCCGGAAGGCGGCGTGAGGCGGAGGAGCAACCCGCCACGAAGTCCGGGGTGTTGTTCCGTCGTCGGGATGAACTCGCCGTGGAGTCGACCCGGCAGGGGCACCGGGCCGGCGCCGAACACGGCCATAGCCACCTCCATCCGCCGGCGCAATGCCCGTGCCGAACCGAAGACGACCTTCGCGTCCGACTCACCGATCCGTTCCTGGACCGATGGCCAAGCCAGAGCTGCAGTGGCGAGCCACTGGCAGGGGTGGTCCCGGCAGCCGGCGAGGGCTGGGGCGAGCAGGTTCCGGCTCCACGGTGAACGCGCTCGGTCAAAGGATGCACAGCTGTTTCCTCCGCGAGGGCGACGGTCATGACGTGGCGACAGGTGAGGCTGGAGAGCGCCCGAGACTGGTATCGGGCCGCCCCTTTTGAGCCGAAAACCGGGAACTCCCATGTCCGAACCCTGCCTCCGAGCCCCTGCATCCGCACCCGCACCCCCACCCGGCAGAGCCGGGGCCGTGGGGCCGGGCACTGGGTGGTGGCCGTCGCGGCTGCCGAGCACCAGGGTGCTGGCACGGGTGAAGGAGAGCACATCGTGCACGTGCCACCCGGCGTCGCGGAGGGGTCGCTGGAGGCCACCGAGGAGTTCTGGCGCGAGTGGGTCGAGCACTGCACGTACCGCGGCCCCTACCGCGACGCGGTGGTGCGCTCCCTGATCACGCTCAAGGCGCTGACGTACGCGCCGACGCCGACGATCTCGCTGCTGGAGTGCCTGGGCGGTGTCCGCAACTGGGACTACCGCTTCACCTGGCTGCGGGATGCCGTGACTACGCTGTCCTCGCCGCTGCGCACCGGCTACCGCGAGGAGGCGCGGGCGTGGAGGGAGTGGCTGCTGCGGGCGGTAGCCGGCGATCCGGAGAACCCCCAGATCATGTACGGCATCGCCGGTGAGCGGGAACTGGGCGAGAACGAAAACATCTGGCTCAGAACGAAGCGCAAGAACGCCGACGGCAAGGTCGTCGGCGGCAGCGACGGGGTCTGCTATCTGTACTTCCCGGGCCAGCCCGGCCCGGCCCGGTGCCGTCCAAAGACGGGCGCTGGCGGACCTGGGAATCCGCTGGTCATCGGCACCCCGAGAGTGGCCTCGATGACCTGACGGCAGCGCTCACTGCCGTCGAGGGTGAGATCGCCGTACCGGTTCACCGTGATCTTGATGTCGACCTGATTCCGAATGAGCAGCCTTTCGGGTATCGGCTCCAGGGTGGTGGGCGCTGGTATATCGCGCCATTCGCCATCGTTAAAGTGTGCTCGACGCGAGCACGGACCTTGCGGTGGGAAGCGTTGTGCTCCTCCTCCAGGCCGGGAGTTCGGTCTGGCTGCGTTCGCGGCGGTGCGCGATGACCAGGCCGGTGCCCCGGTAGCCGCCGTCCGCGATGACCGTGGTTTTGCCGACGGCGTCCTTGGTGCTGGACAGTTCCCACGCCTTGCAGTCGTTGCGGTTGCCGGGGAGCGGCCCGGCCGACGGCGACGACGAGCCGGGTGTCGGCATCGATCACAACCTGGTGGTTGGTCGAGTACCGGTAATTCTTCGACTGCTCGGCAACGCTGTGATCACGCATGGGGACCAGGGGCCGTACACGATCAGCACGGTGTCCTTGCGGAACCGCTTGCGCTGTTGCAGTGCCGGCGTAGGCCCGAGGCGGTCGATGACGCGGTCGGCTGCTGACTTCGACACCCCGAACAGGTGCCAGCTGCCGCAGAGTCAGGTTGGTGCGCCAGTACGTCGCGACCAGCAGCACCCGGTCCTCCAACGGAGGACTCCACGGCCGACACTTGCGCACGGGGTCCGCACCCTCTCGCCGCAACGCGGTGATCGACTTGCCGAACTGACGAGGGCTCAATCCTGTGAACGTAGCTATCCAGGACCGTGATCACACCGGCCACAGCGATATCAACTCACCCGCGACCAGCAGTTACGGGACAGCCCTTAGCCTGATGTCCTCGTGCAGGGGGCAGAGTTCGGATGCCTTCGACGGTTGCTCTACCTGCCCTTATTACCGTGCATAGAGGGTACGTCAGGTCGGCTCGAATCAGCCCCGGAGCTGATTGCTCCCGTCCACTTGACGCCCTAGGCTCCTGCTTCCGTGTGTTCACAGTGATCACAGCGCGGCACCGCCACGGGGGGAAGCACGTGACCTACGACCAGGATTGGGACCGCCAGCTCAATCCGTTCCGTTACAACGCTGACGGATCGCTCACAGATGCCGCCAAGCGGCAGAACGTGACGATGGAGCTCAACTCCGCAGGGGGCACGGGAAGTGGGGGTGCAGGGAGCGGAGCCCGGCAGACATCGGTCCGCACGGCCGCGCTGACCAAGGCGGCCAAGGCGCTGGAGGATCTCCGGGGCGATACCGACAAGGTGGACCAGCACGCGCTGTCGGAAACCGATGTCGCATCCAGCGCACTGGGCGGCTGGCAAAGCTCTCAGGGGCTCTCCGCACTGCACAGGAGGTGGGCGGACGAGTCCGTGCATCTGAGCACGATGCTGTCCGACGCCGTCATGAAGCTGCACAACACCACCAGTTCGTACGAGCGGACAGACCACTCCGAGAAGTCCAGGATGGACTCTCTTGACGGTGGGAGGAACTGATCATGGTTGCGTTCTCAGACCTCCTCCACGCCGACCTCGGCAAGCTCCAGGCAGCAGCGGACGAATGGAGGCTGCTGCCCAAGAAGTACCAGGGCCTGCAGGAGCTGTTCGAGGGACGTGTCACCAGGCCACTGAAGTCCGACTGGCACGGGGAGGCAGCCGACCAGGCGCAGCTGTCGCTTACGAAGATCAAGGAGCAATACCCCGCCGCGGCGCAAGAGGCGCACGCCATTGCGACCCTATTGTTGGACGCCCACGCGGAGTTCAGCGCCGCGCAGAAGAAGCTCCGTCGGATCATCGATGAGGAAGCACCGGCCGAGAAGCTTCAAGTGCTGGACAACGGCATGGTCATCGATACCGATCCGGACACCCAGGGTTTCATGGCTGGCGGATATAGCGATGCCTTCCATCCGGAGCGCAAGGCCAAGGTCGAGGCCATTCGAGGGCGCATAGCGAAGGTGCTGCGGGATGCCACCGCAGCGGACGAAGCTGCGGACTGGGCGCTGCGTCAGGACTCCAACGGCAAGAACAACGCTTCCTTCAACAAGAACATCTACACGTCGTTGGACTCGGCCCGGGAAGCCAAGAAGGATATGGCCGAGGCTCTGAGACTTACCAAGAAGGGTGAAGATCTCACCAACGACGAGCTGGACCGGTTGGCGAAGATCCTTTCCAAGCGCAAGACCGACATGGTCTTCGCGGAGCGGTTCGCCACCACGCTAGGGCCGAAGGAGGCGCTCGAGTTCTGGCGTGAGGCATCGGGCCCGGGCTCGGGAGAGCGTGGAAGCGAGCGTAACGCCGCCCTCAAGCAGCTGCAGGCCGGCCTCGGTTCCACACTCGGCATCGCCACCCAGAGCGACAGCGCGGCGATGGACGGGTGGAAGGAGAAGATGCTGGAGCTGGGGCCGCAGCAGATCGGGCCGAGCGCCAAGGGCTATCAGCTCATGAGCAGCCTCATGCGCAGCGGCAGCTACGACACCGACTTCCTCAACGACTACGGCCGAGGATTGGTGAGCTTCGAACGTTCCCACAAGTCACTGACGCCGCAGCTGCTGTGGGCACCCGACTCCGTCATGCCGAGGCTCGACTATTCGGGTGAAGGAGGGGGCAGTGACCCCATGAAGGGGTTCATGGATGCTTTGGAACAGAACCCCACTGCTGCCACCCAGTTCCTTGATCCGGGCGAGAACAATGACAACCAGAACCTCAAGTACCTAGTAGATCGACGAGAGTGGCCGACGGATCGCTTCGATGGGAAGACCGGTCACCACTCCCTCGCGCTGGCCATCGAAGCAGGCGCCACTGGGCATCGGCCCGGGCAGGAGGACCTGGTACGTGACCACACCGCGCCCCAGGCCCGCATCATGCATGACAGCATCAAGATGTTAGACGAGGGGATCAAGAACGAGAAGCTGCCGGAGGGTATGCACCGTCCTATCGCCAATGCGCTCGGAGACTATGTCGCCGATACGCACGAAATTCTCACCGGCGTGCAGGACGGATCAAAGCGTGCGGACAGCTCTGGCGTGTGGGCACATGGGGATGACAATGCCAAAGATGAGGCACTAAGCAGAATTCGCGGACATCAGCCGGGAGATATCCGCATGGGCGTACCTGCCGGCTCTCTGATCCGTGTTATGCGTGCAGTGGCGGACGACCCAGCCGCCTACCACGTTCTGCACTCAACCGAGACCGGCCACATAGCGCAGCAATTGTCTCGCCTTCCGGCAGACGCGAGTGCGGCCGACGCCGAGGACATTATGCAGAAGTCCGCCAAGGCGATGGGGGCCATCGATGAAGTGCAGGGCGATGTAATTCTCGATCGCAAGGAAGATGAGGCCGCCGCGCATAAGTGGCAGACGAAGGCGGGCTATCACATCGTTGCTGGAAGCGTGACCAAGATCCCGGTAATCGGCGACGTGGCCGTTCGAATCTCTGACGTGGGCGCTACTGCATGGCAGGAGCACTTGGACTCCGCGAGCAACATCGAGGGAGCTCGCAAAATCGAGGAGAATACCGAGAACGGCCGAGCGGCTCTGAATTCCATGATCGCTCAATGGTACAAGGAACGCGGAATCAGCGAAGACTCCGCCACAACTGACAGTGTCCAGATGCGCACGCAGAACACCTATCAGACCGGTCGAACATTCGGCGGAAATTCTCTGGCTCGGGGAGGGAACAACAGTTGAGCAAGGAGGATTCGCCGGCCGAAAGTGGTACAAGTGAAATCCAGCCACGGGAGATCCTGACGTGGAGAAAGCAATGGCTAGCCTTTGCTCTCATCGTAGCCGTGGCCGTACCTGGATTTCTCTATCTGAGCGGCATATACGACCGCTGGCAAGACAGCCGCTCACTCTCGCATGCCTGTAAAGGGGTAGTGGACACCACAGAGGTTCGGGAAATTCTGGGGGCGGACCGCATACATGGCGAGCCGTATGCACATTTCCGTGACTCAATTACTGCGCCCGGTCGCATTGACCGATGCCTGGTAAAAAACCCGGAGGGTGATGGCCGCCTCATCATCTCACTGGACTGGAACAGTAATTCCTCGGGGTCATTGTTTGCGGCAGGGCGCATGAATAGTCATCATAACACCGGAATGGCAATTCCGATAGGTCATGGATGGGAAGGTGTGATAGATAGGCGACGACCCGACGGGCCGGACATCGCCATTCTCGACATGCCCTGTTCAAATATGCGGAGCAGCCCGAAGCAGGCAGACCTGATCGTCACTCTCCAGGCGATGTCGGGGGACGGAAAACCCATAACGGGGGATACTCAGCGGGCGCGCCTTGCGAGAACCGCTACAAAAACAGCCGTCAATGCGGCCAAGGCATGGAACTGCAAGGCCAGTGTGGGGGGTTCCATCGACCGGGTGCCGAAAGAATCGGCGTACCAGGACGTTGCCGCCGGTCATGTAAGTGGCACCTGCAAGGGAATCGACAGTGCAGTGTGGGAAAGCGCAGCAGATCCAGATGCGCCAATTGAAGACTGCTACCAGCTAGCCACCGAAGCCAAAGGCACGGCGCAGACGCGCCTGGGCGCCTACTACGGCCCCTTCGCTGTCGCCTTTCCTCACGTAGCGCTATTCGGCAGCGATATCAAGCTGGACCAGCGTGCTGGCGGAGCGCCCCACAGCATGTACTGGGCGACAGCTCAGTGTCCCAGCAGCGGAACCGCGTTGTATACCGTTGTCAGCGTTAGTGGAGATGGCAGCGGGGTTGGTCCGGCGAGCCCAAGTGCGAGGAAGGCAGCCCTCAAACTCTTTGCGACGCAGTCCGCTAAGCGTCACGGCTGCACTGATCTCAAGTTCCCGTGATGCGGCGCCGATACGGTGACCGCGTCCAAGGTCACCGGATCAGGACACGGTAGTTCTCGCTGGCCTCCGATGCGCATGTATGCCCCATGAGGCAAGGGACGGTTGGTGAGCCTGTGTCTGTGTGCTGCGTCGGCCAGATCGGCGTCACTTTCAGGACAGATCTCTGGCTTCGTTGTCCCCTGCAGATAGCCAGTTGACCTGGTGTTCTGATGGGGGATTGTATGGACCTGTTGCCGGGCCTCAGCGCCTGGCAGGGACCTGAGCGTCACACCGGGGGGAATTTTCAGGTGGCTGAGGAATACCAAGTCGATCTGAGTGCGCTGCAGCAAGTCATCACGCGGCTCAACTCGCTTGTGGACACCATGGATGGGGTCGGGACCACCGCGGAGTACAAGACGGAGCTGCCGGAGGGGTATCTCGGCCAGGGATTTGCCGAGGAGGCTGAGCTTCGGAATGCGCACAGCAAGATGAAGCGGGAGATCGCCGCCATGGTCGCCGAGCTGAAGCACATGATTGCCGACGCCGGCAAGAAGTCGAGGACCGTGCACGACGACTACGACAGTCGTGAGCAAGAGGTCCGCCAGTCCATGCGCTGAGGCAGGCTGCCGCCGACTCATCAGGTGAGCCGGCGCAACGGGGAGGAATGAGATGGGTAGCGGGGGTGGGCACTCCACCAACTTCTCAAGCCATACGCTTGAGTCGCTGAAAGCCATGGTGCGCGACGCGCAGCCGGACAAGGTCGATGAGATCGCCGACCACTGGATGTTCGTGCACGACCAGCTTGCCGGTGATGCACCGGACGGAAGTGTGAAGGATCTGCTGGACAAGGCCGTGGCGGATGTCCGCGAGTACTGGCACGGCGCAGCGGCGGAAGCCTTCGAGAAACGGGCAAAGACTCTGAGCGTGAGCCTCGCGAACGGCTCTCTGTACGCGAAGAATACGTCGCACACTCTGAAAGCCGCGGCGATCGACCTTCACAATGCCCAAAGGGCCGTCACGGCTTTGCAGGACTCCGAGGCCGCATCGAAAGACGGCAACATCCTCCAAGCTATCGGCTCTAAGGTCCGGGACGGTGCGGACTGGCTGGGCGATTTCGGTGCTCGCAGCGATGACACCCTGAAGCAGGATCTCGCCAACGGCATGAACACCAGCGATGCGCTGGACAAGCACCAGGGCACGCTGTCCCGTGGGCGGGAGATCGCCTTACAGGCGGCTGCCCATATGGAGAAGCTCGGGGCCTCGTACAACGTCAAGGGGAATCAGCTGGGGGCGGTCCCACCGCCCCGAACTCCAGAGAAGCCCATTTCTGCGCCGGATTCGATGGTGCCGCCGCCAGATGTGGCAGTTGCCGTCGTTCCAGCTGTGGTGAGTCCCCGCAAGGCTGGCCCGAGCACAACAGGCAGGAAGGCGGCTGGCAGTGCGCCGTCTGCGGGCAATATCTCTTCCCCCCGGTCTCCCGGGGGTGGCGGAGCCTCGGGGGGCTCTGCTGGTCCTGAGACACCTACTCCCACGCCCCCGAAAGCGCCGCGTCCGGGCACGGCGTTGGACGGAGTCCGCGGTGGTGTGCCCAATCCCGCCACTCCCCCCGGCACGGGCCCCGGCGGGCCGGTGGTCGGAGAGACTCCTGGTAACGCCGGTTGGGGCACCGGTGCGCCAGCTGTGCCACCCGGCGGTCCCATGGTGGGTGGACGTGGTCCTCTGGGCGGTCGAACGCCACGCCCTGGTTCACCGAACAGTCCGAGCACACCTCGGGGCGGCCGCGTCGGTGCGGGAAGTTCCGCTATCCCGGGTGCTCCTGGCCAGCCGGGGCAGGCAGGGCGGCCGCCGATAGGTGGCACCGCGGGTCCTGGTGCGTCTGGTAAGGGCGGTGTGCGTGACCGTCAGGGAGGGTTGGCGCGGCGTCCCGGTGGTGTCGTCGGGGAGCCGAGTAAGCCGGGTGCACCGGGCCGGGGCGCACAAGGCGGCTCCGGATTGCATCGCAGCCGTGGCGGCGCCCTGAACAACGGTCCAGCAAGCTCGCCTCTCACGCGCGGTCCGGTCGGCATGCCACCCGGCGGACGGACCTCCGGCGGCGATAAGGAAAGGCGACAGTCTTCGCGCCCTGACTATTTGGTCGAGGACGAGGAGACCTGGGTTTCGCAGCGAGACGTTGTGCCAGGCGTTATCGGCATCTCTCCCTCTGAGGATCCTGATGATGCTGACTCGCCGGAACAGCGAAGCCATGAGGCGGGGCCGGACAGTTCGGAAGGAAGCGGCAAGGCATGACGATCAAGCGATGGATGAGATCGGCAGGTGGGACGGCGCTGCTGTGCGTGGTCAGTCTCGCGCATGTAGCACCTCCAGCAGCCGCGGATTCCATTCGCGATCGTCAGTGGGCCTTGTCAACATTCGATGCCGCTTCGATTGAGAAGGTATCCACAGGTCGGGGGGTGACCGTCGCCGTCGTGGACTCAGGCGTCGACGGTACCCATCCCGATCTCGTGGGCAACGTGTTGCCGGGGAAGGATTTTCTCAAGGGCGGTGGTCGCGCTGACCGCGAAACAGAATATTCGCACGGCACGGCCATGGCTTCCTTGATCGCAGGCCACGGCCATGGTCAGAGGGGCGCGGCAGGTATAAAGGGACTTGCCCCCGACGCAAAGATTCTTCCTCTGCTCGTCAATACAGACGAGGACTTGCAATTTGGCAGCGGTAAGGGGGAAACCCCTGTGTCGCAAGCGATCCGTTATGCCGTTGACCATGGGGCATCCGTCATCAACTTGTCCCTGGGAGACACATTCAGGCCTACTGATCTGGATGATGCCGTTCAGTACGCGCGCCAGAAAGATGCCGTACTTGTTGCTGCAGCAGGCAATGACGGCGTTGCCAAGCCGGAATTTCCCGCAAGTACCCCTGGGGTGATTTCAGCAGGGGCTGTCTACTCCTCGGGGAAGATCTGGGAGAAGTCCAACTACGGGTCGAACAATTTGCTCGCAGCACCAGGTGTTGAAATCCCCGGCGCGGGTCGAGATCACGGATATGTAAGCGGTACAGGAACCTCCAACTCCACTGCCTACGTATCGGCAGCTGCCGCGCTGCTTCGCTCGAAGTTCCCGGACCTCACGGCGGGGCAGATCGTCAACCGCCTAGTAAAAACAGCCAAGTTGCCGGAGTCGATGAGGAGGGCGAAGCTTCCCGACAAGCAATACGGCTATGGCTTCATCCGCCCCTACCGTGCCCTGACCGAGGACATTCCCGCTGGGTCGAAGAATGGCCCGCTCCCCGCTCCGTCAGCGTCCTCGTCGGCAGCGGCACCTACCCCCTCTGACTCGGCCGATCCAGACGCATCTTCCAGCAAGGACTGGTCGGCGTACGTCGTTTGGGGTGTCATCGGCGTAGTGGTGCTCGGGCTCCTGGCCGTGGTGGCGGTGGTCCTTGTCAGGCGCCGGCGCCCTGTCGTGCCGCCGCCCTCTCTGTTGGGCGGGCAGCAGCCCGGCCCTCCCTTCGGGCAGTAGCCGGGCACCGTTGGCGACCGTCACCATCAAGCGCCCTCCGCGCGCGACGCCCCCTGATCACCCGATGGGGGAGCTCCAGCTGAAGGCACCGCCCACGCTGCCTGATGGCAAGGGCGGATCTGTCGTGCTGACGCTGCTGCCCATGGTGGGAATGGGCAGCAGCGCGGTCTATTTCCTCCTTCCTGGCTCACCGCCATTCATGAAGGTCATAGGCGGCATCATGGCTGTCTCAGCCGTGACCATGGGGATAGCTCAGTTCGTGCGTGCTCGGCGAGGCTCGGCAGCAGGTGTGCGTGAGGCGCGTCAGGACTACCTGAAGTACCTGGCCCGTACCCGTGAGGAAGTGCGGGACACGGCACGCACTCAGCGCCTCGCCGAATGCCGTACATTCCCTCCGCCAGGACAGCTGTGGGCAGTGATCGCCGAACGCAAGAGACTGTGGGAACGACGGCCTGGGGACGACGATTTCGCCCAAGTGCGTGTTGGGCTTGGCCCGCAGCCCCTCGCGACCCGTCTCGTGGTGCCGCAGGCGGAACCCGCGGAGGACTGGGAGCCGCTGTCCGCGCATGCACTGCGACACTTCGTTGCAGCGTACGAGTACCTCGACGAGCTGCCCCTGGCGTTATCCCTGCGGGCGTTTCCACGGCTAACGATCAGAGGTGACACCGACACCGTCCAGGGGACGATTCGGTCGCTGGTCTGCCAGCTGGCGGCATTGCACTCACCGGACGATGTGCGCATCGCGGTCGTCAAGGCTCCGGGGACGGCCGCGGAATTGGAGTGGATCAAGTGGCTGCCGCATGCCCGTACCACCGAGCGGGAAGCTGCTGGCAGCCGACGTGCGCAACGACTGCCGATCTATTCCTCGCTCAACGACCTCGAAGAGGACTTTTCTGCGGATTTCTCCACGCGCCCCTCCTGGGCGTCGGATGCTCAGCCGCTGCTCGACCGACCCCATGTGGTGATCCTTCTGGATCCCGGCCCTACGACGACATTCCCGTGGCCATTCGACCGGGATGGTTTTCTGGGCGTGACCGTCATCGAACTCGAAACGACCGTCGGCGGCCAGCGACAACGCTGTACATCCGGGGGTGGGGTCCGTCGAGTGGACCGTCGACCGGGTATGGCTGTCGAGCCGAATGCCCTGACCCTCGTCTCCAATTCCGGCTCCACGTACACGGGTAATCCGGACACCCTCAGCGCAGTCGAAGCTACGGCACTCGCTCGGGCCCTCTCCCCGCTGCGGACCAGCCACGACGAGGACGAAGACCCTCTGCTGGGCAACCTCGGCTTCACCGAGCTCATGGGCATCGAGGACCCCACGACCCTCGACCCATCGTCACGGCATCGAACTGTGCAGGAACGGCTGCGCGTACCGCTCGGAGTGGACGGCGACGGAAATCCCGTTGTTCTCGACCTCAAGGAAGCATCCCAAGGAGGTATGGGGCCGCATGGCCTGTGCGTCGGCGCCACCGGCTCCGGTAAGTCCGAGCTGCTCCGCACCCTCGTCCTCGGCCTCGCCACCACCCACAGCTCCGAGACCCTGACCCTCATCCTGGCCGACTTCAAGGGCGGCGCGACGTTCGCCGGCCTGGCCGACCTACCGCACGTCGCTGCGTTCATCACCAATCTCGCCGAAGACCTCACCCTCGTCGACCGCATGCAGGACGCCCTGACCGGTGAACTGCTGCGCCGTCAGGAACTGCTGCGCTCCAGCGGCAACTTCGCCGGTATCGGCGCGTACGAGAGAGCCCGAGCAGCAGGGGCACCGGTGCAGCCGCTGCCCACGCTGCTGATCGTCCTGGACGAGTTCAGCGAACTGTTAGCAGCGAGGCCCGAGTTCATCGACGTATTCCTGCAGATCGGACGCATCGGCCGCTCGCTCGGCGTACATCTCCTGCTTGCCTCACAGCGGGTGGATGAAGGCCGGCTGCGTGGCCTGGACACCTACCTGTCCTACCGACTGGTGATGCGCACTTTCTCGGCCGAAGAGTCCCGCATCGCCCTCGGCGCCACCGACGCATACCATTTGCCCAACGTCCCTGGAGCGGGCCTTCTGAGTCATGGAACGGAAGCCCTGACCCAGTTCAAGGCCGCCTACGTCTCTGGCCTCTACCGCCCCCGGAGCACCACCGCCTCCGGCGGTCGGGCAGACCTCTCCCCGATGCTGTTCACTGCCGAGTCCATCATCGAGGGCGCCGATCGATGCCTGACTCGTGATGATGAGGCACCGCCAGAGGGAGGTGGCACAGGCCCTTCCGTACTGGACATTCTGGTGGAGCGGATTCGGGACCAAGGACCGGCGGCAGAGCAGGTCTGGCTGCCCCCGCTCGAAGAGTCCCCTTCCCTCGGTGATCTGCTTCCCCCGCTGATGGTCACGTCCGAACGGGGCCTGCGGCCTGTCGAGTGGCGGGAGATGTCCCTGGTCATTCCGCTGGGCATCGCCGACGTGCCGTTCGAGCAGCGCCGCGAAACCCTTCGCTGCGACTTTTCCGGTTCACAGGGCCACACCGTGGTGGTCGGTGGCCCACGGTCGGGGAAGTCCACCTTGCTACGTACCCTCGTCATGGCGTTCGCTCTGACGCATACGCCCCGCGAGGTGCAGTTCTATTGCCTGGACTTCGGAGGCGGCAGCCTGTCCTCTCTGGCCGGCCTCCCGCACGTGGGGGGCGTCTGTTCCCGACTGGATGCGGCCAAGGTGCGACGGACCGTCGCGGAGATGCGGGAGATCCTCGACGAGCGGGAGGAGTTCTTCCGGGCCCATCACATCGACTCCATCCGGACCTACCGCGGACGACGGGCCGTGGGGCACTACGCCGATCACCTCTTCGGCGATGTCTTTCTGGTAATCGATGGCTGGGGCACCTTCAAGCGGGAGCAGGAACAGCTGATCGCGGACGTCGAAGCCATGGCCGTTCGAGGACTTGCCTACGGCATTCACGTCATCCTCACGGCCGGTCGGTACAACGAGATCCGCCCTGCTCTGAAAGACCAACTCGGTACCCGGCTGGAACTTCGGATGGCCGACCCCCTGGATTCCGAACACGACCGCAGACGCGCCCGCAACGTGCCCACCTCCCGCCCCGGACACGGTCTCGCCCAAGGTGGCCTGCACTACGTGGCCGCACTGCCGCGAGCCATTTGCCCGCATGCCATACACGACCCTACGGATGACGCCAAAAGCTCCGCCGAGCTGATCGCGGCCATCGCATCCCACTGGCACGGGCCGGTGTGCCCACCCGTACGCATGCTCCCCGACCGCCTGCACGTGGACGCCCTCCCCAAGGCGAGCGAAACACCTGATCTGGGCTTCGCTGTGGGCTTCGACGAAACAGCGTTTGCGCCGGTCTACCTCAACTTCGACACCGATCCGCTCCTGGTGCTCTACGGCGAAAGCGAGTCCGGGAAGTCCTCGCTGCTGCGCCTACTCGCCCGGCGGCTGGCTGAACGGCATCGGCCCCATGAAGCTCTGGCGGTCGTCGGAGATTACCGACGGGGGCTGCACGGACAGCTTCCGGAGGACCATGTGCTGCACTACGCTCCCGCCTCGGCATCGCTCGAAGACGGCCTGAAGCGCCTCGTCCCGATCCTCCAAGCCCGGATGCCGACGGAGGAGGTCACCGCCGAGCAGATGCGCGCCCGCAACTGGTGGCACGGCCCCGAGATCTTCATCGTCATCGACGACTACGACCTCGTCGCACTCCCCTCCGGCAATCCCCTCGAAGCACTGGTCGAATTGTTTCCCTATGCCCGGGACATCGGCCTCCGCGTCATCGTCGCCCGCAGTACCGCCGGCGCGGCCCGCGCCTCGTTCGACCCGGTGACCCGACGCCTCAAAGAGCTCGGACCCGCGGGTGTCATTCTGTCGGGCCACCCCGATGAAGGACCGCTGGTAGGCACTACGAGGGCTGTGCCCATGCCACCCGGGCGGGCTCAATTGGTTTCTCCTCGGCAGCGGTCTCGCGTCATTCAAATCGGCTGGTCTGCCCCCATGTGAGTCAGTGGGGGCAGGCCAGCGCTCGACGGTCTGGCCGAGTGATGTGGGCTCAGTTATCCGCCAATTGGTTCGCGAGATGCAAGGCATCGGCTGCGACGGACAGTGCGGCGTGGAGACCGGTGACCTCGAACAGCGTGGGATTGACTATGGGGGTCCAGTCACCGCGGAGGCTCGGCCAGGTGGCGAGCGTGACTTCCGCCGTGGCCAAACCGAGTCGTCAGGGCGTCGGCTTCGGCGACCAGGCGGTCCTGCATGGCAGCGGGAAGCGGCCGGTCGTCGGTGAGGCGGATGTAGGTGCGGGCGATGGTGCCCCAGGTGTCGGCAGGGCCGTACCTCGGACATCATCACCGTCAGGGAATCGTCCGGCTGCGGGGTCGCCCTAGGATGAACGGCGTACGGTCAAAACGACTTGACGGTGCCGGACGGACAGGACAACGGGGAGATAATGGCCAGCCCGACCCAGGCCCCAGAACAGACCAAGGCCCATGAGCCCCACCCCTACATCGGGGGGCGCAATGCCGCGCTGCGCGCGCTCGCCGCGTGGCGGATGGAGCGGCCGGGTGCGCCTCGGGTCGTCATCCTGACCGGAAGTCCGGGCACCGGGTGTTCGCGGCTGCTCACGGGGTTCTTGATGCTCTGCGACCCGGAGTATCGCAAGGGGGTCGAGCTGGACGCGCTCGATCCGGCGACCGTGCCTCCGGACCTGCCCGCACCCGCGGTGCCGAGCGTCGCCGGGCTGACGGCGGCGCAGACCCTGTGGCTGCTCGCCGATCACTTCGAGTTGTCCGCGACCCGCACCGCCGACATCGTTCCCGAACTCGGTCAACTCCCGTTGTCCGGGCGGCCGGTGACGATCGTGGTGCCGGATGTGGATCGGGCCGGTCCGGTGCGGGGGACGGGTGAGCCCGCGCACGTGGTGCGGGACGTGCTGAAGCCCCTCGCCGCCGTCGAGTCCATACGCCTTCTCGCCGACGTGCCCCGGGAGTCCGCCGTCGAGTTCGCCGAGGGCCTGCCGCCCGGCGTGGCCCAGATCATCGACCTCGACGCACCCGAGTGGGCCGACCCCGAAGGGCTTGTGCTGCAGGCCGAGGCGCTGCTCAATCCCCAATTCGGTGCCCCGGAGCTGCCGTTCACGACCGAGCCTGACGCTCGACGCGCGCTCGCCGAGGCGATCGCCCGGCAGGCGGGAGACGGTGCGGGCAGCCGCCTGACCGTGCATCTCGCCGTGCAGTCGATCCTGACGCACCCGGAGGGGTTCGACCCGGCGGCTGCCAGCCGACTGCCCGGCAGCGTCGGCGAAGTGCTCGATCTGCACGCCGAGCGACTTGACACCCACCCCCGCACCCTGCGGCAGATCCTCGCGCCCCTTGCCCTTGCCGAGGGCGACGGCCTGCCCGTGCACCTGCTGACCCCGCTCGCCTCCGCCGTCGCCGAGCGGAACATGAGCGAGGACATGGCGCGGGGCATGCGGCTCGTCGCCCCCTTCATCCGCCAGATCGAAAGGGCCGGCGAAGGCATCCCCGAGGACGAGCGGACGCTCCTTGGATTGCAGCACCCGGGCATCGGCGAGGCCGTTCGGGCAGGCATTCCGAATATTCCGGGTGCTCAGGCGCGTATCGCCATGGAGCTGCTGAAGGCCGTACCTCATCAGGACTGGGCGAAGGCAGGGGCGTACGTTCGCGATCACATCGCGGGACACACCCTGGAGGCCGGTTTGCTCCCCCGGCTCCTCACCGACCCCGGCCTGTTCGCTCACGCCGAGCCGGTGCGGTTGCGTGCCGCGGTGGAGGCCGTACCCCCGGAGCAGTTGGACGCACCGGCGCGCACCTATCTGCGTACGGCCCCGCTGCTCACCCGCACCCAGGCGCCTGTCGTCCTTCGAGCGGCGCTCCTGGAGACCGCGTTCGTCGAAGACGGACTGCCGGAGTACGCGGCGGTGTTGCGCCGCATGGTGCCCGAGCTTCCCTGGCACACCCTGTGGAGCGTACGGGTCGCCGGGGTCGGCGCCGTGACCGTCGGCAAACTGCCTCCGTCCGCGGCCGCGTCGGACAGCGCCGAGGAGGCCCCGCTCGCGGTCGCCCTGAGTGTGGTTCCTCAAGGCACCCCGGGTTCAAGCCCGTTGAAGACCGGCGATCCCCAGGCCCCCGCCGTGCTGGTGCAGGACCTCGCCACTGGCTCGGTCATCGATGCCGACCCGACCCGGATCCAGCGCCCCTCGGATGACGAGCGCGTCACGGGGCCGCTCGGGTTCAGCCGTGGCGCCGACTCTGTACGCGTCTGGCGTCGCGGCGAGCAGAAGGGCGACGAGAAGAGCGTCACGGCCCTGATCTCCGCCACGCCCTTCACAGCAACCGACCTCTCTCCCGAGGGCATCCTCCTCGTTGCTTCGGAAAGCGGTGTGAAAGCGCTGCAGATCCGCCCGGCCCCGGCGCAGCCCTGTGCCACGACCGCTCGGCGCTCCGTACCCGACCCCCAGGCAGCCGAGCCGGAGCCCGCACAGACCCCCGAGCCCGAGCCGGAAGCCGCACAGGCTCCACAAGCCCCCGGGCCCGATGCCCACCCGATCGACTGACACCCACCCACTGCGGACCGTTGGCCTCAAAGGCCCGAAGCCTCTCGAAGGCGCCCGCATCAGACCGCCTGCACCAAGGCTCCCTCGGCCGAGGGAGCCCGCATCAGACCGCCTGCACCAAGGCTCCCTCGGCCGAGGGCCGCGGAGCGCGCCCGGCAGCGGCCCCTGGCCGCACCGGCGTCGTCCGCCCGAAGGCTCGAAACGCGCCACGCCTCTTCGCGTACGAATTTTGCTGGACACTTAGACCTCACAATTCCATGTGCGGGTACATGGCGTACCTGCTGCTCTCGCGCATGACCGAAAAGTCGATTCCCGGAAGGCCGAATTCTTTGTGGGCCAGTCGAAGCCACACATTCGAGAACCCACTCAAGTGCGTTCGGCAGCATCAAAGCCACGACGAAGACCCCCGTTGTTCTTATGAAGTTCGTGTTGTCCCGGCCCTGTGGGCCGACCGACCGCATCCGCCTCACCGCCAGCGGAAGGGCCCTGCTTCTCTGCTGCTGCCGGAGGCGCCATTCGAAGCCTCGTGAGTGCTTAACCGGCTTGCGTCGGCGCAGAGCCATGCCCATGCCAGAGCCTCCCCATCGGCCCTCAGATCCCTGAACTCTGTTGTGTCACAGCGCTGTAGCAGACATCTGGTCCAAACCCGTCCAGCAGCCCTCAGGTGGCCGTCCTAGCCATTGGGCCGGCGCAGGCTGCGGTACAGCTCGATCGCGGAGTCCGGCGGAAAGTTGGGGACGTAGGTGACGGCTCCGTCGCTTTTGGAGATCACCATGTGACTGCCACCCAACGGCGCCTGAGTGCCGGGCGGCGGTGGGGGCACAACGGCGTGGACGAGGAAGCCGATGTCGAACTCCACCACGTACAACGGCGCCGGGTTTCCTTCCAGATCCAGTACTTCGAATCGGGCGCGAGCGGCAGCCAATGCCTCTTCGGCAGTGGCGGGGATGGGCTGTACCGGTTCCGGCGCGTCGGGATGTGACACGGACTCTCTCCTATGTCAGTGAAGGGGTATCTGTGGGTCAGGCGCGGTCATACGGTTGAACTCGGGCTTGGTGCAGGCAGTTGGCCGTCGAAACGTCGAGCCGGAGCCGAGCCGGCGCCGAAACCGACACGGCGCAAACACTCGACTCTGGCTGCCGAGACTGCGCTGCTGTGGCGGCCCTGCAACCTCGCTGTACGGTCGCCGCACGCCGCCGTGATGCGGGCCGTGTCACTTTCTCACGGACTTCAGAACCCGCACCTCGCCGCCGAACTCGCTCTCCGGCTTCTGCTCCTTGATCAGAGCGTCGTTGAAGTCCTCGTTCTGTCCTCGTTCTCCTCGTGGTTCTTCGCCATCCGCTGCAACGCCTCTTCCTCCCCGCGCAGCCGTCTGCTGGCGCCCATCCATAGGGTGGCCGCATGAGGATCGGTGAGCTGGCGCAGCGGTGTGGGGTGACGGTGCGGGCGATCCGCTACTACGAGTCGCTGGGTTTGCTGGAGTCCCGTCGGGGGCCGAATGGTTACCGGGTCTTCGACGATGCCGCCGTGGCTCGGGTGCGGAACATCCGTACGTTGCTGGACTCAGGGTTGGACGGGGCGAGCGTTGCCGCGGTTGGGCATTGCTTGGATGGCGATCTGCAGGGATCCGAGCCTTGTTCAGATGCCATTGCCTTGTACGAGCGTCGTCTTGCTGTGGTGGATGAGCGAGTGCGCAGTTTGACGGAAGTGCGCGACCAGTTGGCGCGACGGTTGGCGGAACTGCTCGGGACCGCACGGTAGAACCTGCTTCAGCCGCTTGACCTTGACGCTGGCGTCAGGGTTCGACAATCGGTCCATGGGCGTTCTGACCCATCGGTCTCCTCGCCCTTGCCGTAAGCGAGCACCGCGGCGCGCAGTCGCTAGCGGCGCGGTCCGGAACCTCGGCGCCGCGCCGATCACCCCTGCCCTGCCGCTGGCTTTCGCCTGGTTCGCGGCCCGTCCTGACCGAAACTCCAACAGTTTCCTGGGTGACCCATCGGAGTACGAAGTGACACTTCACGACACGGAATTAGAGAGGGGAGCGCCGGATTCCGGCCTCCCTGAAAGCCGACGCCGGTGGGCGCTGGTTCTCCTTGCCGGAGCGCTGGCGCTGGACACCAGTGGGGTTGCGGTCATCAATGCCGCCTTGCCCTCCATCGGCGATGAGTACGACATTGACAGCTCCACGCTCCAGTGGACGATGACCGTCTATTCCATCGCCTTTGCCGGGTTCCTCCTGTTCGGGGGCAGGATCGCGGACGTCCTGGGCCCTAGGAAGATCTTCGCAGTGGGGGTCGCGCTCTTCGCCGCGGCTTCGCTGGGGGCCGTGCTCGCTCCGACCGTTGGGGTGCTGATCGCGGCTCGTGCGGTGCAGGGGATCGGTGCAGCACTGTCCGGCCCTGCGTCGCTTGCTCTGCTCAGCCAGATCTTTCCTGAAGGACCGCAGCGGAACCGGGCGCTGGCGGTCTATGCGGCGACCGGCGGGTCCAGCTTCAGCGCCGGGCTGGTTGCCGGCGGGACTCTCACCGACTTCCTTGGCTGGCGCTCGGTGTTCGCCGTCAGTGTCCTCGCCGGAGTTCTGATCCTGGCAGCGGTCCGGGCGCTGCTTCCCGCGGGCCGGCGCCAGCCGCGCCCCCTGGACATCCCGGGCGCGATCCTGGTCACCCTGGGCATCGGCCTGGTCGTGTACGGCGTGAGCGAGGGCAGTGAAGTCGGCTGGGGCTCCGCACAGGTCCTGATCTCACTGGTATTGGCCGTGATCGGGCTGGCGGGCTTCGTCGTGTGGGAGAAGGGGCGTACGGAGCCGCTGCTTCCGATGAGCATCTTCCGCAGCCGCCCGGTGAGGGCCGCCTCCCTCACCGGTGCTGTCTTCTACACCGGCGCCGGTGGGCTGCTGTTCTTCTCGCCGCTGTACGCGCAAGGGGTACTCGGTTACTCGGCGTTCGAGTCTGCCCTGGCCGTCCTGCCGGTGGGCGTGGTCGTGATCATCAGCTCGCAGATCGCCGGACGTCTGATGTCGCCGGCGGCTTACAAGCCCCTGATGGCTGCCAGTCTGCTGCTCATCGGAGGCGGTGTCGCCCTGTGGGCGGGCACACCTGAGGACGGCTCGTACTGGGTGCACATGCTCCCCGGCATCGTGGTCATGAGCACCGGCCAGGGTTTGGGTTTCGGCGCGATGACGGCCGCCACTCTGGAGGGCCTGCCACTCCACCAGCACGGAGTCGCTGGCGCGGTCAATGTGACCGCGCAGCAGATCGGCAACAGCGTCGGTTTGGCGATCCTGGTTGCGGTTTCGGCCGGTGTCAGCGGCGGTGCCACACATCCAGCCGATCAGCTGGCAGGTTTCCACGCGGCATATTGGGTGGCGGGCGCCGTCGGGCTCCTGGGCGGGCTGACCGTTCTGCTCACCAGATTTCCCAAGGTGGACACCGCGCCATCAGCCGCCGGGAACGGGTCGTCGGTGGCACGCCGATCCGGAACGGGGCCGAGCCCGTGCTCTCGTGCCGATGAGTTACGTTGATGATGCATGAATCAACGGCCGGGGCGTTGCATGGAGGATGAAGCTGCCTGTCGGCAAAGGGAGTTCAGTGGCCTCCGTTTGGCCAGCGTGCCACGGACGACGCCGGGGGACGACGGCCGGTACGACGTCATCTGAATCGGAGAACAGCAATGCGGTACGAGTCGTCCGCGCGGCCTGACACGTGCGGTACGCCGTCCCTCGCGAGGCCGACCTCGCGTCGTCGGCTGCTGGGCGTGTCCGGCGCGGCCCTCCTCACAGCGGCGTGCACTCCCACGGCGGGTAAGCCGTCGGGTGGGGAGGGGAGTGTGCAGCCGAATGCCGAGAGCGGCGGTGCGCCCACGGGCGAGGCCCCGAACGGTGCGCTCGGGGTGAACTTCAACGAGGACCCGTCCGACATGAACTTCGCCCAGGTGAAGGCCCTTTCGGCGAAGTGGGTGCGCGGCTTCGTCCCCATGACGGACGACCTCGACACCCACGACCCGGGCCGGCAGCGGGCCCTCGCCAGGCTGCTCGACGCGAGCGGGAACGGCTTCAAGACGATCCTCTCGCTGAAGTTCCCCTTCCTGAGTCTCGGGCAGTCGCTGCCCAAGGTGGGCAGTAAGGAGATGGAAGCGCAGCTGAAGCGCGTGGACCGGGTGCTGGACGCCGTCATGGGGAAGATGGACATCCTCACCATCGGCAACGAGCCCTGGCTGGAGACCAGGAAGGACGAGCGCGACGCACGGCTCAATGTGTTCTACGAGCACGTCGCCGAGCACGTCATCGCCTACCGCAGGAAGAAGTTCCCGCACGGCTGCCGGACCCGCCTGTACATGGGCGCTCTCAACCGCCTGGAGGCGAAGGAAGGACGTACGCAGGCCACCGAGCGCTGGGTCACCTTCGTCAACAGGAAGCCGGAGATCGAGGGCCTCGACATCCATCCGCACGTCGACTCCCTGCAGGCGGCCGGCAGGTACGTCCAGTACGTCGTGTCCCGCCTGGACCAGGGCAAGAAGTTCCTCGCCACGGAGTTCTCCCTGGTGCAGCACTGGGAGAACCACATGGACGACAAGGTGCCGGCCGCCTACGCCGAGAAGTACGAGGTGCCACCGAACACCCGCGTATGGCAGGTGATCGGCAACGCGATCGAGAAGCCCTTCCCTCAGAAGAAGTGGGACGACTTCCTCGCGATGAGCCCGTGGTTCGCGTCCCACAAGGACTATCTGACGCAGCAGGTGCGGATGTTCCGGGAGACCGGGAAGCTCGCGGTGGCCACGTACGGGGTGGTGCAGATCGAGTCCATGGAGTCGGGCTGGGGCGCCGATAAGAAGCCGTGGATCCTCAACCCGCTGTATGCGAACCGCACGGTCAGGGAGGAAAACGGCAGGACCGGGCGGACCACCGTCTGGTTCGACTCGTTCCGTGCCCTGCAGGATTCCTGACCGTGCGGTTCGCAACGTCTCAGTGGTCGGTCACGACAGGATCTCGACGTACCCGTCGGTTCCGTGGACGCGGATTCGCTGGCCGTCCCGGATCAGCCGGGTGGCCTGGTCCACGCCCACGACGGCCGGCAGGCCGTACTCGCGGGCGATCACTGCGCCGTGGGTCATCAGGCCGCCCACCTCCGTCACCAGGCCCGCGATTCCGACGAACAGGGGCGACCAGCTGGGGTCCGTGAAGGTCGTGACCAGGATGTCGCCCGCTTCGAGGTCGGCTTCCGCCATGTCGAGGATGACGCGGGCCCTGCCCTCGATCGTTCCGGCGGAGACCGGGAGGCCGGTCAGGGCGCCGGCCGGCACATCGTCGCGCCGGTAGGCGCCGCTGACGGCCTCGCCGTCCGAGGTGAGCACGCGGGGCGGTGTGAGCGCGTGGTACGAGCGGAACGCGTCCTTGCGCTGCTGGATGAGCTGGTGGTCCACCTGGTGCGTGCGCACGACGTCGTGGAGTTCCTGGAACGTGAGGTAGAAGATGCTCTCTTTGTCGGGGAGCACCTTGGCCTGCACGAGGCGATCGGCCTCTTTGAGCAGGGCCTGCCGGTAGACGAAGTAGCGGGTGACGATGTCGTACTTGGGGTACTCCCGGTATCCGATGAAGGTGCGGACCCGGTCGATCATCCGCTTGGCCTCGTCGGCCTTCCGCTCCCCGTCCGGCAGGGCACGCAGGCGTGCCAGCACGTCCTGTTCCTTCTGCTGCGCCTTCTGCCGACCCTGCTCGAAGCGTCGCTCGGAGGTGCCCGGCTCGAAGAGCCTGATGTTGTCGAGGAGCACGGGCACCAGCGTGCTGGGGCGCTCGCGCCAGCGTGGCCTGGTGATGTCGATCTCGCCGACGCAGCGCATGCCGTACCGGTCGAGGTAGGACTCGATGGCGTCGCGCGCCTCGGTCCCGCCCGTGAGCTTCGCCAGGTCGTCCAGGAAGGCCGTGCCCTCGGCGTGCTCGGCGCCCTGGAGGAACGCCACCACCTCCGGATGCGGGCGGATCACGTCCGCGACGTCGAGCAGCGCCAGTCCCATCTCCGAGGTGACGTTGTCGGGGGCGGACAGCGTGAGCGTGTCGGCCGCGTTCTTCTCACCCAGCCACTCGTACAGCGTGTCGTTGAGCCACCACGTGGCCTCCATCCCCGCCATGATCGCCTGCATGCTCAGCGGATCACTGAGGACTCGCTTGTGCTCCTCGAAGGCCGTCAGCAGGAAGTCGAACAGCGCCGGTCCGGTCTTCGTCCGGATATCGCGTTCCAGGGCGGCGATGGACGTCCGGCTGCGCTCGATCAGTTCGGTGACGAGGGCCGGATCGGTCTCGATCGGGGCGGGCGGGCCGCCGGCCGGTGGTCCGGCGGGAGCCGTGTCCGGGAGTGAGGGGACGAAACCGTCGCGGTCGAGGATGGTCTCCAGAGCGTCCCTGATCAGCGGATCGCCTCTCCCGATGAGGTCCAGGAGGCCGGCGCGGGTCGAGGGCGAGGCCAGGCGCCGGGTGACGTCGACGAACAGCCTTCCGCCGGCCTCGTGCATCGGCACCATGGCCGTCAGCTGCCACAGGGAGAGTCCCAGGGGCTTCATGGGGTCGGTCATCATCTGCTGATGACCGACGGAGACATAGACGTGATTCTCCTGGTCGCCGGTCTCGGGGATGGGGAACAGCGTCGTGATCGGCCGGCTCTGGACGATCTGGAAGCCGTCGTCAGCCAGGCACCATTCGATGTCCTGCGGGCGGCCGAAGTGTGCCTCGATCCGCCGCCCGAGCTGCACGAGCCGTACGGCCTGCGCATCCGTCAGCGTCGGCTGCTTCTGTCGCTGCGCGTCGATCGCCATGTCCTGGGTGCCGCCGGCCGGCAGGGCGTGCACGGCACGCTGTTTGGCGGCGATCGCCCTCGTGACGACTTCGCCGTCCCGCACCGTGAAGACGTCCGGGTTCACCAGGCCGGAGACCAGGGCCTCGCCGAGACCGAAGCCGGCGTCCACGGTGGCGGCCTTCCGGTTGCCCGTGACGGGGTCGGCCGTGAACAGGATCCCGGCCGCATGCGGGAAAACCATCTGCTGCACGACCACCGCCATGTGGACCGTGCGGTGGTCGATGCCGTTCCGCCGGCGGTAGGTCACGGCCCGCTCGGTGAACAGCGAGGCCCAGCACCGGCTGATGTGCCGGAGGATCGCCGTCGGCCCGACGACGTTCAGGTAGGTGTCCTGCTGGCCGGCGAAGGAGGCCGTCGGCAGGTCCTCCGCCGTCGCGCTGGACCGGACGGCGCAGGCGGGCTGCGCGCCGAGCCGGGCGAGCGCGCGGGTGATCGTCGCCGCGAGATCGTCCGGAATGGCGATCCCTTCGATGGTCCGGCGGATCTCCGCGCTGAGCGTGCGGATCGCCTCCCGGTCGTCGGGGCTGAGTCGCGACAGCCGATCGAGCAGATCGCCCATCGACGGCGCTTCCGCCATGATCCGCCGGAAGGCGTCCGTCGTGACGCAGAAGCCGGCCGGTACGCGGATGCCGTCGATCCGTGACAGCCCACCCAGGTGAGCGCCCTTGCCGCCGACGAACGCGACCTGCGTCTCGTCAACCTCGTGAAGATCCCACACGTACTGCTCGATCATCGCGATGCCCCCGACGCCGTCGTGTCCCGTTGCCCTGCACTGGCCGGTCGCATCCACCGGCGCCCCCACTGGTTCGACGCCACCGCGTCCCTCATACGTCGCCGACACACGCACGTCATGTCCCCGTTTCCGCAGGTTGTGGCCTTGGCCGATGATTCTGCGGCACCACCCGGGCCTTGCCGCAAGGCCCCCGGTGCGCTATACGTTAGGAGAGGCAGGGAGAGGCATCTCCCTGCCTTCGCCATGTCGGCGGGCCCTCGCAGCACGCACCTGGCCGTGGTGCTCCTCGCGCGTCACGATCGACTTGTCCACCAGCCCGGTCACCACGTCGAGCAACTCCCCCGGGGAGAGGCCGTCATGAGCGCAGACCTCTTCTGCCGCCTCCAGATCGAACCCCCCGGAGAAGACCGACAGATGAGCCCACAAGCGTCTCTCGGACGGCGTGCACAGCTCGTAACTCCCGTCGATGGCGGCGTGCAGTGTCCGTTGGCGGGCGGGGGCGGTGTCGCTGTACCGGAACGAATTCCGGACCTCGGCGGCAATACGCAGCGCCAGCCGGGTCTTGCCGAGACCGCCCATACCGGTCAGCGTGAGCAGCCTGGTACGGGCGAGCAACCGCCGCGCTTCGGCCACTTCCGACCCGCGGCCGACGAAACTCGTCACCTCTGAGGGCAGGTTCCCCGTCTTCAGGTTCGGTTCTGCGCCGGGGGAGAGGCCGGGGGAGGCAGCACCTGATGGGGCGGCGGGGGAGGCGTCACCCGGTGGGGTGGCGGGCGTCGGCCGGGTGTTGTGGGGAGCCCGGACAAGCCGTGGTGCGGGAGTGGCTTGTCCGGGTTTCCCGTTCGGGCTCTCAGATGTCATCGCCCGGTCGTTTGTTCACGTGCAGGTCCTTCGGAATCGCCGGCAGCAGTCGCTGCTTCGATATGACTTCGCGGATCGCATGAGGGTTGGTGAAGGTCTGTTGAGGGGCCTGGTGGAAGGTGACGGCCGGGCCACCCTTCCGCAGGTTGCCCCCCTTCGGGTTGAGGCCCTTGAGTGCCGGGAGCTGGTAGGACTTCGCTCCGTGCAGCGCCTGGTCCAGGAAGGAAGCGGTGATCTGAGCGGCCTGGGCCTGGGCGGCTGCCGGTTTGGCCACCTTGGAGGCCGGGCAGTCCCCGACCCCACCCGCCTTCGTGTCCGTCGGAGGGAGATTGGTGTTGAGCATCCGGTGGCCCGTACCTGCGAGGAGTACGTCCGCCGCGACCTTCGTCGTGCCCGACTTGGCGAGTGCCTTCATATCGTCCAGGCCGGCGCTCGGGCTGACTTCCTCGTCACACCCTCCGCGGAGATTGAGAACGGGGACCTTATGAGGCACCTTCTCGGCCTGCATTGCGGGCTCAAGGGCCACAACACCGAAGAGGCCGGCGCGCTTGGCAGCCTTCTGCGACAGGACGTAGCCACCGCCCCGGCTGTGCCCGACCAGCCCCACGCGGGAGGTGTCGATCCGCCCCTTCACGTCCGGGATGTTCAGACCGTGGTTGATGCCCTTGTTGAGATCGGAGAGCAGCCGCAGATGCGCGTTGATCAGATCCGTGTAGCCCTTTTCCGGATCGGTCTCACCCGCCCACCATGATTCCGGGGAGACGACGTCGATGGACACGGCGGCGAAACCCTTGCGGGTCAGCGCCTGCACGACGTGTGACAGACCCACGTCATGGCGCAGGTAGTCAGGACCGAGATTGGGGTTGCTGGCATCGCCGGATTTGGCGCAGACCAGGGGCCATTGAGCCTTGACCGGTTTACGGGGGAAGTAGGGCGGCTTATCGGAGTAGGCGCAGTTGTGATGCGAGCCGTGCATAACGACGACGACCGGGTGCGGTCCCTTCCCCTTGGGCATGCCGAGAACGCCGTGCACCTGTGTCGGGTTCCCGGGGGGCGAGGTGGTGATCTTGAGGAGGCCGGGGGCGAGTGCATAGCTGGTCAGACTGGCGCCGTCGCTGGGCTTCGGCGGGGCCGCGGGAGCCGCCGATGCCTGGGAGGCGCTGTACACGAGGGTCAGGGCGAGGGAAGCGGTCATGGCAGTGAAGCTCGCAGACCGGAATTTTCGTGTATTCACGGTGGGAAGGATGCGAAATCGGAGGGCAGGGTTCCGATGTGGGGTGCCGCTCGCGGACGGTCGCGGACCTCGTCCTGCGGACCGGCAGCAGCTCAGGGCGGCCCCGGTCCTCACACACGAGCAGCGGTTCCGGCGGGCCGGATTGTTTCTCCGGGCTGCTGGGGCAGGGATACAGTCCGGCCAGGGACCGGGCCACGGGACCAGGGGAGGGCTGGCGTGTTGGAGATCGTGACGGTGGGGGCGCTCACCGCATTCCTGACCGCGGTGGGAAATGGCGCCGCGGGAGAGATGGGCAAACAGGCGCTCGTGTCCACGGGGGCACTGGTGCGCAGGACACTGGGGCGCGAGGCACCGCTGCCGGCGACTTCGGAGGGGCGTGAGGTGCTGGCGCGTGCGCTGCACGCACAGCTGAGCCAGGCGGGGCGGCACAGCGGGGAGTGGGCCGAACTCCTGCAGGGCCTGCCCGAACCCGCGCCGCTCCTGCGCCCAGGGGCCGGACTGCCGCCGTCCACAAGGGACTTCACCGACCGTCAGCGGGTACTGAGGCAGCTGACCCGGGAGGCCGGACGGCCGGCGGCAGGGCGGCCACGGGTCGCCCTGCTGTACGGGCCGCCGGGCATCGGGACCACCGCGGTGGCGCTGTATTGGGGCGCTGCCCAGATCGCCCAGTATCCCGATGGGCAGTTCTATGTCGACCTCCGTGACGCGGCCGCGGGGAGCGCACCGGCGTCGACGGTTGTCCTGCAGCGTCTCTTGCAGAAGATGGGAGTCGAACCGGAGCGGATTCCTCCTACCGAAGCCGGACGCGAAGAGCTGTACCGGCAGCTGACGGCCGGCCGCAAGGCGCTGGTGGTGATCGACCACGCTTCACACCTCGCGCAGGTCCGTCGCCTGATCCCCGCCGCCCCGGAGGTGTTCCTCCTGGTGGTCGCCTCCGGTCCGGCCTTCGCTCTGGAGGCGGAGCGTATCGCTGTGCCGCAGCTGACGGACCGGGACGCGGTCAAGCTGCTCAAGAAGGTGGCCGGCCCGGAGAACGTCGCCCGTGCCAAGGCGCAGGTGCCGGATCTGCTGGACCGCTGTGCGGGCAATGCCTTCGCCCTGAAAGCGGCGGCGATCAGCCTGCTGACCGGGGAACCCTCCCTCCCGGACCCGTCGGACGGGCCTGCCGGGCACTCTCCGGTGCAGCGCATGGTCCTGACCGCGTGCCGCGCGCTCGCCCCGCAGACGGCGCGGCTCTGTCGGCTGACCGCGGTGGGGGCCTGGCCTGCCTTCGATGCCGGTCTGGCCGCGGCCGCCGCGAACGTGAGCGCGCAGGAAGGCGCCCGCATGCTGGCCGAAGCGGTGGACGCGCAGCTGGTGGAGCCGCTGCATGACGATCGCTACCGCTTCCGGCCCGAGGTACAGCGCCTCCTGTCAGAAGCCGCAGGTCAGGAGCATGGAATCCCGGAGTGTGCCACCGCGGTCTCCCGTGCGCTCGACCATGTGCTGACCCGTGCCCTGTACGCCGCACACGCCGCACTGCCGCGCAGCTGGCGAGTCGAGGCGGCCCCCGGAGAGGCGACGCCTTACGGCGACGAGGCCGCGGGTGTGGCAGCGCTGCGGGCCGAGGCCGCGAACGTGATCCGGGCGGTCTCCGTAGCCCGGGAATACGGACACGTGGATACGGCGCTTCGCCTGGCCCGCTCCCTGTGGCCGCTCCAGCTGAAGGCCGGACACTGGGACGAGGTGCTCCCCGCCCTCCAGGCCGCGGCTCGGTGCGCCGACGAGCAGCACCCGGATACCCGTACGGCGGCCGGACTCCACTTCCAGCTCGCCCACTGCCTCGGCGAACTACAGCGGTGGGACGAGGCCGACCGTGCGGCCCAGCGGGCCGTCGCCTCTGAGCGCGCGGCGGGCCACGTCCGGGGCGAGGCGTCGTCGGTGGAGCTGCTGGGTCTGCTGCAGCTGTACCGGTGGGAGTACCCGGCGGCGCACGAGCAGTTCGTCGAGGCGGAGGCCCGGTACCGGCAGATCGGGCCCGACGAGGAGGGCGCCGCCGATCTGCCCCGCGCCCTGGCCCTGGCCGAGCGCCACCAGGGGCGTGCGCTGTGCGGCATGGGCCAACTGGCGGAATCCCGCGCCCGCTTGGAGCGTGCGCGGCACTTCTTCGCAGAGCAAGGGGAGGCGTACAACCTGGGCCGCGTGCTCACCGACCTCGCGGAGACACTGCACGCCGCGGGCGACGACACCGCGGCGCTGGCCGAGATCGCCGAGGCCGAACGCCTGCTCACACCGGAGCGGGCGACCCCGCACCTGGAGTACCTCGCGAGGCTGCGGCAGCGCTGCGAGGCCATGGATTAGCGGCCGTCGCCGGGCTGTACAGGATCAGCGGCCGTCGCCGGGCCGCACATGGACCGGGTGCACGCCACCGGCCACGTGTACCCGGAGCGTTGTCCCGTCACGGGCCACCGCACCGCCGTCCACCAGCCAGGCGTGCAGCGCGGAGGCATACGCCGCCGGATCGGCATCGGCACCCGGGCCTGCCGACAGCCGGAGCACACCCAGGTCCCGGGTGCGCACCGTGCACCGGTCCGGCCCGCTCACATACGACGCGAGAGAACAGTGCGGATGCCGCTGCAGCACCTCCGCGGTCCACTGGTCCGGGCTGCCCAGGCGGGGGTCGTCCGCCGGCCCGTCCCGCCAGATCACGTCAGCCGTCGTCAGGTCGCCGGGATCGAGGGTGTCCTCGTGCACGGAGCGGTGCGTCTCGCCGGCGGCGTCGTAGGGATGCCCCGCGGAGCGCTCGACGACGATTTCCGCGCCACGGATGCGCGTACGGACATCCAGCGGATGGGTGCGCCGTGGGGGATCGTACGGCGGCAAGGGGAGCGGCTCCAGGAGCGCGGGCGCGGTGGGCTCGGGGAGGTCCAGCAGCGTGTAGAAGTGCCGCCGCAGGAGTGCTGCGGAGGCTCCCGGGGCCGAGGTGGTGAACTCCGCCGGACCGGCGAGCGGCCGGTGCCGTGCCAGCAACTCCACCAGCTGCTCACGCAACGGGCCGTGCGGGTCGAGCCGCGGGGCCTCCCGGACGAATGCCGCAAGCGGCGCCTCGGGGTCCAGTCTGTCCTCCCCGGAGGCCGCCAGCAGTACGGGAGTGCCCAGCGCCGCGGCGTAGTACGAGACCGCTCCGAAGTCCCCCAGAACGACATCCGCCGCCAGAAGGGCCTGCCGCCACCCGCGCACGGGGTCGATCAGGCTCAACCCGCCGCGCCGTGCCCGGTCCAGCCAGGCACGGATCTGCCCCGGCCCGTGCCCGTACCAGATGTTCGGATGCAGGACCGCGGCCAGCCGGTAGTCGTCTGCGGGCAATTCGGCGGCAAGCCGGGGGAGCAGGCTTGGCAGGACGTCCTGTTCGCCGCCGTTCCCGAACAAACCCTCCGGGTTCCAGGTCGAGTTCAGCACCACCAGCCGCTGGCCGCGGCGCACGCCCAGAGCCCGCCGGAACCGCTCCCGGTAAACGCGGCCGGCCAGCATGCGATCGAAACAGGGATCGCCGCCGAGTACCGCTGCCTTCACCGCCTCGGGGCATACCCGGCGCAGCCGCTCCAACTGCTCCGGATGCGACAGCACGAGACCGTCGACAAACGGCTCCCCGTCCGCCAGCAGCCACTCGGACGACAACCCGAACGTCGGCTCCCGGCTCCCGGCTCCCGGCTCCCGGCCTGGCCTGGCCTGGCCTGGCCTGGCCAGCTTTTTAGTGTATCCAACGCCATGCGACAAAACGGCCAACTTGCCGTCAATTGCGTGGAGTTGACCACCGAAGCTGGCCGAGATGGCGAGGTCTACCGGTGTCACCAGCGCCTGCTCCCACGGCAGGACCGGCAGACCCAACTCGCCAAGGAGAGTCTGGATGCCCTCTTGAAAGGCGGACGATCCCGTTGAAGTGATCAGCAGTTGGACCCGGTAGTCATCGTGGAACAACGGAACTACGTCCAGCAGACGGCTGGCTGAGGCCACGTTATGCACCACGAACAGGACGCGGCGGTGCGTCGCCCGGCTGGTCCAGCGATCGGAGCCTTCCCCGACCGGCACGCGTATCGCCGGGGGATCGGATGGCCCCACCTGTTACCTCCCGCTGGCTGCAAAGCCTCCGCTGCGCTTCCTGATCACCCTAGCTAGTGGGTCAGGAGGTCAGAACCGCAGGTGTTGGCCAATCCGGGGACTGGCGAGGGCCTGATTTTCGTGATCGTCGTCGACTCGTGAGGCGGGCCGCGCCCGATGCGAGCTATCACTCAATGAGTTCGCCCCCTCGCCGACTGTGCTCCAGGGCGGCGGCTCCGGCGCCCGGCCATGACCTCGTCCCCCCATATGGGGAAATGCGACCGTCCATCGACAATGCGTAATTTCGTACGCAACTGTGACGGGGCCTACAGCGAGCCGGCGGTGCCTGTGCGCATGCTGCGCGGGCGACCAGTGAGAGAGCGAGAGTGCCGATGCCCCTAGCCCGCCGATCCAAGGCCCTGTCGGCCGGTGTGCTGGCCGTTACCACGATGGTGGTGGCGGTCGGTGGCGCCGGCGGTGCCGCAGCGCTTCAGTCCGACCATGCCAAGGCCAGGAACGCTTCCGTCCCGGTGCTGCCCGCGCGCTTTACGCAGCAGAAGGTGCACTGGACGCACTGTGACGCGGACGTCACCGCCAAGGCCCTGCCCGGTGCGCAGTGCGGCTGGGTGAAGGTGCCTGTCGACTACGCCGCGCCGGACGGCAAGACCGTCAACCTGCGGGTGTCGCGGGTGCAGGCCAAGGATCAGCGTCATCGGCTGGGGTCGCTGTTCTTCAACCCCGGCGGGCCCGGCGCGGGCGGTGCGGCCCACGTGGCCAGCGGAAACTGGCCGGCGGGGGAGCAGGCTCGGGCCCGTTACGACCTGGTGGGCTTCGACCCGCGAGGCATAGGCGGCTCCGGGCAGATCAAGTGCCCCGACGGGATGGCGGAGGGGCCCGAGGCCACGCCGCGTACCGAATCGGAGGGCGAGCGGACGTTCGCCGACGCGACCAGGCAGGCCCGGGCCTGCCAGCAGGCGAGCGGACCCGTGCTCGCGCATATGGACAGCGTGAGCGTCGCGCGCGACCTGGACGTGCTGCGTACGGTCCTGGGCGACGCCAAGCTGAATTACACCGGTGTCTCCTACGGAACCTTCCTCGGCCAGCAGTACATGAAGCTGTTCCCCGGCAAGGTGGGCCGGATGGTGCTCGACGGCGTCGTCAACCCCGCCGCCGACATGCGGCAGGTCGCCCGGCTCGATATGAAGACCGCCGATGACGCGGTGCGCCGGTACGCCAATGACCTCGTCGCGCGCGGGGACACGCGGCTGGGTGCCACGACCGGGGAGATTCTGCGCACGCTGACCTCGTTCTCCCAGAGGCTGGCGCGGGAGCCGCTGCACGGGGCCGAGGGCAAGGAATTCAACGACGCCGCCCTGTCCATGTATCTGAGAATGACCGCGACAGGCGACGTGAGCTGGCGGCAGCTGACCACGGCGCTGGTGGCCGCTCTGGACGGGGACGTGTCCGGCTTTGATCGCCTTGACGCCGCGGGGGCCGGTGAGGGCGGTGGCGAGGAGCCGACGCCGCAGGAGAAGCAAGCCGACGAAAACGAGGCCGTGAGCATGCCGGCGGTGCTCTGCCTGGACTCGCCGTCCGCGCCGAAGTCCCCCAAGGCGATGCTCAACACCGCCGACGCGTTCGCCAAGCAGTCACCGCTCTTCGGCCGTTTCCTCGCCTGGCAGATGATCGACTGCGCCACGTGGCCGCTCGCCCCCACCGGTGCGGCCGCGCCGGTCAAGGCGCCCGGCGCGCCACCGGTGCTACTGGTGTCGTACACCGACGATGCGGTCACCCCCCTCGCGAACGCGCAGGCCGTGCACCGGCAGTTGGCCCACAGCTCGCTCCTCATACGCAAGGGCCACGGGCACTCGGCCTACGCCACGGACCCGCCGTCCACCTGCACCGATCGCGCCGTCGACAGGTATCTGGTCGGCGGGAAGCTGCCGGGCCAGGTCGAAAACTGCTCGGCTTGAGGCGGGGCGCGGCGCCGATACGTCCGGCGTTCCGCACCCCGACGGTCGCTGTGTCCGACACAGCACGGAACGACCGGAGCCGATCTCCGCTGAGCCTCAGTCGAGGTACTCCACCTTGATCGGTGCGGTGTTGTTGTCCTGGTCCGGGTCGCTGGGATCGGACGCTACGGATATGGATCCCTGGGCGCCCTCGACCCGCTTGTCGACGCGGACCCGCAGGGTCGGGCTGGTCATCTTGGGTTCGGGGCACTCCACCGGCCCGTCATCGCCCTCGGCGTAGGTGCAGAAGAGGAATTCGCTCGGATCCCCGTCGCGAGGGCCCTCCAGGCTCATGCCCTCGGGCAGGGTCAGCCGTGTGGCGCCCTGGTAGGGGGCGTCCGAGCCCAGTACATCGACGTCGACCACCTGGCCCACCTTGCCCTTGATGGTGAACCCCGTGGCGTGCCGGTCACGGATCTCGGTGGTGACGAACTCCAGCTCACCCTTGGCCATTTCGGCTTTCCAGTGACCGGAGTCGGTGAAGGCGCTGCCGCTGCCGTCGACGGGGCGGAGCGCCAGCGGCGCGCCGGTTCCCCGCGGGGCCGAGTCGGGCAGCAGCTCGGCGTCCTGTGTGTCGTGGGCCCGGTATACGGAGTAGGAGATCGAACCGCGCCTCGCTGTCTTGTCGGTCACGGCGGTGAGCGGCCCGTCGGTCTCGTACGCCGCCCCGGCCGGCAGCGGCCCGGAGAACGTGCACACTGCCTTGGTGGGCGCGGCGGCCTTGTCGTAACGGCAGTTGCGGTACTGCTTGCGGAGCGTCGCCTGGTCTGCCTTGAGGACGACGGTGAGGTCGTCGTCGATATCGGTGTCCCCGTTGTTACCGAAGGCGGGGGTGAGCGGTAACTCGGAGCCGGGCTTCACCTCGGTCAGCTTCTCGGGCTGTCGTGCCGTCAGAACTGGGGCACCGATGACCAGTTGGGTGGTGTGGTGGGCGGTGGACGCGTTGGCGCCGGTCACGGTGATCTTCAGGGGGCCGGCCGGGCCCTTCCCCGCATGGGGTTCGGGCCTTATGGCGAACGGGGTGAACTCGGCGCCCGCGCCCTCTTTGATGTCCCCCGGAGTGCAGGTCAGGGAGTCGGCGGAGCGTTTGCATCCGTAGTGGTTGTTGATCCAGTAGAGCGTCGCCTTGTTCTTCACGGCGGACAGGTCGAAGGTCACCTTGACGTTCTTGATGGTCCGCGGGGCACTGCCGGGGGAAGGCTTGCTCGTTGCCAGGTGGAGTTTGTACTCGGTGGCTTCGCTGCCCGCGGCCCGGGGGAGGTAGTACGTGTTCATGGCGTACTTGACCTGCAGTTTCGGGCGGCCCTGGGAGTGCGTTGCCGCTGCTGGTGACTGCTTATCCGCCCTCTGGGACGGCTCCGGGTCACAGGAAACCACCGCCCCGCTGAGGGCAACCAGCAGGGTGGCCGTCCCGGCTGCGCTCACCCGCTGCCGCCGTCTACCGGGTCTCGCTCCTGCTCCGGCTCGCGCTCTTGAATGCGTCATACAGGGTCAGACGGAACAGCATGCCGGTCAGGTTGCCCCCGTCGCTGGGCGGCGGTGGCGGTGGCCCTGGCGGTGATGGAGGTGCTGGCGGGGGTGCGCCGAGCGCCGCGCACCCCCGGTCGGCTAGCGCGTCGAGCGGCTGAAGAACTCCATCTCGGCGATGGCCACTTGCTTCTCGTCCGTGGCGCCGTATGCGGAGCGCAGTACCAGCCGTACGCTCATCGCGTTCCGTACCGGCACATCGAGCTTCTGCGCCCCGCCGTCGTTGATCCGGAGGTGCCAGATGTGCTGCTTGGCCGCGGTGTCGGTCACGACCAGATCGAACTCGTGTGGGCGGGCCGGGTCGGCGGCCTGCGGGGGGCGTGCCGAGGCGCCGGGGGTGATCAGAACGTTGAGCAGGTCGGTGGGCTGGCCGAAGGTGGCCTCCAGGTACTGGCCGTTCGAGTTGCCCGAATAGCCGGTGCCCCACCAGGTGTTGGAGTAGGTGTCGAAGGCGAGCTTCGCATCGTGGCCGGGGCCGGAGTGCGAAGCCTTCCATTTGCTGGCGGGTACGGGGACGCGCTTGGCGAAGTGGTCCTGTACGGCCCGCGCGGCCGGCGGAACCCCGATGATTCCCCCGACCACGGCGGCCGCGATCACCGCCGCCACCACCGCCCGGGTGATCCACTTGGTGCGGTTGCGGTGCAGACGCGGCCGCTGCCCGGCGTACGGGCCCTCGGCGGTCTCGGCCGCGGGCTCGGCGAGGGGGATGGCGCAGCTACGGCAGAAGTACCGGCCCGGAGCGTTGAGCGCGCTACAGCTCCGGCAGGGCGCGCCGTTCTCGGGCTCGGGGGCCGCCTGCGGCGTACGGACCTTGGGCCGGGCCGCCTCGGGACGGCCCGGCAGCACGCCGGGCGTCTCGGGCGGCGGGGCGGCGTTAGCGCCCGGTACGGGGACCAGGAGGGCGCGGATACCGGTTTCCGAGATGCCCTGTTCGCCGGCCGGGCGGGGGGTGGACGGGCCGCTCTGGCCGGCCTGGCTGTCCTGGGCGGACCGGCCCCGGCCCTCGTCCCCGTCGTGCGGGGCGGCCGGCGGGAGCGGGGCGGTCGGGTCCTCGGCACCCTGCTGCGGCACGCCGCCTGACGGGGAGCTATCGCCCTCGGCCGTTCCGGGACCCGGGGCAGAGACATGACCAGGTGGCGCAGGAGGCGCAGCGGGGGGAAGGGGAGCGGAAGCCGGAGTCGCCGGGGCGTTGGCCGGAGCGGTGGCGTCGTGCGGTGCAGGCTGGTCCCGGTCCCGATCGCGGGCATCCGGGGCCTGGGCCGCCGTGGACGACGCCGCAGCCGTACGCTCCCGCTCCGACGGGGCCGACGGCGGGACCGGCCGGTCCCAGCGCAGGAAGGCGCCGCAGGAATCGCAGAAGGACTGTTCCGTCTGGGGGGCGGGAGCGCCGCAGTCCGGGCAGGTGGTGTGGTTGGTGGGCATGGTCAGGTTCCTTCAGGGGTGAGCAGGTGGGTCACCTCGGCCGCGAAGGGGAGGTGCGCGGGGCAGGCCGCTGCGACGACGGCGTGCAGACGGTGCGGGTCGACGGCGGCGGGGTCGCGGACCCGCAGGGTCACCCGCAGGCCGGGGTACGGCGAGCCCGGGAAGGCGCCGAGCGGTCGCGCGGACCAGGTCGCGCCGCCGCTCTCGATGATCTCCGGGCGTACTCCGAAGGCCAGTTGGACGGCGTCCGACAGGCCGCGGCGGGTGCCGCGTACGCGATGCAGTGAGACGGCCGTGGCGACCGCGCGCCGGCGGGTGGCCAGCGGTTCCGTGCCGTCGAGTTCGGTGCCGACCCAGGTGGTCAGCCAGTCGACGAAGTCCTCGGGGGCGAGGGCGGGCGTGAAGTAGCTCTCCAGGCAGTCCAGGACGTTGAACAGGGGCGCGAGGACGACATCGAGGCCCTCGACGAAGCGCTGGGCGAAGTCGTCGTCGGCGTAGACCGCGGGGAGCTGTCCGCCCAGTGGGTGCGGGGAGGCCATCCCCGCGGGGGTGCCCCTCATCGGGCCTCGATCACACGGACGCGGTGGTCGAAGGGGAACAGCAGCGCGGAGCGGGCGAGTTCGATCCGGTCGGTGGCGTCGCCGCGGCGGCCGGTGAGCGGGTCGGCGGGGTGCAGCAGGACCTCGTCGACGAGTTCCACGCCGGGGACACGCTGGAGGGCCGCGAAGATCTCACCGGAGCGCAGCGGGCGGCCGAAGGGCCAGCCGTCGCCATGGGCGCCACCGGTCAGCGGGTCGAGGTAGGCGTAGAGCGCGTCCAGGGCCTCGGCCCGTACCCGGTCGGCCCGCGCCGCCCGGAAGGAGTGCAGCGTGGCGACGACCGTGACGCCTTGGTAGAAGGGCGGGCCGACCGCGAGGCGGGTGCCCACCGGGCGGCGCTCATCGAGGAACTGCGTGACCCGGCCCAGGAGTTCCTTACCCGGCACCAGCTGCTCGAAGCGGAGCCGGCCGCCGGGGTCGGGGACGGCCTGCGGGACGACCAGGACCCGTACGGCGTTCTCGCCGGTCCGGCCGGTCTGTCCGGCCTCGGCGCCCGTCGAGGGCTCGGCGGGATCGACCGCGAGACAGGCGATCCGGGCCGCCTCGGGGGCCGCCCGCCGCGCCAGTTCCTCGTAGTCGCGGGCGGTCACGGCCCGCTCCTGCGCGCGCAGCGTGATCGGCGCGCGGACCTTAGCCTCCTGCACCGTCTCGCCGTCGACCCCGCCGCGCGCCGCCTCACGGTTCTCCACCCGCGCCACGTATGGGATGGAGCTGCGCAGCGCCTGGATCGCACCGCGCGCCACATTGCCCGAACGGCCGCCGCCGGTGCGGTAGTGAGGGACCCGTATCACCGACCCCTTGACGGGTACGGCTCCGAACTGCCGTACCGAACCGTCCGGTTGGCGCACCGAAGGGCCGAAGGCGATCTCGCCGGTCGCCTCCTCCAGCGTGATGTGCCGGTCGTCGGGGCCGGAGGACGCGAAGTCGGGGACGACCTGCCACTCCTGCCAGCCGTCCCCGTCCGAGACCTCCATCCGCAGCGGCGGACGATCGGCGACGACGGGGGCGTGCGCCAGACGCATCCGCTGGCCGGGCACGCCCGCGGACTCGCCGAGCAGCTCGTCCTGGACCACGACGGCGTGTGCCACCGCCGTGGTGCCCCCGATGGTGAACGCGGAGGCGGACCGTACGGTCGGTGAGGCGCTGTAGAACGGCTGACCGGCCGCGGCCTCGACGACCCGGCAGCGCAGCCAGGCGGCATCCGTCCGGCCGACCCGGGAGCCGGTGTGCCCGGCCGGGATGTGCAGTACGACCTCGCCGGGCCGGTTGAGGCCGCCGGTGGAGTCCTCCGCGACCTCGCACTCCGTCCAGCCGTCGGCCGTCCATGCCTCCCAGAGGAGCGGCGGCTGGCGCGGGTCGACGCCGACACCGTCCACCCGGCTGTCCAGCTGCAGTACGGCCGCGCACCGCGGCACCGCCGCCGACAGACCGAAGAGGAGGGTGTCGCCCGGCTGCGGGGCGGCCGCGAAGACGGCCACATCGCGGCCGCCGAAGATGTCCTGGCCACAGTCCTCGGGCGTGGTCCCCGCCTCCTGCCGCAGTACGGCGGTCAGCTCGCAGGGCACGACGGTCAGATCGTCCTCGGTGGCGAAGACCACCGCCTCCTCGGTCTCGGTCCGGCCGGTGGCCACCTCCGTACCGGCGGGCAGTACGACCGGCTCGGGCTGCGGGGCGGAGAGCCAGAAGGTGACATCGGCGCGGGCGGCGGAGGGCGGGAAGAGGGTGACGCCCAGCAGATCGAGGAAGGCCAGATGGTTCTTCTCCGGCACCCGGTTGAGCCGGTAGACGATCTGGTCGGCCATATGGGCGACGGCCTCGATCAGGGTCACCCCGGGGTCCGAGACATTGTGATCGGTCCACTCGGGGCAGCGCTGCTGGATATAGCGCTTGGCGTCGTCGACGAACTGCTGAAAGCGACGGTCGTCGAGATGGGGTGCGGGCAGGGCCATCAGGCTTCGCTTTCGGTCGACGCAGAGGACGCGGAGGCGGGGGATTCCGTGGACGGGATCACATAGAAGGGGAAGACGAGGCTGCGCGGGTTGTTGGTGCCGCGGACGCTGTAGCGCACATCGATGAACAGCACGGACGGATCGTCGGGCGCCGGGCTCACCTCGACGTCCTGGACCTCGATACGCGGCTCCCAGCGGTCGAGCGAGGACCGCACCTCGTAGCGGATGCGCCCGGCCGTCGCCTCGTTGACCGGAGCGAAGACCATGTCGTGCACGGCGCAGCCGAACTCCGGCCGCATCGGCCGCTCACCGGGCGCGGTGGCGAGGACGAGCCGGATCGACTCCTCGATCTCGCGCTCGCGGCGGGCCAGCGCGATACCGCCGCCCGCGTCCGTACGCAGCGGGAAGCTCCAGCCCGCGCCGACGAACTGTTCACTCATGTCCGGTGACCCCCTTGAGATGCATGTCCCTCAACTCCCTCAAGCCCCTAGAAGGGAATGCCGTTGCGCAGCACGGCCGGTGCGTTCAGCGTGACCGTGGCCGGTGAGTTGATGGCCGCCGCGGCGCCCGCGTTGACGGCCACCGCGCCGACCGCGCTGACGGAGACCGCGCCGACCGAGTTGACGGCCACCGCGCCGGCCGACTTGAGGCTGATGGCGCCGGTCGCGTTGATGTCCGCCACACCACCCGCCGCGACACCGAACTTCGCGCCCGCCTTGATGTCGACCGCGCCGCCGGCGCTCATCGTCAGCGAGCCGCCCGCGGTCAGCGACAGATTGCCGCCCGCCTTGATGCTCACGTTCCGGGTCCCTGTGATGGAGACGGAACCGTCACTGCGGATGGTGACGCTGGTGCGCGCCTCGTCCATGTGTACGGTCATCCGGCCGTTGCCGGTCTGCAGCCGGATGCCGCTCTTCATCCGGGTCTTGGCGTCCACCAGCTCCACCGTGTGACCGCTGCGCGAGGTCAGCGAGCGCCAGTTGATCCGGCCGCTGGTCGGGTCGACGGCGGGCAGGCCGTCCGTCTGCCGCGTCGGCTTGTCCCGGCCGTTGTAGAGCCCGGCCAGCACGTACGGATGCTCCAGCGAACCCCGGTCGAAGGCGCACAGCACCTCGTCGCCGACCTCGGGCAGGATCAGCCCGCCGCCCCGCACCCCGCCCAGCTGCGCGACCCGGCACCAGTCGCTCTCGTACGTGTCCGACAGCCAGGGGAAGCGCAGCCTGACCCGGCCCAGCCGCAGCGGGTCCTTGGCATTGCTGACCAGCGCCATCGCCACACCCGGCATGGGCGGCGCCGCCTCCGCGCCACCGGACGCGAGCCCGTACAGCGACCGGAACTGCCGCCCCGAGACGGTCAGCCAGCTGGTGAACTGCCGCCCGGACTCGAAGACATGGCGGACACCGGTCGCCGTGTACTTCCCCTCGAAGGGAAAACCGGCACCCTTGAGCGCCACGGGCAGGCCCGGCTTCAGGTCCGGATTCCCGGTGACCGCCACCTCCAGCTCCGCGAAGGAGCCCGCCACATCGTCGGCAAGGGCGCGCGCGGCATGGGTGACCTGGGCCTGGGTGGTGAACGGTGTGTCCGTGGCGGTCAGTTCGGCCTGGCCGAAGGGCTTGCTGAGCGTCGCGGGCGTGATGTCCGCGACGATGTCCTTGCTCGTCGTGGCCGGGGACTGCGCGGACAGCGCACGCTTGGCCCGCATGTCCCAGCCGCGCGCACCCGCCTTGCTGACCTGCCCGGCGGCGGTGACCGCGATCCGGCTGTGCATCGCGTTGTGGCCGAACTCCAGGACGTACGGGCTCTGCGCGGCCGGAGTGCTGTCGGCGGGCGCCGACGCGGCCGGGGCGAGCTTGCCGAACTGCAGCTTGCCCTGCGGGTCGAAGGAGAGATGGACGTCGTTCTCCTGGGCGAGACGGGTCAGGAAGTCCCAGTCGGTGATGTTGGGCTGGGTGGCCAGCTCGTAGACGGTGCGGGTGGCCTCCACCTTGCCCAGGGAGAGCCTGTTGAGGCCGGCGAGACGGCGCACGATGTCGCTCGCGGTCATATTGGGGTAGCCCGCGACGCGGCGGTTGCGCAGCAGCCGGTGCCCCGGGTCATAGCCCCGTACGACCAGGTACTTGCCGCTCGCGTCCGCGTCCACTTCGAGCGCGGTGACCTCGCCGGTCAGCATGGGCTTACCGCGCCGCCCGTCCGTGAACGGCGACAGCACCGCCTTCGCGCCGACCTTGATCTTCGGGAAGGTCTTCAGGATGTCCGATCCCGAGTCGCTGAAGGTGAGCTCAAAAGTGGACGGCACATTGACGCTGGAGTCCACCCAGCCCGAGATGAGGAGGGCGGCGAGCTTGTCGGGCAGCGGCGTGCCGCCGATCTCGGCGTACAGGACGCTGGTGTACGTCTTCTCACTCATCGGATGCTCTCGCTGATCATCGGGCGGCCTCCTGGCTGGTGGGATGGCCGGCGGGACTGTGCGCGGGACGGCTCGGCGCCTGGCCCTCGGGATGTTCTTCGTCGGCGGCGGGCAGCAGCAGCTCGGTGCCCGGCCGCAGCCGCATCGGATCGTCGATCTCGTTCGCCTCCGCGATCACCCGCCAGCGGGTCGCGTCCCCGTACTCCCGCCAGGCCAGCGAGGCGAGCGAATCACCCGCGACCGTGCGGTGGATCCGGCGTGCCGAGAGCGCACCGGAGGTGGGGTTCTGCCCCTTGGTGGGCATGGCCACCTCGGTCAGGGACAGCGTGCAGGTGGCGCGGATCGGCTCGCCGGTGGGGTTGAAGAGGGTGTAGGTGGCGCTGACGCTCGTCACATACGCCACGAACTGCACCGTGTTGAACGACCCCCAGGAGAACCGCACCCAAGGCGGCGACGGCCGCTTGGAATTGACGCTCTGCGCCGTCACCTCACAGCAGGACAGCAGCAGTTCGATCTGCTTCTGCACCTTGCCGGAATTCGGCGTGCCGGAGGCATCCAGGAACACCTCCAGCTGGAGCGTCGCGGGCCGGGTGCCGGTGAACTTGGGCGGCGCGCCCCGCGTATACGCCACCGCTGCCTGGGTGTGCCACTCCGCCTCCCGCCCGAGCTGCAACTGGGTCGGATTGAACTGGAACTCCACCTCACCGATCCGGCCGCCGATGGAGCCGCCGAGGTCGGTGGGGGGCTGATGGATCGCGAGGGCGGCCCGTACGAGGCTTGCGCCCGCCTTCCCGCCGGTCGGGGCGGCCACCTCAGGCACCTCCCGCATCGGTGAAACCGTGGTGCGCGATCTCCAGCGTCTCGGTCGCCACCCCCGGGCTCGCCGGGTCCAGACTCGGCCCCTGCCAGCGCACCGGCAGCACCTCCACCAGCCCCCACTGCGCGACCACCGAACCGTCGGCGCGGAGCGCGGCGATCTGCGCGGTGGGCCGGCTGATGCCGGTCGCGAGCGACGAGATCCAGGCGGCCACACGGGCGGTGTCGGCGGTGAGAGGACGGGTGAGCCGGATCGTGGAGAACGTCACGCGGGTCGGCAACTGCCAGACGAAACCGTTGTTGCCGCCCTCCTGCCGCTGCTCCACCTCCACCTCGGAGGCCAGCCCGTCACAGCCGTTGAACAGACCGAGGTCCTGGCCGTCGATGGTCAGCTTGAAGAAGACGGTGGAACCGGGGTCCTGGGCCTGGGGCATGGTGGGTGGTCTTTCGGCTGGGGTGGGGATGGGACGCGGAGGGGGCGGGGGTGGGGTGACGCGGCTGGATGGGGTGGGTGCGGGTCAGCGGCCGTGGTCGCGTAGGCGGCCGATGCGTTCGCGGTCGGTGCGCAGCTCGGCGCGGAGCAGGCGGGAGAGGGGGGCTACCAGGCGGCGGGCCAGGGCATCCAGGGCGGCGGGGTCGGTGGTGGTGGGGTCGGTGGGGGTGGCTGGGGTGGTCGTAGCAGCCGTATCGGGCGTGTTCGTGGTGGTGGTCGTGGGGGAAGCCGGGGTGGATTTGGCGGACGTGGTGGGGGAGTTGGGGGTGCGCTGGAGCGGGCGGGAGGTGCTTGCCGGAGCGGGGGCCGCGGGGGGTGTGGGCGACGGTGATCGTGACGGCATGGCCGCTGAGCTGAGCGGCTGGGGGGCCGGAGTCGGGGTCGGTGCCGGGGCGCCGGGAGCGGTGCGGCTGCGCTGCACTACGGGCATGCCGGGGGCAGCCGGTGCGGTCCGGACCGTGTGAGACGGAATGGATGAAGGGCTCGGTGTCCGTCCCGGCGCCGGGGCACCGGGAGGAGAGGGGGCGGGCGCATGCCGCACTGCGGGCATGCCGGGGGCCGTGGCCGGTGCGGTCCGGACCGTGCGGGACGCGGTGGGCGAGGTGCCCGGTGTACGTGCCGGAGCCGATGCCGGTTTCTGCAGGGCCACGGCTGGGACGGCTGCCGCCGCTCGTCGGGCTGGCGGTCCCGCTGTGGTGGCAGTGCGGCTCTCGGGGCTCGCAGCGCTTGGCGCCCGGCGCAGGGGGACAGCGGATGCGCCCTGCGCGCTTGAGCGCTGCACCGGTGCGGGGCCGGCCGTCTCCGCACGGTGCCCGGTGGGCCGTTGCAGGGCACCGGGGCCCAGCGCACGCGCGGACGCGAGCGGCGCTCGGCGGGTGGCGGGGCGAACGGGGGCGGGCGCGGTGGTGGGAGGACGGGGCGTGCTGGTTGTCGGCGATTGGCCCGTCGGCGCAGGGGGTGCCTGCGGGTGGGCTTGCGGCTTAGGGGGTTCCGGCGTACGGGCCTCCGGCGTACGGGATTCATGTGGGTGGGGCTGCGGTGTACTGGGTGTCGGCAGGTGGCTCTCTGACGTACGGGTCTCCGAGGTACGGCTCTTCGGGGTGCGTGTGGGCGTCAACGGGCCGGGGGAGGCCCGACGTTCGGGGGATATTGCGGAACGCTGAACTGGTGCTTGGGCTTGGGCCTGGGCCTGGGGCGGGGCCGGGATTGGGCTCGGCGCCGGGGCCGGAGTTGGGGCCGAGGCCGGGGCCGGGGCCGGAGCAGGTGTCGGGACTGGCGATTGGGCTGGCGTCTGCGTCGGTGTCGCTGTCGGGGCAGGTGTCCGTGCAGACGCCGGTGCGGCCGGCTGTGCAGGCGTCGGTGCAGCAGCGTCCTCGCGACGGATCGCGGTGGATTCGGTGGGTGCGCCGATCAGCGGCTTCCGTTGGATCGCGGGGCGCGAGGGAGGCCCAGGGGGCGGCGTACGGGCGCCGTCGACCGGAGGCCGGACCGGCCGTGCCTCGGCCGCAACGTCCTTGACCGGGGTGTCGCCGTCCGCGCTCTGGACAAGCGGAGCGCCAAGTCCCAGGCGTTGACGGCCTGTTGCTGCCGACCGTCGCATGGGCTGAGGGGCAGCCTGTTCAGCTGCTCGCTGGATCGGCCGACGCGTGCGGTCGCCATCGCCTGCGGCCGGGTTCACGGCTGGGCTCGGGGCCGAGCCCGGGGCCGCGTGATCGCTGGTGTCGGCGGCCGTACGTGGAGGCGTGCTTGGCGAGGACGCCGGCGCCCCCGGCAGTGACTTCGGGGCAGGGCTCATGCGTGGCGCCGTGCCGGGAGTCGACGGGGTTGAGTCATCAGCTGACGCCGGGCCGATGCCGGGTGCGGCGTCCGTGGTCGGGGCAGTCTCCGGCCCGCCGCTCTGCTTTGGGGCGAGCGGCCGTCGTGGGCCAACCGCGCGCCGCTGCACGACCCGGTGGGGAGTGTCAGGGCGTACGGGGGCGGGGGCCGGTGCCACACCCTCGTGCGCCGGTGCGGCGGCAGGGGCGTGGGCTGAGGGGGGAGAGGCAGAAGGCGCCGCTTCCGGATCCGCCGCCGTGGTGGACGGCGCTGGTGCTTCGGTGCGCTGCAAGGGCGTCTGGCTGGGGGAGGGGGCGGTATCGCTGCTCCCCGTATGCGACGAGGTGGCTGGCCGCAGCTGACGGGGCGGCATCGCGACCTTGCCGGCCGAGGTGAGCGGCGACCGCGCGCCGACGGCCTTCCGTACGGGCATGGCTACGGGGAGGGCCGAGGGGAGGGCAGCGGACCGCGCCCCACGCGATGCGGAGCGAGCGGCCTCACCTCCGCCACCGGTCTCGGCCGTGGCACTGGGCGTGGCCTCGGAGGCGGGCACGGCCCCGGAGGAGGGCACGGCCGTGCCACCCCCACGCACCCCGCCATCAGCCCCGGCTGACGGTGCGGCCACCGCTGACCTCGGCTGCACCTTCCGCTGGTCGCCCGCTGACATCGCAGAGGGCATGCCGGACGGCGTGGCCGACGGGGTGACGGAAGGCGCGGAGGACGGGGTGCCGAACGGCGTGGCCGACCGATTGACGGACGGCCTGGAGGACGGGGTAACGGGCGGCGTGGAGGACCGGGTGACGGCTGGTGTGCCGGATGGCCCGCCCGCCGAGGCGACCGGAGGCGTGCCCGGCGCCACGACCGGAGCAGCGCTCGGCGCGTCGTCCCGCGAGGTCGCCGACGGCATCTCGCCTCCCGAAGCCGGCGGACGAAGAGCACGCGCGGCAGCCGTCGGCATACGCGACGCACCCGGCGCCGCCGCCCGCTGCACGGGGGCCGCCTCCCGGGACTCGCTAGGGGCCGCACCTCGCTTTTCCGCACGCACGGCACCCTGGCTCTCGGCACGTACGGCACCCTGGCTCTCCATACGTTCGACAGCCTGGCTCTCCGCACGCGCCGTACCCTGGCTCTCCCCACGTGCCCCACGTGCCACGTCACGGCTCTGGCTACGCGAGGCATCCCGGCCCTCGGCACGCGAAGCACCCGGCGCCGCCGCCCTCTGCACAGCAGCCCCACCCCGGGTGGCGGTACCTACCGCACCCGCACCCGCACCCGGACCCGCATCAGCTCCAGCCCCAGGCCCCGCACCCGCACTTCGCGCCGAACCCGAAGCCGTACCCGTACCCGAACCCGAAGCCGTACCCGCACTCGCCCCCGGCCGCACACCCACACGCCGCCCCGCACTCACCCCCGGCCCGGCAGCGGAGCCCGCTCCCAGCCCAGCAGCCGACCCGGAGCCCGCCCCCGCGCCCTCCTCCAGTACCTCATCCCCCCGCCCCGCCACCGGAAGGCGCAAGACCGGAAGTCCGAGATCGGCAGGACGCCCGGAGACAGGGACCAGTGCATCGCGCAGCACACCACCGGGTGCCGTGGCATGGACGTCATGCCCCAGCTCCCCGCCGAAGGAGGGGTTGCGGTGCGCGCTCAGCGACGCGGCGAAGCCGGGCTCGGCGACGGTGCGCGGCGTCGCCAGAACCCGCTGGATGGGGGGCTGGGCGGACCAGCCGCCGTCACCGCCACCACCGACCGGGCCCCCGGCAGCCGCATCCGCAGCCGCCACGGCCTCAGCCCCCTGCGCAGGCTGCGTACCCTCGGCACCCCGCGGCCTCCGCCGCCACCTGAACAACCCCATCCTCCGTCACTGCTTCCCTTCAGCCCGCTCCACCAGGGCGGCGATCTGTGACACGTACGCGCGCCGGTCGGCGTGTTCGAGGTCGAGGATGTCGTCGATGCCCCAGTGGAAGTGGTAGGCGAGATAGGCGACTTCCTCTTCGATACGCCCGGTCGCGTACGTCACGATTCCCCCAGGCGGCTCCCGGCCAGCTCCACTTCGAAGGGCTCCTCGCAGTGCGGGCAGGACACCGCTGCGCGCGTGTGTCCCTCCGCATTGATCTGCCGGTAGAAGTCCTGCAGAAAGGCCAGGTCGGAGGCGAACATGTTCTCCACCGTCCCGTCGTGCACGGTTGCCAGCGTCCCGAGCCGGGTGATGACCCGGCCCAGCAGCACGACCGACAGATACGCCGGGTTCTCGCGCACCCGCACATCCCGCAGCGGAATCAGTTCATCCCGTGCCGTCGCGAGCCGCATCGCGCCGTTTCGGTGCACGGTGCCGGACTCGTCCACGAATCCGCGCGGCAACTCGAACTCGAATTCCGTACGCAGCGGCTCGCGTTGCTGTTGCGCCCCCGCCGGGCCTTCGCGCCGCATTACTCGATGACCAGCTCTTCGAAGACGATGGTGACCTGCTCGGTCAGCGCGGCGGCGTCGCCCGCCTTGACCCCGCTGGTCTCGACCTTGCTGCACCACGCATTGCGCATGTTGTAACGCTTCACGGGGTTGTTCTGGTAGTCCATCATCATGATGGTGGCGTTCTTACGGGCCGAACCCATATCGCCCGCAATGGACTTGTTGATCCACTCGCTGAACGCACCGCTCTGCGTCATACCGCGGGTCACGGTGCATTCGCCGGCCTTCTTCGTGCCGGGCATCTTCTTCACGACGGGCTTGCCGTCCGCCGAGACCTGCTGGTATTCGATGACGTCCTGCTCCATGGTCAGACCGCTGACCTCCTGCAGGTATTCGACCATCACGCCGTCGATCTGCAGGCCGAAATTGTGTGAGGTGAGGGCATCACCGGGCTGAAGGGACAAGGTGGTTCACTCCTGTGGTGAGAAGAAAAAGGGTGACGGATGAGAGGGAGGACGGGGCGATGCGCCCGGCCGTGGCTGTGCTTTACTCCTCCAGCTCACCGCCGCCGCCCGAGAACTGGGCCAGCCGGAAGACCACGAATTCGGCGGGCTTGACCGGCGCGATGCCGATCTCACACACGACCCGGCCGAGGTCGACGGACTCGACAGGGTTGGTCTCCGCGTCACACTTCACATAGAACGCGTCCTCGGGCCGCTGCCCGAAGAGCGCGCCCGAGCGCCACTCATTCACCAGGAACGCCGAGATGTTGCGCCGGATACGGGCCCACAGCGCCTGGTCGTTCGGCTCGAACACCACCCACTGGGTGCCGATGAGAATCGACTCCTCCAGGTAGTTGAAGTAGCGCCGCACGTTCAGGTAGCGCCAGGCCGGATCGGAGGCCATGGTCCGTGCGCCCCACACCCGGATTCCGCGTCCGGGGAAGGCCCGGATGCAGTTCACGCCGACCGGGTTGAGCAGATCCTGCTCGCCGCGGGTGATCTGCAGCTCCAGGTCGATGGCGCCGCGGACGATCTCATTGGCCGGGGCCTTGTGGACGCCGCGCTCGGAGTCGTTACGGGCCCAGACGCCGGCCATGTGCCCGGACGGCGGGATGGTGCGGGTCTGGCCGGTGGCCGGGTCGAATGCCTTGATCCACGGGTAGTAGAGCGCGGCGTAGCGGGAGTCGTAGCCGGCGACCTCCTGGCGCCACTTACGGATGTCGCGGGCGTTGAGCGCCGGCGGCGGGTCCAGGATCGCCATCCGGTCGCCCATCAGCTCACAGTGCGCGACCAGGCCCAGCTGGACGGCCTTGACCTGCTCCAGGTCGATCAGGCCCTGCTGGTAGGCGGCCATCAGGTCGGGTGCGGCCACCATGTTGACCTCGTCGAGCGCCTCCAGGCCGCCGAAGCCGGTGCGGTCGGCGGAGTCGCCGATGAACTGGCCGGACGCGATCCGGTCGACGGTGCCGTTCCCGGCGGGGGCGGCGGGCGCCGCGGTGGGCGGGGCCAGCGTGATGTTCTGGGCGTCCGGCTTCGTCAACTGCGCGGCCGGGACGGCCTCTTCGATGACGATCGTCTTGGAGCGCTGCTTCACCTGGGAGACGACGTAGTTCCGCGAGCTCTTCTTCGCGCTGACGTCGAAGCTCTCGACGACCTTGTCGCCGTCCTTGACGACCAGCTTGAACCGGTCGGTGCTGCCCTCGCCCTCGACGTCCTGCACCTCGACGGTGAGCGCCCCGCCGCCGGCGGAACCGGCCGTGATCGCCGAGACCCGGAAGGCGCCGAGCGCGGCCGGCTCCCCGGCCGTCAGTGCCCTGGGCGCCTCCGGGGCGGCGGCGGTCTGCGACTCCCCGTCGCCCGTCCCGCCGACCCGTACGACATACGCGGCCGTGCCGCCGTTGTTGAAGAACCCGTAGACGGAGTGCGCGAGGTAGTACCCGTCCGTGAACTCCCCGAAGGCGGCCACGTACTGGGACCAGTTCGTCACCAGGGTCGGCTCATTCAGCGGACCGGTGGGAGCGAGACCGACAAAGGCCGCCACCGACGTCCCGACCCCTTCAATGGGCCGCGATCCGCTGGCGACTTCCTCGACATAGACGCCGGGGGACAGGTAGGTGGGCATGTTCTGTTACTCCCTGGATATGCGAACTGGCCGGTTCGGTGGTTTCTGGTGTGGTGTGCCGGTGATGAAGAGAACAGGAGATCGGAGGAGGGAAGAGAAGGGCATTGCTGGTGATGCGGGTCAGGGCATCTGGTACTCGAAGGTGGCGGTGAAGGAGCTCATCGAGGTGGCCGCGATCTTGTCGCACCCCTTGTAGAACTCCTCCGCATCGCTCGGGTCGAAGCCGTTGACGGAGACCAGCTGAGCGAGTGCCTGGTACTCGTTCAGCGCTCGTTTCTTGAAGTCGCCGTCTTCCTGGTCCACATCCGGATCACGGTGGAATTGCGAGTCCTTGGAGCCGCCGGTGGCGGAATTCCCCTTGGCCTTGGCGAAGATGGCGTATCTGTTGAGTGCCTCGTGCAGGCTCTTGGATTCGCCGCTGACGACCTGGTTGAAGGCGGCGATGGCCACCGTCGGGTTGGCCGCGGCACGGCGGAATTCGGCGCCCTGGATGATGGCGACAATCTTCGCGCAGTACTTACGCCCGTCCTCGCTCATGCCCTCGAAGTCGTATCCCGGCTCGGTCAGGGCCCGGATGAAGTGCTTGGCGAGTTCCTTGTCGGACAGGCCGGTACTGTTCCCGGCGCGTTCGAAAAGTACGTCGTACTCGCCTTCCTGCGGGCCGCCCAGGACAAAGTTTCCGGTATGGCCGATGGAGTAGGCGTTTCCGGTCGGCTTATGGGTGAACGGGTTCACCATCTTCTGGCGGTTGCGGAACCCGTCCAGATCCTGTTCCGTCCCGCGCGAGGAGAGCCGTCGGCGGACCTCGGCGAGGCGGTGGATCTGCTCCTTCTCGGAGAGCTTCACTTCCTGCTGATCCGGGTCCGGCGAACCGGTCCTGATCGCGGTGGGAACCACCGGCGGAAGGTCGGCCGCCGCTGCCTCCCGGACCCGCCGCTCGGCGAAGTCCAGCAGCTCCTCGTACGACCCCCATCGGCCGAGGTCCCGCTCATCGCTCGCCATCCTGACGAGTTCGTCCCGGACCTTGGCCTTGAACGCGTCGTCCCACCGGGCGTGGCGTGCCTTGCCCTTGGCGATAAGGGCGTCGACGGGGAGGACATCGTCAGCGGCCTTGACGGTCTTGTTCGCCATCTTGTAAGTCCGCTGGACGGGACGGTCCCCGCCCGTCGTGGCGCCGTGCTCCGGGGCGTACGCGGTATCGGCGGCCGCGCGCTGCACGTCAGCGGTATCGGCTGCTGCACGCTGCACATCTTCCGTGTCGGCCGCACGCTGCACACTCGCCGAGAGTGCCCGGCTGGCGTTCGCCTCCGCCTCCCGCTCGAAGCGGTCGGACGGATCGCTGACCTTCGTCCCGTCGCCGCGGTCCGTGCCCGCGACCGGGCCGTTGCGCTGCTGGATGACGTGGGTCAGCTCGTGCGCGAGCATATGGCGGCCCGCCGCGGAGGAGGTGTTGTAGCGGCCGCGCTGGAAGACGATATGCGAACCGGACGTGTACGCATGGGCATTGACGGACTCGGCCGAGGTGTGCGCGGAGGTGTCGGTGTGGACGCGTACATCGGAGAAGTCCGCGCCGAGGCGGCTCTCCATATCGGCCCGGACCGGCTCGTCGAGCGGGCGGCCGGGTGCGCGCAGCACCTCGTGGACGGCCGAGCGCTGCACGCTGGAGGGTGCGGTGTGTCCGCAGCCCGCGCTGTGCCGGTGCTGCTCCTGATCGGCCATGGCGGCCGAGAACGCCGCGTTGCCCACGGCCCGTTGGAGGGCGGCGGCCGCGGCCGGGGTGAGGCGCTCGGCCCCGCCGGCCGCCGCCTGGCGGGCCGCTTCGGATGCGGGGGAGGAGGCGGTACGGGCGGCGCGGGCCGCCCCCGGGCGTTCGCTCCCCGAGCCGGGCTGCTGCTCCTGTGCCCGCACGACGTTCCTCCCCCATCACCCTGCTGACCGCTCCCGGCCATTGCTGATCACTGCTGCTGTGCTGCCTGCTGCTACTGCTTCTGCGCCCTACGCTTTCGACCTTGGCCTACGGGCGGGCACGGCTGTAGAGACGAACGGGCGCCGTCGAGGGCAGAGCGCGCTGCCCGTTCGGTCATGTGGCAGGCGCCGACCGCTCCGCGTATGCCTGGTTCTGGGCGCGGATGACGGTGTCGAAGGACTGGTCGGTCCCGGCCCGGCCGTACAGCGCGAAGTAGCCGAGGGACTTGCCGTGCTGCACTGCACTGGTGCGGTCGGCGGCGGCCTCGTACGTGAGGCTGTCGGGGCCGTCGCGCAGGATGACGGCGGCGAAGTGGTTCGCCCAGCCGTCCGGGGCCGCGCCGGTCAGATCGACGAAGTGGTTCTCACCGACGGCGGGCGCGTCCCGTCGCACGCTGAGGCCGCCGTCCGCCGGTCTGCCGATGAGCTGGGCCGCCGCTGCCTGGCAGTCGTTGGGGAGCGTGATGAGCAGCTCGTGCACCTGGGCCTCCTGGTTCTCGACGGCGGGGAGACCGGCGAGGAACTCCGAGGTCAGGCCCGGCATGAGGACGGCGAGGTCGGTCAGCCCCTCCCGGCCGGTGCGTTCGGGGTAGGGGAACCGCGCGGCGACCCAGCCGCCGCCCATCGTGGCCACCGCCAGCTTCATCGCTTCGGCCCGCAGACCGTCGACGGTGGCGCTGCGCGGTTCGGCCCGCGCCTTGAGCGCCGTCACGATGCGCTGGGTGAGGTTGACGAGCTGCCGTACTTCCGGCGGGTCGGTCAGGGACTTCAGGTAGGCGGCACGCTTGTCCTCGCGCTCGGCCGCGGTGTCCCCGCGTACCGGCTCATGACCGGCCCCCTCCGGGTTCCGGCCGGCGGCCCGTACGGCGGCATCGGCCCTGGCCGTGTCCTTGTACACGGGCAGCACCCGGTACAGGGTGCGGTCACCGACCTGCACCGCCGCCCCGCGCTCCAGGGTGATCGGCACCCGGTCCTGGGCGTCAAGGCTGTGCGCGGCGGCGGTGATCAAGTCCGCGTCGGCGTATGCCTCCTGCCGGCCCCGGATGGCGATGGCTCCGTGTGCGGAGACCTTGTCGAAACCGTGGGCGGCCTCTCCCTCGGCGTACCGCTGTATGTGCTGGTGCTGGTGCTGGGGTTCTCTGGCCTGCTCCGGCGACGGTGCCAGCGCGCGGGCGACCGCGGCATTGCCCGCCGTCCGTTGGAGGGTGCGCAGCGCCTCCGGCCCATGGGTGGACAGGGCTGAGGAGGGGATGCGCGGGCGCTCGGGTCCGCGGGGCGCGGTGCGTGGCGCCGACTCCCCTCCCGTGGCCCGCCGTTCGTGTGCGTGCACGAGGGCTCCGTTCTGGCGGCCGGTGGTCCGTCTGGTCCGTGGGGCACGGCCCCCAGTGCCGATTTTCGGCCGCAGCGCCGATTGCCTCCAGAGCCGGAAGGGGGTCCGAACGGGCAGCACGGTTGCCCTGCCGGACACCGATGAACGCTGGTGAATGCTGGTGAATACCGGAATGGAGCCTTGTCGGCCGGAGAAAGAGGCGGGAATTGCCGTTGGGCCAGTATCAGCCGTTTTCCTGAAATTGCTGTCCGCATGCTGGGCTACTTTTGGTACGGCCGGAACATCAGCGCTGGTCCGAAGGGGTGGCGTGACAGGTCGACAGGGGCGGGGGAGCGAGCAGACGGTGCGCTGCGACGCGAATGAGCCAAAAAGTGCGGTGCGGGCGGGCAGTCCCGACCGGGCCGGCCGGTTGCGGTTTCAGGTGCTCGGCCCGGTGCGGGCCTGGACCGGAGACCGCCCGGTGGATCTCGGCCCGCCCCAGCAGCGCGCGGTGCTGGCGGTGCTGCTGCTGCACGCCGGCCGGCCCGTCTCCGTACCGCAGTTGGTGGACGCGCTGTGGGACGAATGGCCGCCGCCCCGGGCCGTGGGCACCGTACGGACATATATCTCCCGGCTGCGCGGCCTGTTGGAGCCGGACCGGCTGCCCCGGCAAGACGGGCAGCTGCTGGTGTCCTCGGGCGGCGGCTACGCCTTACGGGTCCCCGGTGAGGCACTGGATGCGGCCGGCTTCGAGGAGCGGCTGGGTACGGCGCGCCGCTTGCGGGGGGCGGGCGACGCCGCGGGCGCGTACGAACAGCTGAGGGGAGCGCTGGCGCTCGCGGAGGGCGTACCGCTGGCCGGACTGCCCGGCCCGTACGCCCAGCGGCAGCGCGACCGGCTCACCGAACTGCACATCACCGCCCAGGAGGAACTCTTCGGCTGCGTAGTGGAGTTGGGAGGACACGCCGAGCCGATGGGCGACTCGATCGCCGGGCTGCGCGCCTTCGCCGCCGAACATCCGCTGCGCGAACGGCCCCAGGCCCTGCTGATGCTGGCCCTGCACCGCGCGGGCCGCCAGGCGGAGGCCCTCGCGGTGTACGCGGCGACCTGTCGCACCCTGGACGCCGAGCTCGGCACGGAGCCGGGTCCTGAACTCCGGGCCCAGTACGAGGAGTTGCGCGACGGGTCGGCGGGTCACGGTTCTGCGCCCGCGGCGGGGGCCGGGCGCGGTACTGGCCCCGCCACCGGCCCCGCTACCGGCACTGGCCCCGCTACCGACCCTGGTTCCGGCCTCGCTACCGGACCTGGTTCCGGATCCGCCCGTGATCACGCCCGTCCCTCCCGCCCGGCCCGGGACCCCGCGGATTTCGGCGGCCCCTCGCCCGTACCAGCTCAACTCCCCTCCGACATAGCCGACTTCACGGGACGCACGAAGGCCGTCGCCCACCTGGCCACGACGCTGCGCGGTGCGGACGGCGCACGGGCCCCGGTGGTGGCCACCCTCAGTGGCCTCGGCGGAGTCGGCAAGACCGCGCTGGCCCTGCATGTGGCGCACTCCGCACGGGCCCGCTTCCCCGACGGGCAGCTGTACGCGGATCTGCAGGGCACCGGCCGGGCTCCGGCTGACAGCGGTGCCGTGCTGACGCACTTCCTGGGCGCGCTCGGCGTCGCGGAGGGCGCCGTACCGGACGGGCTGGCGCAGAAGGCCGCCCTGTACCGCTCGCTGCTCGCCGACCGCAGGATCCTCGTACTCCTCGACAACGCCCGCGACGGTGCACAGGTACGGCCGCTGCTGCCCGGGGTGCCGGGGTGCGCGGTGCTGGTCACCAGCCGTACGCGGACGCTGGCGCTGCCCGGGGCCGACCAGGTCGACGTGGAAGTGATGGACGAAGCGGAGGCGCTGGAACTGTTCGGTGCGGTCGTGGGGGCGGAGCGGGCGGCGGCCGAGCCGGAAGCCGCCCGCCAACTGGTCGCCGCCTGCGGCGGGTTGCCGCTCGCCGTGCGGATCGCCGCCGTCCGGCTGGCGTCCCGGCCGGGCCGGACCACGGCCGGGATGGTGTCCCGGCTGAGCGAGGAGCGGCGGCTGGACGAGCTGCGGGTGGGCGATCTGGCGGTGGAAGCGACCTTCCGGGCCGGCTACGAGGCGCTCGACCCCGGCCCCGCCCACGCCTTCCGGACCCTCGCCCTGGGCGGCCTGCCGACGTTCTGCCGGGCCGCCGCGGCCGCAATGCTGGACACCACCGACGACGAGGCGGAGGCGGCGGTCGAGACGCTGGTCGATGCCGGGCTCCTGGAGGCACACGGCGACGACCGCTACCGCTATCACGACCTGGTCGGGCTGTTCGCCCGTCGGCTGGGCGAGCACCATGACAGCCCAGAGGAGCGGGCGGCGGCCCAGCGCCGCTTGTTCGACCATGCCCAGCGGCACGGCGACGACGTAGCCGCAGCGCATGCCCAGCGCCTGCTCAGCGACTCGCGCCAGGGCACCGGGCCATACGGGCCAGCAGAGACCGCGCTACGGGAGAGCCGGGGCCCGGACCATGCGTCGTCCATGGACGTGGACAAGGACAAGGACAAGGACATGGGCATGGGCATGGGCATGGACAGCGATCTGGTCAGCGCCATGGACGCGCACGAACTGGCCCTCGTCCGTGCGGCGAGCGCGCGGGGGCGGTACGGGCCTGCGCGGCGGCCGGCGGCCCGTCGTCGGTGGTTCCTGGAGCGGCCGGACAACGTTCGCCGCCCCGGGGACGGCGTTCGCTGCCTCGGCCGCGTGCCGCCGTTCGGGCGCCACCTGCGGGGCGCGACTCGCCCCAAGGAGCCGTAAGGGCATCTGACTCTGCCCCCGGTTCTGCCCTTCCGCACGCTGACCGGGCCCGGCGCAGCCGGTTGACTGCCCTGGTGAGCATGTGGACTTCACTGGAACCGGCCGCGATCACCGTCGACCCCGGTTCCGTCGCGAGGGTAAGGCTGCGGGTACGCAACACGGGCGACACCGTGGAGGAGTACCGGCTCCGGCCGGCCGGCGACGCAGCGGGCTGGACGCAGGTGCAGCCGGACGTCCTGCGGCTGTACCCCGGAGCCGAGGGCACGGCGCAGATCGAGTTCGCGCCCCCGCGTACGTCGGACGCCGTCGCCGGTCCGACGCCCTTCGGTATCCGCGTCGAGCCGAAGGAGCACCCGGAGGTCCGCGATGTCGTCGAGGGACAAGTCACGGTCGGGGGGTTCACCGAACTCCGCGCCGAGCTGGTGCCGTTGACCGTACGGGGCCGTTGGCGCGCCAAGGCGTCGGCCGCCGTCGACAACCTCGGCAACCAGCCGCTGACGGTGTCCCTCTCCGGCCGCGAGAACGGCGACGCCCTCACCGTCGAGCCGGACCCGACCTCGGTCCAGGTCGCGCCGGGCCGCGCCGCCTTCGCGAAGCTCGATATCCGCCCCGGCGCGGTGAGTTGGGTCGGCGGGGTCACCAAGCACCCCTTCACCGTCTCCCTCCAGCGAGCCGGTACCCCGGAGCCGACCGAGCTGCGCGGCACCTACCTCCAGCCGTCGGTGCTGCCGCGCTGGGTGATGGTGGTGCTGTCGCTGCTGCTCGCGGCGGCGCTGGCCTTCCTGATGCTGTGGCTCAGAACCGATCCCAAGGTGTCCACGAGCGCGCGGGAGAAGGTCGGCCAGTCCCACAAGCTCCCGCAGAAGGAAGAGAAGCCGTCCGCTCCGGCGCCGTCCAAGCCCCCGGAGGAGAAGAAGCCCGAGGAGAAGCCGGAGGAGCCGGCCCCCGAGGAGCCGCCCGGTGACGGTGGCGGGGAGGACCAGGGCCCGCAGCAGCAGACCATCCGGTCCGACGCCAACGGTGGCTGGTACCTCCAGGCCAACCAGGGCGGTCAGGCGGACGGCACGCAGATCGGCCAGAACCCCGAGTGGACGGGTGACCAGTTCGGCCGCAACCAGTGGTGGACCATCCACCACTACGCCGAGGACAACACGGTCGCCCTGGAGTCGGGCAGCGCCCCGGGCAGCGTTGCCCAGCTGCAGGAGAACTCCAACCAGGTCGAGCTCTGGACGGCCGACCCGGCACTGCTGGAGTCGGGCAAGCTGCCGCCCCAGCAGAAGTGGCGGCTGCAGGACGCGGGCAACGGCCGTACCCGCATCGTCAATACGCGCAACGACGAATGCCTGACCGATCTGCAGAACGACAAGGGCGCAGTGTCCTGGAAGTGCACCGACGGGCCCAACCCCCGGCAGGACTGGAAGATCGCCGACGGGCAGTGAGGCACCGGGGCCGGGGCCGGGGCAGGGGCTGCCATCCCGCCCGGCCCCGGCCCCACCGGCTTCCGTCCCGCACCGGTCTCCGTCCCGCACCCGCTTCAGTCCCGCACGGGCCTCAGTCCCACAACGGCGACGCGTCCGGCACCAGCCGCCCCATCTTGCGGTACTCGCGCCGCGCCCCGGCCCGTACATCCGCCGCCGTCACCGGTCCGCCGCGCCCCGCCGCGAGATAGCCCGCGGTCACCGCGGCCGACCGGATCGCCCCACCGGACAGCTCGAACTCCTTGGCACAGACGTCGAGATCGAGATCCTGCGCACAAGGGGTGGCCGCCAGGCAGGAACCCCACAGGGCGATCCGCTGTTCGGCGTCCGGGAACGGGAAATCGACGACCAGGTCCAGCCGCCGGGTGAACGCCTCATCGATGTTGGCCCGCAGATTGGTGGTCAGCACGGCGATCCCGTCGAACGCCTCCAGCCGCTGGAGCAAGTAGGCGCTCTCCAGGTTCGCGTACCGGTCGTGCGAGCTCTTGACCTCCGAGCGTTTGCCGAAGACGGCGTCCGCCTCGTCGAAGAGCAGTACGGCGTCCGTGCGGTCGGCCTCGGAGAAGATCCGCTCCAGGTTCTTCTCCGTCTCCCCGATGTACTTGTCCACCACCGCCGACAGCTCCACCACATAGAGATCCAGGCCCAGTTCGCCTGCCACGACCTCCGCGGAGAGCGTCTTCCCGGTACCGGATTCCCCGGCGAACAGGGCCACCACGCCTCTGCCGCGCCCACCGCCGGTGCGCAGCCGCCACTCACCCAGCACCTTCTCCCGGTGCCGCGCCCGCTGCACCAATTCCTGGAGCAGAGACAGCGGTTCGGGCGGCAGGACGAGCCCGTCGAATCCGACGGCGGGCCGTACGCGCCGCGCGTGCCGGTCCAGCAGCGGCGCGGACTGCTGACGCGCGCTCTGCTGGATATGCGCCGCGGTGACCGGCGTCCCGTCGAAGGCGGCGAGGGCGGTGGCGGCACGGGCCGCCCGCCGGATCTGGGCGGCGCCCAGCCGGTACGGGGCAACGGCCGCAGCGAGGTCGAAACCGGCCTCCACGGCGCCGAGTTCGCTGCTCCAGACCTCGTCCGCCGCCGCCCCGCCGACCGGCGCGTCCAGCGCGAACAGCCCGGCATCCGGGGCCCAGCCCGGGTCGTACGGCTCACTGCCGATGAAGACCACCGGCACCTCCCCGCCCGCCAGCGCCCGGACGAGCCCATCGGGCCGCTCCGGCAGTGGCCCGACGACGAGCGCTGCCCGCCGCAGCCGCGCCTCCCGCAGCAGCGCGGCCGCGAGGCCCACACCGTCATCGCGCCGGCCGTCCGGCCGATAGCGCAGCACGGGCAGACCGGCCCGCCGCAGCCCGTCGGTCACCGGTTCGGCGGCGGTGCCGGGCCGACGCTCCCGCAGATGCACGGCGAGCGACCGCCCGCCCGCGAGCGCGGCGAGCCGCCCGGCGAACGTCTCCTCCTCGGTAGGGCCATCGCTTGCCGTGCGGCTGACGGGTGGCTGTAGCACCGGCAGCAACTCCACCTCACCGGCGCTGAGTTCCTGATCGAGACCGTCGTCCCCCAGCAGATGGGCCACCACCCGCTCCGGCACCCGCAGCGCCCGTCCCGGCAGGGGCCGGTCCTCGTCCTCGATGACGAGCAGGCCACCGGACAGCAGCGGCGCGGCGGGGTGGAAGCGGGCGCGGGCCCCGGGCTCGTACGGGCCGGTGCCCGCGAGGTCCAGCGTCAGCGCGACCGTGGCTCGGCGGCGCCCGACATCGTCGTTGAGGTAGCCGTACAGCGGCTCGAAGCCCCGGTCCACATCGGGTGCCAGCGCGGCCAGGAGGATCCGCAGGTCCAACGCCGACAGCCCGAACCGCCGGGCGAGCGCCACCGACCGGTCCGAGGGGGCGAAGCAGCCCGGTGCCTCCTCAGCCGAGCCGCCCGTATGGGCCGTAGCCGCGTCCCGCTCGTCCGTAACCGCGAAGGGTTGTCCCGTGGACGGCTCGCCCATGCCCTCCGTCGGTGCTTGCGCGGCCAGCCGTCGGGCGGCCTCCGGGGTCACATACAGACCGCGCAGCGGGTCCGCGGCCGTCGGATCGTCGGCACTGCGCCGCTCGACCAGCCCGGCCACCCGCTCCCGCAGCTCCGCCAGCCGGTGCAGCAGTGCGCGGGCGGGCGTCTCGCCCACCGTCGCGCCGCTCACCGCTTCTCCTCGCTCTGATCCCCTGCGGACGGCGCGGCGCCCGGGGCGGACCGGAGCATCCTCGGCTGCGAGTCGCCGGGGACACCATCGATTCCGCGCACGACCGCGACCGCGCCCTCCGTGACCGGCGGCGCCACGTCGTACGACGGCGACACCGGGAAGGGCACCGTGATCACCACATCCAGGGACGGTTTCAGCTCGCCGCCGAGCGCCGACCAGATATCGGCGATCGAACGGGACTCGGGGGGCGGCACCGCGACCATGAGCGGAATGCTCACCTCCAGCGCACGGAGCGCGTCCGGCAGCGCGGCCGCCGGCAGGATCTCGTGCGAGAGCAGACACCCCAGCGCGGCGGACAGCAGCCGGTGCTCGTCCTCCGGACGGGTGGTCCAGGCCGTGACCAGGTAGGACAGCCGGAACCAGCGGTGCGGCTGGCGTCTGCGTACGACCACTCCGGTGGCGTCCCGTTCCGCGATCGTCCCGCGCTCGCGACGGGCGACGTCCTCGCGGATGTCGTAGAGATACGCATTGAGGGTGGGGGCGTTGCGTCGCGCCGCCCAGTCGCGGGTCGGCGCCTCGAAGGCGACCTCCCCGGCGCCGTCCGGCAGCACCCCGCCGCGCAGCACCCTCCGCACCGCCTCATCGACCTCATGAATCACGCGCTTTCCCCCGCCCGGCGCCCTGCCGCCCGCATGTCCTCCGCCAACTCCCTCACCACTCCACCCTTTGCTTTCGCACTCGCACCCATCTCCACATCCGCACCCGTACCCGCACCCGTGCCCGCTTCCGTCCCCATCAGATGTATCCCTCGCGCAGCGCGTAAGCGACGGCGTGTGCGCGGTTGTGCAACTGCAGCCGGGTCATCAGGGCGTGCAGGATGTTCTTGACGGTGCGTTCGGAGTAGGCGAGCTTCTCGGAGATCTGCCGGGTGTCCAGCCCCTCGGCGATCAGCCGCAGCACATCGACCTCGCGCGGCGCCATTCCGAGCGTCGGTACGAACCCCACGGAGGCGGAGGTCGCCACCGACCGCCGCAGCTGCCCCACCTGTGCCAGCAGCGTGCTGATCAGGTCCGGCGGCAGATCGCCCTCGCCGCGCGCCGCGCTCTGCACCGCCCGCAACAGCCGCTGCGGAGTGGCCTGATGGCGCCACAGAATGGCCCGTACGCCGTACTCCACGGCCGTCATCAGCTCCGGCTCGCGCAGATCCCGGGCGATCAGCACCACACGCTGCTCACCACCCCGGACCAGCCGTCTCAGCTCGGCCGCGGCGATGTCGTCGAACCGGTCGACGGGCATGATCGCCACGGTCCCGACCGCCTCCCCACCGCCTGCTGTCGGTCTCCCCTGGTCCGCGGACTGCTCCGCGCGCGGTCTGGTGGCCGTCGCGCTCTGGTTCTGGACGATCTCGACAGTGGGCTGGTGCTGAAGGTGACTGACGACTCCGGCCCGGCTGAGCGGGTCGGTCGCGTGCACCGTGACCGTGACACGTGTATCCGGCACTTGTGTTCCTCGTCTCGCCCCCGAATTACCTACTGCCGAAGAATGCGCGAAGGCAATCAACAAACGTTTGCCGGGCAATCAACGACAGAAGGAAACCCCTTCGGCGAACGGCGAACAGGACGAACAGGGAGTCCGGTGAGGCCGACAGGACCTTAAGGGCCGTCCCTCAGCCCGAGGCGGAACCCGCTCGCTCCGCCTTCGAGTTCTGCGACGGATTGCCCCGCGAGTGCTGCGGGTTGAGGAACCACTTGCGGGCGGAGACCAGCCACCAGGTGCCGGCGAAGAGCAGCACCACACCCACGGTGAGTGGCGCGTAGTTGAACGTCTCCAGGGTCACCGGGCTCTGCTGGGGCAGCATGAACAGCACCGTGATGATCACGACCCAGCTGACCGCGATCAGGCCCACGGGCTTCGACCAGCGCCCCAGGTGCCAGGGGCCGCGCCGGAAGTTCTCGCCCTGGCGCAGCCGCAGCAGGGTGGGCACCACGTACGCGATGTAGAGGCCGATCGTCGCGATGGAGGTGACGGCGGCGTACGCGGTCGAGTTGAAGAGGTACGGCAGACCGAGGACGAACGCGCCGCCGGCGGCGAGCCATACCGCGTTGGTCGGGGTGCGGGTGCCCGGGTGGAGCTTGTGCCAGACGGCGGAGAACGGCAGCGCCCCGTCGCGGGAGAAGGCGTAGATCATGCGGGAGTTCGCGGTCACCGACGCCATCCCGCAGAACAGCTGGGCGCCGATGATGACCAGCAGCATCAGCTTGCCGGTGGTCGCGCCGAGCGCGTCCAGGAAGATCTGCGCCGGCGGCACCCCGGTGCTCGACTCCAGGGCGCCGGTGTACGACTGGATGGCGAAGGTCAGACCGAAGAGCAGCACGAATCCGGCGGCCCAGGACACCACGATCGAGCGGACGATGCCCTTCGGCCCCTCGACGGAGGCGTTCTTCGTCTCCTCCGTCATATGGGCGGACGCGTCATAGCCGGTGAAGGTGTACTGCGCCATCAGCAGACCGATGAGCACGACATAGACCGCGGAGCCCCAGCCGGTGTTGTTGACGAACTCGGTGAAGACGAAGGCGGGGGACTGGTGCTTGTCGGGGATCACCAGCAGCGCGCCGACGATCACCACCACACCGATCAGATGCCACCACACCGAAACGGTGTTGAAGAAGCCGACGACCCGCACGCGGAAGGTGTTCACCACGGCGTGCAGCAGGAGAATCACGCCGAAGAGCGTGATCGTGTGGCCGGGGGTGGCGGCATAGCCGAACTGGAGGTTCAGGTAGGCGTTGAGGAACGACGCGGCGCCGAAGTCGATGCCGGCGGTGACGGCCACCTGGCCGAGGGTGTTGAACCAGCCGGTGAACCAGGCCCAGGCCGGAGCGGACCGCTGCGGGGCGAGCTTGTGCGCCCAGAAGTAGAGCCCGGCGGAGGTCGGGTAGGAGGAGCAGACCTCGGCCATGGCCAGGCCGACGAACAGCGTCATCAGGCCGACGACCACCCAGCCCCACATGATCAGGGCCGGCCCGCCGGTGTTCATTCCGAAGCCGTACATGGTCAGGCAGCCGGACAGGATGCTGATGATCGTGAAGGAGACGGCGAAGTTCTGCCGCCCGGACATCGAGCGGTCCAGCGTCTGGGCGATGCCCAGTTCGGCGAGGCGCTCCTCCTCCGTCTGCGTGACGCTTGGAATCTCCAGTGGCATGGCGGGGCCCTTCTCCTGTTGGTGGCGCGGTGACGTGCGGAACAACATCGGCCGGGGCTGTGGCTACGGTGCGGACCCCTTGACCGCCCACTTCCTATGCCGGGCGAAGAGCTGCTGAGCGTCTCCGCAATAGCTCCACGGCACATCCGTGGCGAACGGGCCGATGGCGTCGAACACCTCGGCCGCCGCCCGGTGCTGATTCGCGAAGGACATCGCGTGGGCCAGGTAGTTGGCGTCGTCATGGAAGGCGGCGTGCGGCATCGAAGGGGCCCGGTAGGTCCACCAGTTCACCCAGGCTTGCTGGGTCGACGGGTTGTCCGTCCACGGATGGACCGTCAGGCCGTATCGGTGCCCTTCCTTCTCCATCCGCGTACGGTGCGACTCGGCGAGCGCGACCAGCGGCAGGACGTGCAACGGCATCCCGCGGGGGACATGGGCGCACCGCTCCTGCGCCCAGTGGAACATCTCGCCCGCCACACCGTGCCAGTCGGGAAACATGTACGTGAGGAGCTCATGGTGCGCCTCCCTGTTCCACGGGTCGCGCTCCTCGACCTCCCGCCACACGCTGTGCACCGTCTCCCGCCACTGCCGGTCGCGTGCGGGGGAGTGGAAGCGCAGCAGGGCGAGCATGACGACGTACGGCGTGGGATCGGCGGGCAGCGCGTCACCGGCGGCATGACAGGTCTCCCATGCCTGTTCCATGTCCGGGCCGCTGCTCTGCCCCCGTGGGCCGGCCATCGAACGCAGCGCCAGGACGGTGGCGAGGAGTGCCAGTGCGTGCGGGGAACGCGGTTCGGCCTGTGCCCAGGTGTCGGCGAAGGTGAGCCGCGCCCCCGCGCGGGCGAGCACCTGGAGGCGGAAGATACGGCGGTCCCAGTCGGCCCCGGTCGCGGTCAGCAGTTCCCGGGCGCCTTCCCACCTGCCCATCGCGGCGTCCTCCACCACCGCGCGCAACTGGGTGTCGTCCCGCGCCGGATGCCGGTCGAATGCCGGTTGGCGTCTCACGGCTGCCCCGTCGGCGTTCCCCCGGGTGAGGGGAACGGTCCCGGACCGTACACAAGGGAGTGTTCAACAGGCACTGTTCGGGCCTCCGGGTGGGCGTCCGCCGTGGCGGCCGCCGACGTAGGGGAGCGCGTCGCGCGGAGCGAACGACCATGGGGCCGGCCGGGCTCGTAGCGCGCCGGCGAAAGCCCGATACGACCTGGAGGGGCAATCACCGCAATCTCCTGTACGTGGCATCCATGAGCTGCGCAAGCGGGCTGGCAACTTTGTTCATGACGTGCTGACTTGCGAAAGCAGACTATTCACAGATGCATGGCCGCGCACATGGCTTTGGCGATAAAAGCTCATGTGAGGGAGCTCCTGGCCGCCGCTGCGCCCAACAGGCCCTGACCGCCCGCTCCGACGACTCGGCCCACCCTTTTCGGTCACGACATCATCACAGGTTCTTCACTTCATCTACTTCGAAGTTCAACCACTCGGTACTCTCCCGGTTCCAGACACCTTGGGGGGAACCATGACCTATCCACAGCATCCGCCCCGGCCCGGACAACAGCCGCCGGCGCAGTTCGACAAGGGCGATCTGCTCTCCAACGGCAACTTCTGACCGCCCCGACGCGAGGGGAGAGAGCGCACCGCTGCCGAAGGGCGGCGGCGCGGCCACCCTCGCAGTCGTACGACAGGGGGACCACATGCCCGGAACCCAACGGCCCATGGGGCCGGAAGAGAAGAAGAACGCCCGGCTCGGCTGCGCGGTGATCGCCGCTTTCGTGCTGCTGGTGGGCGGCTGCGTCAACCTGATGGACGGCGATGACGGCGACGACGGCTCGAAGTCGTCGGCCAGTAGCTCCGTTTCCGAGGCGTCCGACGCGACGGACGCCCCAGGCATCCCAGGCACGTCGGACGCCTCCGACGCAGCAGACGGATTGGGCGCGTCCGACAGCGAGAGCGGCACGGACAGCGAGAGCAGTACCGATACCGAGGACAGCACCGTCACGGTCCCGGACTACACCGGGCGCAACCTCCAGGAGGCGCAGGACGACGCACAGGGCAGGGGCCTCTACCTGCTCGACAGCCGCGATCTGTCCGTCCGCCAACGCACCCAGGTGTGGGACCGGAACTGGCAGGTATGCGACCAGGAGCCGACCGCCGGGACGCTCATGGCGGACTCGGAAACGCTGACGTTCACCGTCGTGAGGACCAGCGAGACCTGCGACGATCCTGACGCTGCGGAGTCCGCAGACGGTGACGAACCCTCCGAGCCGACGGACGATCCGGCCGAGACCGGCAGTTCCAGTAGCTCCGGCAGCTCCAGCAGTTCCGGCAGTTCTGATAGCTCCGGCACCTCTGGCTCGTCCGGCGATGCCGGCTCCTCCGGTGGCAGGGAGCAAGCGCAGGCCCCGGCAGGTGCCTCCGCGCAGTGCAATGACGGGACCTACAGCTACAGCCAACACCGCCGGGGCACATGCAGCCATCACCACGGCGTCGCCACCTGGCTCCGGAGCCTTCCGGCCTGAACGGCGGCCGCCCGGCGCAGGAGCGGCGGGACGTAACGGCCGGGGGCTCACCCGGGTGCCCGGCCATACAACCCTCAACGGCCTTGGGTGGTCTTGACGACACCAGCACCAGATGCCAGGGGGATTGATCATGCCGTACTCGCCGCAGCCCGCGCCCTCCGGTCAGCAGTCCCACCCGCTCGTGCTCCACCTGTTCGAGATCCGCCCGTTGGCGCCCCCGTCGACCGCGCGGTCGACGGTGAAGGCGCACTCCCGACTCAAGATCGTGGTGGGTGCCGGATGCGCCCTCCTCGTCTTCGGGCTCGGCGTCACCGTCGACGGCGGCGGCAAGAAGGCCGCGGATGTGCCGCTGTGCTACGAAGCCGCGGGCTGCAAGCAGGGGACGAAGGCCGGCTGACGGTTCCCCACGCCTGAGTGCTGACGGTTCCCCACGCCTGAGTGAGGAACCGCCAGGCCGCCGTTCCGCCCCGGTCAACCGCCGTTCAGCCCCCCTCCGGCCCCCCGGCAACCCGTCGCACGACCCTCAGCAGATATTCCTTCCGATGCAGCGGATCGTGGTCCGTCCGCGACCGGACCGGGACCTCGCCCCGCACCGGCTGGTATCCGTCGAAGGCGCACTCCAGCACGCCCTCGCCGCGGGTCAGCCCCGGCCGATCGGCATCCGCCTCCGCCGTGCCGACGGTGTCGCCGGTCCTGATGTCGCCCAGCCCCCACAGCTGCCCGATCCGGCCGGCACCGATGGCGTCCCGGCGGGGTGCCTCGCCCTGTTCGAAGACGCTGATCGCGCTGACCTTGGCCGCATCGGGCCGCGGGGCGCCGGGTCCGTGGAACGGCAGCGGCTCCCGGGTCCGTACCGTCCCCGAGAACATCCGGACGTACGCGATCTTCTCCCCGGCCGGACCGCGCTCCACCTTGAAAACCGTGCCGGATACGGGGCCGTCGGCGGCGCCCCCGGCGGTGGGCAGCAGCTCGGTGAGACCGGCCATCAGCGCCTCCAGGCCCGCGCCGGTGGCGGCCGAGCCGAAGAACACCGGATACACCAGCCCCCGCTTCGTCTGCTCCGCCAGCTCCCCGCGCAGCCGCTCGTAGGGGAGGGCCGAGGAATCGTCGACGTAGGCGGCCAGCAGCGCGTCGTCGTGCTCGGTGAGCAGGTCGGCCAGCCGGTCGGTGAAGCCGGGGTCGGCCCCTCCGTACGCGCTGACCCGCGCCTCGCGGGTGCCCGCCCCGTGCACGGCCGCCATGGCGACGGCGGCGGGGGTCAGCCGGTCGGCGATCTGCCGCAGCACGCGCGCATCGTCCGCGCCCCGCCGGTCCACCTTGTTCACGAAGATCAGGGTCGGGATGCGCAGCCGCTGGAGGGTCCGCATCAGGACGCGGGTCTGCGCCTGTACGCCCTCCACGGCGGAGACGACGAGCACCGCGCCGTCCAGGACGCTCAGCACCCGTTCCACCTCGGCGATGAAATCCGGGTGGCCGGGGGTGTCGAGCAGATTGACCGTGACCCCGTCCAGGGCGAACGCGACCACGGCGGATTTGATGGTGATGCCGCGCCGCCGTTCCAGCGCGAGGGAATCGGTTCGGGTGCTGCCGTCATCGACGCTGCCGAGCTCGTCGATGACACCGGCGGCGTACAGCAGCCGCTCGGTCAGGCTCGTCTTACCGGCGTCGACATGCGCCAGAACTCCCAGGTTGAGCGTGTGCACCAAGCCTCATGTCCTTGTGATCGATGAAAATTCCCTTCTGGATGGACATGGGTGCCTTTGGCATGGTGTGGCTCCTTTTCCGGTCGGCGGATGCCGGGAGTAGACCAGGCGGCCCGCCGGGCGGACAAGCGATTTTCGCCGGTCGCACAGGTCGGAACGTTTTCCTCCGGATTTGCCCGGGGCGGGGTCCTGTCGAGAGGGGGCCGCCTAGGAGATATCTTGATGTCGAGCAATGTTGCAGACGTGGAGCGGAGCACCCGGTGACTGACTCGACCATCATTTACACCCACACTGACGAGGCCCCGGCCCTGGCGACGTATTCGTTCTTGCCGGTGATCCAGGCATACGCGTCGACGGCCGGCGTCAGCGTGGAGACCCGTGACATCTCGCTGGCCGGTCGCATCATCGCGAGCTTCCCCGAGCGCCTGGAGGAGGGGCAGCGCATCGACGACGCCCTCGCCGAGCTCGGTGAGCTGGCGAAGACTCCCGAGGCGAACATCATCAAGCTGCCGAACATCTCGGCCTCGATCCCGCAGCTGAAGGCGGCCGTCGCCGAGCTCCAGGAGCAGGGCTACGCACTGCCGGACTACCCGGACGACCCGAAGACCGACGAGGAGCGCGACATCCGCGCCCGCTACGACAAGGTCAAGGGCAGCGCCGTCAACCCGGTCCTGCGCGAGGGCAACTCCGACCGCCGGGCCCCGGCGTCGGTCAAGAACTACGCCAAGTCCAACCCGCACCGCATGGGCGCCTGGTCGGCCGACTCGAAGACGAACGTCGCCACCATGGGCGTCGACGACTTCCGCTCCACCGAGAAGTCCACGGTCATCGGCCAGAACGGCACGCTGCGCATCGAGCTCTCGGGCGACGACGGCTCCACCACCGTGCTGCGTGAGTCGGTACCGGTCCTCGCGGGCGAGGTCGTCGACGCCTCCGTGATGCGGGTGGCCGCGCTGCGCGAGTTCCTCACCGCGCAGGTCGCCCGTGCCAAGGCCGAGGGCGTGCTGTTCTCGGTGCACCTGAAGGCCACGATGATGAAGGTCTCCGACCCGATCGTCTTCGGCCACGTGGTCCGCGCCTTCTTCCCGAAGACCTTCGCCCAGTACGGCGAGTCGCTCGCCGCCGCCGGCCTGACCCCGAACGACGGTCTCGGCGGCATCTACAAGGGCCTGGAGTCGCTGGCCGACGGCGCCGAGATCAAGGCGTCCTTCGACGCCGAGCTCGCCGAGGGCCCGGAGCTCGCCATGGTCGACTCCGACCGCGGCATCTCCAACCTGCACGTCCCCAGCGACGTCATCGTCGACGCCTCCATGCCGGCCATGATCCGCACCTCCGGCCACATGTGGGGCCCGGACGGCGCCGAGGCCGACACCCTCGCCGTCCTCCCCGACAGCAGCTACGCCGGCATCTACCAGGCCGTCATCGACGACTGCCGCGCCCACGGCGCCTACGACCCGTCCACGATGGGCTCGGTCCCGAACGTCGGCCTGATGGCGCAGAAGGCCGAGGAGTACGGCAGCCACGACAAGACCTTCGAGATCCCCGTCACGGGCACCGTGCGGGTCCTTGACGAGAGCGGCAACGCCGTCCTGGAGCAGGTCGTCGGCGCCGGTGACATCTTCCGGATGTGCCAGACCAAGGACGCGCCGATCCGCGACTGGGTCAAGCTCGCCGTCACCCGCGCCCGCGCCACCGGCAACCCGGCGGTGTTCTGGCTCGACGCCGGCCGTGCGCACGACGCCCAGCTCATCGAGAAGGTCAACACCTACCTCGCCGAGCACGACACCGACGGCCTGCAGATCGAGATCATGTCGCCGGTCGACGCGATCACGTTCTCCCTGGAGCGGATCCGCCGCGGCGAGGACACCATCTCGGTCACCGGCAACGTGCTGCGCGACTACCTGACCGACCTGTTCCCGATCCTGGAGCTGGGCACCAGCGCCAAGATGCTCTCGGTCGTCCCGCTGATGAACGGTGGCGGACTGTTCGAGACCGGCGCCGGCGGCTCCGCGCCCAAGCACGTCCAGCAGCTGGTCAAGGAGAACTACCTGCGCTGGGACAGCCTGGGTGAGTTCCTCGCCCTCGCGGTCAGCTTCGAGCACCTCGCGCAGAAGACCGGCAACGCCCGCGCCCAGGTGCTGGCCGACACCCTCGACCGCGCCACCGGCAGCTTCCTCAACGAGAACAAGTCGCCCAGCCGCAAGCTCGGCGGCATCGACAACCGCGGCAGCCACTTCTACCTCGCCCTGTACTGGGCGCAGGAGCTGGCCAAGCAGACCGATGACGCCCAGCTCGCGGAGGCGTTCGCGGCCCTCGCCAAGACGCTGACCGAGCAGGAGCAGACCATCGTCGACGAGCTGATCGCGGTGCAGGGCTCGCCGGCCGACATCGGCGGCTACTACCAGCCCGCCGTGGCGAAGGCCGATGCGGTCATGCGTCCGTCGAAGACCCTCAACCAGGCCCTGGCGAACCTCAGCTGACCCGACAGCCGCGGTAAGCCCCTGCCGCCCCGGCCGGTTTCCCACCGGCCGGGGCGGTGCCGTATCCAGGGACGGGCGGCCCTCTTGCTACGCCTTCGCTCAGCCCACGAGGTCCAGCACCGGCCGCAGCCCGTCCGGACGCCGGTCCACCGGCAGATGGTCCACCGGCTGGAAGGCGCAGCCCAGCGCCGTGGCCCCGCCGTCCGCCGTGCGGTCGTCGCCCACCATCAGGACGGCCGACGGATCCAGCCCCAACTCCTGGCAGGCCAGCGCGAAGAGCTGGGGATCCGGTTTCTGGATGCCGTGCTCGTAGGACAGCACACAGGTGTCCAGATAGCGGTCCAGGCCATGCGCGCGCAGTACCGGCCGCAGATCCCAGCCGATGTTGCTCACCAGGCCGGTCCGGATACCGCGCCGGTGCAGTTCCGCCAGCACCTCGGCCGTGTCGGGGTACGGCTGCCAGGCCGCCGCCGTCATATGGCGGTCGTAGAGCGCGTCATACAACTCCGGCTCGGGGAGCGGCACTTGGCGGGCCAGGCCGGTGTACACCGCGCGGTGGTGGCGGGCGTCGCGGTCGCGGATCTTCCACAGATCGGCCAGCGCATCGGGGATCTCGGTGGGAGAGGTGGCACCGGGCAGCGCCCCGGCCCGTTCCAGCGCGGCCGCCCGGCGGACGATCTCGGCGTCGTCCATGGTCGTACGGGACGCGGTCAGCGCCGCCCGCAGCCAGGACTCGGCCGGCTCGATCCGCAGCAGCGTCCCGGAGAAGTCGAAGAGCACACCCTTAATGGTCGTCATGCCCCTCCTCCTGCCCACCGCGCGCCCCCATTCCCCCTACGGGGCGCATATCCGGCGTACGCCGCTGCCGTCGCGGCCACCAACGCCCCGCCCAGCAGCCATCCCGCCACGACATCCGACAGCCAGTGCACGCCCAGATACACCCGGGTGAAGCCGACCCCGGCGACCGAGACCACGGCCACCGTCCGGGCCGTCCAGCACCACAGCGGGCGGGCCCCGCCCAGCCGCAGCAGCCACAGCACCAGCGCGCCCGCGATCACCGCGGACATCGCATGCCCCGACGGGAACGCCGCGTAATGCGCCGTGTCCACCGGGTCCGGCCAGACCGGGCGCTCCCGGCCGACCACCGCCTTCATCACCTGCTGCAGCCCGGCCCCCACGAGCGCGGTACCCGCCACCAGGGCCCCGAGCAGCCGCTCACCACGCCGTACGAGCAGCACGACCGCCACCACGAGCACCGCGCGCATCATCCACGGGTCCCACATCCAGTCGCTGAGCACCCGGTTGAGCCGGGTCCAGCCGGACGCGTCGACCGCCGTCCGGTGCAGCGCCCCGGCCAGCGCACGGTCCACCGCCATCAAGGGTTCCCAGCGCAGCGCGACCAGGGCCGTCAGCAGGCCGAAGACCAGCGTGCAGAGGCCGGCACACAGCAGGGCCGGGAGACGGGGGCCAACCCGGCGCACGGTGTCGGCGGGGCGGCGGCCGTCGTCCACGGCGGACGACCGGACGGTGGGGCGCGGCGTCGGTGGCATACCACGATCCTCGCCGATACCCGCCACGCAGGGCGAGCAGACCATGCGCCGGGGCCCGTCCGGCGGACCGGCAGGGCCGCGGCGCCACCGGACATCCCCTAGGACAAAGCCCTAGGTAGAGGCCCTCGCCCCCTAGGTGAAGGCCCTCGCCCCCTACATCAAGGCCCGCAGCCCCTAGGTCAAAGCCCTCAGCCCGGGAATGAAGGTCACCAGCAGCGGGATCGCCGGTACCAGCGCCGCCACCGCCGTCATCCGCAGGCGGCGGGCGGGGGTGAAGCGCGGTGCGGGGGCCAGCAGCCGGTCCACCCGCTGGGGTACCTGGGCGAGCTGGGCCGGGCAGGGGCCGAACACCCCGCGATCCTCATTGAGTTCGACCAGGGCCAGGGCGATCGTCCGGCGGCCGAAGCGGCGCGAGGCCACATCGTCGGCGGCCAGCTCGACCAGCCGGTGCACCTGATCGCGGAACGCGGCGAAGACCGGGACCTGCGGAAAACCGGCGGCCAGTGCCGAGGCGCAGTACAGCAGGAGATCGTGCCGGGCCCGCGCATGGCCTTGCTCATGGGCGATCAGCGCATCGAGCTGATGACCCTTCAGTCGACGCAACGCCGAGGTGGTGATGACCAGTTGGGGCGAGGCGTGGGACAGCCACCAGGCCTCCGGGCGGTCCCCCTCCAGGACGACCAGACGCTCTCCGGAGGGCTCCTCGCCGGGCAACAACGGCGCGCGGCGCAGCAGCTCGGCCCGCCGCTGCCGCCTGCGGGCCCGGACCGCCCGTACCTCGCGGGTCAGGGCGAAGACCGTCCAGGCCCCGCCGCCCGCCAGCAGCAGGGCCAGCACCCCGGCCCAGGGCCCGTGCGTCTGGAGCGCATACGCCTCGACGACGACCCGCGGGGCGAACCCGAACACCGGGCTGCGGACGGCTTCCCAGGCGGCGGCCGCGCTCAGCGACATCGCGAGCAGACAGCACAGCAGAACACCTGCGACCACGCACTGCCACACCCACAGGGCGAGCACCGGCTCACGGTCGGGCCAGTCGGAACGGGCCATCAGCCGTGGCGCCATTGCCGCGGCCAGCACGCCGAGCATCATCAGCGCGAGAGTGACCATCATGCCGTCACCCTATGAGCGCACGACTACCCGTTGGTACGGCCGCGCGACGGAAGTGATGTATGCCACCCGGCAACACCTGTGAACGGTCAACGGGCCCGTCGGCCGCGCCGAACCGGGCCGCAGCGCGTCGCCGCAGCTCACAGCGCCAGCAACATCGCCAGCATGCCAATCCCCATCGCCACCCGGCAGGCCCGCAACACCCCGGAGCCCGCCACGGCCGTCGGCCCGCCTGCCACCGGCTCGTCCGCCACCGGCCCACCCGCCACCGGCCCGTCCGTCACCGCTTCCCCGGACACCGCGCCCGCCGCGGGCACCAGCCGGACCCCGGCCGCGAGCACGTACCCGGTGAAGTAGACGAGCAACAGCCCCGTCAGCAACGGCACCCCGCCCGGCACGGTATGCGCCATCGCGGCCGCGCCGCTCGCCCCGTCCGCCTGGCCCATCTGCGCCATCGGCTCCATCGGGCCCAGGTGGCTCATCTGGCTCATCTGCCCTGTGTGCCCCGGCTGTTGGGACGGCACCACCATCGCGACCGCCATATACGCCATGGCCAGCGCCCCCACCGCATGGTGCAGATGGCGGCGTGCCAGTGCCCACAGGCCCGCCGTCCCGAAGACCGCGGTGAACAGCCACGGCGACCACGACGGCGGCGCGAGGGGCCAGGCCATCGCCGCCATGCCCAGCGCCATCAGCCCCTCGCCGCGCGCCTCGCCCCGCTGCGCGACCGGCCCCGTACGCGCCCGCACCAGGCAGTACGCCCCGGCGCCGACCCCCAGCAGCACCAGCAGCCAGCCGACCCAGGCCGGTCCGTGCACGGAGCACCTCCCCTCGTACCCGTACGCATCGGGGGCAGGCTGCCCGCCGGGCGCCCGGCACACGGGAGCGCACGGGCGCAAGGGGGGAGCGCGGCGGAGGGGTGCCGCCAGGCGCCGTATCCGCCCCGGCAGGACTGGGGCGAGGGCGGCCTCAAGGGCGATAGCGCAGCGGGTGGTCCGCCGGGACCTGGGTGAGCACGATCCGATGGCCATCCGGGTCGGCGATCCACATCTCGATCAGGCCCCACGGCTCCTGTACGGGCGCGCGCAGCACCTCCACCCCGTGCGCCAGCAGCTCCTGGTGCGCCGCCGCGGCGTCCGCCACCTGGAGCCAGAGCTGGAGGGTCTCGGTGGCGGGAGCGGCGGCGCGGCCGGACACCTCCAGGAAGCCGCCGCCGAGGAAGTAGACCGTGCCGCGCTCGGAGCCGGTACCGAATTCCCGGTAGATCTCCAGCCCCAGCGCCTCGCCGTAGAACGCCCGCGACCGCTCGGGATCGGCCGGCCGCAACAGCACCCTGCTGCTCAGTACGTGCACCATGCCCGGACCCTACGCCGCCCACCCCGCCCGGCCGGGCACCCGCCACCGCAACACCACGACGAGCCACCACAAGACCGCAACGAGCCGCCACAAGGCCGCGACAAGGCCGAGACAAGCCACCGGAACACCACCACAAGTCACCGGAACACCGTGACGAATGGCTCTGACGCCGCACACCCGCCGGTTGTTAGCCTCCTCGCAGACCCGTCCGCCTGAGAGGACCCCGCGCACCATGCCCACCAGCGAGCTCACCTTCCGTACCGCCCTCGATGCCGATGTCCCCGGGCTCGTCGACCTCATCGAGTCGGCCTACCGCGGCGACATCAGCCGCAGCGGCTGGACGACGGAGGCGGACCTGCTGGAGGGGCAGCGCACCGACCCCGAGGGCGTCACCGCCGTGGTGCGCAACGAGACCGGCCGGCTGCTGATAGCGGAGCGGGACGGTGCGCTGATCGCCTGCTGCCAGCTCGAACACCGCGGGGACCACGCGTACTTCGGGATGTTCGCGGTGCGTCCGGAGCTCCAGGGCGGCGGCCTCGGCAAGGTGATCATCGCGGAGGCGGAGCGGACCGCCCAGGACATCTGGGGCGCCCGGGAGATGCGGATGACGGTCATCCGGCAGCGCACGGAGCTGATCGCCTGGTACGAGCGCCGCGGCTACCGACGCACCGGGGAGCGCACCCCGTTCCCGTACGGCGACGAGCGGTTCGGCATCCCCCAGCGCCCCGACCTGGAATTCGAGCTGCTGGTCAAACCGCTCGGCTAGCCCCTGGGCCGCCGGCTGCCGCTCACAGCCGCCCCGCCTGGATGATCCGTTGCAGGAACTGCCGGGTGCGGTCGTGCCGCGGATCGCCGAAGACCTGCTCCGACGTGCCGCGCTCCAGCACCACCCCGCCGTCCAGGAAGCACACCTGGTCGGCGACCTCCCGCGCGAAGCCCATCTCATGGGTGGCGATGACCATGGTCATGCCCTCCTCCTTGAGCTCGCGGACGACGCCCAGCACCTCGCCGACCAGCTCCGGGTCGAGCGCCGCGGTGATCTCGTCGAGCAGCAGCAGCCGGGGCCGCCCGGCCAGCGCCCGGACGATCGCGACCCGCTGCTGCTGCCCGCCGCTGAGCCGGTCCGGATACTCCCCGGCCCGCCCGCCGAGCCCCAGCCGCTCCAGCAGCTCACGGGCCCGCGCCTCCGCCTCGGCGCGCCCCACCCCGTGCACCCGGCGCGGCGCCAGCGTGATGTTGTCCAGCACGGTCATGTGCGGGAAGAGGTTGTACGCCTGGAACACCACACCGATCCGGCGGCGTACGGCGTCCACGTCGGCCCGCGGATCGGTGATCTCCGCACCGTCCAGGAAGATCGCGCCGTCGTCGATCTCCTCCAGGAGATTCGCGCAGCGCAGCAGGGTGGACTTGCCCGACCCCGAGGCGCCGATCAGCGCGGTCACGGTGTGCGGCGGAACCTCCAGATCCACATCCCGCAGTACGACCGTGCCGCGCCCGTAAGTCTTGCGCACGGACTCCAGCCGCAGCACCGGACCGTCGCCGGGCGCGGCCGGACCGGCGGTCTCGGCGGCGGGCCGCGGGGTGTCGTCCGTCGTGCTCATACCAGCCCTCCCTGGGCGCGCCTGCGGTCCATACGGGCCGTGATCCAGTCCGTGCAGCGGGTCATCGGGATCGTCAGGGCGACGAAGACGAGCCCGGCCACGACATACGGCGTGAAGTTGAAGTCCTTGCCGGCGATGATCTGCGCGGCGTAGACCGCGTCCACCGCGCCCGCGATGGACACCAGACCGGTGTCCTTCTGCAGCGAGACCAGATCGTTCAGCAGCGGCGGCACCACCCGTCGCACCGCCTGCGGCAGCACCACGAAGCGCAGCGCCTGTCCGCCGGAGAGCCCCAGCGACCGGGCCGCTGCCCGCTGCGAGGGGTGCACCGATTCGATGCCGGCCCGGAAGACCTCGGCGACATAGGCCGAGTACGTCAGCACCAGCGCGGAGCCGCCGAGCAGCACCGGATCGGTGGTCACGCCCTGCAGCCGCAGCGCCGGCACCCCGAAGACCACCATCAGCAGACAGATGATCAGCGGCAGTCCACGGAAGAAGTCGGTGTACGCGGCGGCCAGCGCGCGCAGCGGGAAGAACACCGGGCCGCGCAGCGTCCGGGCCACCGCCAGCAGCAGCCCGAGCACCAGCACCGCCGCCCCGCACACCACCAGCAGCCGCAGATTCAGCAGCAGCCCGTCCAGCACCTTCGGCAGCGCGATCCGGGCGTACTCCAGGCTGAAGAACGTCTCGCGGGTCCGCGGCCAGCCGGGCGAGCGGGTGATGACCAGGAAGAGGACCGCGCCGGTGACCAGGGTGCTGAGTGCGGCGACGGCGGTGGCGCGCCGGGCCCTGGCCCGCTTGAAGCGCTCCCGCTCGATCCGCCGCGGCGAGGGCACATACCCGTCGTCGGCCTTCTCCCGCGCCGTACGGGACTTCACCACACCGTCTCCGTACGTCACTTGAGCACCGGAACCGAAACGGCGTCGGTCAGCCACTTCTTCTCCAGCGCGGCCAGCGTGCCGTTCTTGCGCAGCGTGTCCACCGCGGCCGTCACACACCCGGTGATCCGGCTCTCCTTGTCCAGCACCAGGCCGAACTGCTCCGCGGCGGTGCCGGTGGCCGCGAACTGCCCGACCACCTCGGCGTCCTTCACCTCCGCCGAGGTGATGTAGAAGGCCGTCGGCAGATCGACGAGGATCGCATCGACCTGGCCGTTCTTCAGCGCGGACTTGGCCAGGTCGTTCTTCTGGAAGACGGCCGGCTGCTGCGCGGGCCGGACCGTGTCCTGGAGGACGTCCAGGCTGGTGCTGCCGACCTGCGCACCGAGTTTGAGCCGCCGCAGGTCGGCGATGCTCTTGGCGCGCGCCGCCTTGGAGCCCTTGAGCGCGATCACCGCTTGCCGTACGTCGTAGTAGCCGGAGGAGAAGGCGACGGCCCGCTTGCGCGCGGCGCTGACCGAGATCTGGTTGATGTCGAAGTCGAACTTCTTCGCACCGGGCGCAAAGGCGTTGTTGAACGGCACGGTCTGCCAGCGCACCGCGCCCTTGTCGTAGCCCAGTTGCTTGGCGACGGCGTACGCGACCGCGGATTCGAAGCCTTTGCCGTTGGCCGGCTCGTCGTCGTGGAACCACGGTGCGTACGCGGGCTTGTCGGTGCCGACCGTGAGCGTGCCGTGGGCCACGGTGGGCAGTCGGCCGCGCTCACAGCTCTGCTTGCCGGGCCCGGCGGCCCCCGGACCACCGGAGGACGCGTCCTGTGGGGCACAGCCGACGGCCGCGGTGAGCAGCGCGACGGCGGCGCAAGAGGCAAGGCGTAGGGGGCGGTTGGCGAGGCGCATGGCGGGAGCGTGGCAGTGCGCGAGGCGATCTGTCGAGATCACCGGCGAAAACATCCGCATGCTGGAAGCACATTGCAGGGATGTGAACTGCGGGTTTCTCCGTATGCCGGGGCTGAAGCCTGGCCCGGGGGAGCGGCACCCGGGGAACGGGGGACGCCCCGCCCGCCGGGACGCCCCGCCCGCAGTCCTACGCCGTGAAGCGCACCGCCCGCCGGATCTCCGGCATATCGGTCACCACGCCGTCCAGACCGAGCCCGCGTGCGAGGCGCAGCTGGTCGTGGGTGTTGACCGTCCAGGCCACCACCTTCAGCTGTGCGGCATGGGCCCGCTCGACCAGCTCCAGGGTGAGCCGCCGGATGTTCAGCGAGAGCATCGTCGCGCCGACGGCCAGTGCCCGGTCGACGACATCGGCGCCGTAGCGGCTGGCGACCAGCGCCGTACGGACGCCGGGCAGCAGGGTCCGGATCGCGGCGAGCGCCTCGTCGTGGAAGGAGATCACATCGACCCGGCCGACCAGATCGCGTGAGCGCATCACCTCGGCCAGCGCCTGTGCGGCCGCCACATCCTTGATCTCGGCCTGCAGCGGCGCCTTGACCGCCGCCACGACCTCCTCGAAGACCGGGATCCGCTCGCCCTGCCCGGCATCGAGTTCGCGCAGCTCGGCGAGGGTGCGTTCGACGATCGGTCCGGCGCCGTCGGTGGTCCGGTCCACATCCGCGTCGTGCATCACCACGAGCGCGCCGTCCTTGCTCAGATGCAGATCCAGTTCGATGACATCGAGGCCCTCGTGCTCGGCGCGCACGAAGGAGCGCAGGGTGTTCTCCGGCTCGACGCCCATCATCCCGCGGTGTCCGATGGTGAGAAAGGACAAGGCTGCCTCGCTTCTGTCGGCTCGGTGCCGCTGTCGGCTCAGTCCCGGTGTCGACCGTCGACTGTCGGCAACGGCGTAACGAAATGGCGCTCAGCCTAACGGGACAGTACGGCGGAAAAAGGGGTGCCGGACGGGCCCCGGTGTGTCCAGTACGGGTACCCGCCATCCCCGGCTTCCAGACCCCTCACCCTCGCGTGGGCGAGTCCCCGCCGCGCTGACGGGACCCGCCGGGACCGCGTCACGCGGGCGGTGGCGGCGACCTGGGGGCGGGGTGTGTGGCATATGCCATACGACTACGGGCAGTAGGTATCCGGGCGGTCGGGCCGCGCCGCTCCAGGAGGCGCAAAGTGGCCGGATCCCCGTCAACTGGCCCTGAAAGAAGCGCCGAAACCCTCGCCCTCATGGCTAGGAAGTGTCGCCTCAGTCGTCACGCACAGGAAAAATCGGCGTGAGCGTGGGGTGTCGGCAGAAAGATTTTCACCTGACCCACTTGAGTGGGCGATCCTCGGCTGGTTACCGTGGCCTGACAACACGATCTACCGCCGGAGGGCAGTCATGACGGAAATTCTTTCGCCTGTGGGTGTCCCTGGGGCCACCGCGACCGCAGAGAGTGTGGTCGCCCACCCGGCCTGGCCCGTGCTCAAGGACGCGGTCGAAACCATCCGCCCGTGGCAGTCCAAGGACGGTTCGATCGACCTGGCGGCGGAGGGCGCGCCGACCGCCGGCGCCGTACGCGCCGAGGTCGACCGCGTGATAGCGGCCGTCGGTGAGCTCGCCCCGCTGCTGCCGCACGACGCGGCCTACCACCAGGCGCTCGCCGCCGACCTGCGCCGCTGGGCCGACGACGGCTTCGGTGTGCCGGACTTCCTGGACTCGCTGCTCGCTTTCCAGCCCGCCCAGCAGCGCGCCGACGGCCTCCAGCACCTCGTGCTGTTCCCCATGTACACCCAGAACGGCAACCCGGACCGCAACTTCGAGGCCGTCGTCCTGCGCATGGTCTGGCCGGACTGGCTCGCCGAGCTGGAGCGCACCCGCTACGACAACCCCCTCTTCTGCGGCATCACCTTCGAGGACTTCACGGCCGGCTACGACACCCACTCGGCGGTGCTCTTCCCGGAGACCATCGCGGTGCGCGAGGCCCCCGAGCGGTTCAGCTGGGGCGGCATCTTCTGCGACCGCGAGGCCGCCCGCTTCCGCCGGGTCAGCGAAGCCGCCATCGAGACGCTCGGCCTCCAACTCCCCGCGGACCTCCGCGAGATGCTCGACGACCAGGACCGCTGCCAGCAGGCGTTCGTGCTGTGGGACATGGTGCACGACCGCACCCACAGCCACGGTGACCTGCCGTTCGACCCGTTCATGATCAAGCAGCGCCAGCCGTTCTGGATGTACGGCCTGGAGGAGCTGCGCTGCGACCTCACCGCCTTCAAGGAGGCCGTGAAGCTGGAGGCCGAGGGCTACACCCAGGCGCGTGATGTGCAGTTCGCGGTGATCTTCGACCGGATGTTCCGGTTCCCCGTCAGCGGCGACCGGACCCGCAACTACGACGGCCTGGGCGGGCAGCTGCTCTTCGCGTACCTGCACAAGCACGACGTCGTACGCTGGACGGACAACACACTGCACATCGACTGGGAGCGGGCGCCCAAGGTCACCAATCAGCTGTGCGGCGAGATCGAAAAGCTCTACCGCGACGGTATCGACCGGCCCAAGCTGGTCCACTGGTTCGCCGCGTATGACCTCGTCTCGACCTATCTCGCACCGCACCCGGGCTCCGTCTGGGCCAAGGGACCCGACGCCCTCGACCTGGACAAGCCGCCGCGCAAACTCGTGGACGACGTGCTCCCCGACGAATTCCCGCTGAGCATGTTCTACGAAGCGCTCGCCAAGAAGCTGCGTGCTGTGATCGCCTCTACCAAGGGCATCACGGCCCACAGTGACGCATTGGCGGCGGCATGAGGACCGAGCGGAACACCCGGCCGAAGGCCGTCCAGCAGCAGGACGAGGAGGCGACGAAGATGGTTACTTCGACGGGCGGCAAGGGGCCGCTGGAGGGTGCGGTCATCGCGGTGGCGGGCGCGGCCGGGCCGGCCGGCCGGGCGACCCTGCTGCGACTGGCCGAAGCGGGGGCCGTGGTGATCGGCTCGGACTCGCACCCCGAGCGGCTGGCGGAGGCCGTGGACGCGGCGCGCTACGCACACGGCGGCGCCACGGTCATAGGGGACACCGTCGACCTTCTCGACCTGGACCAGACCCGCGAATGGGCGGACCGTACGGAGAAGGAATTCGGCCGGATCGACGGCCTGGTGCACCTCGTCGGCGGCTGGCGCGGCTCGTCGACCTTCGCGGAGACCGATCTGGTCGACTGGGAGGTGCTGCACAAGCTGCTGGTCCGCACCGTCCAGCACACCTCGCTCGCCTTCTACGAGGCCCTGGAGCGCAGCGGCAACGGCCGTTTTCTCCTCACCAGCGCGGCCGGCGCCAGCAAGCCCACCGGGGGCAACGCCGCCTATGCCGCCTCCAAGGCCGCGGCCGAGGCCTGGACGCTGGCCATGGCGGACGGTTTCCGCAAGGCAGGAGGTGAGCAGGGGCCGCGCGCCGCTGCTGCCGTCCTGATCGTGAAGGCGCTCGTCAACGACCAGATGCGCGCCGAGCGACCGAACGCAAAATTCGCGGGCTTCACGGACGTCACGGAGCTGGCCGAGGCCATCGCCGGCGTCTGGAGCCGGCCCGCCCAGGAAGTGAATGGACAGCGTCTGTGGCTGACCCCCGAGCCGTGACCGGAGCGAAGACCGACGCCCGGCAGCACCACGACCCCGAGATACGCGGCTTCGCCAGCGACAACTATGCGGGCGCCCATCCCGAGGTGCTCGCGGCGCTCGCCCTTGCCAACGGCGGCCATCAGGTCGCCTACGGCGAGGACGACTACACCGCGCACCTCCAGCGGGTCTTCCGCAGCCACTTCGGGCAGCGCGCCGAGGCGTTCCCGGTGTTCAACGGCACCGGCGCCAACGTCGTCGCCCTGCAGGCCGTGACCGACCGCTGGGGCGCGGTGATCGCCGCCGAGTCCGCGCATATCCACGTCGACGAGTGCGGCGCACCCGAGCGGATCGGCGGGCTCAAGCTGCTCACCGTGCCCACCGAGGACGGCAAGCTCACCCCCGAGCTGATCGACCGCGAGGCGTACGGCTGGGACGACGAGCACCGCGCCATGCCGCAGGTCGTCTCGATCGCCCAGAGCACGGAGCTCGGCACGGTCTACACACCCGACGAGATCCGGGCGATCTGCGAACACGCGCATGAGCGCGGCATGGTCGTGCATCTGGACGGCTCGCGGATCGCCAACGCCGCGGCCACGCTCGATGTCCCGATGCGGGCCTTCACCAACGCCGTGGGCGTCGACATCCTCTCCTTCGGCGGCACGAAGAACGGCGCGGTCTTCGGCGAGGCCGTGGTCGTGCTCAACCCCGACCGGGTGCGGGCGATGAAGCATCTGCGGAAGCTGTCCATGCAGCTGGCCTCCAAGATGCGCTTCGTCTCCGTCCAGTTGGAGGCACTGCTGGCCAAGGATCTGTGGCTGCGCAACGCCCGGCACGCCAACACCATGGCGCAGCGGCTGGCGGCCGGGGTGCGGGAGATCGGCGGGGTGGAGATCCTCTACCCCGTGCAGTCCAACGGGGTGTTCGCCCGTCTGCCGCACGATGTCAGCGAGCGCCTGCAGAAGCGCTACCGCTTCTACTTCTGGGACGAGGCGGCCGGTGTGGTCCGCTGGATGTGCGCCTTCGACACCGCGGAGGAGGACGTCGACGGCTTCCTCGCGGCGCTCCGTGAGGAACTGGGGCGCTAGCCCCGCCGTAACTCTACCTGCATAGCTATGCGCTCGACCGGAAAGTCATTGACTCTCGGTCGGGCGCATCGCTACGCTCCCCGGGCATGGAGCTGATCCAGAACACCCCGGACATCTCTGCCTACTTGGCCGCTGACCAGGTCATCGACCATGATCACCCACGCGTCCGGGCCGCTGCGGCCGCCCTCTCCGCCGATGCGTCCGATGTATACGCATACGCCAAGGCGGCCCGGCCTGGTCGCCGTCAGGCTGCCCGGCGAGGACCGCTGGGTCCGGCAGGACCCGCGGGGCAACAAGCCCGGCGTCGACGCACAGTTCCGCCTCGACCGCGAGCAGCTCGCCTTCGCCGTGCGACAGGAGTCCAATGAAGTGGACCACCCGGTGCTATTTGCTGAACCGCACCCGGTCGTGCTGCAATGCCTCCGGGAGGCCGTCGACCGGCCTCACCTCTGGCAGATGCTCCCCACCGATCTCTGAGGAACGGCCCTGATGTCCAGCTCTTCGCGGGTCTCCGACCTGACCTGTGCCCTGCATGTCTCCGACGAGGTGCGCGCGCTGGCGCCCGGCTTCGGCTGTCTTGCCGTGGAGGCCCATGGACTGACCAACGGGCCCAGCGACGAGGCCGGCTCGGCGCTTCTGGACGATGCCACCCGCCGGATGGCCGCCCGACTCGACGGGCGTGCCCCGCAGGACGATCCGCATATCGCCGCCTGGCGCGCCGCGTACACCGCCTTCGGCAGCAAGCCTTCCCGCACCCGCAACTCCGCCGAGGCGCTGGCCAGGCGCGCGCTCGCGGACGGCGGCCTGCCGCGGATCAACCGCCTGGTCGACCTCTACAACGCCATCAGCGTCGCGCACCTCATCCCCGTCGGCGGCGAGGACCTGGACCGTATCCAGGGCGGTATGCGGCTCGTGCGGGCCACTGGGGACGAGCCCTTCGTGACCGCGGCCGGGGGTACCGAGGTCATCGAGCACCCCGACGCGGGCGAGGTCGTCTGGTGCGATGACGAGGGCGTCACCTGCCGCCGCTGGAACTGGCGGCAGGGCGTCCGCACCCGTCTCACCGAGGACTCGGTCAGCGCGCTCTTCCTGCTGGAGCGGATGGCGCCCATGACGCTCGATGAGCTGACGGCCGCGGGCGCCGAGCTGGCCGAGGCACTGCAACGGGCCTGCCCGGACGCCCGGATCGAGATCGGTGAGATCTGGACGGCGTGATCCGCGCGGTGCGGAACGGCTGACCGGTCCCCGGAGCCGTCAGGCGATGCTGCCGGGTGCCGCCGGGGCGGTGCCGCCCAGGTGGGCCGGGATCCACCAGGTGTCCTCGGGGTCCTTGGGACGTACGGGGTAGGCGCGCTGGGCCGCCTCCAGCAGATCCTGTACCCGGGACCGCAGCCGGTCGGTGATCTTCTCGGCCTGCTCGGCCGGGTCGGCCTCCATGGGCTCGCCCACCCGGATCGTTATCGGGTAGTGGTTACGGCCCAGATCGCGCTTATGGCCCTTGGTCCACAGCCGCTGGGTGCCCCACAGCGCCACCGGCAGCAGCGGCACCCCGGTCTCCTGGGCCAGCCGTGCCGCGCCCGTCTTGAAGTTCTTCAGGGTGAAGGACTCGGAGATCGTCGCTTCGGGGAAGACCCCGATGATCTCTCCCGAGCGCAGTGCGGTCAGCGCGTGCTTGTAAGCGTGCATGCCCTGGCCGCGGTCCACGGGGATGTGCTTCATCGCGCGCATCAGCGGTCCCGACACCTTGTGCCGGAAGACCGATTCCTTCGCCATGAAGCGCACCAGCCGCTTGGCCGGCCGCGCCGTCAGCCCGGCGAAGACGAAGTCGAGGTACCCGATGTGATTGCTCACCAGCACCGCCCCGCCGCGGCGCGGAATGTGATCCGTCCCGGCGATGTCGAATTTCAGATCGAGCGCCTTGAAGAGCGTGCGTGCGGCGCCGATCACCGGCGGATAGACGAGCTCTGCCATTGTCCGGAGGACCCCTTTTCCACGCCTGGGGAGGGTTCTCCCGGCGGAAACCTACGCAGTCGTAACTGCGGCTTTCGGGAGATCGTGCCCGATGTCGGCCCTGGCGGCCAGCGCGCCGGCCGCCCGGAACGGGAGATTCTTGTCACGTGGCGGCCTTTCAGCCCGCCGTTCTCCCCAGCAGAAGGTACCCCGGGAATCTTTCCGGTCTCGTGAACGCTGCACCCAGGAACGACTGGATTCATGCTGTGTGTGCAGCGCGGTGCCCGCGGCGGCGGGCACCGTCGGCATGTGACACCAGCGCCGTAAGGGGAGGCTGACGGTGCGGGAGCGGGACGACACGGCGCGGCTGGGCGCCGCGGAGATAGGCGCGGCGCTGGGGGAGCGGGCCACGCTGCTGCAGTTCTCCAGCGCCTTCTGCCAGCCCTGCCGGGCCACCCGGCGCACCCTCACCGAGGTCGCCGGCATGGTCGAGGGCGTGGCTCATGTCGAGATCGACGCGGAGGACCATCTGGACCTCGTACGGCAGCTCCAGGTGGTGCGCACCCCGACGGTGCTGGTGCTCGACGCGGACGGCACGATCGTGCGCCGCGCCTCCGGACAGCCCAGGAAGGCGGATGTGATCGCGGCGCTGGGCGCGGCGGTCCGTGATTGATCTCCCAGATGGCGGGCTGCCCTTGACGCTGTGGGTCACGAATCGTCACTCTGACGTGATGCGGCCAGGACCCCTTCTCTACGGACGCGCCCACGTCGACCTTCTGCGGACTGCCAGCGCCCGCTGTCCGGGCATGTGAGCAGCGACGACACCGCCGCCGACCGCCGCAGGGCCGTCGGCGGCTCAGCACGGGCTCGTACTCGACAGCAGAAGGACAACTCCATGACGGCCCTGCCCGGCCTCGGCACGCCTCAGACCGCCTCCCCCGAGCTGCTGCGCTCGGTCTTCCGGCAGCACGCCGCCGGCGTAGCGGTGATCACCGCATCCGGCGCCCGCCCCGCGGGCTTCACCGCCACCTCCCTCACCTCCGTCGCCGCCGACCCGCCGCTGCTCTCGTTCGGCGTGGGCACCGGCTCCTCCAGCTGGCCGGCCGTCTCGGCGGCCGAGTACATCGGCGTCCACATACTCGGCGAGCATCAGCAGGAGCTGGCCGCCACCTTCGCACGCAGCGGCGCCGACCGCTTCGGCCCCGCCACCTCCTGGCGCACCGGCCCCGAGGGCGTGCCGCTCCTGGACGGCGTACTGGCCTGGCTGGTGTGCAGGGTCGTGGCACGGGTACCGGCCGGTGACCACTGCCTGGTGCTCGCCCAGCCGGTCGTCGGCGACCCCGCCGAGCCGGGCCGTCCGCTCCTCTACCACCAGGGCCGTTTCAACGCGCTCCGGGACTGACGGTCCGTCGCCGGAGCCCGACACGCGCGGGTTCCGGCGGGCTTCCTCTTCCTCCATTCAGGGCCGTTGGCAAGGTCACATTTCGACGGCCTTGATTCGGGGCACGAGACTGGGTGTACTGGCGAGTAATATGGCGGTCGGCGTGGGGAAGTGAATCCGACCGGGAGCCGCCCCAACAGGCGCCTATGCTGCCAGCACAAGGCAGTTCTGAAGAGACGAAGCAGGTAGGAGAGTCGGCGTGAGCTTGAGGATCGTTGTCTGTGTGAAGTACGTGCCCGACGCCACCGGCGACCGGCACTTCGCCGAGGACCTGACCGTCGACCGTGACGATGTGGACGGTCTGCTCTCGGAGCTCGACGAGTACGCGGTCGAGCAGGCCCTGCAGATCAAGGAAGCGGCCGACGACGCGGAGATCACGGTCCTCACCGTCGGTCCCGAGGATGCCAACGACGCGCTGCGCAAGGCGCTGTCGATGGGCGCCGACAAGGCCGTCCACGTCGAGGACGACGACCTGCACGGCACCGACGCGCTCGGCACCTCCCTCGTGCTCGCCAAGGCCATCGAGAAGACCGGCTACGACCTCGTCGTCTGCGGTATGGCCTCCACCGACGGCACGATGGGTGTGCTGCCCGCGCTGCTCGCCGAGCGTCTGAACGTCCCTCAGGTCACCCAGCTCTCCGAGGTGTCCGTCGCCGACGGCAAGGTCACCGGCCGCCGGGACGGCGACACCGCCAGCGAGCAGCTGGAGGCCGCACTCCCGGCCGTCGTGTCCGTCACCGACCAGTCGGGTGAGGCGCGTTACCCCTCCTTCAAGGGCATCATGGCCGCCAAGAAGAAGCCGGTGGAGTCCCTGGACCTGGAGGACCTGGAGATCGAGGCGGACGAGGTCGGCCTTGAGGGCGCCTGGACCAAGGTCGACGGCGCCGCCGAGCGTCCGGCCCGTACGGCGGGCACGATCGTCAAGGACGAGGGCGAGGGCGGCAAGCAGCTCGCCGAGTTCCTCGCGGGCCAGAAGTTCATCTGAGCCGCGCAGCCCTTCCCACCGCCCTCATTCTTCCCGCAGGAGAGCAATCCCATGGCTGAAGTTCTTGTCTACGTCGACCACGTGGACGGCGCCGTCCGCAAGCCCACCCTCGAACTGCTCACCCTCGCCCGCCGCATCGGCGAGCCGGTAGCGGTGCACCTCGGCCCGAACGCCGAGGCGGCCGCCCAGGTCCTCGGCGAGCACGGCGCGGTCAAGGTCCTGGCCGCCGACGCGCCGGAGTTCGCGGAGTACCTCGTCGCCCCCAAGGTCGACGCGCTGCAGGCCGCCTACGACGCGGTCTCCCCGGCCGCCGTGCTGCTGCCGTCCTCCACGGAGGGCAAGGAGATCGGTGCCCGCCTCGCGGTCCGCATCGGCTCCGGCATCATCACCGACGCCGTCGACCTGGAAGCCGGCGACGAGGGCCCGGTGGCCACGCAGTCCGTCTTCGCGGCCTCGTACACCACCAAGTCCCGCATCACCAAGGGCACCCCGGTCATCACCGTCAAGCCCAACTCGGCCGCCCCGGAGGCCGCGCCGGCCGCCGGCACCGTCGAGCAGCTCGCGGTGACCGTCGCCGACTCGTCCAAGGGCACCAAGGTCGTCTCGCGCACCCCGCGTGAGTCGACCGGCCGCCCGGAGCTGACCGAGGCCGCGATCGTGGTCTCCGGTGGCCGTGGCGTCAACGGCGCCGAGAACTTCCCGGTCATCGAGGCGCTCGCCGACTCGCTCGGTGCGGCCGTCGGCGCCTCGCGTGCCGCAGTGGACGCCGGCTGGTACCCGCACACCAACCAGGTCGGCCAGACCGGTAAGTCGGTCTCGCCGCAGCTGTACATCGCGGCGGGCATCTCCGGTGCGATCCAGCACCGCGCCGGTATGCAGACCTCGAAGACGATCGTCGCCATCAACAAGGACGAAGAGGCACCCATCTTCGACCTGGTCGACTACGGCGTGGTCGGCGACCTCTTCGACGTCGTCCCGGCCCTCACCGACGAGGTCAAGACCCGCAAGGGCTGAACCCGTCGCGGTGCCGGACTCTTCGGCGCAGGTCCGAGGCCCCGTACGCAGCGCGCGTACGGGGCCTCGGGCCGTGGCACCACCCGCGGCCGGGCGCCGCGCCGTCAGCTGCCGGTGACCCCGTCGATCCGCTCGCGCAGCAGGTCCGCGTGGCCGTTGTGCCGGGCGTACTCCTCGATCATGTGGACGTAGATCCAGCGCAGGTTGAGAGTGCGCTCGGGGCGCGGGGAGAAGGTCTCGTCCAGCCCGCGGTCCGCCACCGCCTTGTCGCAGGCCGCGATCTCGGCTCGGAAGACGGCGACATCACGCTCGGCGGCGGCCGGGTCCGCGTCGTGGAAGTCGGCGTCCGGATCGTCCTCGGTGAAGTAGAGATCCCCGATCCGCTGGCCGAGGAAGCGCACCCGGAACCAGGTGCGTTCGACCTTTGCCATATGGCGCACCAGGCCGAGCAGCGTGAGGGGGGAGGGTGCGGCGCTCGCCTCGACGAGCTGGTCGGACGTCAGGCCCGCGCACTTGGCGAGCAGGGTGTCACGGTGGTGGTCGAGCCAGCCTTGCAGCATCTCCCGTTCGCCGGCCGTGGTCGGGAGTTCTCTGCGTTCGATGGGAGGTGCGATCCAGGTCATGAGGGCGAGTCTGGCGGCGCCGCGGTCGCCTCGCCACGGGGTTTTCGCATTCCTGCCGTACGCCCATGACCTGCGTCGCCCAGGGCGGAGGGTGTTGACCTCGTGGAACGACCCGGTTAGCTTCGCTATACGGATTGTTGATTCCGTTGAGCGGAATAGCTCGGTTGTCGGACGTGGGCACCAGGAGGGGCAGCGAATGGGGCAGCAGGAGACCGTGGCGACGAGCCTGGCGAACACCGTACGTGAGGGCATCGGCGCCGCTCTCGCCCAGGTGGACGCGGATCTGGCGCGGCGCTACCCGGGCGACCCCGGCACCCGCCAGCCGGTCCACACGGTCTATGTCCCCGGCGATGTCTTCGCCGCCGACACCGTGCGCTCCTGGGGAGACCAGGCCCTCGCCGCCCTCGACGCGCACGCCCCGGACGCCGATGCGCTCGCCGCCGTCCTCGGCATCCCCGACGCGCTGGCCGCCGAGGTCCATGACCGGGTCCGCGCCAAGCTGACCCGCGAGCCCATCGAGGATCTGCGGATCGACTTCGAGGACGGCTACGGCCCCCGCCCGGACGCCGAGGAGGACGCGGCCGCGGCCCGCGCCGCCGCCCTGGTCGCCGCCGCCTACGAGACAGGCACCGCGGCCCCGTACATGGGCATCCGGATGAAGTGCATGGAGGCCGCCGTCCGCGACCGCGGTATCCGCACCCTCGACATCTTCCTCACCGGCCTGATGGAGGCCGGCGGTCTGCCCGGCGGACTGGTCCTCACGCTCCCCAAGGTGACCTACGCCGAGCAGGTCACCGCCATGGTGCGGCTGTTGGAGGCCTTCGAGAAGGCGCGCGGCCTGGAGAGCGGCCGGATCGGCTTCGAGATCCAGATCGAGACCACCCAGTCGATCCTGGGCGCCGACGGCCGCGCCACCGTCGCCCGCATGATCGAGGCCGCCGAGGGCCGCGCCACCTCCCTCCACTACGGCACCTTCGACTACAGCGCCTCCTGTGGCGTCAGCGCCGCCCACCAGTCCCTCGACCACCCGGTGGCCGACCACGCCAAGGCCGTCATGCAGGTCGCCGCGGCGGGCACCGGCGTACGGCTCTCCGACGGCTCGACCAATGTCCTCCCCGTCGGCCCGGCCGAACGGGTCCACGATGCCTGGCGGCTCCATCACCGCCTCGTGAGCCGCTCGTTGGCCCGCGCCTACTACCAGGGCTGGGACATGCACCCGGCCCACCTGCCCACCCGTTACGCGGCCGTCTACGCCTTCTACCGCGGGGGCCTGGAGCAGGCCGCGGCCCGCCTCGCGGCGTATGTCGCCAAGGCGGGCGGGGATGTCATGGACGAGCCGGCCACCGCGAAGGCGCTCAGTGGCTATCTGTTGCGCGGTCTGGACTGCGGCGCGGTGGACGCTGCCGAGGTTGCCCGTCTGACCGGACTGACCCGTGCGGATCTGGATGCTCTCGCGGGGCGTCGGGCAGTCACGGAGGTCTGAGGGCGGCAGCCGTATTCGGGTGCAACGTGCCGTGAGGGGTGGGGAGTTGATGAGGCGGGGAGTTGACTGCCGGCCCCGCTTGTGGCCCCCGCACGGCCTGACCCGGCCCCCGTCGATCCGGCGGGGGCCTCGCGCGTCAGTCCGCCGCCGGTCCGAGGTCGTCGACGTGGGCGCGCAGAACCGTGGCGCAGGTCTCGGCGTCCAGTACCTCGGGCCGTAGTACGGCGGTGAAGGCGAGGCCGTCCAGAAGGGATGTCAGTCGCTCGGTCTCGGTCTCCACGCGCAGCCCCGGTCGCAGTCCGCCCGCCGAGTCGAGGCGGGTGAGGATGCGGCGTACCAGGGTCCGGGTGGCGACTGCGGTCTCGTGGGCGAGGCTGTCGAGCGTGGGATCGGTCCGGGCGGCCGTGGAGAAGTCGACGAGGACGGTGACCTCGGCGCGCCGGCGGTCGTCCAGGGGCAACAGCTCGGAGAGCAACTCCACCGCGAACCGGCGGAGTTGGGGCCCGGAGAGTCCATCCGGATCGCGCAGTTCGTCGATCCGGCGCTGGAGTCGGTCTCCGACCCGGTCGACCATTGACCGCATCGCGAAGCGCATCAGCTCTTCCTGTCCGGCGAAGTAGTGCCGGACCGAACCGATGTTGAGCCGCGCCTCGTCGGCGACGGCGCGCAGCGAGGCGCGCTGGAGGCCGTCGCGTACGGCGACACGGAGGAGGGCGTCGACGACCTCGCGGCGCCGGGCTTCCCGGTCCACCTGTTTTGGCATGGAACCTTTCTATCACGGCTGTGATAAATTGTTTTCTATCACGCCTGTGATACAAAAATGAGAGGGGTGACCATGGAACAGGTCCTGAACCTTCTTCTCCTGCGATTCGGCCTGCTCGTCGGCGGTCTGGTGGTGCTGGCGCTGCTGGTCTTCGCAGTGGCGCTGGGGCTCCGGCGCCGGGGGAAACTGGGTGCGGCCCGGCGGTATGCGGCACCCGTCGCGCGTGCCATGAGCCGCCGCCTGGACGACCGGGGAGCCGCGCGCGGTCGCGGCGCCTCCCGCGGCGGCGGATCGCTGACCGGGGCGGCGCTCCGGGCCGCAGCCCGTCACCTGGACGACGACGGGCGCGGTCAGCGGGGGCGGGGGACGGGCCGATGACCGGTGCGGGGTCGATGACCGGTGTGGGGCCGATGAGCGGTGGCGGCCCACTGGCGGGGCCCGGGGCCGCCCTCGCCCGGGGTGGCGCCGACGGCGAGGGGCTGGTCCACCACCTGCTGGTCGACCAGGCCCTCAAGGTCGGCATCGTGCTCGTCGCGCTGATCGTGCTGGTGATGGGGATGGCGCTGATCTGGAAGAAGGCCGGGCGCGGCGGGCCTTCTTCTCGTGAGGACGGGTGACACCGGGCGGTGGCGGGCCCTCGGGTATGCGGTGGCCCGCGGGCGTGGGACGGCCTTTGGGTGCGCGGCCGCCCTCGGGTGTGCGGCCGTCCTCGGGTATACGGCCGCGAGGAGGTCAGCTCTCCGCAGGAGGGATCTCGCCCGAGCCGCGGGGGATCAGCCGGGTGGGGATCTCCAGCCGGCGGGGTGCGTCATCGGCGCCGTCGAGCCGGCGGAAGAGCAACAGCGCCGCCGAACGGCCGAGTCGTGCGGAGTCCTGGGCGACGACGGTGATGGCGGGGTTGACCAGATCGGCGAGTTCGAAGTCGTCGAAGCCGACGAGGGCGACCGGGCGCGGATGGTTGGCGAGCACCCGGACCGCCGTGACCGTGACGCGGTTGTTGCCCGCGAAGAGGGCGGTCACCGGCTGCGGCCCGTCCAGCATCGCGGTGGCGGCGGACCGCACCCGCTCCGGCGCGGTCGGGCCGAGGGCGACCCAGGACTCGTCAACGGGCAGGCCGGCGGCGGCCATTGCCGTACGGTAGCCGCGCAGCCGCTCATGGGTGGTGTGGATCCTGGGCTGGTCGCCGATGAAGCCGATCCGGCGGTGGCCGTGCGCGATCAGATGGGCCACCGCGTCATGGGCGCCGCCGAAGCTGTCGGAGAGGACGGCATCGGCGTGGATACGGCCGGCCGGGCGGTCGACGAAGACGGTGGCTATCCCGGCAGCGATCTCCGGTTCCAGATACCGGTGGTCGTCCGCAGCCGGGATGATGATCAGGCCGTCCACCCGCCGGGCGCACAGGGCCAGCACCAACTCCTGTTCGCGGGCCGGGTCCTCGGCGCTGGAGCCGTTGATCAGCAGTGCGCCGTGGCCGCGGGCGATTTCCTCGACGGCGCGGTTGAGCGGGCCGTAGAAGGGGTCGGCGAGATCCTCCAGTACCAGGCCGATGCTGGCGGTGCGTCCCTTGCGCAGAATCCGGGCGGAGTCGTTACGGCGGAATCCCAGGGCCGTGATGGCTTCCTGGACGCGTCGTTCGGTGTCCGGGGTGACCCCGGGTTCGCCATTGACTACACGGGAGACCGTCTTGAGGCCGACCCCGGCGCGTGCCGCGACATCCTTCATGGTGGGCCGGGTGCCATAGCGGCGGGACGTGCCCCGCGCGGTGTCGGTCACGGTGTGCGGTCCTGATTCTGTCGGCATCGGCATGTGGCGTCGAGCATATCCCCTAGACAACGTTGTCAATCAACGGAAGACTGCCCTTCTCACGTCGGGCCGGTACGCTCGGCACCCGGCCCCACCAGGAGATTCCACACCGATGCAGACCGACCTCAGCGCAGCCTTGGACATCGGCGGCACCAAGATCGCCGGGGCTCTGGTGGACACCCACGGCAGGCTGGTCGTACGGGCCGCCCGGCCCACCCCCGCCGACAAGGACGGGGCGACGGTGATGCGTGCGGTGGCCGAGGTGATCGGCGAGCTGGCGGCGGGGCCGGACTGGTCGCGGGTGGCGGCCGTCGGAATCGGCAGCGCGGGCCCGGTGGACGCCGCCACCGGCACCGTCAGCCCGGTCAACATCCCCGGCTGGCGCGACTTCCCGCTCGTCGCCGGAGTGCGGGCGCTGGTCGGGGGGCGTCCCGTCGTGCTGGTCGGGGACGGCGTCGCGATGACCGCGGCCGAGCACTGGCAGGGCGCCGCGCGGGGCCATGCCAACGCCCTGTGCATGGTGGTCTCCACCGGCGTCGGCGGCGGACTCGTCCTCAACGGCCGCCTGCACCCCGGCCCCACGGGAAACGCCGGCCATATCGGCCACATCAGCGTCGATGTTGACGGTGACCCCTGCCCGTGCGGATCCCGCGGCTGTGTCGAACGGATCGCCAGCGGCCCCAACATCGCCCGCCGGGCCCTGGCCCACGGCTGGCAGCCGGGCCCCGACGGCGACACCAGCGCGGCCGCCGTCGCCGCCGCCGCACACGCCGGCGACCCGGTCGCCCTGCGCTCCTTCCACCGCGCCGCCCGCGCACTGGCCGCCGGAATCGCCGCCACCGCCACCCTCGTCGAGATCGACATCGCGGTCATCGGCGGCGGGGTCGCGGGCGCGGGTGACGTCCTCTTCCGCCCCTTGCGCGCCGCCCTACGGGACTACGCGAAGCTGTCCTTCGTCTCGGGCCTGACGGTCGTACCCGCCCAAATGGGCACAGACGCCGGGGTGGTGGGCGCCGCAGCCGCCGCCCAACAGTCCCGCCTCGAAGCGTTTGCCCCCGCGCCCTGACTCCACTACGGGGGCCCCGTGCGCCCCTTAAGGGCTGCCCGCCAGACGGACGTCGGCCACGCCGACCCACCGGACAGGCCCTCATGCGTGGCCATCGCGAGGTCTGCCGTGCCGCACGGTGGCCGCTGCGCGCCCTCAGCCGACGGCAGTGCCGAACCACCTGGGCAGTGCGGCGAGCAGATCGCGCTGCTTCTCGCCGGCCCACGCCACATGGCCGTCCGGTCGCAGCAGGATCGCGGGCACGTGCAGTTCCTCGCTGACGTCGACGACATGGTCGACCCGGTCCGTCCAACCCGCCACCGACAGCCGGCCGGTCTGGTCGAGGAGCAGCCCGCGGCCGCTGTGCAGCAGCTCGTAGAGGCGACCCTGTTTCAGCTGCACGTCCCGCATCCGCCTGCCGAGCAGTTCGTGCCCCTCGCCGAAGTCGTAGCGGACGCCGACCGCGGTGATCAGCTCGGTCACGTAGCGGTTCACCTCCTCGAAGTCCATCAACGTCGAGAACAGCTCCCGCAGCGCGGTCGGCCCCGGACCGGTGCCCAGCAGCGTGATCTGCGCGCGGGTGTTGTCCAGCACGCGGGCGCCCACCGGGTGCCGTTCGGTGTGATAGCTGTCCAGCAGCCCTTCCGGAGCCCAGCCGTTGACCGTGGCGGCCAGCTTCCAGCCGAGGTTGAAGGCGTCCTGGACGCCGAGGTTGAGCCCCTGCCCGCCGGTCGGCGGGTGGATGTGTGCCGCGTCGCCGGCCAGCAGCACCCGGCCGACCCGGTAGCGCTCGGCCTGCCGGGTGGCGTCGCCGAACCGGGACAGCCAGCGCGGCGAGTGCACGCCGAAGTCGGTGCCCGCGGTGGCCCGCAGCTGCTGCCTGAACTCCTCAAGGGTCGGCGGGGCGGTGCGGTCCTCGGCCACCCCTTCGGCGGGCACGACGACGCGGTACCTTCCCTCTCCGAGGGGGCCGGCGCCGAACCGCAGTTGGGTCTTGCGGACTTCCTCGACGACGGCGGCAATCGTCGCCGGATCCTCGGTCGCCTCCATATCGCCCAGCAGCGTCTCGACCGTGGCGGGCTCGCCGGGGAAACCGACACCGAGCTGCTTGCGCACCGTGCTGCGGCCGCCGTCGCAGCCGACGAGGTAGCGGCAGCGCAGCTGTGTGCCGCCCCTCCCTCCGGCGGCTCCGCTCCCCTGGCCGGGGAGGCCCCCACTGGCAGGGGTGCCCACATGCGCCAGCTCGACGGTCACCCCGTCCTCGTCCTGGCTCAGCCCGACCAGTTCGCAGCCGCGCCGGATCTCGGCGCCGAGTTCGAGGGCACGCTCGTTGAGCAGCCGCTCGGTGACCGGCTGCGGGGTGGCGACGCCGTACGGATGAGCGGTGTCCAGCCGCTCCGGCCACGGCTTCATGATGCCGCCGAAGAGACCGCCGGCCTGGAACGTCTCACTGACCGCGAGGAACCGGTCCAGCAGTCCTCGCTGGTCCATCAACTCAACGCTGCGTGTGTGCAGCCCTTGCCCGCGGGACTCCTCGGTCGGCTCGGTCAGTTTCTCCAGCACGACCACATGCACCCCGGCCAGCCGCAACTCGGCGGCCAGCATCAAACCGGTCGGTCCACCGCCGGCAATGATCACGTCGATCACTACGTCCCCCAGCTCCGCAGATTCCTGCTCAGGCCGGCGATTCTGCGCCATGACCAGGGCCTTGCCGCAAGGCCCCCCATGCGCTATACGTTGAGAGTGGCAAGGAGCGGGTGCGTTCCTTGCCTTTGTCTTTGTCGTCCGCTGCGGACGGCCACCTCCCCGCGAGCCGTACGGGGCGCGTCGCGTACGGCGGTATGCCGGGCCAGGAGGGTCTCCCATGGACCGGCGGATCGACGGATGCCGCCGCGGAACGAGAACTTCTTCCCTCTCGTCAGTAAGCCCGCGGCGGCATCCAGGTCCCGGCGCAACTGCCGTCTCGCAACTGCCCTCTCAGCAGCTGAACGTGGCGTCCGCCCAGTCGGCGTGGTCGTAGTCGATACCGTCCCCGCCGTCGGTCACGACCAGCCGGACGGTCTGCGCACCGGCGACCGGGGCGCTGATGGCCTGGGCCGGATCCGTACCGGTCACCGAGCCGGTCCGGGCGACCCGCTTGCCGTCGGCCCATACCTCGAAGGCCACCGAGCCACGGTCACCGGCCTCGTCGTCGATACCGGCACGGGCGCTGAACGCGGAGCACCGCCCGCCCGTGTAGAAGCTCACCTCGCTGGCGGCATGTACGCCCAGACCCTTCGCGAAGCCGGTGCCGCCGATGCTGAGCGGACTGCCGTCCCCGGACGCTTCCTCCCCGACGCTGGTGTTCTTCTCCACCGGGCCCCAGCCGTTGGTGGCGGTGAGCCAGGGCAGGGCGGCGGCGTCCGCGGTCCCGGACGGCGGCGGCACCACGACATGGGCCGTACCGGGCAGCGTCGTGGTGATCCGCTCACCGCGCGGTGAGCGGTAGTCGGCGGTGAGCGGCAGGGCGTAGGCGCCGGACGCGGTACCGGCCGGCGCGGTGATCCGCCAGCTGGTACGGAGCGTCCGGCCGCCGGGCAGGGCACGGGCCGACGCGGGCGAGGTGGCCTGGACCCGCCAGCCCCGCGGGGCCTTGAGCGTCACCGTGAGGTTCTTGGCGGGGGTGCCGCCCAGATTGCGGACGGTGGAGCGGAGTCCGGCCGGAGTGCCGGCCTCGACCAGCGGCGTACGGTCGGTGCCGCTCTCGACGGCCGGCGGATACGTCGCCCAGCGCGGATCGGCGGAGACCCGGTAGACGGTGGTGCCGTGCGCCGGGACCGTCGCGGCGATGGCGCCGGTGGTGTGGGTGTCCTGGTGCTGCCACAGATCGCGCAGCCGGTAACCGTCGGCCCGCGGCAAGCCGATGTCCTTGGCGGTGGTGGAGATCCGCTGCGGCTGTCCGGTCTCGTTGAACAGCGCCACCGCACGGTCACCGTTGGCCAGTTGCCTGACGATCGTCCAGCGGCCGTCCTCGGACTTCAGCACCGTGGCCTGCTTGCCCAGCGCGTCCTGGTCGACGGCGATGAGTTCCTTGTTGGCCAGGATCTCGAACGTCTCCGGGGTCGCCTTGCGCAGATCGGAGCCGATCAGCAGCGGGGCGGCCATCATCGACCACAGGGAGAAGTGGCTGCGGTACTCGGTGTCCGTCATGCCGCCGTTGCCGACCTCCAGCATGTCCGGGTCGTTCCAGTGTCCGGGCCCGGCGTGCGGTGCCAGCGGCAGATTCTGCTTGGCGATCCCGAGCATGCTGGACCACGAGTCACTGATGTCGCCGGTCGTGCGCCACAGATGCCCTACGTCCGACGCCCACTCCCAGGGCTTGTTCTCGCCCCATTCGCAGAGGCTGTAGACGATGGGCCGCCCGGTGGCCTTGAGCGCATCCTGCATGGCGCGATACCGCTTCTTGGCGTCCACACCCATGTTGTTGCAGTTGTCGTACTTGAGGTAGTCCACGCCCCAGTCGGCGAACTGCTGGGCGTCGGACTTCTCATGGCCCAGGCCGCCGGGGAAGCCGGCCGGGTTGCAGGTCTTGATGCCGGCGCTCGTGTAGATGCCGAATTTCAGACCCTTGGCGTGGACGTAGTCGGCCACCGCCTTGATGCCGTGCGGGAAGCGCTGCGGATCCGGTACGAGCTTACCGTTCCCGTCGCGGGTGGGCAGCGCCCAGCAGTCGTCGAGATTGACGTACTGGTAGCCGGCGTCCTTGAGGCCCTTGGCGACGAAGAGGTCGGCGATGCCCTTGACCATCTCCTCGTTGAACTCCGCCCGGCAGTGTGTGGAGTTCCAGTTGTTGAAGCCCATCGGCGGCGTCTTGGCGAGCCCGTCGGGAAGCCGGGGAGACGGAACGCTGCCGGGGGTACGGGCGGTGGCCGTGCCGGGGTCCGGGGCGCCGGGTGTCCGGGCCGCGGCGGGCAGGGCGGTCACCCCCGCTGTACACAGCAGCGCGGCGGACAGCGCTCCGATGATTCTTCGCTGACCTCGCCGCCGAGGGATGGTGCCGATATGAACGCGCATGCTTCGCGTCCTCCGTCTTCACGAGAGGTGTGGTGAGGGCATGTACCGGTCACTGGCGAGTGTTTACGGTAGGGCTTGTTGGAGTCTGTTGGAAGAGCGCCGCTCGTGCTTCCTGCTCCGCCTGCCAGAACCCTTGACTCTCCCGGCGACGAAGAGTGAGATCCCGCCAACTCGCGTTCGTTTCTGTTCGGTTCCACCTGTGAGGAGGGGGCATGGTCTCCGGCCGACGTTCCGTGGCGCGGGGGCGCGGGGGCACGCGCGGACGCTCACGGAGGTCGGATGTCCCACTCGCCGGACGCAAGGGGAAGAAGTCGGAAGCCGGTATTCCCAAGATCTTTGACGGGTACCGGCGCTCGCCGGGCAAGCGCTTTCCTAACTCGTTTCCCCTCCCCGTCCCCGCCGTTCAGCTCATGCATTTCCCGGCCTCCGGGATTTCTTGCGCAGCCTGTTATTGACCTGGAGGTAGAGCGTTTTCCTACGGGGCAGCCCTTACGGGGCGGGACCGTAGGGAACCGGCCACCGGGTCCACCATGGGCCGCCGTCATATGCGGTGCTCCACCGGGGCGACCGTGGTGCGAAAACCCGGTATCGGGTGGGGGTTTCGGTGCAGGAGGGGCGGGGGAGCGCTTGTTTGCCGGGGGCTTCGCGGCGGCGGATACGGTGACCGGCATCCGTCGCGCGCGGCATTTCTCGATCGGCGCGTCCACGGGTGAGCGAAGTCCCCTGGCCGAGCCGATGGTCGAATGTGCAACTTTCCCGGTCGTGCCCGGCCCCTGGTTCCCGAGCGTTTCCGTGGCAGGGTGTTGCGGGCAACTCACCTGGGGTCTAGGGAAGAGGGGAAACCGTGATCGTCTGGCTGAACGGCACGTTCGGTGCGGGCAAGACCACTACGGCTCAAGAATTGCTCGACCTGCTTCCCGGAAGCACGCTCTACGACCCCGAACTCCTCGGCAGCGGACTGCGGTTGATGCTGCCGGCCAAGCGGTTCGAGGGGATCGACGACTATCAGGATCTGCCGGCCTGGCGGCGCATGGTCGTGGACACCGCCGCGGCCCTGCTCACCGAAGTGCCCGGTCCCCTGGTGACGCCGATGACGCTGCTGCGCCAGGAGTACCGCGACGAGATCTTCGGTGCCCTCGCGGCTCGCCGGATACCCGTACGGCATGTGCTGCTGCACACCGAGGAAACGATCCTGCGGACGCGGATAGCGCAGCGTGAGGAGGCATCGGGTGACGCCGAGGACCACGCGTCGATCCGCCGATGGAGCCTCGAACACCTCAAGCCGTACGCGGACGCACTGCCGTGGCTGCGCGGCGATGCGCACGTCGTGGACACCACTCAGCTGACGCCCCGTCAGGCCGCCGAAGAGGTCGCCGAGGCCGTACGGACCGGCGCCGGCGCCTGCGACATCGTGCAGACACCCGAGCCGACCGCCGAGACACTCGCGGCCGGTGTGCTGCTCTTCGACGACCAGGACCGGGTGCTGCTCGTCGACCCGACCTACAAGGCCGGCTGGGAATTCCCCGGCGGGGTCGTGGAACGCGGTGAGGCGCCCGCGCAGGCCGCGGTGCGGGAGGTCGCCGAGGAACTGGGCATCGAACTGCCCGGCGCGCTACGGCTGTTGGTACTGGACTGGGAAGCCCCCAAGCCGCCCGGCTTCGGCGGCCTCCGGCTCCTCTACGACGGCGGCACACTGCCCCACGACCGGATCAGCAAGCTGCTGCTGCCCGGCACGGAGTTGCGCGATTGGCGCTTTGTGACCGAAGCGGAGGCGGAGTCCATGCTGCCGCCGGTCCGCTGGAACCGCCTCCACTGGGCGCTGCGGGCGCGTGAGCGAGGGTGTCCCTTGCACCTTGAGGCCGGTGTCCCTCTCGGGTAGGCCCCACGTAAGGGGCACGGCGGCCCGCCCCCACTCACCGTTACGACTCCTCCAACGGGAGGGGACGGGCCGGACGAAAACGTGGGGGCGTTAGCTGCCGTAGCTCCGCAGGAAGTTCGCCGTCGCCAAAGACATCCGCTCCAGCTCCCGCGGGCACACGCTCTCGTTGACCGCGTGGATCTGGGCCTCCGGCTCGCTCAGGCCGATGAGGAGGATTTCGGCCTCGGGGTAGAGCCGCGCCAGCGTGTTGCAGAGGGGGATCGAGCCGCCCATGCCGGAGGTCTGCATCTCCTCGCCGTCGTAGGCATCGCGCAGCGCCGCCGCCATCGAGGTGTAGGCGGGGCTGCTGGTGTCGGCGCGGAACGCCTGGCCCTGGCCGACCTGTTCGACCGCGACCCGCGCTCCCCAGGGGGCGGCGCTCTCCAGATGCGCGGTCAGCAGCTTGGTGGCCTCGGCCGCGTCCGTGCCCGGCGGCACCCGGAGGCTGACCAGGGCCCGTGCGCCCGCCTGGACGGAGGGGGTGGCGCCGACCACCGGCGGGCAGTCGATGCCGAGCACCGTGACGGCCGGACGGGCCCAGATCCGGTCCGCGACCGTGCCGGTGCCGAGCAGGCCGACGCCGTCCAGGACCTTGGCGTCCTTGCGGAAGTCGTCCTCCGGGTACTGGAGGCCGTCCCAGGTGGCGTCCGCGGCCAGGCCGGTCACCGTCGTCGAACCGTCCTCGGCGCGCAGCGAGTCCAGGATGCGGATCAGCGCCGCCAGCGCGTCGGGGGCCGCGCCGCCGAACTGGCCGGAGTGCAGATTGCCCGCCAGGGTGTCGACCTGGACGCGGAGCAGGGTCATTCCGCGGAGTGTCGCGGTGACCGTCGGCAGCCCGGCCCGGAAGTTGCCGGTGTCGCCGATGACGATGGCGTCGGCGGCCAGCAGCTCGGGGTGTGCCTCGGCGTAGCGCTCCAGGCCGCCGGTGCCCTGCTCCTCCGAACCCTCCACGATCACCTTGACGTTGACCGGGATGCCGCCGTGCTCCTTGAGTGCGCGCAGCGCCGTCAGATGCATGATCAGGCCGCCCTTGCAGTCCGCGGCGCCGCGGCCGTACCAGCGGCCGTCGCGCTCGGTCAGCTCGAACGGTGGGGAGTCCCAGGCGGCCTCGTCCAGCGGCGGCTGTACGTCGTAGTGCGCGTACAGCAGGACCGTCGGGGCGTCGGCCGGGCCGGGCAGAAAGCCGTACACGGACTGGGTGCCGTCCGGGGTGTCCAGCAGCGCCACGTCCTGGAAGCCGTCCGCCCGCAGCGTATCGACGATCCAGTTGGCGGCCGCCTCGCACTCGCTCTTGGGGAACTGGGCCGGATCCGCGACCGACTTGAAGGCCACCAGCTCGGCCAGCTCGGTCCTGGCACGGGGCTGAAGCGCGGCGACGGTCTGGGCGAGCGGGCTGTCAGACATGGAACGCTCCTTGTGGGCGCGGCGTTGAACAGTACGGACCGTGCGGCCTCGTGAGCCGGACGGGCGGACATATGGGCATCGGCGCCCCCGATCTTCCCACAGGCCGTTCGCGCGAGAGCGGCCCGTAGGATGCGGGCGGTACACGCAGCCAGGCATCGAACGGGAGCAGAAGCACAGGTGAGCAGCGAGCGGGCAGCGGAGGACAACCAGCAGGTGTGGGATGTCGTGGTGGTGGGCGCGGGGCCTGCGGGAGCTTCGGCCGCGCATGCCGCGGCCTGTACGGGACGCCGGGTGCTGCTCCTGGAGAAAGCGGAACTCCCGCGCTACAAGACCTGCGGCGGCGGCATCATCGGGCCCTCCCGGGACTCCCTCCCGCCGGGCTTCGACCTGCCGCTGCGCGACCGGGTGCATGCCGTGACGTTCTCGCTGAACGGCCGGCTGGCCCGCACCCGCCGTTCCAGGAACATGCTGTTCGGGCTGATCAACCGCCCGGAGTTCGATGCCCAGCTGGTCGAGTCCGCCAAGGACGCCGGCGCGACGGTCCGTACGGGCGTCGCGGTCTCCCGGGTGGAGCAGCACGGTGCCGAGGTGCCGGACCGGCGGACCGTCGCGGTGGTGCTCGGCAACGGCGAGGTGGTGCTGGCCCGCGCCGTGATCGGTGCGGACGGCAGCGCGGGCCGTATAGGAGCCCATGTAGGGGTCAAGCTCGACCAGGTCGACCTGGGGCTGGAGGCGGAGATCCCGGTTCCGGAGCCGGTCGCCGAGGACTGGGCGGGCCGGGTGCTCATCGACTGGGGGCCGATGCCCGGCAGCTATGGCTGGGTCTTCCCCAAGGGCGACACCCTCACCGTCGGCGTGATCTCCGCGCGCGGTGAGGGCGCGGCGACCAAGCGCTATCTGGAGGACTTCATCGGGCGGCTGGGCCTCGCCGGTTTCGAGCCGAGCATCTCGTCCGGGCATCTGACGCGCTGCCGTGCCGATGACTCGCCGCTGTCGCGTGGCCGGGTGCTGGTGTGCGGGGACGCGGCCGGGCTGCTGGAGCCGTGGACGCGGGAGGGCATCTCGTTCGCACTGCGGTCCGGGCGGCTCGCGGGGGAGTGGGCGGTGCGGATCGCGGAGGCGCATGACGCGGTGGACGCCCGCCGCCAGGCCCTCAACTACGCCTTCGCCATCAAGGCGGGGCTGGGTGTGGAGATGGGCGTGGGGCGGCGGCTGCTCGGTGCCTTCTCGCGGCGTCCGGGCATGTTCCACGCGGCGATCACGGGCTTCCGGCCGGCCTGGAACGCCTTCGCGAAGATCACGCGAGGGACGACGACGCTGGGCGAGCTCGTGCGCACCCGCCCGGTGGCGCGACGGGCACTGGAGGCGATGGACCGGGGGTGAGGGGGATGCGGGGTGAGGGGTGAGGCGCTGTCGCGTCGGTCCGGGGAGGCCGGCCCGAGCACCGTGGCACCGCCGTCCTGGGGACGCGAGCCGCCGCGCCGTACTACCGGGGGAGTACGGGCGATCACCGCGCCGGGCTGACGCCACCGGGCCCCGCCACGGTCTAGCGTGACGGCATGGAGAATGCACGGCCGCCGTGGGCGCGGCGCCGCGTCGGCCCGGCGTGGGAGCGGTGGCTGGCGGCCCCGCCCGGGGAACCGCGTGGTGGGTCCGGCACCCGGCTGCCCTGGCTGTCGACCCTCGTCGTCACGGTCGTGGTGACGGCCGGCTCCGGTTTCGCCGGTCACGACCAGCCGGACCGCGTCCCGCTGGATTCCCTCGGCCGCGCGCTGCTGGTCCTCGGCGGGGCGCTGCTGCTGTTCCGGCACCGCCACCCGTGCACGGTCGCCATCGGCACCGCCGCCACCGCCACGGCCTACCTCGCGGCGGGCTATCCGTACGGACCGGTCTTCCTCCTCCTCGCCCTCGGCGCCTTTTCCGCGGTCGTCGCGGGACACCGCAAGGTCGCCTGGTGGGCGCTGGGCGGGGTGTGGGCGTCCCATGTCCTGGTCGCCCACTGGCTCTACCGGTGGCTGCCGCCCCCGCACGACGGGCCCGCCCCCTGGGGAGAAGAACTGCTCGTCACCGCCTGGGTGGTGGCCGTGATCGCGCTCTCCGAGCTGGTACGGGTGCGCCGGGAGCAGCTGGCGAAGGCACAGGCCGAACGGGCCGCCGCGGAACGCCGCAGGGCCGACGAGGAGCGGCTGCGGATCGCCCGCGAGCTGCATGACGTCCTCGCCCACAGCATCTCCGTGATCAATGTCCAGGCGGGCGTGGGGCTGGCGCTGCTGGACAGCGACCCGGAGCAGGCGCGGAACGCGCTGACCACCATCAAGGGGGCGAGCAAAGAGGCGCTCGGCGAGGTCCGGCAGGTCCTCGACACGCTGCGTACGCCGGGCGACGCACCGCGCTCCCCGGCGCCCGGACTGGACCGGCTGCCGGAACTCACCGAACAGGCCAGGAGCGCCGGGCTCACCGTCGACGTGACCACCGAGGGCGCCGCGGCCGCGCTGCCGCCCGGTACGGACCTCGCGGCCTTCCGCATCGTCCAGGAAGCGCTCACCAACATCGTCCGCCACTCCGGGTCCCGTACCGCCCGGGTGCTGCTCCGCCACACCCCTGGCGCGCTGGAGATCCGGGTCGACGACGACGGTCCGGCGACCGCCGGGGCGGGCGAGCCGGGCGGTGGCAACGGACTGATCGGGATGCGGGAGCGGGCCGCCGCGCTGGGCGGCACCGTCGAGGCGGGCCCGCGCCCGGACGGCGGCTTCCGGGTCCGGGCCCGTATTCCGCTGCGCGGTACGGGGACAGCAACCGCTACGGAGGCATCGGCCGGTCCGGGGGCGCCGGCCGGTCCTGGGACACCAGGCCAGGACCCGGGTGCGGATACGGTGCGCCCCACCGCCACCGAGGAGGAGTCGTGATCCGGGTACTGCTCGCTGACGATCAGCTGCTGGTGCGGGCCGGTTTCAAGGTGCTGCTGGACGCTCAGCCCGATATCGGGGTGGTTGCCGAGGCCGCGGACGGGCAGCAGGCGCTGGCCGCGGTCCGCGAACACCGCCCGGACGTCGTCCTGATGGACATCCGGATGCCGGTGGTGGACGGGCTGGTCGCCACTCGGGGGATCACCGGGGACCCGCTGCTGCGGGAGGTGAAGGTCGTCATGCTGACCACCTTCGAGCTGGACGAGTATGTCTTCGAGGCGATCCGCTCCGGAGCCTCCGGCTTTCTGGTCAAGGACACCGAACCGGAGGAGCTGCTACGGGCCGTGCGTGCGGTCGTCGCCGGTGATGCGCTGCTCTCGCCCGGGGTCACCCGCCGTCTGATCGCCGAGTTCGCGGCCCGCTCCAAGGAGCCGGCCGCGGCCGGTGCGCTGTCCGCACTGACCGAGCGGGAGCGTGAGGTGATGGCGCTGGTCGGTATCGGCCTGTCCAACGAGGAGATCGCCCGCCGGCTGGTCGTCAGCCCGCTCACCGCAAAGACGCATGTCAGCCGCACGATGGTGAAGCTGGGCGCCCGTGACCGTGCCCAACTGGTCGTGCTGGCCTATGAGTCTGGGCTGGTGCGGCCCGGCTGGCTGGGGTGAGGACGGGCGGCCCGGTGGATGGCCCGGTGGACGGCCGCCGGCCGGGGATCCGCGCCCGGCCCGCGGCGCGTCCCGGAAGCTCAGATTCCGGCCCGCTCCTGCCATAGCCGGGGCAGCGATGCGTCGCCGGTGACGGTCAGCGCGTCCCACGGCAGCCGGTTCCACAGCGCGAGATACAGCTCCTCGGCCGGGCCCTCGATCGTGCAGTCGGCAGGCTTCGCGGCGTCCGGCCCGTCGGCGTCCGGGGCGGTGCGTACGGTCTGCGGCGGGGCGTCGGAGAGGCGCACGGTCCAGTCGGCGCCGCGAGCGTTCGTCGCCCGCAGCCGCAGCGTCCGCGGGGTGTCCGTACGGACCCGGCTGCGGTCGCGGGCGTGAAAGCCCGTCAGGAGTTCATCGATCCCGTCGGCGGCGAAGGCGGACGGGAGGGGGGTGAGGGAGGCGCCGGCCGCCTGCTGGGCGTCCGCGCGGTGCACCGACGTCTCGTGCGCCTGCCGCCGTGCCCAGAACGCCAGCGGGGACGGGGCGGGCAGGAACGTCCAGGCGGCCAGGTCCTGCGGCGCGGAGTGCAGCGCCAGGACGAGGTGGTGATGGCCCTCGCGCAGCCACGGCACGAGTTCGTCATCGGCCAGATCCGGGGCCTCGGAGGGGCGGCTGGGCTGCTGCCCGCCCTGCGTCACGAACTCCGTCGCCCAGCGGTGCGTCCGTCCCACATGGGTGACCAGATCCCGCATCTGCCAGTCGGGACAGGCCGGAATCCGGGCGTCCGGCCCCGCCTCCTGCGCGGCATCGGCGAGCAGGCCCCCGTCCAGTCGCAGCGTTTCGACGAATTCAGTGATCTCCATGCCCCGAGTGTGCCAGTCGGCACTGACAAGGAACCCGCGCGGGTCGGACGGCGACGGTGCGTCCCGTGGATCCGTGCCCGTACCGCACCGAAGTGCTCCACAACTGCCGTTTTGGACCGCCGCCCAGGGCCATGACCAGCAGAAACACCGCATATCTGGCGGCGGCCGCAAGGGCGGATCGGAGGTGGCGGGGGCGGACGCGGATCGGTGGGGACGGGGTCCCGGTGCCGCGCCCGGTACCGCCATTTTTGTTTAGCCTCGGCACAAAGCCAGAATGGGGAGGTGACCCAGACTCGGACAACCAGGCTGGAACGGGGCCGCGGCGCCCTCGGACCCGCACTGGAGCTCGTACACACCGGCCGCGCGCCCACCCGCGCCGTCCTGACCTCCGAACTCGGCGTGACCCGCGCGACCGCGGGGGCGGTGGCCGCCGAACTCGAAGCGCTCGGACTGATCACCGTCGACTCCCGGCCGACCGCCTCGGCCGGCTCCCAGGGGCGGCCGTCCCACCGGCTGTTCGTCGCCGAGCGCGGACCGGTCGTGCTCGCCGCGCAGATCCACGCGGACGGGTTCCGGGTCGCGCTGGTCGGTCTCGGGGGCCGCATCGTGGCGACCACGACCGGCTGCGGCGCCATCCCCGCCGACCCGGCGCAGGTGCTCGCCGAAGTCGTCGCGGCGGGCGCGGACCTGCTGCGCGAGACCGGGCGGCGCTGTCTCGGCGCCGGTTTGGCGGTGCCCTCCGCGGTCGCCGAACCGGACGGCGAGGCCCTCAAGCCGATGCATCTCGCCTGGCCTTCGGGCGCCCCCGTACGCGCCCTCTTCCTGCGCTCGCTCGCCGAGGCGGGCATCCCGGGAGTCACCGAGCAGATCGGCTTCAGCGGTAACGACGTCAACCTCATGGCGCTCGCCGAACACCGCCACGGGGCCGGCCGGGGCGCCCGTGACCTGCTCTGTGTGGCCTCCGGTCACCGGGGCGTCGGCGGGGCGCTGGTGCTCGACGGCCGCCTGCACAGCGGCAGTTCGGGCCTGGCGCTGGAGGTCGGCCATCTGACCGTCCACCCCGAGGGGGCGCCCTGCCACTGCGGCAGCCGCGGCTGCCTGGACGTCGAGGCGGACCCGCTCGCCTTCCTCGGCGCCGCAGGCCGCGAACCGGGCCCCGAAGGCTCCCTGCTCCAACAGGCCGCCGATCTGCTGCGCGACGAGTACACCGACCCGGGCGTCCGCGCCGCCGCCGACCTCCTCATCGACCGCCTCGGGCTCGGCCTCGCCGGACTCGCCAACATCCTCAACCCCGACCGCATCGTCCTCGGCGGACTGCACCGCTCCCTGCTGGAGGCCGACCCGGAACGGCTGCGCGCGGTGGTCGCCGACCGCAGTCTGTGGGGCCGCAGCGGCGGGGTGCCGATCCTGCCCTGCAGCCTCGACCACAACAGCCTGGTCGGCGCGGCCGAACTGGCCTGGCAGCCGGTGCTGGATGATCCGTTGGTGGTTCTCGAACGGTAGGGGGAGTCCGGCGGCAGGGGGAGGGCATGGACGGGACGAGGAGCCTAGGCTGCGCTCATGATTCCCGAAGTGGTCGCGCGCAGTCCGTACGTCAGCCTGGTCACCTACCGCGGGAACGGGACACCGGTGGCCACCCCCGTATGGGCGGTGGCCGAAGGGGCGGAACTCCTGGTGTGGACGCGGGACGACAGCTGGAAGGTGAAGCGGCTGCGGAATGACGCCCGGGTGACCGTCACCCCGTGCGATGTGCGCGGCCGGATCGCCGAGGGCGCCCGGACCGTCGAGGGCACCGGACGGCTCCTGGAGGGTGCCGACGGGCTGGGGCGGGTACGCAAGGCGATGGCGCGCAAATACGGGCTGCGATTCCGGCTGATGGACAGCGTCGGCGCGCTGGTACGCGGCGGCAAACGGCCGCATGTGGGGATCTCGGTCACCCTGTAGGCGCCCAGTCGGCGGCGAAGGCGTGGGCCGGGTTGGCCGTCAGGAACCGGGCCACCAGGTCCTTGCCCAGGGTGCGTGCCAGTCGCTCCCGGTGGCGGCCCAGCAGATACGGCATCCCGGGGCCGCCGTTGACCGATCGGGCGGCGGCCGTGGTGGTGTCGCCGCCCAGCAGGATCCGGTCACCGAAGCCCGCGTCGGCGAGCGCCGCCAGCGCCTCGGGCAGCCGCCAGTCCGTCGCATGATGGGCCCGTGAGGGGCCGTCGAAGGCCAGATACGCCCCGGCCTCGGCGGCGGTCCGGTGGACGACGAGGTCCGGCGAGCGGTTGAGATGGCCGAGGATCACCCGGTCCGGCGGGACCGCCAAGGTGCCGCAGAGCAGGTCGAGTACGTCCAGCGCCCCGGTGCCCAGCTCCAGGTGGACGCCGATGGCGGCGCCGGTCGCCCGCTGGGCCTCGGCGGCGGCCGCCATGGTGTGCCGGGCATGCCGGTCCAGTCCGTGGAAGCCGCCGGCGACCTTGATCATCCCGGCCCGGGGGCCGGTGCCGCCGATCCCCTCGGTCAACTCGGTGACGAACAGCCCGGCCAGATCGCCATGGACCCGCGCCAGCAGCTCGGGGGAGTAGTGCGCCGCCTGGTGCAGACCGGTGGCGGCGACGATCCGTACGCCCGATTCCCGTGCCAGCCGCGGCAGTTCGGCGGCGCGGCGGCCCATGCCGTACGGCGTCCACTGGATCACCGCGGCGCCGCCGGCCGCGCGAAAGGCATTCAGCTCGGCGGCCGCCGCCTCGGCGTCAGCCAGTTCCTGGCCCGGGAGTTGGGGGCTGCGCAGGAAGAGATGGTCATGTGCGTTGCAGACGCCGAGACCGGTGGGCCCGATATCACCGAGGACCGTACGGACCGAGCGGGCCGTATGCATGGCAGGGGCGGCGGGCCCGTCCGAGGGGGCGCGGTTCACCACTGCCGCCCGGTGCCGAGGCGGTCGGTGCCCGGGGCGGACAGATGCAGCACCTGGTAGCGGTCGCCCGCGGCCTCCGGGGCGCCGTCCGCCCAGAGGGTGAAGTGGACCAGTTCCCAGTGCCGTGGATCGAGGGCCAGCACGGTGGTGTGGACACCGTCCGTCGTGGCCAACTCCTCGTGTCCGGCGATCGCCTGCGCGATGACGGTGGCGGCGTCGGCGTCCTCGGCGAGCGTCGCGGTCCGCCGGGTGAAGGTCCGGGGGAGCGCGCCGGCGGCCGGGCCGGGGCGGTGGAACAGCCCCTGCCAGTGCTGGACGGCGGGCCGTCCGAAGTCGCGGACCACACCGCGGAATCCGTCCCCGAGCAGGAAGCGGTTCATGGCCTCCGGGTCAGCCCAGAGGTAAAACGGCGCGTACTGGTTGACCGGTGCGCCATCGACCCCGCGCTCCCGGATTCCGTACGCCTTCAGGCCGAGCCCGGCGAAGTCGTCCAGGAGGTGGCCTTTGGTCCGGACACGGCGCCGGATGATCTCCATGTCGTAGTCGGCGGGCAGGGTGAGGGTGTACTGCATGGCGTGCATGACGGGCTCCGTACGGATGGGGGAGGGGCTCAGCCGGTGGTGGCGGCGGTGGCGGTGCCGGGCGTGCGCTGTGCCGCGAGCAGCGCCAGTACGCCCTGAACGGCGGCGTCGAAGGGGGCGGGGTCTTCGGCCGCGCGGGCCAGGACATAGCCGCCCTGGACGACGGCCGCCACGGCCGCGGCACCGGCCGCCGGATCCAGCCCGTCGGCCAGCTCGCCACGGCGCTGCCCCTCGGCGAGAACCTCGGTGATCCGGCCCTGGAGCCAGCCGAACAGCTCGTCCAGCGGCCGCCGAAGCTCCGGGCTGTGCACCACATCGCGGTCCTGCGTCATCCGGCCGATCGGGCAGCCACGCAGCACCCGCCGCTCACGCAGCAGATACGCCGAGACGCGGTCGTACGCCGTGCCCGGGGCGCCCAGGCACTCCTCGGCGCTCTGCCTCAGCTCCTCCGCGCTGCGCCGGATCGCCGCCAGCGCGAGCTCCGACTTGCCCGCGAAGTGGTGATACATGCTCCCCTGGCCGACGCCCGCGCGCTCCAGGATCGCCTTGGGGCTGGTGCCGACATAGCCCCGCTCCCACAGCAGCTCCTGGGTGCTCCGGATGAGCCGTTCTTGTGTGCCGCGGGGTTGCTCTGTGCCGCGAGGTTCCTGAGTGCCCATGGTGCCACTGTACATACTAGTAGTTACAGAGATCGAGGGGAGGCGGGCGGCGGGCGGCGGGCGCGTGAGGGGGTGGGGGTTGGCTGGCGCTCGGGTGGCCGGTGGCCGGTGGCCGGGGGCCGGGGCGGCTGGGGCGGCCGGGAGCAGTCTTTGGCGCCCCGTCTACTTCCCGCGTCGTACGGGCAGAGCCGCTGGCGGTACGACGACCGGCGGACGCCGAAGCGCGAGTCTCGAAGCAGACCGGAAGTACCCGGTTCGCCCGGACCGGAAAGGACCGGGAGACCTCTGCCTCACCGAGGAGCTGATTGCGATGTTCGAGCTTGCCGACCCCTGGTCGGGCGGCGGCCCCGGCCCCTGGATCCTGTTCGTGCCCGTCCTCTGGGCGCTGGTCATCGTCGGCGTGATGACACTGCTGCGCCGCACCGTATGGCGCCACGGCGGGCCCGGCCGCCAGTTCCAGGGATCGCAGTACCCCGCCCGTGCCGACACGCCCTCACCCCTCGCCGTCCTCGGCCGCCGCTTCGCCGCGGGGGAGATCGACGAGGAGGAGTACTGGCGCCGCCTCTCCGTCCTGGAGGAACACTTCGCCACAGGCCCCAAGGGGGGCGCGGCATAAGCCGCCGGAGGCCCGGACCGCCGTGCCCGCCGACAGCCCATCAGCCCACCCTGGTGCCCCGTATCCGGATGTGCGACCCGGCCACCGTACGGGCGTCCTCCATCGGCACGGCCTCCCCGTAGCCACGGACCGTACAAGCCTCCTCGGGCGCCGTGGTCAGGGCCGGAAGGGTGAACCACACGACCTTGCCGCTGCCGTCCGGGCGCACCCCCCAGCTCTCGCTGAGCGCCGCGATCAGCGCCAGGCCGCGGCCACAGGTCTCCCAGCTCTCGGCGACCCGGATCCGGGGCAGCCGGGGGTCCTCGTCGTGCACCGAGACCGTCAACTGGTCGAGAAGAACGCACAGTTCCACGGTGCAGTGCTTGCTGGGGCGGGCGTGTCGGTGCACATTGGCGAGGAGTTCGGTCACCCCGAGCGCCGCCGGGTCTATCACGGCGTCGAGACGCCAGTACCGCAGCTGGGCGGAGACGATTCTGCGCACATGTCCGATGCGAGCCGGAACGGCTTGGAGCTCCACCGTGCAGTGCCTGCTGGGCTGCCTGATCACGACCGCGACTCCCTGATGAGGCCGGGCGCCCCTCGTACCGGGCAGGGGCGAAGATCGGATCCAGCGATGCCGACTGCGCCACAGCGTCACCGCTGGTGAACCCTCAGTGATACGAGTCCAGGGTCAGACAGCCACAGCGCTCCCGCAACCGCACCCCCACGGCCGGAGCAGCCCGTCAGGGGTGCGGTGGGCGCGCCGCCTCCAGGGCCTTGAAGAAGAGCTCCGGGGTGCCGAGCGTGAGCGAGTAGCGGTGCCCGTTGAGCGTGGCAAGCGCCCGGTCCCGCGCCGCGAACAGCGGTTTATGGGCCTGTACGGCCTGCAACGGGGCGCTGTCGATCTCCGTGCCGTAGCTGGTCAGCAGCGCCAGCCTGCCGTCGCTGATGACGACCTGGCCGGCGCGGGTCAGGGACCGCAGCCACCGCTCGATCCGTACGCCGGTCGCGTTGAACTCAGGCTCCGCCATGCCGGCACCTCCTCGGTAGACGGGCAGCTGCCCTCCACCGCCCCTTGGGGGAAGTCTGCCGGTACCGCGCCCGGCGCACCAGTGGCACCGGCGCACAGTGCGGTCAACGACCCTGCCCCATGGCCGCCTTGGGGTATCCCAAAGTGATGTTTATGCAGGTGAGAAGGGTGCGGCGGGTGGTTATAGTCGGAAGCGGCCCGCCCTTTTCCACGGGCCGTCCGACCCCCGGAGGAGCGCGCCGGTGAGCACCGCACAGCAGCCGCAGAGCCGGCCTGACCACCAGGCCGCGACCGAAGCCCCGATGCCGACCGTCGACATCGACCGTACGGATCCGGACTACCGAAGCTGGCTCAATGAAGCCGTCCGCAAGGTTCAGGCGGACGCCAACCGGACCGCCGACACCCATCTGCTGCGCTTCCCGCTGCCCGAGAGCTGGGGCATCGACCTCTACCTCAAGGACGAGTCGACGCACCCCACCGGGAGCCTCAAGCACCGGCTGGCCCGCTCCCTGTTCCTCTACGGGCTGTGCAACGGCTGGATCCGCCCCGGCAAGCCGGTCATCGAGTCCTCCAGCGGCTCCACGGCCGTCTCCGAGGCGTACTTCGCCTCCCTCATCGGCGTGCCGTTCATCGCGGTGATGCCGGCCACCACCAGCCCGGAGAAGACCCGGCTGATCGAGTTCCACGGCGGCACCTGTCATCTGGTGAAGGATCCGCGGACCGTCTACGAGGTCTCCGCCCGTCTCGCCGCCGAGTCCGGCGGCCACTACATGGACCAGTTCACCTACGCGGAACGAGCCACCGACTGGCGCGGCAACAACAACATCGCCGAGTCGATCTACCAGCAGCTGCGGCTCGAACGCTATCCCGAGCCCGCCTGGATCGTGGCGACCGCGGGTACCGGCGGCACCTCGGCGACCATCGCCCGCTATGTCCACTACATGCAGTACGACACCCGCATCTGCGTCCCCGACCCGGAGAACTCCTGCTTCTTCGACGGCTGGCGCACCGGTGACGCCAAGACCGACTGTGCCACTGCCTCGCGTATCGAGGGCATCGGGCGGCCGCGGATGGAACCGAGCTTCGTGCCCGGCGCCATCGACCGGATGATGAAGGTCCCGGATGCTGCCAGCATCGCCGCCGTACGCGCCCTGGAGACCGCGATAGGGCGCAAGGCGGGCGGTTCGACCGGTACCGGGCTGTGGAGCGCCCTGAAG